>JBDIVS010000010.1:0-99409 GCA_039794245.1 Candidatus Jinrbaksania sp.
ATCGAGCGCCTTGCCGAAATGGGCCATGATGTGAAAACGGTCCAGTACGTGTACAGCCTGGCCCGCTTTCTTGGCGATCACTTTCAGCTACGGTTTCCACATGTCGCTGCACACATACTTCACTCCGGCACTGCGCGCCGAACCAACGGAAAAATCCCAGCAATGTCTTGAACTTGCGCTCTTTCCCAACCCACAGCAACCGTTTACAGTGCGCGTCGATCGGGTAGACCAGCGCAGGTAGCGATGCCCGCGCTGGCGGGGAATTTCGTCGATGCCGATCGCCTGGATGCCCGACAGATCCTGATGGGCGCGGCCCCATTCCACCGCCATCTCGACCGCGCGAAATACGCTGTCCCAGGAGGCATCAAACACCCCGGCCACTTCCTTCCAGCTCAGCCGCCGGGCCCAGCGCGCCAGAAACCACGCATAGACTTCGGTCAGGCGGTGCTTGCCCGAGGCCCACCGCATCCGCTCGACCCTCACCCCGCAGTCCTAACAGCCCACCCGGCGCGGCGCATAGACCAGAAACACCTTGATGCCCCACAGCGGCACAAAACTCAAAGCGCCGTGCCGGCAATCGGTCGTAGCCCGGCCGCGGCCGCCCACAGCCCGAGCACAGGGACCGGCCATTGGCCCGTTCGGCGACCTCGACCTCCAGTTCGGGGACATCGGCCCTGCCGCCCCAAGACACATTCATATACGACTTGAATTTCTGAACCCGATTCAGGATAGTCTTCACCTGCATCCTGGCTTTTCCCTTCTGTTGGATGGTTGGATTGCACTTCCATCTTCTCAGAGAAGGGGCCGGGATGCTCCTTTTGAGTCGGTCAAAACCCAAAACGGCCGCTTTTCGATCGAATTCGCGGCAGTCTTACCCACAAATTCTGCGGAGGAGCCTCTATTTTATACGTTGCCCGAACTGGCGCATCACCGCGATATGCGCGCTCCTCCCTGCCCGTCATCTGTTTCTACCCGACCGCCACGATCGCTCTCCTCCTCAATCAATTCGAACTCCCCGAGTATGACATTACCGTACGTCTCAAGGTATTGAGAGATGAAGGTATTTACTTGCTCGAGTTTTGCTTCGTATTTTCGGTAAATGTTAACGCCGAGTTTTACACTAAATGAATAATCGAATCTTCCGTGCACGCAAATGCCACTGTCCAGGCACATGATCTTCACTTCCCTCGCATCGTGTATATTTCCGGTATTGAAATTACGCCCTTCCATAGCCTGACGGGATGCGGGGCCGGCAACGCAGTCTTCCTCGTCCTGGCATACCGTTTGAACCAATTCAGGGCACGGCCCCGGCACTCGGGTCTTCAGGCATTGCAACAACGATCCCCGAAGTTTATTTACCCGCCTTTTCGATAAAGCAAGCAGGCTTGATTTCTTGTAGATTTCACGCAGTCGTACTTTTCCAGCCCCGATGTCGTTTTCTCCAAACTCATTCACCAATCCGTCAAAATAATCGACCATAATTGGTGCTCCAAGCTCCGAAGCCAATGCCGCCCAAGCATATGCATTGGCATAGTCGGCACGGATACCCAGGCCGTTGTGATACATGTATGAAACCCTATATTGTGAAAATTTATCACCGGCGATTGCAAGTCCAAGATATACTTTAAACGCCCTCCTGTATTTTTCTTCCATATACAGCCGGTTCGCATGATCGATCAGGCTCTCGTTATACGTTGTTTGTTTATTCAAAATACTCGATAATGCGGTGGATGAGAACCGCCGGTAATAATCATACGCCATGCTCTGTGCCTTCGCCATCTCATTATCTTTTAACTGTTGTTTTATCTGCGCCCAATAGATCACCAATGGATACGAGTTGAATTCTGTTGCTACGGAAATCCACGCATAGGCTTGGGCGATATCAGGCTTGGTTCCAAGACCAGACTCGTACATCATTGCCAAACGGTACTGAGCGACTTTATCGCCCCTGCTGGCGAGTGCGAGATACAATGGCAACGCCAAACCGAAATCCTGATTTTCAAAAAGAGAGTCTGCCTCAAGCTTTGTCGCATCCAAAGTTGCGGGGACGCGTTCATTACATGCAGTTGTTTGATCTCTAGCTATTCGAGATCCGGTCTCCGATCTCCTTTTTGATCGCCCTTTAACACATTTGTCGCTCTCACCCACGCCGTAGGATTGGCCCATCTGATATTGGTCAGAACTATAATCCGCATGTTTCCGTGGCGCTAGCTCGGCATAATCGGAAGACATAAATATGATAAAAATAACAGCAACGGATTTTAGCACATTTCTACTCAAAATACTGAATCAATTGAATAACGCCTCGATAACCACCATATGGCAGTTATCGAGGCTATCCTAGATGAATTAATTTTCTTCGTTAGCCATAAATTGGAGACTATGGCAAGGCGGGAATGGGCCTACGGCGGGAGAACACACTGGCGGACAAACTCCTGTACAAAAACCGCCGCCACTGCTGGAATCCGGCTCGCCGCAATTGGCCAACCGGTCGCCACCACCAGTATCGCCTGTTGTGGTTATGTAAGCTCATATGGATATTCCCCGTACCATTCGCGGTGCATTCGAAAAAAGCCGAGAATATCCCAGCATCGAAACCGGATTCGGTCAGCGCAAGACCCGATGTGTTCCAGGTTACCGATTGCACCTGTGTACCATCAGAGCCGTAAACATAGCAACTGTAGCTTTGGCCCTGAACGGCCTCGTCACACACAAATATGACTGCTGCTGAGCCCTGCACCGAAATCAGAAGTAGCAGTGCCGCGTAAGCGGAAAAACCACCGGCGCGTCGTTTCAGACGGCTGTGATCACCCGTACGATGGGGGGGGTAGAACGAACGATCGGAATCATGTTACATCTCCTAGATTGCATATCTGCTCCTCTCATCGACCGATCTGGCAGCCTTTTCGGAGTTGCCGGGCGGCGAACGGTGAAAAAGCATGCCATCGTAGCCGTTGACCGGGGACGCGGATAAAATCTTTCAGCCCAGATGGCGGAACGACAGGTCGAGGGCTTTGAGGTGTTTGGTGACGGCGCCGATGGAGATGTAATCGACGCCGGTTTGGGCGACGGCGGCGAGGTTTTCGGCTGTGACGCCGCCGGAGACTTCGAGTTCGATCCGGCCGTGCCAGCGGGCGACGATCTCCGGCAGGGCGGCGGGCGGGAAGTTGTCGAGTAGGGCGCGGTCGGCGCCGACATTGACGGCTTCGGCTAACTCTTCTTCGCTCTCGACTTCGATTTCGATCCACCGCGCCGAGTCGGTGCGGCGCAGGGCGCCGACCGCGGCGGCGATCGAACCGGCGGCGATCAGGTGGTTTTCTTTGAGCAACACGCGATCGTACAGACCCATCCTATGATTTTGAAAGCCGCCGGTGCAGGTAGCGTATTTTTGTGCGTAACGCAGACCGGGCAGGGTTTTGCGGGTATCGAGCAGCACGGCGCGCGGCCGCGGTTCGAGTTTCTCGACGATCGCCACCAAGCGGCGCGCGGCGGTTGCGGTGCCGGACAGGGTTTGCAGAAAGTTCAACGCCGTGCGCTCGGCGGCGAGCAACGCCCGGGCGTTGCCTTTGACCTCCGCCAGGCGCTGCCCGGCGCACACCGGATCGCCGTCGGCGGCGGCGAACGCGATTTGACACCAAGGATCGAGGGTCAGAAAACAGGCCGCGAACCAGGCGCTGCCGCACAGCACGCCGTCATCGCGGGTGATCAGTTCCGCCGCGGCTCGTTGTTCGCCGGGGATCAGGCCGGCGCTCGGATCGCCGGCGATGAAACCCTGACCCGCTTCCCGGCCCAGATCCTCGGCCAGCGCACGCCGCACGTCGGCGGCGACGTTTGCCGGATCGGGCGGCGCCGGCCGGACCATCAGAAATCAGCGATCTGCAACGTCGCGATGCCCTCTTCGACCAGAAGATGCGGGATACCGTCACGGATCGGGTAGAGCAGTTTGCCGTCCTGGGTGATTAGCGCTTCGTCGAGCGGTTCGGTAACCTCGCCGCCGTCGATTTTTTTGACGCCGCCGGCGGTGATCGCGGTGTTGACCTTGGCCAGCCGGCCGGCTTCGAGCATGCGCAGCGGCACATGGGTGGAGGGGCAGCACA
The DNA here is from genome assembly GCA_039794245.1 of Candidatus Jinrbaksania sp. Classification (GTDB taxonomy): domain Bacteria; phylum Pseudomonadota; class Gammaproteobacteria; order Xanthomonadales; family Wenzhouxiangellaceae; genus DAITQM01. Next base: position 4,098 of record JBDIVS010000010.1, read on the forward strand.
AAATGTCGAGCAGTTTGGGATCGATGGGCATGGGCGGTCGCTCAAACGGTTGATGAAGACGGGATTTTACCGCCGAGCCAATCGATCAGCGGACCGACCAGCGGTTCGGGGGTTTTCAGCCAGCCGAAATGATCGGCCTTGAGCAGGCCGGGATGAGCGGTTGGATACTCGACGATCGTCCACTCGGCCTTGGGCGTCAACGCCTGCAAGCGGGCAAGACTCATCCGGCTGACCAGTTTGTCGTCCTGAAAATGGGCGGCGAACACGCTGCCCGGCCAGGCGGCGAGCGCTGTCTCGGGGGCGGGCCGGGCCGGGTGGAGATCGAGCGCGGCCGCCGGATAACCGCCGGATCTGGCAGTTGCGGCCCAGACGTTCATCAAGCCGCGTGCCTCGCGGCCGGCGAAACCGAGGTACGTGCCAGGAAAATGGCCGGCGATGGCACCGCTGAGCGGGACGAGCGGCAACAGGGCGCGGAACACCCAGCCCTTCGCTCCGGGAAAGCCGCGCCACCACGGATGGCCGCCGGCGATGCTGACGATCCGTCGCCACTCGCCGCCGTGCAATGCGGCATAAAGCAGGGCGAACTGGGCACCGAGGCTGTGGCCGCCGAGCAGCCAAGTCGCCTGCGGCGCCAGCGTCCGGGCGGCATCCAGGCCGGCGGGAATATCGAACCGGAATAGTTCGCGATAACCCCAGTCACAACCCCGGGCGGCGCGCCAGTTGCTGTCGCCGAGGCCGCGCCATTCGTGGACGGCGACGGCGACGCCGCGTTCGGCGAGCAGTGCAGCAAAGCGGTCGTTGGGCCGCAGGCCGACGCCGAGCGCCGGCATCCAGTACAGCGCCCTGTGGCACTGGCCGGTGGGAGCGAACCAGCGGATCCGGGCCCGGTGGCCGTCGGCGGCGGTGACCAGGTGATCGGCCGGCGCCGGGGGCGTCGCCGGCGAGCGGTTCATCGCACCGTCAGAAGATCGAGCAGCCGGGCGACCGGCATCGCTGCGAGCCGTTCGGGATCTTGCAGCGCGGCGATCGCCGCCGCCTGCCGGGCGGCGTAATGACCTCTGACGGCGTTCTCGAACTTGGCCATCAGCAAAGGAATGCCGTCGGCGCGCCGCCGCCGGTGGCCGATCGGGAAATCGACCGCGACGCGCTCGCTGGCCGTACCGTCGCGATAGAAAATCTGCACCGCGTTGCCGATGGCGCGTTTATCCGGATCGAAATAATCGCGCGTGAAGTCGGGGTTTTCGCTCACTTCCATTTTGGCCCGCAGCGCGTCGATCCGCGGGTCGGCGGCGATCTCGTCACCGTAGCTCGCGGCGGTCAACTCGCCGAAGATCAGCGGCACGGCGACCATGTACTGGATGCAGTGATCGCGGTCGGCGTAGTTGGCCAGCGGCCCGGTCTTGTCGATGATCCGGGCGCCGGCTTCCTGGGTTTCGATGATGATCTTTTCGATCTCGTCGAGCCGGTCTTTGACTTCGCTGTGCAATTGCAAGGCGCACTCGACAGCCGTCTGGGCATGGAACTCGGCGGGATAGGCGATCTTGAACAACACGTTTTCCATCACGTAGCTGCCGAGCGGCCGGGCCAGGGTCAATGCCCGGCCACCGAACAGCACGTCCTGGAAACCCCAGGTCTTCGCCGTCAGGGCGGACGGGTAGCCCATTTCGCCACCGGTAGCCAACAGTGCTAATTGCACCGCCCGGCGGCAGGCGTCGCCGGCGGCCCAGCTTTTGCGCGACCCGGTGTTCGGGGCGTGGCGGTACGTGCGCAGCGCGCCGCCGTCGATCCAGGCGTTGGACAAGGCGTTGAGCACATCGTCGCGGCTGCCGCCGAGCAGGCGGGTGACAACGGCGGTGCTCGCGACGCGGACCAGCAGCACGTGGTCGAGCCCGGCGCGGTTGAAACTGTTCTCCAGGGCCAGCACCCCCTGGATTTCGTGCGCCTGGATCATCGCCGTCAACACCTCGCCGCAAGTCAACGGCCGGCCAGCAGGTGCCGGGGTACGGGACAGGTAATCGGCAACGGCGAGGATCGCCCCCAGATTGTCCGACGGATGCCCCCATTCGGCGGCGAGCCAGGTGTCGTTGAAATCGAGGTAGCGGATCAGCACGCCGCAATTGAACGCCGCCTGCGCCGGATCCAGTTCGTAATTCGTGCCCACCACGCGCGCCCCGCCGGGCAGCACCGCGCCGGGCACGACGGGGCCAAGCAGCCGGCGGCATTCGGGAAAGGCCAGCGCCATCAGGGCGCAGGCGATGCTGTCGAGCAGGCAATAATGCGCGGTTTGACGCGCCAGTGGACTGAATGCGTCGTCGCGCATGACGTAGTCGGCGATGGTGACGAGAAGATCGTCGAAAGCCGGGCGCGCGGCGCTGCGCAGGTGTTCGCGAGACATCGGGTCCGTGTATCCTTTTGCTGGTTTGTTGGGTTTACCCACGTGCGGCAAGCGGCACGACCGGGCGCGCTTCGGGGCCGGTGTATTCGGCACCCGGGCGGATGATGCGGTTGTCGGCGCGCTGTTCGAAAACGTGCGCGCACCAGCCGGTGACGCGCGACATCACGAAAATCGGCGTGAACAGCGGCGTCGGGATGCCCATGAAGTGATAAGCCGAGGCGTGGTAGAAATCGGCATTGGCAAACAATCGCTTTTCTTCCCACATCTGTTTTTCGACGGCCTCAGAGACCGCAAACAGCACCCGGTCGCCGGTTGCGGTGGCGAGCTGGCGCGACCATTCGCGGATGATCGCGTTGCGCGGATCCTTTTCGCGATAGACGGCGTGCCCGAAACCCATGATCTTCTCCCTGGCCGCCAGTTTGGCCTTGACGTCGGCGACGGCCTCGTCCACCGAGCGGTAACGTTCGAGCATCGCCATCGCCGCCTCGTTGGCGCCGCCGTGCAGCGGGCCGCGCAGCGAGCCGATCGCCGCGGTGACGCACGAGTGGATATCCGACAGCGTCGAGGCACACACCCGGGCGGTGAACGTCGAGGCGTTGAATTCGTGCTCGGCATAAAGGATCAGCGAGACATCCATCACCTTGGTATGCAGCGGTTCCGGTTTCTGACCATGCAGCAGATGCAGAAAATGCGCGCCGATATCGTCATCATCGGTTTCGACTTCGACCCCGATCCCGTCATGGGCATAACGGTACCAGTAGCAGATGATCGACGGGAAGACGGCGAGCAGCCGTTCGGCCTGTTCCTGCTGGCGGTCGAAGCCGCTTTCGGTTTCCAGGTTGCCGAGAAAAGAGCAGCCGGTGCGCAGCACGTCCATCGGGTGCGCTGTCGCCGGTATGCGTTCAAGCACTTCTTTCAAGGGTGCGGGAAGGTGGCGGAGCCGTTTCAGGCGGCCGGTGAACGCCGCAAGTTCAGCGCGCTTCGGCAGCTCACCCTTGAGCAGCAGGTAGGCGGTTTCGTTGAAGCTCGCGTTCTCGGCCAGATCCGCGACATCGTAGCCGCGGTATCTGAGGCTGTTGCCGGCCGCGCCGACCGTGCAGATCGCAGTCGCGCCGGCCGTCTGGCCACGCAGCCCGGCTGCAGGTTTGGTATTTTTCATCTCACTTTCCTTCATGGCGAATCCTGGGCGAACAAGGCATCGAGTTTTTGTTCGTAGGCGTGATAATCGAGATAATCGTACAGTTCGTCGCGGCTTTGCATCGCGGCGATCAGGTCGCGCTGGTGGCCGGCGGCGAGCAGGGTGCGATAGACGGTTTCGGCCGCCTTGTTCATCGCCCGGTAGGCGGCGCAGCAGTAGAGCACGAGATCGACCCCGGCGGCGCCCAGTTCGGCGGTGGTAAACAGCGGCGTCTTGCCGAATTCGGTGATATTGGCAAGGATGGGGACGCCGGCGGCAGCGCGGAAGCGGCGATACTGATCGAGCGTTTCAACCGCTTCGGGAAAGATCATGTCGGCGCCGGCCTCGACGCAGGCGCGGACCCGGTCGAGGGCCGCCGCCTCGCCTTCGACAGCCAGCGCGTCGGTGCGGGCCATGATGACGAAATCGGGGTCGTGCCGGGCATCGACCGCGGCCTTGATCCGATCGACCATCTCATCGCGCGGGACGATCGCCTTGCCCGGCCGGTGGCCGCAACGCTTGGCCAGCACCTGGTCTTCGATGTGTACGCCGGCGGCGCCGGCCTTGATCAGCGAACGGATCGTCCGGGCGATATTGAACGCGCCGCCAAAGCCGACATCGCCGTCCACCAGAAGCGGCAGTGACGAGGCATCGGTGATCCGCCGGACATCGATCAGCACGTCCTCGAGATGGCTGATGCCGAGATCGGGCACGCCGAGCGAGTTGGCCGCCAGTCCGCCGCCGGAGAGATAAATCGCGCGGTGGCCGATCCTTTCGGCCATTTTCGCGGTATAGGCGTTGATCGTGCCGACCACTTGCAGCGGGCGCTCAGCCGCCAATGCGGCCCGCAAGCGGGCACCGGGTGCCGGCATCATGCGCGGCCGAGCAGCGCTTCGACCGCGGCGCGCTCCTCGCGCAGTTCGCGGTCGCTGGCCTGCATGCGCTCTTGGATATCGTGGCCGATGCCGAGGCCGTGGACGATCTGCCAAGCACCGTCGCGGCACGTACACGGGAAAGAATAGATCACGCCAGGCGCGATGCCGTAACTGCCGTCGGCCGGCACCGCCATCGACACCCAGTCGTCACCGCGGCTGCCCAGTATCCAATCGCGCACGTGGTCGATCGCCGCCGAGGCCGCTGATGCGGCACTCGACGCGCCGCGCGCCTTGATCACCGCAGCGCCGCGCTGCTGGATGGTTGGGATGAAATCGTTGAAATAGGTCTCTTCACCGATCGCCTGGCGGGCGCGGCGTTCGCCGGCCAGGCAGTAGGTCAGATCCGGCACCTGGGTCGTCGAATGGTTGCCCCAGACGATCATCTTGCTGACCTCGCGGATCGCCACGCCGGTGCGCGCCGCGACCTGGGCGATGGCCCGGTTGTGGTCGAGGCGGGTCATCGCCGTGAACTGCGCCGGATCGAGGTCCGGGGCGTTGGCCTGGGCGATCAGGCAGTTGGTGTTCGCCGGGTTGCCGACGACCAGCACCTTGACACCGCGGCGCGCCGCCGCGTTCAACGCCCGCCCCTGGGGCGCGAAAATCTTGCCGTTCTCGCCGAGCAGATCCTTGCGTTCCATGCCCGGGCCGCGCGGCTTGGCGCCGACCAAGATCGCCACGTCGGCCTGCTCGAACGCCGCTTCGGCCTGGTCGTGGCCGCTGACACCTTCGAGCAGCGGAAAGGCGCAATCGTTCAGCTCCATGATCACGCCGTCGAGCGCCTGGCGCGCCTGGGGGATTTCGAGCAGTTGCAGCACCACCGGCTGCTCGGGGCCGAGCAGATCGCCGGCGGCGATGCGGAAACAGAGCTGATAACCGATCTGGCCGGCGGCGCCGGTGATCGCGATACGGACGGGCTGGTTCATCGGCTACTCCAGACAGCAGTGAGCGGACAGGCGGCGGGGTGGACCCGGTCTCGGCGGACAGGAAGGCCGCGCGAGGTGCAACTCTGCTATTTTAACCAATCCACACGTGTGCCGGGAGATTGACCATGCGTCGCGTTGCCTTCACCAAGCCCTACCCCATCCGTTTCGTTCTGTTCCTGCTGCTCGCCCTTACCGGAGTTCAGACGATGGCCGCCGACCGCATCATCGGGAAACCGTTTGCCACCCGTTCCGAAGTGATCGCCGAACACGGCATGGTCGCAACCAGCCAGCCGCTGGCCACGCAGATCGGGATCGAAATCCTCAAACAAGGTGGCAGCGCCGTCGATGCGGCGATCGCCGCCAATGCCGCCCTGGGCCTGATGGAACCGACTGGCAACGGCATCGGCGGCGATCTGTTCGCGATCGTCTATGACGCGGCGAGTAAAAAACTGTACGGTTACAACGGTTCGGGCCGCTCGCCGCGCTCGCTGACCCTCGAATGGTTCCGCAACAACGGCTATACCGCGATTCCGCCGCACGGCCCGCTGCCGGTTTCGGTACCCGGTGCCGTGGACGGCTGGTCCGCGCTGCACGAAAGGTTCGGCAAGCTGCCGATGGCCGACCTGCTCGCCCCGGCGATCGGCTATGCCCGCAACGGCCACCCCGTCGCCCCGCTGATCGCCTGGTACTGGCAGCGCTCGGTGCCGGTGCTCGGCAAATGGCCGGGCTTTATCGAACAGTTCACGATCGACGGCCGGGCGCCGCGGGCCGGCGAAATCTGGCGCAATCCCAACCTCGCCGCAACGCTCGAAAAAATCGCCGCCGGCGGCCGCGAGGCGTTTTACCAGGGCGAAATCGCCGCCACCATCGGCCGTTACATGGCGCGCCACGGCGGCTTTCTGAGCGCCGAGGATCTCGCCGCCCACCACGGCGAGTGGGTCGAACCGGTCAGCATCAACTATCGCGGTTACGACATCTGGGAACTGCCCCCCAACTCGCAGGGCATCGCCGCACTGCAAATGTTGAACATACTCGAAGCCTACGATCTCAAGGCAATGGGCTTCGGCAGCGCTGATCACCTGCATTACCTGATCGAAGCCAAAAAACTGGCGTTCGAGGACCGCGCCCGCTTCTACGCCGATCCCGATTTTTACCCGCCGCCGCTCGACCGTTTACTGTCCAAGGACTACGCCGCCGAACGCCGCCGCCTGATCGACCCCAATCGGGCCTTGCGCGAAATCCCCGAAGAACCGGCGCAGCTCAACGAAGGCGACACGATTTACCTGACCACCGCCGACCGCGCCGGCAACATGGTGTCCTGGATCCAATCCAACTACCGCGGCATGGGCTCGGGCATGGCGCCCGACGGGCTGGGTTTCATCCTCCAGGACCGCGGCGAAATGTTCGTCCTGAAGGAAGGCCACGCCAACAGCTACGCGCCCGGTAAACGCCCGTTTCAGACCATCATTCCGGCGTTCATCACCAAAGACGGCGCGCCGTGGGTCAGTTTCGGCGTGATGGGCGGCGCCATGCAGCCGCAGGGCCATGTCGAGATCGTCACCAACCTGATCGATTTCGGTATGAACCTCCAGGAAGCCGGCGACGCGCCGCGCCTGCACCACGACGGCTCAACCGAGCCGGTCGGCCAGTCCGAAGCGATGACCGGCGGCGGCGTAGTCAACCTCGAAAGCGGTTTTTCGCGCGAGACCGTGCGCGAACTACAACTGCGCGGCCACCGAATCATCGAAGCGCTCGGCCCCTACGGCGGCTACCAGGCGATCTCGCGCGACCCCGAAACCGGCGTCTATCACGGCGCCTCGGAATCGCGCAAAGACGGCCAGGCGGCGGGTTATTGAGCGCTGCGCTACCAATTGACGGCTGCCAACCTGGAAATTGTGGAAAATTCGCCTAAATTACGAGTAATCAGAGTGGCGCCATGCGCCACGGCGATGCCCGCAATCAATGTATCCAGGGGGCCGATTTGTTTTCCACGCGACTCCAGATCGGCTCTGATCGCGGCAGCCTCGAGCGCCGCGGCACAATCAAATGGCCACAACTGGACAACCGAAACGAAAGCAGCCAATTGGCCACGGCCGTTTCCCCGGCCGGGACGATTTACGTAAACCGGTTTCGAGTTCAAAAAGGCTGATGGTGGAAACCGCCAACTGGCTCGCCGGCAAAGCGGGCAGCTTCTCAGCGATACCCCCTTGACCCTTGAAGTAATAGATCAAGGTGTTGGTGTCCAGCAGAAACATCAGAGTGCTTCTCTGGGAAGATCGCGGCCGGTATCCTGGCGCAACATTTCAACGTCGGGGAAATCCGGCCACGCACCGGCGGCTTCACGGCCGGCCGGCGGCCATTCGCTGCATGTTTTTTTCGCGGATTAACTTGGCCAGCCACCGGCTTTTGGAAAGCCCTGCGGCTTGCGCTGCTTGTTTCATCCGATCTTCGGATTCCGCGTCGAGGTAAATCGTGACCCGTCCTACGGGTCGGTCCTCAAAAAATATATGTGGACGTATATTATATTTATTGATTTCGCACGGCAACGCACCCAGCCGATCTGAGCGCAGCCATCAAATCAGACCCAGGCTGCGGGCCCGCCGTTCACGCCGTCCGCCAGGCTTCCCCGGTCAGCCGCCGGTATGCCTCGGCGTAGCGTTCGAACGTTGCGCGGATCACTTCCGGCGGCAGGTGGGGAGCGGGCGGCTTTTTGTCCCAGTCGAGGGTTTCGAGGAAATCGCGGACATATTGCTTGTCGAAGCTCGGCGGGCTCGTTCCCGGCCGGTACTCGCCGGCGGGCCAGAAGCGGGCCGCATCGGGAGTGAATATCTCGTCCATCAACACGACCTCGCCTTGGCTGTCGAGGCCGAATTCTAACTTGCAGTCGGCGATGATGATGCCGTGTTGGCGGGCGTAGGCGGCGGCGATACGATACAGTTCGAGGCTCTTGTCGCGCACCGTTGCGGCCGGCCCGCTGCCGAGCAGCGCGACGGTCGTTGCGTAGTCGATGTTCTCGTCGTGCCGCCCCGGCGCCGCCTTGGTCGAAGGCGTATATATCGCCTCCGGCAGGCGGCCGGCAAGCGGCAGGCCGGGCAGCAGTTCGAGGCCGCAAATCCTGCCGTCACGCCGGTAATCGCGCCACCCCGAACCGATCAGATAACCGCGCACCACCGCCTCGATCGGCAGCGGTTTCAAACGCTCGACGACCACCGCGCGGCGGGCGAGTGCGGCGGCGAGATTGGGGTCGGCCACGACCTCGCTGACCGCGATACCGGTCAGATGATTGCGGCAAAGATGCGCCGTTTTGGCAAACCAGAAATTGCTGAGCTGCGTCAGGATCTCGCCCTTGCCCGGCACCTCGTCGGGCAGCACGACATCGAACGCCGACAGGCGGTCGCTGGCCACCATCAACAACCGGCCGCCGCCGGCATCGTACACATCACGCACCTTGCCGCGGTGCAGTAACGGCAAACCGGGCACGATCAAGGCCGCCACCGGAAGTCCCCAGGCAGGTCGAATCTGCGACAATACATCGGCTTTACCATCGTTAAATTATGACCGACTCCGGCGATGACTGCGCACCGTCCCAGAGCAGCGACCCCAAATCCGGACGCGGCGGGTAAAAAAACCGCCGGCCGCTGGCTGGCGTGGAGCGCGGCGGCGACGCTGGCCGGCCTGTGGCGCGGCGCCGCCGGCGCGGCGCTGGTCATCGGCGCCGCCCTGCTCCACCAGCAATTCAGACAGCGCGGCGGGTGGGCGCGCCTGCGAAGCGGCCCGCGGCGTGACTCCATCGTTGCGCTTTATGCCGCACTCGGCGCGCTGGCGCGCAGCACCGGCCGGGTCGGCGAAGCCGATATCGCCGCCGCGGCGCGCTGGCTCGATTTGCAAAGGCCCGACAGCAAAACCCGAAACGACGCGATCTTGGCGCATGAACAAGGTCGGGCAGGCGGCGCGGCGCTCGACGCCCTGCTGGCGCCGTTCAGCCGGCAGGGGCGCGGTACACCGGCTATCTACCGCCCGTGGTTGGAGCAACTCGTTACGATCCGCCACCAGGCCCGGCGTCACTCCCGCTGGACGCCCGACGAGTTCGCCGCCTTGCGGCACATCGCTTCGGCCGTCGGCGCGCCGGCCGGGGTGCTCGACGCAGTGCTGGCTGGCGGCGACGGTGAACTGGCCGCGGCTTGTGCGATACTCGGCGTCGCACCCGGCTCAGACGCCGCGGCGATCAAGCAGGCCTACCGCAAACTGATGGCCCGCCACCACCCCGACCGCCTAGCCGGTGCCGGCGGCGACGTGCTCGCCTTGGCCGAAAAGCGCACCCGCGAAATCCGCGCCGCCTACGACCGGCTCCGGCAGATCAAAGGTTTCTGACCCGCATGGCAAAACAATCACCGCTCATCGCCCCCTCGATCCTCGCCGCCGATTTCGCCCGCCTCGGCGACGAAGTCAACGCCGTGCTCGCCGCCGGCGCCGAATGGATCCACTTCGACGTGATGGACAACCATTACGTCCCGAACCTGACCGTCGGGCCGCTGGTCTGCAAGGCCCTGCGCGACCACGGCGTCGCCGCACCGCTCGACGTGCACCTGATGGTCGAGCCGGTCGATGCGCTGGTGCCGATGTTCGCCGCCGCCGGCGCGACGCTGATCAGTTTCCACCCCGAAGCGACGCGCCACGTGCACCGGACGATCCAACTCATCCGTGGCCACGGCATGCAGGCCGGGCTGGCGCTGAACCCGCTGACGCCGCTGTCCTGGCTCGACGACAGCCTCAATGATCTCGATCTGGTGCTTTTGATGTCGGTCAACCCCGGCTTCGGCGGCCAGGCCTTCATCCCCGGGACGCTGGACCGGATCCGCCGGGTCCGGGCGATGATCGACGGCGGCACAAGAGCCGCCCGCCTCGAAGTCGATGGCGGCATCAAACTCGACAATATCGCCAGGATCGCCCGCGCCGGCGCCGATACCTTCGTCGCCGGCACCGCCATCTTCGGCAGCCCGGATTACACCGCCACGATCGCGGCAATGAAAACAGCGTGCGCAGCGCTCGAAACCGTGTAAGCGCAATTCTGGAACTTACTTTACATAAGGACTTTGCGCCGTCTGCCAAGTCACAGCCTGTCCCGGACTTGCGTCCCGGACTGGCGCCGGGAACGGGCTCGTCCGGACGGCCCAACATTTGACAATTCGTTACATTTGAAACCTTGATTTTTCCCCTAAACGATTGATATACTGCGCGTCGCTTCAAGAGGGACCGGGCGCATCCGATCGCGGGGATACAGTGGGTGCGCCCCTCACAAGGACCTGGGGCCATATTCCGGCCGCATGCTACTTCGATGGATGGACCACCGGCCGCCACGCGGCAGGTGGCCTTGTAGTGCAGTCCCGATATTTCCGGATGGATTTTTTTTATACAACCAACTGAGGACGATTGACATGAAAAATACGATGCAACACCTGGCCACGGCCGGGGCTTTGATCGGCGCGCTGGCGCTCGGCCAGAACGCCAGTGCACAGATCAACGTCGATGTCGATATCACGCTCGGCTCGATCACGATTCTGTATTCGTTCACCGACATCCAGGTCAATATCGATTCGACCACGCTCGGCACGCTGTTCACGCCGGCCGGCTGCACCCCCGGGGCGCTGGGCTCGCAGGAATGCGATCTGGGCGCAGCCAATGTCACGCCGGCGGTCTCGGCCGGGGCGCTGAACGCCGATGCCAATATCAACCCGGCGGCGCTGGCCAACGTTTCTGCGGTGCCGTTGACCCTCAACAACGTCTGGGCGGTGCGCGCCATCGGCGGGACGACGGCCAACACCACGGTCGGCATCACCGGCACCGGCGATACCACACTCGACGGCCCGAGCGGCTCGATCATCACCGTCTCGAACATCGCGGTGACCGGTGGAACGTTCGCCGACCCCGGCCTCGGCAACCTGGCGCGTGGCGGCGTGTCGATGGACCTTGACTTCAGCCAGGTCAGCGACGACGGCCTGCACGACGGCACCGGCCCCACGTTCCTGTACACGATCGAAGTCACCGGTACCTGAGCGACCGGCCTGGGGGACGGGAGGTGGCCGCAGCGCCACCTCCGGCCATCCCACGGATCCGGCGGCGCACAGGTCGTTGATACCGATGCCCAAAACCACTCCAGCCCTGCTTGCGGTCGTGTTTTTCGCGGCGCTGCCGGCGGCCGCTCAATTTGAGGCCGATGAGGCGTTCTTCGATGCCTCGGGCCGCCGCGGCGAGCGCGACGGGGTGATCCTGACGCTGATCGACGCCGGCCGCATCTCGCTCGCCCCGGTCAGCGTCCTGGAACTGGTGAGCGGCCCGGAACAGCGGCTCGGTGCCGTAACCGGAACGGCTGCAGCGGTCGGCGGCGGCCTCAGTTTTCAGGGCAACCTCACGGTGCCCGAACTGGCGCCGTTCGTCCATCGCGAAATCCCGCTACTGTGGCGCATCAAACAACCGGCCGGCCGTGCCGCACTCGGCAGTGCGCCGATCGACGTCACCTGGGAGACGGTCGATCACGGGGCCGGCGGCCGCGATGCGGCTCAATTCGCCAGCGGCCGGATTCAGGTTCGGCCATGGATCCAGCACCGCTCCACAGACCGCGACGGTTACGAGGTTATCGAAGGCGGTGTCACGCTCGATATTCCGGTCGATGCATTGACCGGCGGCACGCTGCGCGGCAGAATCCGGATCGACGCCACCGGAATCTGACCATGTCACTGCAATTCGGCCGCTGGCTCACCGCCCTGCTGACGATGCTGCCGCTGGCCGCAGCGGCGCAGATCGGCATCTCGCCCCGCATCCTCGTTGCCGACCTCGACCACAACCCGCGCGGCCACAGCTTCCGGCTGTTGAACCTGTCGCCGGCCGATGTCAGCATCGAGGTCGAGGTCGCCCACTTTGCGATGGACGAGGACAACCTGCCTATCGTCATAGCGTCGACGCCCGAATCGCTGGACCAGTGGTTGATCGTCAACCCGCTGCGCTTCGATCTGCCCGCCGGGCAATCGCAGACCGTGCGCCTGGCGTTCCGGCCGCAACAGCAGCTTGCCCCGGGCGAATACCGGGCGATGCTCTATTTCACCGAAATTCCAAGCCCGCCGCCGCCCAACGAGCCGCCGAAAATCCGCTCGCGCTTCCGGCTGGGCGCCGCGGTCTATGCGTGGACGGGCGAAGAACGCTTCGCCGCCGAAATCGCCGCCTACGGGATCACGCCGCCGCCCACCACGGCACAAACCGGCAACCCCGCTCCAGAGTTGTGGTTCGAGATCGACAATCGCGGCAACCGCCACGTGCGCCTGAACGGGCAATGGGCCATCTGGCGCCGTGCGGCATACCCCGGCGCTGCGGCGACCTTGGCCGACCCGGCGCTCACCCGGCCCGATGCCGAGCTGCCCGCCGGCATGCTCGCCGCCGGCGCCTTGCCGACAACGCCGGTGATGCCCGGCGACCGGCGCACCGTGCGCCTGACCTTACCCGCACTCGCAGGGGACGAGACGGATCTGATCGTGGACTTGGATGGCCATCTGGGTGAGGTCGTCCTCGATTCCTCCCTGAACGTCACCCAGGTGGATCATGCCGAGCATTGATCCAACCGTTTTCCGGGCGACCTTCTCCGCCACCTCCGCCAACCGCCCCGCTCTGTGGCACCGCTGCACCGCGTCGCTGTATCGCTATTTTGTCTCGGCCGTGGTAATGCTCGCGCCGGCGATGGACTCCCGCGCCGCACTGCTGCTCGAAACGCAAACGCTGTGGGACGGCGCGGCGCCGGAACTGTTCATCGCCCCGCTGCTCGTCAACCGCCGCGAAGAGCGCGGCGAACTTCTGGTCGCAATCGATCAAAAAACCGGCGCCGAATTCGTCGAGGTCGAGGGCCTGGCGCGCGAACTGGAACTCGGGGTGCAGCGCAGCGATGACGAAATCGTCCTCACAACACCGCTCGGCCCGGCGCGTTTCACCGCCGGCGAATGGCGCGAGATCGACGGCCAGATCGTGCTGCCGCTGGCGCTCGCCGGCCAACGGCTGGCCAGCCCGCTCACCTTCGATCGCCAGCTTTTCGCGCTGGCCATCCAGTTGGCCTGGCCGCCGCGCGCCGCGATCCGCCCTGAGGAGATCGTCAAGCCCACGGCCGCCGCCGAAATCGAAGCCGGCGTGGCCAATGTGTCGTTCCTGCGCACCGAGATCGTCCATCGCGACGACCGCTCGTCGAACTTCACCTCGGCCCTGACCGACACCGGCGGCAGCCTGTTCGGCGGCTTCTGGCAGACCCGGGTGCGCGATTACATCGACGACGATCCGTTCATCGAGGATTACGCCTGGGTCAAAAGCGCCGGAAGCCGGCGGTATTTTCTCGGCAACCAGACCGTCTCGCTGACCACACTGCTCGGCGGTTTCGAATTCACCGGCGGCCAGATGGCCTTCGCCAACCGCCAGATCGGGCTGTTCACCGACCAAGTGCAGCAGGGCCAGTTGATCGCCAACCAGCAAGGCGCGGTCCGTACCTTTATCGGCGAAGGGCCGCCGGGCGGCATCGCCGAACTGCGCATCGAAGACCGCCCGGTGGCGCGCGACATCATCGCCCTCGACGGCCGCTTCGAGTTCCGCGACATCGATCTGCCGAGCGGCGCGGTAGTCAAGATCGAGGTCTGGGTCTTCGAACAGGGCCAGGAGGGCTCGCCGATCGATATCCAGGATTTCAGCGGCTTCAACACCAACCAGACCTTGCCCGCCGGCACCTTGCTGGTCCAGGGCGGCACCGGCGTCGACGGCAACCTGATCGAGGATCCGGAGATCGAACTCGACGCCGCCGGCTTCGTCGATGCGCAATACGCGCTGACCGACCGGCTGACGTTGCAGACCATCTACCAGCACGCCGACGAAATCGACACCGGATTTGCCGCGCTGCACGCCAATCTCAGCCGGCTCGGCTTCGCCTCGGCGCAGGCGGCGCGCGGCGAAGGGGGACTGACCGGCTGGCGCTTCGAACTCGACAACCGCCAGCAGCACATCTTTTGGCGCGGTTTCGCGCAGCGCCAACCGGACGGCTGGCTGGGCCGCGAAGGCAAGACCGAGGACCTGTTCGGCGAAGCCGGCTGGCGCTTCAACGAGATGTGGCAAGTGTCGCTCGTCGGCCGCGATTTCGAATCGGCCGACGAACGCTTCGATTTTTTTCTGCCGGCCGCCGATTTTCGGCCAACCGACCGCCTGCTGCTCCGCGGCCGCCCCGACTTCGACGGCGATTACACGGTGCAGGGCTTCTGGCGGCCCACCGACCGCCACGATTTCACCGCGGTGTACAACGAAGACGAAAGCAGCGCCCAGTGGGTGTGGAATTTCGCCGACCGGGACAACCTGTTCGTGCAGGCGATCGATCGCGACTTGGCCGGCGAACGCCTCGGCGTCACCTGGCGGCGCAGCACCGCCGGCGTGCGCAGCCTGGGCTTCGCCCTCGGCGCGCTGTTCGGCAACTCGAAACCTGGCTTTTTAGTGCAGGGCGATTACGAATTCATGCCCGGCCTCAGAGCGCGTGCCGAAGTGTTCCGCGATCCTTTCACGAAAGTACCCGGCCTCGGCCCCGATACCGTACTGACGCTCAGCCTAGTCGCCGATTTCAGCCTCGGCGGCGGCCTCGGGCGCGGCGCCTTCCGCCGGGCGCTGGTCGATCGCGGCGCGATCACCGGGGCGATCGAACCGCCGGCCGGGGTCGAAGGCAAGTTCGACTTGAGCGGCGTCGCGATCCTGGTCGATCATCAGATCAGAACGCGCACCGAACAGGGCGGCCGCTTCAGCATCCCGTTCCTGCCGCCCGGCCTGTACCGCGTCAAACTCGATCTCGACGGCCTGCCACTCGAACTGCACCCGGTCAAGGAACAGTTCTGGGTGCAGGTCACCGCCGGCGCGGTGAGCCATGTGGTATTCGCCACCGAACTGCGGCTCGGCTTCGCCGGCCGCGTCACCGGCACCGGCGGCTGCCCGCTGCCGCGCGCCGCGCTCGGAGTGCTCGATGCCGGCGACGCCGTCGTCGGCCGCGTCACGACCAACGCCTTCGGCTTTTACCGGATCGACAATCTCAAGCCGGGGCGCTACCGCGTGCGGCTCGCCGGCGACGAGATCGTGCGGCTCGAAGTTACACTGGACAACGAATTTGTTTTCGCGCAGGATATCGGCGTGGATCTGCCGTGTCCCGGCGAGGAGGACCGATGATTCAGCAACAAACCATGCTGCGCCGCGTCCTGGTGCTGCTCCCGTCAGTGCTCGCCGCAACCGGCGCACTCGCCCAACTCGTGCCCAACGGCAGCTTCGAAAACGGCCTGACCGGCTGGACACCGGGGGTTCAGGCCCGCGTCGAGAGCCTGCCGGCGGCGGCATTTACCGGCAACCCGCCGGTCATTCCCGACGGCAGCTTCGTCGCGCTGCTCAGCACCGGGCCGGGCAATGTCGGCGGCACGGCGTTCAATATCGACAACAACGGCATCAACGAGGACGATGTCACGACGCTCTCCACCAACCTGGCCTTCGACTTCGCCCCGGCAGTGCTGCGCTTCGAATGGGCTTTTCCGACCTCCGAACAGAACGAAGCTTTTAATTTTGACGATGTCTTCGGGTTGTTCCTCAACGGCCAACTCGTTTTCAGCGGCAGCACCAACAAACCGGGCGGCGCCTCGCCGTTTCCCGATGCGCCGGCCAGCGTCCTGCCGCAGGTCGTGATCAACAGCACCGGGCCGACCGACAATTCGGTGTTTCAGAACGGCATGGCGCCGATCTCCAGCGCCTGCGTCGATATTCCCGGCGCGGTCAACGGCGCCAACAATATCCCGGCCATTTTCTTCGTCGCCGATCAGGCCGACAATCAGTTCGATTCGGGATTGATCATCGACAACGTCCGCCTCGACCGCTCGTGCGCCCCGGACGGCACCCCCAGCCTGGTGCAGCGGACGATCACGGCCCAAGAGATGCCGGTCGAGGTCAAAAACGGCGTCCTGGTGCAGCGTTTGATCGCCAACCGCCGGCCGGCCTCGTCGAGCACCGGTAATGTCGTCGTTTTCGCCTCCAATGGTAATCTCACCGGCGATAACCCGCTGTTCAGCGAACAGGTCTATGCGCAAAGCGGCGGGGTCTTCACGCGGCTCACCGCGTTCACCAACAGCAATCCCGACAATATCATCGAAGATATTGATATCGCCCGCGGCGGGCGCTGGGTCGCGGTGGCGGCGCGCGCCACCGATGGCGATAATCAGGAGATCTACCGCATCGACCGCAACAACGGCGCGATCTTACAGATCACCAACACCACGGGGTGCGACAATACCGCGCCGTCGATCAACGACAACGGCTTGCGGATCGCGTTTTTGAGCACCTGTGCCGATTTTCTGATCAACGGCGGCACCAACACCAAAATGGTGCTGTGGAACAACGGGGCGTTCATCAACAACCAGGGCGCCGCCGGCTGTATGGACTACGCTCCGGAGGTCAACGGCGCCAACAGCGGCAATTTCGTCGCTTTCGCCTCGAAGTGCAATCATGGGGGTTTGAACCCCGCTGGCGATATGCGAGTGTTCCGTTTTCTGCGCACCGGGGCCGGCAGTTTCGCCCTGGTCGATAACCCCGGCCCGGCATCCAGCGATGTGGTCGATATCAATACCGACGGCAACCTGATCGCCTATGTGGCCATGGACAGCTTCGGCAACGTTTCGGCTTTTCGCCGGGCGATGAATCAAGGTACCGCCTTGCTGGTCGGCCAGAGCGACCTGTTGTCGCCGGTATTGCAGGTCCGCATTCTCGACGAGAACAACGGCAATGACCTCGTGCAAGAACGCCTGAACCTCGTGACCTTTGCAAGTCAGATCGTCCATGTCGATATGGTCAGCCAGATTTCGACACTGCTTGCCGATACGCCCGACCTGGACGGTTTCACCATCGCCCGCGGCGGCACCGGGCCGATCGTCTATTTCTCCGCTGCAATCGATCCGCTCGGCCAGAACGGCATACCGAACGACAACTTCGAAATTTTCGAAGGGAGGGTGAACTGATGCGCTCCCGCCTGCTCTATGCCCTTACCCTCATCGCCGCCGGTACAGCCGCGCCGCCGGCGGCGGCCCAGCCGCGCGAGGACACGACGACATTCTCGTCCGACCGCTTCAGCTACACCATCGAGAGCGGGCCGGCCTGCCCGCGGCAATGGATCGATACCACGGCCGGTACGCTGCTGGTGCCGGAGCCCGCCGGCAGCGAACCGGCCGCCGACGACGGCGCCGCGAGCTGGCCGCTTGCCCTGCCGTTCGAGTTTTACGGCCGGCTCGAATCCGACCTGATGGTTTCGACCAACGGTTATCTCGCCTTTGCCGCCGATGCCCAAGGCGACGACGGCGGCGACTGGCGCAACGGCTGCCCGCTGCCCAAGGTGCCGGAGAACAACGCCACCCGGCTCGGCCGGATCCTGATCCTGCACGACGATCTCGACGGCACAAACGGCACGCTGCACGCGCAGTTTTTCGCTCCCTGCCCGCGGCCCGGCGCCGGTCAAGACGAACCATGCAGTGTCATCGAATGGAACGATTGGGGTGTCCTGGGCGGTCCGCCGGACGGCCTCAATTTTCAAGCCGTGCTGTACCACGAAAGCCGCGCCATCGTACTGCAATATGCCGATCCGCTGCCCGCCAGCACCAGCGTGACGATCGGCATACAGCAGCAGGAACTGCAATCAGCGGTCAATTTCGCCTGCAACCAGAGCACCGCCATCCCCGGCACCGGCGCGATCTGCCTGAAATACCCCTGGCCGCCCGAAGTCCTGCTCAGAGACGGCATGGAAAACCGCTTCCCCGAAGCGCCAACCGGTTTTTAACCCGGGCCATGAATCATCCGGCCAGGTTTAAGACTTACCTCTCGCCAGGATCGCGAAGACGGATCTCACCACCATTTTTCAGCCCCTTCGCGCGCTTCGTGCCCTTATATGGACTTCGTGGTGGAAGCCAATGTGTGATGGCGTTTGTGAACCGTTCGATCCATGTTAAGGCAAATCGATATGCCATTCGCGTGTGGCTTTGTAAATCCTGGCGGTCTTGGCGAGAGACAATATTTTTCTGGATATATGCGCGCCGTCCTGGCGCGCACCCCTGCCCGGTCGCCTGCGGCACGTCCAAATTCGTTCCCGACGAATTTGTCCGGCTCGCGCCCGCTGCCGCGGTCGCGTCCGGAATGACAAACGAGGAGATGAGAGCGCGTCCGAAATGACGGAGAGGGAGATACGGGCACATCCGGAATGACTAAATGAAAAGACGGGCGCCGGCACTTCCCTGCCCTCAGGGGGCGTGTAGTGACGACCGACTATACGGTTTAGAGAGCAGACAGGCGATGCGGCGTGCCGCGTTAAAAACCCGCTTACCTTGCCGTGCTACACGGCAGGGCATTGAGGCGCTGCCATTCGCCGAGCATACGGGTCATGACTTCGTCGCTGCCCAGGGCGCCCCACTGGCGGACGAAGCGCGCTTCGTGCAGCGCCCGGTAGCCGGCCGGCAACTGCGCGTAACACTGCTCGACGGCGAAGCGTGCCGCCTCTTTGGAGACCGCGGATCCCTCCGCGGCCCCCGCCCGACGGCGTTCTTCCGCCATCAGCGCGTTCAGCGCCGAAGGCTGCCGTTCACCTGCCGGATGGCTGAGGAGGCCCGCTGTATCGACGATATTGATCGACACGTGCACCTCGATCGCCCCGGCCGATGCCGGTACCATCACAATGGCCGCCAGCAGCAACGCTGCCGCGCACCAATCCCTTATCCGTAACCTCGCCGTCGTTTTCATGGTCTTTCTCCTTGCCTGGACCTGCCCTGGTCCACCGGCTGCCCGGGGGGGCGTTCCCAGCCGCCCACGGTTCCGGTTTCACACCGCCCCTGCCGGGTCCGTGGCAGGGGATCAATTCCTTTAGCCTCACCGCGGGTCAACAATGCCGGCGGTTTGGTTATATCCTTCCGCGATGCCGTTCGAATCGCCCAGGTCACCTCGCTTGTCTTCGGGCCATTCCAGTTTCGCGGTCTTTCGCGATCTATCAGACCGCCGATCGGGGTGTCAAATAATGATGAGAACCTTTCTTTTTTGTTAATTCTTGATCAAGCGAAAAATTTATTAGGGTATTTCAATGAGTTACTACCGCAACCACTGGTTTTTCTGCACCAACGTCCGCGCCGAGTCCAGCGGCCGGCCGAGCTGCGGGCGGTGCGATTCGGCCCGCCTGCGGGACTACGCCAAAGCGCGGATCAAGGCCCTGGGGCTGGACGGGCCGGGCGGGGTCAGGGTCAACACCGCCGGCTGCCTGGACCGCTGCGACCTCGGGCCGGTCAGCGTCATCTACCCGGAAGCGGTCTGGTACACCTACCTCGACGAGGCCGACCTCGACGAGGTCATCGAACGGCATCTCACAGGCGGGGAAATCGTCGAGCGCCTCCGGCTAGCGGGGAAGCCGAGTCGGTGATGTGCCCCGCGCCATCCTGCCGCCGGCCCGCCGGCGACAACCGTGGCGAGCGGCGGGCACGGTAAACCCAACAGTTGCATAAATTTTGCTCGAATTTCTATATTTCTTAATTAAATCAGTAAGTTATGAATATATTAATCAAAACCTCGAATTCACAAACGGTGACGCGCCCGGTTTCTGCCCAAGCTGGAGGCACATTGAGAACCAATCTCGGCATTCCGCGCGAGCCGCGTTGCGTTCCCGACGCATTTGTCGGGCAATCGGCTAAGCTGTACTCGCCCGCTTGACCGAGAATCCCGGGAATTTATGCAACAGTTGGGTAAAATGACCGTTTTACGCCGGGAAGCCGTGTGGACCAGACCCGTTTCAACCACCTCGCCGCCGAGGGCTACAATCGGATTCCGGTGCACCGTACGGTGCTCGCCGATCTCGATACGCCACTCAGCGTCTATCTCAAACTGGCCGACGGGCCGAATGCCTACCTGCTCGAATCAGTCCAGGGCGGCGAAAATTGGGGGCGGTATTCGATCATCGGCCTGCCCTGCAGGCGGCGCGTCGAACTCCAGAACGGGCGCTTTCGGCTGTTCGATCACGGCCGATTGCAGGGCGAGGAGGCGGTCAGCGACCCGCTGGCGCGGATCGGGCTGCTGAAACAGAGTTTCAAGGTGCCGCCCGACCCGGCGCTGCCCAAGTTCAGCGGCGGCCTGGTCGGGTATTTCGGCTACGAAACGGCGGCCTACCTTGAACCGGCGCTGAAATTGTTCGATCTGCCCGACAGGCTGGAGGTCCCCGACATCCTGCTTTTGATCAGCGACGAAGTGGCGGTGTTCGACAACCTGTTCGGCCGGCTGTATCTGATCGTCAACGCCGATCCGGGCCGCGCCGACGCCTGGTACGCGGCGCAGCGCCGGCTCGACCAGCTCGAGCACCGGCTGCGCTCCGGCAGCCCCGGTTATCCGCCGCGCCCGCCGGGCAACCGCCAGGCGGCCGATTTCGAATACGGCTTCGACCAGCCCCATTTCGAGCAGGCGGTGGCGCGGATCAAGGACTACATCGCCGCCGGCGACGCGATGCAGGTGGTGCTGTCGCAGCGCATGACCTGCGCGCTCGGCGCCGCGCCGCTCGACGTCTATCGCGCCTTGCGCAGCCTGAATCCTTCGCCGTATCTGTACTTTTTCGATTTCGGCGATTTTCAGATCGTCGGCGCCTCGCCCGAGGTGCTGGTCCGGGTCGAGGGCGACACGGCGACGCTCCGCCCGATCGCCGGTACCCGGCCGCGCGGCACAACCGTGGCCGAGGATCTGGCGCTCGAACGGGAACTGCTCGCCGATCCCAAAGAGCGCGCCGAACACCTGATGCTGATCGACCTCGGCCGCAACGACCTCGGCCGCGTCGCGGCGACCGGCAGCGTGGTGCTCGCCGAACAGATGGTGATCGAGCGCTATTCGCATGTCATGCACATCGTCTCGGAAGTCAGCGCCCGGCTGAAACCGGGAATGACCCCGCTCGACACCCTGGCGGCGGTGTTCCCCGCCGGCACCCTGTCGGGGGCGCCGAAGCACCGGGCCATGGAAATCATCGCCGAGATCGAACCGATGCGCCGCAACGTCTATGGCGGCGCCGTCGGTTATCTCAACTGGTGGGACGCCGCCGATTTCGCAATCGCCATCCGCACCGCGGTGATCAAGAACAACAGACTGCACATCCAGGCCGGCGCCGGCATCGTCGCCGATTCCGATCCGGCGGACGAGTGGCACGAAACGATGAACAAATGCGCCGTGCTGCAACAGGCGATCGACGAAGCCGGGAAGCGCTAGTGTCCTGTCACACGTCTAATGGCGCCTTCAGAGCCACCGAGCCGTGTCAGTGCAAGGCACAGCGCGCCAGCAATGGCGCGCCCTTGTCTAGCGCTGCAACGCGGCAATGGCGCGGCTCGGTGGCTCCCTTCGGGCGAGGCGATAAACGGCCATCTGCGGCGTTGCTTGCCCTTGAGGTAAGATGGCTATCCCGGCGGGTAAGTGCCTTACATCTGGCCGCTTTTCACCTCGCTGGAGGCGTCATTAGACGTGTGACAGGACACTAAATGAACGTCTTGATGATCGACAACTACGATTCGTTCACCTACAACCTGGTGCAGTACCTGGGCGAACTCGGCGCCGCGGTCACGACCCGGCGCAACGATCGAATCACGCTTGACGAAATCGAGCGCCTGGCTCCCGAACGCATCGTGCTGTCACCCGGGCCGTGCACGCCGAACGAGGCCGGCATCTGCCTGGATCTGGTCACCGCCTTTGCCGGCCGCATTCCGATCCTCGGCATCTGCCTCGGCCACCAGGCCATCGGCCAGGCGTTCGGCGGCGAGGTGGTGCGCGCCCGGCACATCATGCACGGCAAGACCTCGCCGATCCACCACCGCGGCGAAGGGGTTTTCCGCGGCCTGCCCTCACCTTACACCGCAACCCGCTATCACTCGCTGATCGTCGCCCGCGACGGTCTGCCCGAGGTGCTGGAAGTGACGGCGTGGACCGTGGACGAACACGGCGAAATCGACGAAATCATGGGTTTCAGGCATCGCGAGTTTCCCGTCGAAGGCGTGCAGTTCCACCCCGAGTCCATCCTCACCGAACACGGCCACGCGCTGCTCGCTCATTTCCTCGGGGTCGATATCGCCGGCCTGAAGCTCAATATCCCGCAAGCCGCCGAGGCAGCGGCATGAGCGCGCTCGGTACCGCGCTCGCCATGCTGGTTCAGGGACGCGATCTCGATCCTTCAACGATGCACGGTGCGCTCGGCGAAGTCATGAATGGCACGGCCGAGCCGTTGCACATCGCTGCTTTTCTCGCCGCCCTGGCCGCCAAGGGCGAAACGGTCGAGGAAATCGCCGCCGCGGCCGAGGTATTACGCCGTCATGCGCTGCGCCTCGATGTGCAGCACGAGCATCTGGTCGACACCTGCGGTACCGGCGGCGACGGCACGGCGATCTTCAACGTCTCGACCGCCGCCGCTTTCGTAGCCGCCGCCGGCGGCGCTAAAGTTGCCAAGCACGGCAACCGCGCTGTCTCCAGCCGCAGTGGGAGCGCCGACGTCCTCGAGGCGGCCGGTGTCGATCTGACTGCCGATCCAGCAACGGTCGCCGCGGCAATTGAGACATTGGGGATCGGCTTTCTGTTCGCCCCGGCGCATCATCCGGCAACCCGCTACGTCGTGCCGGTACGGCGCACACTCGGCGTGCGCACACTGTTCAACCTGCTCGGCCCACTGACCAACCCGGCAGGGGCGGCGAAACAATTGATCGGGGTTTACGCTGAACGCTGGCTCGAACCGCTCGCCAAAACACTGGCGGCACTCGGCAGCCGACATGTTCTGGTTGTACATGCCGAGGACGGCCTCGATGAGATCAGTCTCGCTTCTCCGACTTCGGTTGTCGAACTGAAAGACGGCGAGATCAACCGCTTTTCAATCGCGCCCGAACAATTCGGTATCGAGCGCCGGCCACTGGCCGGACTTGCGGTCGCTGAACCACGCGAATCACTCGCCCTGATCGAAGAGGCGCTGAGCGGCAAACCGGGTGCGGCGTTTGATATCGTGGCGTTGAACGCCGGCGCCGCGCTGTATGCCGCCGATCTGACGGCCGACCTGGCTGCCGGAATCGTACTCGCCCGTGAAATACAGGCTTCGGGCCATGCCTGGCATCTGGTCGGCGAATTGGCTGAATTCACCCGGGCGCGAGCCGGACAAACGCCCGCCGAGGCCGGCGGATGAACGATCGAGGCACCATACTCGACCGCATCCTGGTGACCAAACGCCTGGAAATCGCCGAGCGTCGGGCACGTCTTCCGGCATGCGACTTGTTAGCAAAAATAGCTGATTTGCCATCGCCCCGGCCGTTCGCCGCGGCCTTGCGCCGCGCCGCCGAACGCGACGGCCTGGCGGTGATCGCCGAAATCAAACGCGCCTCGCCGAGCGCCGGCGTGATTCGCGAGGACTTCGCGCCCGCCCGGCACGCCGAACAATACGCCGCTGCCGGCGCCGCCTGCCTTTCGGTGCTCACGGACGCGCCGTACTTTCAAGGTCACGAGGACCACCTGATTGCCGCCCGCGCGGCGTGCGAGTTGCCGGTGCTGCGCAAGGACTTTACGCTCGATCCATGGCAGATCGACGAAGCGCGGCTGATCGGCGCCGATGCGGTATTACTGATCGCCGCGGCGCTGCCCGGCGACCGTCTCGGCGAGCTTCATGCTTATGCCGCAGATCGGCAATTGGCGGCGCTGATCGAGGTGCACAATGAAGCCGAACTTGAACGGGCGCTGGCGCTCTCGCCCGAACTGGTCGGCATCAACCACCGCGACCTCAGACGATTCGTCACCGATCTTGCGATCGGCGAGCGGCTCGCGCCGCGCATTGCACCGCCGGCGCTGGCGATCGGCGAAAGCGGTATCCGCGACGGCGCCGATTGCGCAAGACTGTGGCGCGCCGGGGTGCGCGCCATCCTGGTCGGCGAGACTTTGATGCGTGCCGCCGATCCCGGTGTCGCACTCGCCGCGCTGCGCCGTGATTTTCAACAAGCGGCCGGCCGCGGCCGGCCGGCCCGTACCACCCGTTGGGGATAGCGATGAAAATACCCGTCAAGAAACGTCCGCTGTCGATTTGTGACCTCTTTGTTTGGATTGTGCCGATTACGATGATGACCACCGCCTGCCAACCCACTCCGCCCGCTGCCGGCGATCCGGCTCCGCCGCTCGCCGCTCAGCGCCCGTACACCCTGACCCTGCACGGTGAAAATCGCGACGACCCATGGTACTGGCTGCGCGACGATGCGCGCACCGCCCCCGAGGTGCTCGCCTACCTAGAAGCCGAAAACGCCTACACCCAGGCGCGGATGGCCGATGAAAAGACCCGGCAGGAAACGCTGTATCAGGAACTCGCGTCCCGCATCAAACCCGACGATTCCGAAGTGCCGTACCGGCTCGGCCACGCCTGGTACGCAACGCGCTACATCGCCGGCAAGGAACTGCCGCAGCACGTGCGCTGGCTGACCGATGCCGCCTGGCCCGCCGGCGAACCGGAAGTACTGCTCGATGAAAACGAGCTGGGTGCCGGGCTCGATTTCTACCAGGTCGGCACCTTCGAGGTCTCGCCCGACGACCGCTGGCTGGCGTGGAGCGAGGATACGCAAAGCCGCGGCATCTACCGCCTCCGCTTCCGCGACCTGAGCGGCGCCGAAGAAGCCGCGGAAGTCATCGAAATGGCCTCGCCGGCGATCGCCTTCGCCGCCGACAACCGCACGGTGTTCTACGTGCGCCTGCAAGACGAAACGCTGATCCCGTGGCAGGTCTGGCGCCACCGCATCGGCAGCGACCCGGCTGAAGATGTGCTGGTCTTGCAGGAAGACGATCCGGCGTTCTATACCACCGTTTCCCGCTCGCGCGACGGGCGGTGGATCGAGATCGTCCAGGATTCGACCTTGACCAGCGAAATGCATGTCATCCCGGCAACGCAGCCCGAACGCCCGGCACAGAGCGTCGCACCGCGCCGCGCCGGGCACGAATACACCGCCGAGGTCAGCGGCGAGAACGTTTATCTGCTGAGCAATCTGAACACGCCGAACTTCAGGCTGGTGCGATATCCGCTCGGCCAGGGTTACGATCCGGCGCACTGGGAAGAGCTCGTCGCTGGCCGCCCCGATGTGTTGCTGCACGGCATGCATGTGCTGGAAAACCACGTCGCCATCGAGGAAATCGAGCAGGGGACAATGAAAATCCGCGTCGTGCCGTTGGATGGCGGCGAAAGCTTCCATCTTGCCGCCGACGAGGCGGCCTATGTCGCCCGGCTCGACAACAACCCCGAAGCCAAGGCGCCGTACCTGCGCTACCGTTACGAATCGCCCGCCGTACCGCCCAGGATATACGATGTCGATCTCGCCAGCCGCGAACGCACCCTGCGCAAGCAGTCGTTCGCCGGCGACGATTTCGACGCCGCGCGCTACCAGGTGACGCGCCTCGACATCGCGGCGCGCGACGGCACGGCGATTCCGGTCACCCTGCTGCACCGCGCCGGCGCCGACCCGCACGGCCGCCACCCGCTGTATCTTTCCGGTTACGGCGCCTACGGCATCAGCTACCTGCCGAATTTCAGGCCGCAGGTGCTGAGCCTCGTCGATCGCGGCTTCGTCTCGGCCATCGCCCATATCCGCGGCGGCCAGGAACTCGGCCGGGCGTGGTACGAAGCCGGGAAACTGCTCAACAAACGCAACACCTTCACCGATTTCATCGCTGTGGCGCGCGGTCTGGCTAAAATCGGCTGGGCCGACCCCGGGCGCATCGCCGGCGCCGGCCGTTCGGCCGGCGGACTTTTGATCGGCGCCGTCGCCAATATGGCGCCGGAGACCTTCAAGGTGCTGATCGCCGGCGTACCGTTCGTCGATGTGATCACGACGATGTCCGACGAATCGATTCCGCTGACCACCTTCGAATACGATGAATGGGGCAACCCGGCCGATCCGGAATACTACCGCTACATGATGAGTTACTCGCCGTACGACAACGTTGCGGAACACGACTACCCGAACATGCTGGTCACCACCGGGCTGTGGGATCCCGCCGTCCAGTACTGGGAACCGGCCAAGTGGGTCGCCAAACTGCGCCACACTAAAACCGGCGACCAGGAACTGCTGTTTCGCATCGACATGAGCGCCGGCCACCGCGGCGGCGCCGGCCGCTACGAGCGCCTGCGCGATACGGCGCTGGAATACGCGTTTATTCTGAAGCACATCGCCGGGGACGACTGAGACTCCTTTGCACAAATTCGGTGTCTCGTTGCCTTCTTTCACCGCTACGCAGCTCAGGCAATAGAGGCCGTGCGGTTTCGCCGCAGGCGGAAGAAGCCTTGCGGCGGAACACCGCCCGGCCGTAGGCCGCCTGCCGCGGCTATGATTTATGGCCGACTGTTGCCAGATAGAAACGAGAAATCACCGAAATTCCATCCTTCGTGTTCCTTCGTGTCCATCGTGGTAAAAATGACGGCGGGCCGCCATCTTCCTGCCGGCGGCCCGCCACAGGATGCTGCATCCTTCAGCGCTTGTACAGCACCGCCAGAACGATACCGGCGCCGGTGTACATGATGCCGTCGACAACGATCGAAACGGCCGTCGGCACCAGCCCCCAGGGTTGTATCGCATAGAACAACAGATACAACCCGGCGATAAAGCAGGCGATGGCGAGGCCGAAGCGGACGCCCTCCGTCCAGCCTTTCCCTTCATGCCCCTTGGCGAACAAGTAGCCGAGGGCCACCCCTTGCAGCAGGCAAGCGGCAATGATCGCCCACATGACCTCCTCTCCCATCGGCCGCATCATCTCGGTGGCGACGTTCGCCGCCCAGAAATCCTTGAGTACGATGGCGTTGACCCAACTGTCCGGCCCCTAGCGAGGCAATCAGATAGTGTTTACTATTGGGTTTACTGTTCATGATAGCTCACCCAATCGGTGAAGGTGATTGATCGGCGCGCCCCTGAACGCTTTGCATACCCCCGGCCATCGGAACCCCGGCCACTGATTTCCCCGGGCATCGCCGGGCGGCCGCGCCGGTATCAATGATACCTGCTTACGATGCGGTACGACAGCACGCACCCGGATCAGGGAAGGTCAGGCTCGGGCCCAGGCGGCGTGCGAATCATCCGGATTCTGCGCCATCGCTACAAACCCTCTACCGCAAACGCGCTTCGTCGTATCGGAAGCCTCGTCTGCGTGCCGAAAGGGTTGCAGACAGTCGGCCCCAACCATTTGCGGCGGCAGCCGCCAAGGGCTTCGGGCCGGCCGGATTTCTCCTGGGTTCACTGGGTTCACCGGCCGCCAAAACGAGACCGAGGTTCGCGAGAAATGCTTCCTCATAAAATCGGGTGAGCGGGGCGCGTTTTTGTAATGTTATAATGTAATTTTTCGGAACTTCCGTCGCGATGCCCGACACGCTCCCCGGTCATGCCGCCCACCGCACCGTCCGCCAAAACGGCGTTTCGATGTTTTTCGACCTGGCCGGGATCGGGCTTGGCGGGGTTTGCCTGGTGCATTGCACGCTGTTGCCGCTGGCTGTCAGCCTCGCGCCGGTGCTGCTCGGCAGTCTGGCCGGCGATCGCTGGTTCCATATCGGGCTTTTGGTCTTGATCCTGCCGCTGGCGCTTGCCGCGTTCGCCGTCGGCTGGCGCCGGCACCACAGCCTGGCGATGGTGGTGTTTGGCAGCCTCGGGGTTCTAGGGCTGGTGTTCGCGGCGGTCCTCGGGCACGACCTGCTGGGTACGGCCGGCGAGAAAATCCTGACCTCGGCAAGCGGTGTGACGCTGGCCCTCGGCCATTTCATCAATTTCCGCCGCCGGCGGGCGAAGAACTGCTGCCCTGAGCCCGGATTATTCATGACCCCCTCTACTGCGACGGCCCCATGCACTGCATCTGCGACATTTCACTCGGTCGCACATCCTCACCGTACAGTCAAGTACGTTTCTGGTGTGCTCGGTCGCGAAATGCCACAGCTACAGGGCCTGGAACCGTCTCGCGACGAGCGGGTCATGAATAATCCGGGCTGCGGCGATTTGATCCGGCGCTGACGCTGATAAAATGATCGTTTCGATCGGCGCGCCATAATTCGCCCGGCGCGCCCACGTTTTTCTGGATTCCTCAACACATGACCACCGATTTAAGCGACGAAATCGCCCGCCGCCGGACGTTCGCCATCATCTCGCACCCCGACGCCGGCAAGACGACGCTGACCGAAAAGCTGCTGCTCTACGGCGGCGCGATCCAGCTCGCCGGTTCGATCAAGGCGCGCAAGGCCGGCCGCCACGCCACGTCCGACTGGATGGCGATGGAACGCGAGCGCGGCATTTCGATCACCTCGTCGGTGATGCAGTTTCCGTATCGCGGCCGGGTGATCAACCTGCTCGATACGCCCGGTCACGCCGATTTTTCCGAAGACACCTACCGCACGCTGACCGCGGTCGATTCGGCGTTGATGGTGATCGACTGCGCCAAGGGCGTCGAGGAGCGGACGATCAAGCTGATGGAGGTCTGCCGGATGCGGGCGACGCCGATCATGACTTTCATCAACAAGCTCGACCGCGAAGGCCGCGAACCGCTGGAACTGCTCGACGAGATCGAGAAAATCCTGGCCATCGAATGCGCCCCGGTCACCTGGCCGATCGGCATGGGCAAGCGGTTCAAGGGCGTCTATCACCTGCTCGACGACCGGGTATTGCTTTACGAAAGCGGCCGCAACTTTTTGGCCAAGCCGGCCGAGGTGATTGCCGGACTCGACTCGCCGGAAGTGGACCGCCGCCTCGGGGATCAGGCCGCCGACCTGCGCGCCGAGATCGAACTGGTGCGCGGTGCGAGCCACACTTTCAACAGCGATGCCTATCTCGCCGGCCGCCAGTCTCCGGTGTTCTTCGGTTCGGCGATCAACAATTTCGGTGTCACCGCGCTGCTCGACCAGTTTGTCGATACCGCCCCGGCGCCCGGCTCGCGGGACGCTGGCACCCGGACCGTCCGCCCGGAGGAAAACACGTTCAGCGGCTTTGTCTTCAAGATCCAGGCGAATATGGATCCCCAGCACCGGGACCGGATCGCTTTCGTCCGCATGTGCTCCGGCAGTTTCTCGCCCGGCATGAAACTGCACCATGTGCAAAGCGGCAAAGTACTGCGCGCCGCCGGGGCCCTGGTGTTCCTGGCCCGCGAGCGCGAGGCGGCACACGCTGCTTACGCCGGCGACGTGATCGGTCTCCAGACCCATGGCGTACTGCGCATCGGTGATACCCTGACCGAGGGCGAGTCGCTCGTTTTCGGCGGCATCCCGCATTTCGCCCCGGAAATTTTCCGCCGCGCCCGGCTGCGCGATCCGCTGAAAGGCAAACAACTGCAAAAAGGACTGCAACAGCTCTCCGAGGAAGGGGCGACACAGTTCTTCCGGCCGCTGATCGGCAACGATCTGATTTTAGGCGCCGTTGGCAGTTTGCAGTTCGACGTCGTCGCCCACCGCCTGCGCGACGAGTACAACGTCGATGCGGCGTTCGAGCCGGTCAATGTTACGACCGCGCGCTGGGTGGCCGGCGAACCGGGCAAACTCGCCGAGTTCCGGCGCAAGGCCGAAGCGAACCTGGCGCTCGACGGCGCCGGTGAACTGGTCTATCTGGCGCCCAGCCGGGTGAATCTCGACCTGACGGTAGAGCGCTGGCCACAGCTCGGCTTCGCCGCCACCCGCGAAGTGGCGGCGAGCCCGGTCGGTGTCGCAGCGTGAATTTCACAGCCGCAATGCAGCAACGACTGGTGACTCCGGCCGAGCGCCGGCGACGCTTGCTGACCATCGCCCTGCCGATCATCGGCGGCATGCTGTCGCAGAACATATTGAACCTGGTCGATATCGGCATGGTCAGCCGCCTTGGTGATACGGCGCTGGCGGCGACCGGCGTCGGCAGCTTCGCCAATTACCTGGCGCTGGCCGCAGTGCTCGGTCTGGCGAGCGGCGTGCAGGCGATCGCTTCGCGCCGCCTGGGCGAAGGCCGCGACAGCGAAACGGCGATCGCGCTGAACGGCGGGCTTTTGCTGGCGCTTTTGATCGGCGTGCCGCTCAGCATCCTTTTGATTTCACTGGCTCCGGCCCTCATGCCGGTGCTCAATCCCGACCATGCGGTGCTCGACTCAGGCACGCCGTATTTGCAGATCCGGCTCCTGGCGATCGCCGCCGTCGGCATGAATTTCGCCTTCCGCGGCTATTGGAGCGCGGTGCACATGACGCGCCTTTATTTCACGACGCTGCTCGCCATGCACTCGCTGAACATCTTCCTGAACTGGGTACTGATCTTCGGCCACCTGGGCGCTCCGGCGCTTGGCGTCCGCGGCGCGGCGTGGGCGACGACGATTTCGATCTATACCGGCACCGCCATTTATCTGTTCTTCGCCTGGCGCCACGCCCGCGGCCACGGGTTTTTCCGCGGCCTGCCGCCGCGCCGCGAACTTGTCCGCCAGATCCGGTTGTCGCTGCCGGCCAGCGGCCAGCAACTGTTCTTTTCCGGCGGCCTCCTGGTTCTGATCTGGATTCTGGGCCGCATCGGCACCGCCGAAGTCGCCGCCGCCAACGTGTTGATGACGCTCGGCCTGGTTGTGATCCTGCCGGCGATGGGCTTCGGCATTGCCGCCGCCAGCATGGTCGGCAACGCGCTCGGCCGTAAGGACACTGACGATGCCGAATGCTGGGGCTGGGACGCGGCGCGGCTGGTGTTTCTGATCAATCTGGCGGTCGCCGCCCTGCTTTTGGTGCTGGCCCGGCCGATCCTGTCGATCTTCCTGCACGAGCCAGCGACGCTCGAACTCGCCTTCATACCGCTGTTGCTTTCCGCCGCGATCATTGCCATTGACACCGCCGGCATGGTGCTGATGAACGCCCTGCACGGCGCCGGCGCCACCTGGCGGGCGATGGTGATCTCGCTCGTCGGCCAGTGGGCGTTCTTTCTGCCGCTGGCCTATGTCGCCGGCGTGATGTTCGGCGGCGGTCTCCTTGCCGTGTGGATCATACAGGCCTGTTACCGCTTCGGCCAAGCGCTGGTTTTCGCCTGGACCTGGCGCCGGCGACACTGGGCGGCGATCGAGGTTTAACCCAACTGTTGCATCAATTCCCGGAATTCTCGGTCAAGCGGGTGAGTGCAGCTTGGCCGTTGGGCGAGAAACCCGGGAATTTATGCAACAGTTGGGTGAAGATTGATCCGCCTAAAGCCGATTGCCTCACCGAGATGTTCGGCGGCAATCCTGTCACGGCCGGCCAGGTCGGCGATGGTCCGGGCGACGCGCAGGATGCGGTGGACGCCGCGGGCCGACAGGCGCAGGCGGGTGAGCGCTTGTTCGAGCAATGCCTCGCCGGCAGCGTCGAGCCGGCAGTAGCGCCGCAACTGCTGTTCGTCGAGCCGGGCATTGTGCCGGCCGGCGCGGGCGATCTGCCGGTCGCGCGCAGTGACGACGCGGGCGCGCACCGCGCTGCTGGGTTCCGCCCCGGCGGGGTGGCCGTTGAGCAGACGAACCGGCTGGCGCGGTACTTCGACGATGAGATCGAGGCGGTCGAGCAGCGGCCCCGAAATACGCGAGCGGTAGCGCCGGATCTGATCCGGGCTGCAATGGCATTGGCCGGAAGGATCGCCGGCGTAACCGCACGGGCACGGGTTCATCGCCGCCACTAACTGGAAGCGCGCCGGGAATTGCGCCTGCCGGGCGGCGCGCGAGATCGAAATCGCGCCGGCTTCGAGCGGTTCGCGCAGCACTTCGAGTACGTGCCGTGAAAACTCCGGCAACTCGTCCAGAAACAATACGCCGTGATGGGCGAGCGAGATTTCGCCGGGCCGCGGCCGGCCGCCGCCGCCGACCAGCGCCACTGCCGAGGCGGTGTGGTGCGGCGCGCGGAAGCGGCGGGTATTCCATTCGGCCGGGTCGAGCCCCTGACGGCTGAGCGAGGCGATCGCCGCCGCTTCCAGCGCCTCGGCTTCGGTGAGCGGCGGCAAGATCGACGGCAGGCGGCTGGCGAGCATCGTCTTGCCGGTGCCCGGCGGCCCGATCAGCAGCAGGTGGTGGCCGCCGGCGGCGGCGATTTCAAGCGCCCGGCGGGCGTGGTGCTGGCCGGCGACATCGGCCAGATCTGGGCCTGGCCGGGCCACGGCGGGTGCCGGACGGGCGGCTTTCGGCAGCGGCAAAAGGCCGTTCAAGTGCTCGCAGACCGACAACAAGCGCTCGGCGATCCGGACATCGGCGCCGTCGATCAGCGCCGCTTCCGGACCGTCCCCGGCAGCGACGATCAGCGTCCGGCCGGCGTCGCGCGCCGCCCACGAGGCGGTAAAAACGCCGCCGACCGGCCTGACCTCGCCGCTCAAAGACAATTCGCCGAGCAGCTCGAGCGCCGCCAGGTCGTGCGCGGCAACCTGTTCCGAGGCGGCGAGAATGCCGATCGCAATCGGCAGGTCGAAACGCCCGCCTTCTTTGGGCAAGTCGGCCGGGGCCAGCGAAACGGTGATCCGCCGCTGCGGAAAATCGTAACCGGCGTTTTGCAGCGCGGCGCGCACCCGGTCACGGCTCTCTTTGACCGCGGTCTCTGGCAGGCCGACCAGCGACAGGCCGGGCAGACCGCCGGCGAGGTGAACTTCGACGGTGACCGGCGGGGCGTGGATACCTTCGGCGGCACGGCTGTGGACGATCGCAAGACTCATCGGCGAAGCGGCTGAGTTGAAACAGCCACCAGCATAGAGCCCCGGCGGGCCGCGGGCGATCGGCGCCCGCCGCGGCATTATGTAGGCGACGGCCGACGCGTGGTGTCAGGCGCCGCCGACAAGCAGCAGCCCCCGTGCCGGGTCAAGGCGCGATATCGCGCTCTTCCATATCGGCGAGGCGTTTTTCCAGCTCCTCGAGCCGCTCGCGGGTGCGGGCCAGCACGGCGCGCTGGGCGTCGAACTCCTCGCGGGTCACGAGCTCGAGCTTTTCCAGGCCGCTTTTCAGGACGGCGCGGAACTGCTGCTCCAGGTCCTCGCGCATGGCACGCACGCTGTCGGGCAGTTTCTCGCCGAATTTGCGTGCCAGATCGTCGATGTTGCGAAAATCAACCATGTCGTCCTCCTTCGGCGCACGGGCTATGCTACATTCTCCGCCGCTTCCCACCTCGGACCAAGCCGCGATGAAATGGATCGTTGCGATCATCAAACCCTTCAAGCTCGATGACGTGCGCGAAGCGCTCGCCGGGGCCGGTGTGCAGGGCATGACGGTCACCGAAGTCAAGGGCTTCGGCCGCCAGAAAGGCCATACCGAATTGTATCGCGGCGCCGAATACGTCGTCGATTTTCTGCCCAAACTGAAACTCGAAATCGCGGTGCCCGACGAGCAGGCCGACGCCGTCGTCGAGACCATCGTCCACACCGCCGCCTCGGGGCGCATCGGCGACGGCAAGGTGTTCGTGCTGCCGCTCGACCGCGCCGTGCGGATCCGCACCGGCGAGGAAGGTGACGACGCGCTCTGAGCCCGGATCATTCATGACCGGCATCAAAGCCACAGGCCGGCCGCGGCAAGAACGATGAGTGTCCACAGACCGGCAACCAGATCGTCGAGCATCACCCCGGCGCCGTTTTTGCAGCGCCGGTCGATCTCGCCGGCGGGCCAGGGTTTGACGATATCGAAGAATCTGAACAACAGAAAACCGGCAGCCAGCCACGGCCAGCGGTTCGGCACCAGGGCGAGCGCCAGCCACAGGCCGCAGAATTCGTCCCAGACGATCGCCCGGTGGTCGGCGACTCCGAGCGCCCGCCCGGCGCGGTCGCAGGCCCAGATGCCAAGTCCGACCGCCGCTAGCAGTACCAGCGCATACCATGGGCAGCTCAAATGCTTGAGCACGAAGGCCAGGGGCAGCGCGGCGAGCGACCCGGCTGTACCGGGCGCCACCGGGCTCAAGCCCGCGCCGAAACCGAGGGCGAGCATTCCTGACGGCGTGCCGAGTACCGCCGCCGGCCGCCTCCCGTTCAAGCGCCGCCCGCCTTATTCGCCGAATGCCTGGTAACTGAATTTCTGGCCGCCGACCGCCGCCTCGAACATCAGGCCGCTCTCGTCCATCGTGAACACCGCCACGCCGTTTTCAAACTTGGCGTTGGCCCCAGCGCCCGAATACAACGCCACCGCGGTGGCCTGCGAACTGAAGGCGAACTTGCCCTGGCGGAAACGGTTCAATGCCGCGAGATCCTCGAAGGCCAGGATCTCGGTGTACGCCTGCCCGCCGAGCTGGAGGCCGATCGTCGCCTGGCTGAGATCGGTATAGCCGATCTGCCGGTCGTTTTCGTACAGCACACCGCGGCCGTAAGCGCCGCCGACGCCGATCGCTCCTTTACCGACTTTGGGAAACACCGCGTAACCGGCGGCCTGGTCAAACAAGGCAGCCAGGCTTTCGTCTTTCCCTTTCGCCAGGGCCAGCACCCGATCGGCTTCACCCCGGAGGTCGTCGCGCTCCCTCTCGGTGCCGGGCGCAGTGGCGCAGGCCGCGAGCATAGCGGCAGCACTCAGCCAGGACATCCATTGCAGTCGGTAAAACATGAGTCGCACTCCTTCATGGACAACGTCAAACGAAATGATCATAGCCCAAATCCGGTGCCGTCCACCGGCCGCCGCCGGGCGTCACGCAGGCGATCCCAGGTGCGCGGCTGATGGTACCGATCGCCGCCAACCGCACGCCGGCGGCCGCAGCCCGCGCCACGGCCTCATCCAGGCGATCGGCCGGCACGGTCAGGCAAAGCTCGTAATCGTCGCCACCGGTGCATTGCGCGGCCCATCTTTCGGCATCAGGCCAGCCGAGGGCAAAGAGCGCCGGCGAGACCGGCAGTGCCATGAGGTCAAGGCGCGCACCCAGACTATCGGCGGCCAGTAAATGACCGAGATCGGCGAGCAGGCCGTCGGAGACATCGATCGCCGCGGTAGCGATGCCGGCCAAAGCCGCGCCGGCGGCCAGGCGCGGCCGCGGCCGGAACAGGCGCCGGGCGAGCGCCGCCGGGCACGGCTCGCCAGCACTGAGCAAGTGCCAGGCGGCCGCCGCATCGCCGAGCGTGCCGGTAACGGCGACCCGATCACCAGGCCGGGCGCCGCGCCGGGTCAACGGCCGCTCGGGTGCCCGGCCGAGAACGGTCACCGTGATGCTGGACGGGCCGCGCGTCGTATCACCGCCGATCAGATCGACTTGGTAATGCCGTGCCAGGCGGGCGAAACCGCGCAAGAAGCCGGCGAGCCAGCGACAATCGGCGGCCGGCAGCGTCAGATTCAGCAGCGCCCAGGCCGGTTCGGCGCCCATCGCCGCCAGATCGCTGAGGTTGACGGCCAGGGCTTTCCAACCGAGATCGGCCGGCCGGATCCAGGCGGGATAATGCACGCCCTCGTTCAGCGTATCGGTAGCGACCGCCAGCCGGCCGGCCGCCGCGATCAGCGCCGCGTCGTCGCCGATGCCGAGGACGGTATCGGCGCGCCTGGGCGATAGGCGCGCGGCGATTTGCTCGATCAATTCGAATTCACCCACCGCCCCTGGGGTATTCACGGCCACAGGCGGCGATCAAGCTTCGGCGCGCAGCCGGTAACCGCGGCCGCGCAACGTTTCGATCGGATTCCATGTCCCTGCGGGGTCGATCTTGCGGCGCAACCGGCCGATCAGCACCTCGAGGACATTGGAATCGGGGTCGGTATCCTCGTCGTATAAATGTTCGTTCAGCACCTGCTTGCTCAGCACCTCGCCGCGGTGGTGCAGAAGGTAGGCGAGCAGCTTGTATTCGTAGGCGGTCAGTTCCAGCGATTGTCCCTCGCGTGTCACCGTTTGCGAACTGAGGTTGAGGGTGAGCGGGCCGTGGGCGATTTCTGCCGCGGCATGACCGGCGCTGCGCCGAAGCAGCGCCTGGACGCGGGCGATCAACTCCGGGGTGTGAAAAGGTTTGGTGAGATAATCATCGGCTCCGGCTTCGAGCCCAGCGACCTTGTCCTGCCACTGATCTCGGGCGGTCAGTACGATCACCGGCAGTGTCGAACCCGCAGCGCGCAGTTTGGCGATCAAATCCCGGCCGTCGAGGCGCGGCAGACCGAGGTCGACGATCGCCAGATCGACCGGGTACTCGCATGCCATGTAGAGCCCCTCCTCGCCGTCGGCGGCACGATCGACGGCATAACCGGCCTCGCGCAACCGGGCGCTGGTCAGCGCCGCCAGCCGGTCGTCATCTTCGACGAGCAAAAGGCGCATCGGGCTCAGTCATCGGCCGGGATCCGCACGGTCTTGACCTTGCCTTCCTTGGTCAAGACCCTGATCACGTGAAACCTGCGGCCGTTTTTGACCACCGTTTCGGCCGAGATCACTTTCCCCTGGTATTGCGCCGCGGCCTGGCGGGCGGCGCTGCGCAGGTCGATGGCCAGCGCCGGCAGCGCGACCAGCAAGGCGAGAAGCAGCACCGGCAGCAGGCACCACACGGCCCGCCGGCGGCGGGCGCGGGCGGCCGGCGGCGTGGCCGAGCCGGTGGTTTTGCGGTTATGGCGGATCAAGCGCAGCATCGGGGATTATTGTACGCCCGGTGGCTGAACGGGGACTTAACCCGATCATGACAGAAGCTCCGATCAGTCCGTCCTGGACTGATCGGAGCTGGACCTGCGTCCTTGGCCGAACCCACCGCTGCGGCTCACCAATGGATGCCGCGCATCAGCGAAGCGAAGGCGATCTGTTCCTGCGACGCCGTCTCGTCGCGGCCGCGCATGCCTTTGGCCGCCGCGGAATCGGGAAACAGCCGGAAGGCCGAGTTCATGATGATTTCCGAAACCTTGGGCATCAGAAGGTGCAACACCTGGGCGAAAATGCCGAGCCTCGTTGCTATCCGCTGCGGCCGGTAGATGATCGCGTTCTTGACCAGATCGGCCGCTTCCGCCGGGCTGATCGTCGGCACGTTTTCGTAGATTTTGGTCGGCGCGATCATCGGCGTGCGGACCAGCGGCATGTTGATCGTGGTGAAAGCGATACCGGTATCGCTGAATTCGGCGGCGGCGCAGCGCGCGAAGGCGTCGAGCGCCGCCTTCGAGGCGACGTAGGCTGAAAAGCGTGGCGCGTTGCTCAAAACGCCGATCGAGGAGATGTTGATCACCTGCCCCGAGTGCCGCTGCTCCATGTGCGGCAAAAAGCCGAGGATCAATTTGAGCGCCCCGAAATAATTGAGCTGCATGGTGCGCGTGAAATCGTGAAACCGGTCGTAGGACAGCGCCAGGGAGCGGCGAATCGAGCGCCCGGCGTTGTTGATCAGGATATCCGGGCAGCCGTGTTCCTTGAGCACCGCCTTGACCAGGCGGTCGCAGTCGTCCGGCTCGGCCAGATCGGCGCGAAAAGCGTGCGCGATACCGCCGGCGGCCTTGATCCCCTGCACGGTCGCCTGCAACTCATCCTCGCCACGGGCGACGATCATCACCTCGGCGCCGGCCTGGGCGAGCATTTCGGCGGTCGCCTTGCCGATCCCGGACGAGCCGCCGGTGATCAGGATCTTCCGCCCCCGGACGTGGCCGGCGAGCGAGCGGTCAATGAACAGTTCGGGATCGAGGTGGCGTTCCCAGTAGTCCCACAGCACCCAGGCGTAGTCCTCGATGTCGGGCAGCACGATGCCGCTGCCTTTGAGCGCGCTGTCGGTTTCACGGGCATCGAAACGGGTCGGATAATTGATCAGCCCCAACAGATCGCGTGGCAGCCCGAGTTCGCGCAAAAGGTGCTGGGTCACGCGCCTGACCGGCGGCAGCATCACCAGCGCCTGCTTGAGCGCCGACGGGATGAACTTGAACAACCGGGCATCGATGCGCATCGTCATCTGCGGCGCGTGACCGGCGTTGGCGAACAGGTTCAGAATCTCACCGATGCGCCGCGGTTTACGATCGACCAAGTGGAAACATTTGCCATCCAAGCTCGGTTTGTGGGCGATGTGGTCCATCACCCGGGCGACGTAATCGACCGGCACGAGATTGATCCGGCCGCCCTCGATACCGATCATCGGCATCCACGGCGGCAGCATGCGGCGGGTTTTCTGGAGCAGCTTGAAGAAGTAATAGGGCCCGTCGATCTTGTCGATCTCGCCGGTTTGCGAATGGCCGACGACGATCGCCGGGCGGTACACTCGCCACGGAACGGTGCATTCGCGGCGGACGATGCCTTCCGATTCGTGCTTGGTCCGGAAATAGGGATGGTTCAGGTTTTCCGCTTCGTCGAACATGTCCTCGCGGAAAACGCCGCTGTACAGCCCGGCGGCGGCGATCGAACTGGTGTGGTGAAAACAACCCGCGCCGAGGGCCGCGGCCAGTTGCACGGCGTGGCGCGTCCCTTCGATATTGGTCGCCTCCTGCTCTTCGGCGCCGGCGGCCAGATCGTAGATCGCGGCGAGATGAAAGAAATGCTGGATTTTGCCTTTCAGCTTGGCGCGCTCGGCCGGACTGATGCCGCACAGCGACCGGGTGAGATCGCCAGGCACCGCGACCAGGCGCTTGCCGGCCTCGCCGAGCCCGGCCTTCAGCGTATTGAATTTCGCCCGCGAACCGCGGCGCACGAGAACATATATTTCGCCTTTGCGCCTGGCCGCCAGCTCCGCGATCAGATGGCGGCCGATGAATCCGGTGCCGCCGGTAATGAAATAGCTCATTTTGCCTCTCTCCGTCGTCAACGCTGCTCTACCGCCAAGTCCGGCATCTTCGGCGCCGCCCGCCGGGCGAGCCGGCGGGCTACCGTGCCGCGCACACTCCGGCAGCGGCCCGCAGCCGGCATTATGGCATCATAACGCAGCCGAACCTGGAGAAAACGGCCATGAACGACGATCTCAAAAGCCGCTTCGCAGCAGCACTGGCGGCGGTCAAGACCCTGCCCGAAAGACCGGACAACGACATGCTGCTCAGGCTCTACGCACTCTACAAACAGGCGACCGAAGGCGACGCCGGCGGTCCGCGGCCGGGGATGTTCGATTTTGTCGCCGCCGCCAAGTACGAGGCCTGGGAGAATCTCAAGGGACTGGGCCGGGACGAGGCGATGCAGCGCTATATCAAACTGGTTGAAAGGCTGGCCGGCGAATGAACCGGGGGGCCGCCGATGTCCCGGCGCAACACCCGTGAAGCGATTCTCGATACCGCGCTCGCGCTGTTCAACGAGCACGGCATCGAGCGGGTCAGCACCAACCTGATCGCCCTGGAACTCGATATCAGCCCGGGAAACCTGTACTACCATTTCCGCCACAAGGACGACATCGTCGAGGCCCTGTTCGCCCGCCACGAGGCGGCGATGTGCGGCCTGCTCGCCGTCCGCGGCGCGCCCGGCCTCGGCCTCGAAGACACCTGGTTTTATCTGCACCACCTGTTCGAACTGATCGGGATGCATCGTTTTTTGTACCGCAACTTCAGCGATATCACGAGCCGCAGCCGCAAAATCGGCAAACGCTTCAAATCCCTGATCGAATTGCAGGCGGCGAGCATCCGCAGCCTGACCGACAGCCTCAGGCTGGCCGGCATCCTCAAGGCCAACGCCGCCGAACAGGCGGCACTGATCCGCAACGTGCTGCTGATCACAACCTGCTGGTTGTCTTTCGCCGAGTTGTTGTCGCCGCTCGCCGCGTCCGGTCCGGCGCTCGCCGTCTGGCAGGTGCTCAGCCTGTTCGTACCCCTGTTCAGGGAACCGGAACGCGGCCAGCTCGAAGCGTTGGCGCTGCAATATCTGAACGACGCGTAACCCAGGATAATCCAAGCCGCCATGAGATCCCCAAACTTCCCCTGCACGGTGTTCGTGCTGCTGCTCTTCGCACTCCGGCCTGCCGCGGCCGGCGCCGGCACCGACTGCGGCACCCATTTCTACGATGACGGCGTCCCGGAGGACGCGTTGTTCTTTTCCGGCGGCGGCCATGCCGGCGAACCCGATCACCTGTTTGCAGTCAAATACGAGCTCGCCGATTTTGCCATTGCGCCCGGACAGATGATCATCACCGGTTTTTGCGCCGGCAACTTTTTAGATTTCAGCGCCTTCGGCGGGCCGTGGCCGAACGAGGTGTTCGTCTATCCCGACCTTGACGGCCTGCCCGACCTCGACCGGCCGCTGGTCCACACCACGATGCTGACCGGCGACGGGCAGGGCTGGTTCACCGCCGATTTTCCCGAACCGCTCGTCATCGACGGCGATTTCTGGCTGATGAACCATGGCTACCCGCCGCACGCCGGCGAGGACTTCAACATGGAAACCGATCAAAGTTCAAAGCCCGCCGGCCGGAGCTACATCACCGACCGCGGCCTGCCGTTCATCTTCGTCAGCGAGCAGAATTTTCTGTTGCGGGCGATCCTTGCCGCCAACCCCGCACCGCTGCTGCCCGCGCCGCGGGCGGTACCCGTACTTTCCAGCCGCCCGGCGCTGTGGGGATTGATCGCCATCCTGGTCGCCGCGGCAGGCTACATGCGCCGCAAAGGAGCGAGGTAATGTGCTTTTGGCCTTTCCCGCGGCGGCCGGCGAAGCCCAAGTGGGTGTTGTACACCGCCCCCGATTGTCACTTGTGCGACGAGGCGCGCGCCTTGCTACGCCGCCGGCGTCTGGCGGGCCGGGTGCGGGTCGTCGAAATCACCGACTCGATCGAATTGCTGCGCCGCTATCGCCGGCGCATCCCGGTCCTCGCCGCTGGTGCTACGGAACTGGATTGGCCGTTCGGCGCGGCAGAACTCGAAGTCCTGGCCCGCGTCGTGGAGATGAGATGAAACTTAACGGTTTGTTCTGCGCCCGGCATCCGGGGATGCGACGGCGCACCGCGCGGTTCTTGTTCATACTGGCCGGCGGCTGGCTGACCGCCGGCGCGGCGGCGGATGACTACCGTTTCGAGATCACCGTCGATTTCAGTGCGCCGCGGACCGTCCAGGGCTGTGTCCCGGTGAGCTTGCAGGTAAGGCAAACCACGCCCCTATTGCGCCGCCTCAGTTGGCCGATCGACGCCCGTTTCGCGGCGCTGGCCGGCGAGGGCCTGACCCTGGATGCGCGGCGGGTGACCTGGCATGTGCCGGAAAACGGCGGGCGGCTGCGTTACTGCGCCCAGTTGAACCAGACGGCCGGGAACGGCCGTTATACTGCGCGGCTGGCCGCCGACTGGGCGGTGTTTCGCGGCGACGACCTGGTTCCTGCGGCGCGCGCCGTAACCGCGAGGGGCGCGCGGTCGGCAACGATGCTGCGTTTCGTGCTGCCCGGGGCGTGGAGCGTCGTGACGCGCTACCGGCGGGCGGCGGGGAAAGATGGGCACTACCGGATCGACAACCCCCGCCGCCGTTTCGACCGGCCGACCGGCTGGATGACCGCCGGCGAACTCGGCGTCCGGCACGAACAACTCGGCACCGTCCATGTGACGGTTGCCGGGCCGCGGGATCACGGCTTACGGCGCTTGGACCTGATCGCCATGCTGGGCTACCATCTGCCGATGCTGGGCGAGAAACTCGGCCGCTTTCCCGAGCGGCTTTTGATCGTCGGGGCGGCCGAAAAAATGTGGTACGGCGGCCTGTCCGGACCCGAATCTTTGTTCATCAATGCCGAATTGCCGCTGATCAGCGAAAACGGCACCTCGGTCCTGCTACACGAGTTGGTACACATTGCGCTGGGGAGGAGCGCCGCGCCGGGCGCCGACTGGATCGTTGAAGGGCTGGCGGAATATGTCGGGCTGGATCTTTTGCGCGCCAGCGGCGGGATCACCGAACGGCGTTTCGAGCAAAGCCTTCAGGCTTTGGCCCGCTGGGGCGCGAAGGCGGAACATCTCAACGTCGAACGCGCCACAGGTGCCGTCAACGCTCGTGCCGCGACCGTGTTCGCCGCTATGCACCGTGAGCTCGGCGCCGCCGATTTCGACCGCCTGCTTGAGCAACTCGCCACCGGCCACGGCCCGCTGGCGCTGCCCGAACTGGCACACGCCGCCGAGGCCCTGCTCGGCCAGCCGGCACAGGCGCTGGCCGGCCTGGAGATGAGCCAGACACCGGCCGATCAGTGATGGGCGCTTACGAATACCGGGCGATCACCGCCACCGGCCGCACCGAGCGTGGCGTGCGCCAGGGCGACAGCCCGCGGCAGGTGCGCCAGATGCTGCGCGACGCCGGCCTGGTGCCGCTCAGCGTCAAGGCCATTGGTACCACCAACGGCCGGCAAGGCGGCTTCGCCCGACGCGGTTTTTCGCGGCGTGAAATCGCCATGCTGACCCGGCAACTGTCCAGCCTGCTGCGCGCCGGGCTGCCGTTGGTCGAGGCCCTGGCCGCGGTCGCCTCCGAAGGCAGCGCCAGGGAAAGCCGGGTGCTGGGGGCGATGCGCGCCCGCCTCGTCGAAGGCCAGAGCCTGGCCTCGGCTTTGGCCGCCGAACCGCGTTATTTCCCGCCGATGTACACCGCGGCGGTCGCCGCCGGCGAACGTTCCGGCAAACTGGAGCGGGTGCTCGACCGGCTCGCCACGCATCTCGAAGCGCGCGAGAGCCTGGGCCGCGACGTCGGCATGGCGCTGCTCTACCCGGTGCTGCTGGTCGTCGTGGCGCTCGCCGTGGTCGGCGGGCTCGTGACCTACGTCGTGCCGCGCGTCGTCGAAGTCTTCACCCGGCTCGATGCAGCATTGCCGCTGGCCACCCGGATTCTGATCGGCACCAGCGACTTTTTGCGCCAGCACGGCATCTGGCTGTTGCTGGCCTTGGGAGTATCGGCTTTCATTGCCTATCGCCTGGTGCAGCAGGAACGGTACCGCCGCCCGGCGCAGCGGTTTTTATTGCATACTCCGCTGATCGGCATGCTGCTTAGGGCCCAGGAAACGGCGCACGTCGCCCGCACGCTGGCCATGCTGCTGGCCAGCGCCGTGCCGCTGGTCGAAGCGCTGCGCGCCACCTCCAAGGTGGTGACGACCGTGGTCTTCCGCGATGCGCTGCTCACCGCCGCGCGCCAGGTCAGCGAAGGGCAGTCGCTGCATCGCGCCCTGGCGCAAAGTGGCCTTTTGCCACCGGTGACGCTGCGCCTGATCGCCAGCGGCGAGCGCAGCGGCGAGCTCGCCGCCCTGCTCGACCAGGCCGCCGGCATCCACGAGCGGCAACTGGCCGGCGCCCTCGGCGTGATCAGCGGCGTGCTGCAACCGGCGCTGATCATCGTCGTCGGCGCACTGGTGCTGTTCATCGTGCTGGCCATCATGCTGCCGATCCTCGATCTCAATCTGCTGGTCGGGTAGGCACCCAAGGCGGGCGCATGCGACAATCGGCGGCGATGTTGCAATTCGCGCAGGTCGGCAAACGATATCCCAGCGGCGGGCGGGCGCTCGACGGGATCGACTGCACCATCGCCCACGGCGAAATGGTGTTTCTGACCGGCCATTCGGGCGCCGGCAAGAGCACCCTGCTCAAGCTGATCACGCTGCAGGAAAGGCCGACGCGCGGCCACCTGCTGTTCG
Source organism: Candidatus Jinrbaksania sp. (assembly GCA_039794245.1). Taxonomy (GTDB): domain Bacteria; phylum Pseudomonadota; class Gammaproteobacteria; order Xanthomonadales; family Wenzhouxiangellaceae; genus DAITQM01. The sequence continues at coordinate 47,956 of JBDIVS010000010.1, forward strand.
AGCAGCGCAATATCGCCCGCCTGCCGCGGCGCGAGGTGCCGCACCTCAGGCGCCGTATCGGCGTCGTCTTCCAGGACCACCGCCTGTTGCCTGCCAAGCGGGTGTTCGACAACGTCGCCCTGCCCTTGATCATCGCCGGCATGCCGTATGCCGAAATCGCCCGCCGGGTGCGCGCCGCGCTCGACAAGGTGGGCCTGCGGCACAAGGAGCACGCCGCGCCGCTCGCCCTGTCCACCGGCGAGCAGCAGCGCGTCGGCATCGCCCGGGCAATCGTCCACCGGCCGCAACTGCTTCTTGCCGACGAGCCGACCGGCAACCTCGATCCGGCGCTGTCGGCCGAAATCATGAAACTGTTTCTGACCCTGAACGAACTCGGATCGACGCTCATCATTGCGACCCACGATCTGCACCTGGTGCGCGAACTCGGACGCCGCGTGCTGGTGCTCGACCAGGGCCGGCTGGCCGATGATATTCCGGCGCGAGTTTGACCGCCCGCGTCCGGCCGCCGCATTGCGCGCCTGGCTACGGCAGCACGCTTACGGCCTGATGTCGAGCGTCGGGACGCTCAGCCGCCAGCCGGCGGCGACAGTGCTCACTGTCACGCTGCTCGGCCTGGCGCTGGCCTTGCCGCTGACGCTGCACACGCTGCTCGTCAACCTCGAACGGCTGGGCGGCACCTGGCAGGGACTCGAAGCGATCACGATCTTCATGCCGGGCGGGGCGAGCGGCGAAGACGCCGGCCGGCTGCAAAAAGAATTGTCTTCCTGGCCCGAGATCGCCGCGCTTCGCCTGATCACGCCGGCGGAGGCGCTTGCCGAGTTCCGCCGGACCGCCGGTTTCGACGCCGCCCTCGACGCCCTGCCGGCCAACCCACTGCCTTACGTCCTGATCGCCGAACCGGCGGTGCCGGCAGGTGGCGTCGAACCCCTGGTCCGGCGCCTGGGATCACTGCCGGCGGTCGATTTCGCGACCGCCGACACCGCCTGGCTGCACCGCCTCGATCGCCTGCTGGCCCTCGCCCGCCGCCTGCTGCAACTGATCGCGGCGGCCTTCGGCTTCGGACTGCTCCTGGTGGTGGCGCATACCGTCCGCGTCGAAGTGCAATCCCGCGTCACCGAAATCGAAGTCCTGTCGCTGGCCGGCGCCACCCCCGGATTCATCCGCCGGCCGTTTCTCTACACCGGCCTGATCTACGGCGTGCTCGGCGCCGCTCTCGCCTGGCTGCTGCAACTCGCCGCGCTCGGCTGGCTGCAAACCGGGGTCGGGGCACTGGCGCTGAGTTACGGCAGCCACTGGCAATTGCACGCCCCGGACATCCGGCAGATTCTGCTGCTGATCACCGGCGCCGGACTGCTCGGCTGGCTCGGTTCATGGTTGGCCGTCAGCCGCCATCTGCACCGGGTGTGGTCGTAGTTGTTCGTTGTTCGTTGTTCATTGTTCGTTGTCCGTAGTTCGTCACCCGGCTGCGTCCGGCATCGCCGAGGGGGATGCCTGCTGCCCGGCAAAGCCCCAGTTTTTCCATACTTCACCAGGCAGGGCTTGCGGAACCGGCGGCCGGCCGCGCTGTCGAATGCGGCGTCGAACTACGCCCCGCCGGGGTGCTATAATTTCGCCATGCAAACACTGTTGAAACACCAGCCTTCCAACGCCGGTGCGCTGACCATGCGCAGCAGCCTGCCGGTGCCGGCGACGGCGCCGGCCGGGTCCGCCAGCCTGGATGCCTACATCCAGGAAGTCAACCGTTTTCCGATCCTCACCCTCGACGAGGAGCAGGATCTGGCACGCCGTTATCGCGACGACAACGACCTCGGCGCGGCCCAGCAACTGATCCTCAGCCACCTGCGTTTCGTGGTCCACGTCGCCCGCGGCTACAGCGGTTACGGCCTGCCGCTCGGCGACCTGATCCAGGAAGGCAACATCGGGCTGATGAAAGCCGTCAAGCGCTTCGACCCCGAGCAGGGCGTGCGCCTGGTGTCGTTCGCGGTGCACTGGATCCGCGCCGAGATGCACGAATTCATCCTACGCAACTGGCGGATCGTCAAGATCGCCACCACCAAGGCGCAGCGCAAGCTGTTCTTCAACCTGCGCAAATCCAAAAAACGCCTGGGCTGGCTGAACCGGGACGAAGTCAACACCGTCGCCGCAACGCTCGGCGTCAAGCCCGAGACCGTACTGGAAATGGAATCGCGGCTCAGCGGCCAGGATGTCGCTTTCGACCTGCCGCCCGACGGTGACGATGACGAATCGTGGACGGCACCAGCCGCCTACCTGATCGACCAGCACGCCGACCCGTCACGCGCCGCCGAAGAAGAGGACGAGCAGGAATTCCACCACCGCCGGCTGGCCCGCAGTATCGACACACTCGACCGGCGCAGCCGCGACATCATCCGCCGCCGCTGGCTGAGCGACGACAAGGTCACGCTGCAACAGCTCGCCGACGAATACCAGGTCTCGGCAGAGCGCATCCGCCAGCTCGAAAGCAACGCACTGAAGAAAATCCGCGCCGCATTCGCAACCTGATCCCGGCGTTGCACAACCGGCCATCCGGGCCGCGGCCAACCGTCCGGTGGTCTGCTCTACCCGTCATGAATCCGTTATTTGCAAGGCGAACGGCGGCATGCAGGCGGGCGTCCATCCCTCGCGCCGCCGGTAGCCGGGCGTTTACGCGCTGAAGTCCAGGCGCGCCGCAAGCTCAACGGGCGGCGAGGTTTTTCTGGGTCTGCAAGTGCTGGGCGAGTTGCTCCGGCGGCATATAGCCGCGGATCATAAGGCCGTTGGCAAGGATGATCGCCGGCGTGCCGGTCATGCCGATCCGGTTACCGATCTCGTATTGTTCGGCGACCGGATTGGCACACTCGGCGGGCAGCGGATCGTTGCCCTGTTTGGCGGCAGTCAGGGCCGCCAGCCGGTCATCGGCGCACCACACGGAAACCGCCTTGCTGAAAGACGGCGTTGCGGGGCCGGAGCGCGGAAAGAACATGTAATGCACCGCGATGCCGAGGGCATTGTATTCGTCGATCTGGCTGTGTAGCCGGCGGCAATAGCCGCAGTCGATATCGGTGAACACCGTGATATCGTATTTCTTTTCACCCTTGGGCGAAAACGTGATCTGCTTGTCCGCCGGGTAGGCTTCGAGGATGGCGCGGCGCTGGACGGACAGCGCGTCTTCTGTCAGGTCGGTGCGGGTTTCGAGGTCGAACATCTTGCCTTGCAGCAGGTAGCGCCCGTCGGCCGATACATAAACCACCTGGGCATCGATCGTCACCTGCTTCATGCCCTGGACCGGGCTGTCGGCGATCACGATCTGGCCGGCATTCGGAACGAGCGAGGTGATCGCCGCCCTGACCGGGTCGGCATCGGGTTGGGCCATCACCGGCGCCGCCGCAATGGCAATGAGGACGATCGGCGGCAGGACCGCTTGCAGAGTGTGTGCTTTCATGGTGCGCGTCTGGTTGTGTTGTGGTGAAAAAAGGTATGACCAACGGGTATTTTGAGTCGTCTCACCGCCCGTGCTCAAACGACGGCACGGCCCGGCCTTGGCATTCGAGATGGCGGGCGGCGGAAAGTTCCGCCCCGATTCAACCCCGGGGGTGGTGGCGGGCATGCAACTCCTTGAGGCGCTGCCGCGCGACCTGGGTGTAGATCTGCGTCGTCGTCAGGTCGCTATGGCCCAACAACATCTGTAAAACCCTCAGATCGGCACCGTGATTCAGCAGGTGCGTGGCAAACGAATGCCGGAGCATGTGCGGCGACAGGGCCTTGCGGATGCCCGCCTGGCGGGCGCGGCGCCTGATCATGTACCAAAACGCCTGGCGGGTCAAGCGTCCGCCGCGGCGGTTGAGAAAAACCGTATCGCTCGCCAGGCCGCAAAGCAGTTGCGGCCGCCCCTGATCCAGGTATTTCTCCAACCATTCGCCGGCGGTTTCGCCGAACGGCGCCAGGCGATCACGGCCGCCCTTGCCGGTCACCCGCAAGATCCCCTGATTGCGGTTGATCATCGGCAATGCCAGGTTCACCAACTCGCTGACCCGCAACCCACTGGCATACATCACTTCGAGCATCGCCCGGTCGCGTAGTGCCAGAGCGTCACGGTCGGCGGGTATCTCGAGCAGCCGTTCGACCTCCGCCTCCGTCAGATCCCTGGGCAGACTACGCGGCAGGCGCGGCGGATCGATCGTGCCGAGCGGCGAGTCCCGGCGCTGGCCGGTGCGCTGCAGCCAACCGTAAAACTGCTGCAAACTCGACAACCGGCGGCGCACAGTGCGGGCGTTGAGGCCGCGGCGGAGCAATGAAGCAAGGTAGGATTCCACCGCCGCGCGATCGGCCGTATGCGGCGAACTTTCGCCGGCCGGATGCTGCTCGAGGTAGCGGGTGAAATCGCTCAGATCGGCGCGGTAAGCCAGGAGCGTGTTTTGGGAAAGGCCGCGTTCGGCCCACAGTTCCTGAATGAACTCTGTCAGTGGATCGGGAGACAAAAGCCGGGCAGGCGGAACGCCGGCCATGGACAAAACGATCGCGGCGCGCCTGATGCGCGGGGCCACACCGGAGCGGTGTGGCCCCCGCCTGGATCAAGCCCTACGGCGCTGGCGTTTTTTGCCGGCCTTGCGAGCCACTTTCTTGCCGGCCCGCTTCTTGCCTGCTTTCTTCGCAGCACGCTTCTTGCCGGCCCGCTTCTTACCGGCTTTCTTCGCAGCCCGTTTCTTGCCGGCCCGCTTCTTACCGACCTTCTTTGCAGCCCGTTTCTTGCCGGCCCGCTTCTTACCGACCTTCTTTGCAGCCCGCTTCTTGCCGGCCTTCTTGCCCACTTTCTTGGCAGCGCGTTTCTTGCCGGCTTTCTTACCGGCGCGTTTCTTGCCGGCCTTCCTGCCACCGGTAGCGGCAGCACCAGCGGCGCGTTTCTTGCTCGCTTTCTTCTTGCGACGCTTCTTCTTGCCCGCGCCGCTGACCACGGTTGCAGCACTGTCCGCGGCCAATGCCGAACCATCTAGCTCGTCCAATTCCAGATCAATGGTGTTCATAAAACCTCCCCATCAAGGTACGGGTCACGCACGAGAACGCCGTGCAGGCCTTATTATGTACCAAGACACGCACGATTTTGCAAGTCTTCGCAAAAAAAATCCGGGTTAACCCGAGCGCACTTCTCTGAGTTGCCGCAACCACTCGCCCGCCGCGCCGCGCGTATTGCTGTAATTGCTCGCCCTGGTAAACGATTTGTGTGCCGCATCATAGCGCTTCAGCTTCATTTCCGCCATGCCCTTGAGCAGGTAGCTGTTGGCGGTTTCGCGTTCTGACAGGCCGCCTTTCTCCAGCGCCGCAGCGATCGCCTCCGCCGCTTCGGACCAGCGCTCGAGATCGACCAGGATGTACGCCCGGCTCATGTGCAGTTTGCCGTCATCGGCGTAGGATCCGGCTTTTTCGTAGGCGGTGAGCGCCTTGTCGAGTTCGCGTGACTGGTACCAGGTTTCGGCGGTCTGCTTCCAGTGTTTGTAATTGCCCGCGATTTTGCCCTTGGCGAGCGCCTCTTCGAGGATCACCCCCGCCTGGTAAGGCAGGTCGAGATACTGGTACAGGTTGGCCAGTTGCAGGTACTCGGACTCGGTCTCCAGCAGGCCGCGGCGGTACGCCAGGGCCATGACGGCCAGCGATTTGCGATCATCCTTGATCTTGAGATAGACCTGGGAGAGCTGCGTCCAGTACTGCTTCTTGTCCGGCCACTTGTTGATCATGATTTCCAGCGTGCTCGCCGCCGACGGGAACTGCTCGAGCTCGAAATGCATCGCCAGCTTCAATTGGTACCAGTTCTCCTTGGGGTCCGGGGACAGGGAGATGGCCTTGTCGATGGCCTCCAGTCCCGGCCGGTAGCGTTTGAGCTGGGCGTTGGCGTTGGCTTTCAGCACATAGGCGTCGGCCGTGATCTGTTCCGGTGGGGTGACGCAGAACCATTCGTCGAGGGTGCGCAGGCCCTCCTCGTAGCGCTCCAGCGTGATCTGCAACTGCGCCAGGATGTAGATCATCTGGAAATGCGCCAGGTTGGGCAGCGTATTGAGGTCGACCGCGGCCCGGAAATGGCGCAGCGCCTCGTCGATCTTTTCCTGCGACGAGGCGATGTGGCCGAGCGCCTGGTGGATCAGGGCTTTTTCGTAGTCGTCGCTGGATTTCTCGAGCAGCTTGTTGAGTTCAGCGGCAGCCTCGGCGTATTGCTCGTTACCGATCTGCTCGTAAATCTTGTTCAGCTTGTTGAAGGTGGCCTCCGGTAGGGCGCGGGCCGTGACCTTGCGGTCCTTCTCGCAACTGACCTGGGCGGCGGCCGGCAGGCCGGCGACAACGGCGAAAAGCCCGATGAGCAGGGAAAAGGCGATGGGGGCGAAATCGGAGGTTTTGTGTGACATCGTTCGATCCAGTGGGGTTGAGGCGACGGCCTGACGATCGGATGTTTACCGACTAAGCATCGGCGTCGGGTTTGAAATCGAAAATCTGTGTGGCGCGCCGCTCGATGGGCTGGCCGTCGACGATCTGCGGCTTGAATCTCCATTTCAGGATGGCGCGCACCGCTTCCTTGTCGAAGACCCCAGGCGGCGAGGATTCGAAGACCCGCGGCGTGCGAACCGTACCGGCCGGCGTGATGATGAACTCGACCTTGACCCAGCCTTCGATATTTTTGATCACTGCTTGTTGCGGATATCGCAGCGGCGGCGAGACGATAGGAACCGCATCGTCCTCACTTCTGTACACCGGCGGCGGATAATCCCGACCACCGGAGTGAATACCTTCACCAGGCCCCGGAGGCAGCACCGGACCAATTCTACGATCCGGCTCCTGGATTGGATCGGTCACAACCAGGTTCTCGGGCGGCGGCGGCGGTTTGGGAGGATCGGGCGGTTTACGCGGCGGTTTCGGGGCCACCGGATCGGGCAGGTCGACCGGCCCGAAATGAATGGCCGGCGGCAGGGCGGCGGCTTGCGCCGCGCCGGGATCGCCGGCGATCAACGACTGCATGAAGTAAAACACCCCACCGGTCACGATCGCGGCCAGCAGCAGTATCACGAGATAGCGCAAGCGTTTCATCTCTTCTTCCCGGTCAGCAGACTCAACCTACCTCCTCGAGCTTGAAGTCGATGATCTGGCTGGCGCGCCGTTCGATGGCCTGGCCATCGACGACGCGCGGCTTGAATTTCCATTTGAGAATGGCGCGGATCGCCTCGCGGTCGAAGATGCGCGGCGGGCTGGCTTCGACGACCCGCGGGCTGACTACCGTGCCGGCCGGAGTGATCGTGAATTCGATCTTGACCCAGCCTTCGATGCGGCGGATCGCCGCCTCGCGCGGATACATCGGCTGGATGCGGACCAGCGGGATGACATCGCCTTCGGCGTTGCGGTCCACCTTGCCGAAACCACCAAAATACAGACTGCCGCTGCCACTGATCGGCAGATCCAGGTTCGGCAGGTCGAGGTCCGGCAGATTCGGGACATTCGGCGTCGGCTGATTGATCTGCATCTTGGGCGGCGGCGGCGGCTCCTTCGGCGGCGGCGGCGGCGGCGGCTTGGCCCGTTTTCTGACTTCCGTCTCGTCGGGCAGATCAACCGGCCCGAAACGGATGGCCGGCAGCAACTGCGAGGCGTCGGGACGGGCGCCGGAGCCGGCGATCAGGGTCTGCATGAAATAGAACACCGCGCCGGTGACGATCGCGGCCAGGACCAGGGCGATGAGATAACGGAAACGGTTCATGTTTCAACTCCTGCCGGGTTCGGCGGCGGATACGGAAACCCGATTGACCCCGGCAAGCTTGACCTGATCCATCACCTGCACCAGCATCTGGGTGCGGGCCCCCTTGTCAGCGATGATGACCACGCTGCCCTCCGGGTTCTCGGCGCGCAACTCCTCGACGTTGGCGCGCACTTCACGCAGGTCCAGCTTGCGCTTGTTCATCCAGACCTCACCATTCGATCGTATGGCGATCAGGATGTTCCCCTGCGGCAACAGGACGGCCGAGGTGGCGACCGGTTTGTCAACGGTGATTCCGGTCTCTTTGATGAACGAGGTCGTGACGATGAAGAAAATTAGCATGATGAACACGATGTCAAGCATCGGGGTGATGTTGATCTCCGGCTCGTCCATGTGGGCGTGTTTGCGGGCCATGGTGTTCTCCGTCAGTGGTGTTGCAGGAGATCTTCGATCTGGGCGCTTTCGGCGTTGGCCCGGTGTTCGAGGTAGGTTCCGAAGTAGACTCCGGTCAGCGCCGCGACCATCCCGGCCATTGTCGGAATGGTCGCCTTGAACACGCCGGATGCCATCGCCCGGGCGTTGCCGGTGCCGCTGAACGCCATCACGTCGAAAACGCTGATCATACCGGTGACGGTACCGAACAGGCCGAGCAGCGGGCAGACGGCGATCAGTGCCTTGATCAGCGTGATGTTACGGTTCAGATCGATGCGGATTTCCGAGAGGATCGCCTCGCGGATGCGGCGCGCGTACCACGTGGCGTGCTCCCTGCGCTGCTGCCAGTGCTCGACCACCGCCCGGCGCTCGGCTGGATACACCCGGTAGAAGAACCAGTAGCGCTCGATGATCAACGCCCACATCGCAAACAGCACGAACATGATCGCCCACAGCACGTCACCGCCCATCTCCATGAACTCGACGATGGCGCCGAGCATGTTACCGAGCATGGCCCGCGCCCTCTTCGGCCAGCCGGGCGATGATCCCGGCGGCCTGTTCCTCGAGAACCTGGATGAGCGAGCGGCTCTTGCTCGCCAGCATGCTGTGGATGATGGTCAGCGGTATCGCAACGAGCAGCCCCTCGACGGTGGTGACCAGCGCCATCGAAATGCCGCCGGCCATCATCTGGGCGTTGCCGGTGCCGAACAGCGTGATCATCTGGAAGGTCTCGATCATACCGACCACGGTGCCGAGCAGGCCCATCAGCGGTGCCACGACATAGAGCACCTTGATCAGGCCGAGGCCGGATTCGAGCGGCGCGGTCTCGCGCATGATCGCCTCGTCGATCTTCAATTCCAGGCTCTCGATGTCGATGGCCGGATTTTCGGTATAGACCGCCATCACCCGGCCGAGCGGGTTGCCCTTATCGGCCTGCTCGCTGTCGAGCTGGTTTTTGATCGTGCCGCCCTTGCGCCACAGGACCAAAGCCTTGTACAGCGCATACAACAGGCCCAGTGCGCCGAGCACGATGATCGCGTCACCGATCAGCCCGCCCTGCCGGCGGCGCTCGCCGAGGGTCGGCGACTTGACGACCTGCGAGAGGATCACGCCGCGGGTGAAATCGACCGGGAAAGCGACCACCGCGCCGGGCGAAGCCTCCAGCAGGTCTTCGGCCATACCGAGGAAACGGCCGGCCGGCTGGCGCGACAATTCGCGCAGATTGAAGGTATGTTTTTCCTCGTCCTCGGCCCAGACGAGGAACTTGCCGTCGGATACGGCGTTGAAAACGCCGACCCTGGCCACCTCGCGGCCGCTTTCGAGAGTGCCGTCCTGACTGTACACATCGGCCGTGAAGCGCGAGACTTTGGCCGATTCGGCGATTTCGCGGACCATCTCGGCCCACAGGCGACGGAGCTCGGGGGCGGTCGGCAGTTCGCTGCGCGAGGAGAGATCGGCGAGAAAAGCGCCGCGCCCGTGGCGCTCGGCGCTGACCAGCGAAGCGTCGATCACCGTCGCCAAGTCGCCGGACACCTGGCGCACGACGCCGAACAACTCGCCGAGGTTGCCGAGCCGCTCGTCGAGCGTCGTCTCCAGTTCGACCAACTGCCGCTCGTTGTCGTCGTATTCGGTCTGCAAGCGCTCGCTGCGCCGCTGCTCGGCGGCCAGTTCGGCACGCGCCTGGGCGAGCAGTTGCTGCTGGTTGTTGCGCTCGCGCAGAAAACGCGCCTCGCGCTCCTGGTTGATCCGCCCCTGGGCGGCGGCGGCACGCTCGACATCGCGCGCCAGTTCCTCCAGCGACTGCGCCGACACCGCGGCGGCGGCCAGCAAAAACAGGATTGCAATGGGATATTTCAGCTTGTTCATTGTGCGCTCACCGGTGCCGGAACGGGAAGTTTGACGAGGTCGGGGGCCCGCTGGTTGCTGGCGATCGCCAGGCCTTCGCGGATCGGCAGGCGGTACTCGCCGCCGAGGGTTTCGAATTGCCGGGATTGCGGGTTCCACCAGCCACTGGTTTCTCCGTCCAGCGTCTGATAGATCAACAGCACGCGGCCGACGCGGAGAAAATCGACCTGCTGGCCGTCCGGCAGCGAGCCGGAATAAGCCTCCGCGGTCCGCCCGTATTGCAGCTCGGTCTGATAGGTCTCGAGTATCTTGCGGTACTTTTCCGAAGTGGAGACGTTGGGATCGTCCATATCGAGCCTGAGACTGTTGACCAGATCCCGGCGCTCATCGAGACGGAACGGCACGTCGCTGCGCACCAGCTTGTCGAGAGCGTCGATCATTTCGAGCATCAACGGCACCACCTCGCGGTTGGTGTCATCGAGTTCCGCCAACTGGCGGTTGATCGAAGCGATGGTATTGCGCTGCCCGACCACGATTTTCTCGAGCTGATCGTTGTAAATCTTCAACGCTTCCGTTTCACTGACCACCTTGCGGTATTCGGTGAGGAGCTGATTGGTCTGCTCGGCCAGGTTGTCGATTCGCTGCTGCGAGGCCTGGGCCTGGGTGTTGATCCGGCTCTCGGCCTGGATCGTGGCCTGCAACACCTGCGCCCCGGCGGTGCCGGCCGCCAGCAGTAAGGTCACGGCGAGGGCACACCCCCCCAGACCGGCTGTATGCAATTTGATTTTCATCTCCTCGTTCCTGATCTTGACAATGGTTGAACGGAATAACCAAACGTTGGTCAGATTCATAATAACCGATCCGCCCCGCAAGGGCAGCGTCGCTTCAGCGAAATCCGCCGCCCTCTTCCCGGCCGGCGGGCAACGCCGTCCCGGCCAGGCCGGTTGCTAGCATAACGGCTGCGGGCTGAAAATGAAATGTTTCCGATGATTTTCGTATACTGCACCCCGGCCTGCAACCCGCCCTTTGCCGGCGCTTGCGAAGCGCGGAGAATATGGACCGATCCGCGGCAGGTCTGAATGCGCCGCGGCGCTGCGGCCTGCCGCGCCGCCTCGGTTGCCTGGCCTACGACCTGCTGGTGCTGGCCGCGGTGTTGATGCTGGCCAGCCTGCCGGCGGTGCTCGCCAACCGCGGGGCGCTCCGCCCGGGGCTCATCGGCTATCAATTGTATCTGGCTGCGCTCGCGGCCGGATATTACATCGGATTTTGGGCGCGCGGGCAAACGCCCGGCATGCGCGCCTGGCATGTCCGTCTGAGCGCACTCGACGGTGCGCCGCTGGCCCCTGACGGCCGCTGGCGCCGGTTGGCTATCCGCTGGCTGGCAGGCGGCCTGGACCTGGCCTTGCTCGGCGCCGGCTGGTGGTGGTCGCTCGCCCATCCCCAGCGCCTGACCCTCGCCGACCGGCTGAGCGGCACGCGGCTCGTCGTGGATCACCCTTGGCGCGACAACAGCCGGTAAGCCGCGGCCGCCAGCAACAGCGGCAAGGCAGCGACGACCGGCGGCGGCCAGCCCGCCGCCAATGCCACGCCCTGCGTCAGACGCTGCACGACGAACCAGCCGATGCCGAGCCCCACCGCGGCGAGCAGGATCCGGCCGCGGCCGCCCTCGGCCCGGGCGCGGCCGACCAATGGCAGGGCGAGCAGCGCCGCGGCCAGTGTGTGCAGCGGATAGAACCAGCGCTCCCACAGCGCCATCCGGTAATGGCGGTCGTCGAGCTGATTGCTGCGCAGGTAGTCAAGCACCGGCCGCAGGTGGCGGATGCCGAGCAGGCTCGGGCGCAGCACGGCGATGCCCAGCGTCCCGGGCGCCAGGCGGGTCGGCCACAGCAGGCGGTCGAAGGCTTCGCGGCGCACGCCGTTTTCGTCGAGCGCGGTGATCTCACCGGCGAACAAGTCCCAGCCGGCGGCGGTGTGTTGGGCGCGCGCCGCCCGCACCCAGGTCGTCAGGTGCTCATGCTCGTCGAGCTTGTATAGCGCAAGCTGGCGAAAGTCGGTGTCGCCGCCGGCGTCGAGCAGCGGTTGGTCGATATGGATCACGCTGTGCCCGTCGCGCAGCCACAGTCCGCCTGGCCCGGCCAGCGACACCAACCCGGTGATGGCGCGCAGCCGGTACGACCGCGCTTTCATCTCGAAATCGGCCGACAGCCCTTCGCCGAACAACAACGCCGGAACCAGGGCCAGAATCAGGACTGCGGTCAGCGGCCGGATCAGACGCCCCGGGCGGGCGCCGGAGATCTCGGCGGCGATCAATTCCCGGCGCTGCGCCAGGGTATGCAGGCCCAATACCGTACCGAGCAATGCGGCAAACGGAAAGACCTGGTAGGCCCGCCGCGGGATCGTCAGGGCCAGGTACCACAGCATCTCGGCAAAGCCGTAGCCGGCAGCCTGAAACCGCAACTCGCGCAGGCCGTCGATCATCAGATACAAGGCGACGATCGCCAGCCAGACCAACCCGATCGGCGGCGCCAGTGTGCGTCCCGCGTAGCGCTCAAACAGGGCCATCAGCAGGCCCGATCACCGGTTGCCAAGCGCCACCGCCACGTCAAAAGCGCCGGGCGGCGAGCCACCCGGCGCCGAGCGCGACCAGCAAAAACGGCACATGCAGCCACGGCAGCCACGCGCCGAGCTGATCGTCGAGCGCGGCACCAGGGCGCGCCGAGGCGAGCAATTGCAGATAGAGCAGATAGACCACCAGCGCGCCGGCAAAACGCCGGCCGCGCCCTGTGCCCTGGCCCCAGACCGCCAGCGGCAGGCCGATCAACGTCAGGATGAAAATCGCCTGCGGCGGCGCCAGCCGCCAATGAAATTCTTGCCGCTCCTCCGCTCCCCGGCGCCACAATGCCGGCAGATCGCTGCGCTCCACGGAATCGCCGGCGGCGGGCAACGCCGCCGGCGGCGGCAACAACAGTTCGCCGCTGGCGAACGTCACGTTGCGCACGGCCAGCCCGTCGTCGGGCAGCTCGGTCCGCTGGCCGTCGAACAGCGCCACCCGGCCGCGGCCGCCGGCGTCCTGGCGGTACACGCCGCCGGTGGCGGTCAGCACCGTTTCCACGCCTGCCTGGCGCGTGTGGATAAACAACTCGCCAAGCCCGGTGCCGTCGTCGCTGATCGATGCGACGTAGGCCACCGCGTCCATCCCCGGCAGACGGACGAAGCGCCCCGCTTCCAGACCCCAGACTTTCGCCGAATTGAGTGCCGCACGGCGCAGGTCGTCCCCGCCGCGGACCGCCGCCGGCTGCAGAAAACCGGTGATCAAAAGCTGGATCGCGGCGAGCAACAGGCCGCCGGCGGCGGCCACGCCGGTCAGCCGCGCATAGGAGAAACCGAGGCCGCGCAACACCAAAAGCTCGCGGTCCTCGGCCAGCGCGAGCAGGCTGTGCAACAGACCGCCGAGTGCTGCCATCGGCAGCGTCACCAGCAAACTCTCAGGCAGGCTGAGGGCCGCTTGCCAGGCGATCAGCCCAGGCGGCAGGCGGCCGGCGGCGGCTTCAGCCGCGGCATCGGCCAGCGCGATGAGCAGCAACACGGCGAGCAGCACCACGGTGATCACTGCGGTTGCAAGCAACCAGCGCCGCAACAGATAATGCGCCGCTGTCGTCCCCGGAAGCCAGCGGGTGATCACGGCCGATCCCGGGTTGTGGACCGCGCCGCCGGGAAGCGGGCAGAAGGTCGGGCTGAGAGCGTGGCTGGCCGGTCCATCGCTTCAGTATAAATCGACACACGCCGGAAGAAACTCGGACCCACATGTTTCACTTAACGGAAAAACACGATGCGGGTTGATTTCTATCTGCTCGAAAGCGGCGTGCACGAGCCTTTGTCCCTATGTGCCAGACTATGCGCCAAGGCGTTCGACGATGGCCTAAGGCCGCTGGTCCGGGTTGGCGACGACAACACCGCCCGCGCCCTCGATACGCTGCTGTGGCATGTCCCAGCCGGGCGTTTTCTGCCACACGGTCTGATCGGCGAAGCCGCCGCGGAACAAGCGCCGATCCGGATTACGACCGGCGATGAACACGATCTGCTGATCGTCAACCTGAGCGGCCGGACTGTGAACGGCGCGCTGCCGGAGGGGGCGCGGATACTGGAAATCGTCGCCGCCGATGACGCAGCGCGGCACGCGGCGCGCGAACGCTTCCGCGACTACCGCCGCTTTGGCGCCGAACTCTATACACACAAACTATGACCTCATCTGTTTCACCCAATAACCACGAGATGGAAAAAGCCTACAACCCGGTGGTGATGGAGCGGCGCTGGTACGACTTCTGGGAGCGCCGGGGTTATTTCAATCCGCGCGGCCAGGGCGCGCCCTACACCATCTTGCTGCCGCCGCCGAACGTCACCGGCACCTTGCACATGGGGCATGCCTTCCAGCACACGCTGATGGATGCGCTGATCCGCTACCACCGGATGCGGGGCGCCGATGTGTTGTGGCAGGCGGGCAGCGACCACGCCGGCATCGCCACCGAGATGGTCGTCTCGCGCCAACTCCAGGCCGAAAACCAAAGCCGCGACCGCCTAGGCCGCGAGGCGTTCATCGCCCGCGTCTGGGAATGGAAGCGACAATCGGGCGATACGATCGAGCGCCAGATGCGCCGCCTCGGCGCCTCGGCCGACTGGACACGCAGCGTGTTCACAATGGACGAGATGCCGTCGCGCGCCGTCCTCGAATGTTTTGTCCGGCTCTACGACGAAGGGCTGATCTACCGCGGCCAGCGTCTCGTCAACTGGGATCCGGTGCTCCAGACCGCGATATCCGATCTCGAAGTCGTCAACCAAGAAGAAGACGGTACGCTGTGGACCATCTTGTACCCCTTCGCCGATCCCGGCTTGCGCGGCCCGGACGGCCGCCCGGGTCTCGAGGTCGCGACGACGCGCCCCGAAACGCTGCTCGGCGATGTCTGCGTCGCGGTCCATCCGGACGACGAGCGCTACCTCGCATTCATCGGCAAAACACTGATTCTGCCGCTTGCCGGACGCGAAATCCCGATCATCGCCGACGACTATGTCGATCGCGAATTCGGCACTGGCTGCGTCAAGATCACGCCGGCGCACGATTTCAACGATTACGAAATCGGCAAACGGCATGGTTTCGCGCCGCTCAATGTTTTTACCCCGCAGGCGGCGGTCAACGACGAGGCCCCCGAACGCTATCGCGGCCTGGATCGCTACGAAGCGCGCCGCCGGATCGTCGAGGATCTGAAAGCACAGGGCCTGCTGCTCGCCAGCCAACCGCACAAGCTGCAAATCCCGCGCGGCGACCGCAGCGGCGAGGTGATCGAACCGTACCTGACCGATCAGTGGTTCGTCAGCATGCAACGTCTGGCGCGGCGCGGCCTCGACCTGGTCGAACGAGGCGAAGTGCGCTTCGTGCCGGAAAACTGGATCAATACCTACCGCCACTGGCTGGAGCATATCGAGGACTGGTGCATCAGCCGCCAACTCTGGTGGGGACACCGCATTCCGGCGTGGTACGACAGGCAGGGCAAGGTTTACGTCGGCCGCCACGAAGCCGAAGTGCGCCTGAAATACGATCTCGATGAGACCATCGCGCTAACCCGGGACGAGGACGTGCTCGAAACCTGGTTCAGCTCGGCGCTCTGGCCGTTTTCGACGCTCGGCTGGCCGGACGAGACGGCGATGGCGGCGCGCGGTTACGAGCACCGCCTGCCGTCCAGCGTGCTGGTCACCGGCTTCGACATCCTGTTTTTCTGGGTGGCGCGGATGATCATGATGACCGATCATTTCACCGGCCGCGTCCCGTTCCACGAGGTGTATATCACCGGCCTGGTGCGCGACAAGGACGGCCAGAAGATGTCCAAGTCCAAAGGCAACATCCTCGACCCCATCGACCTGATCGACGGCATCGACCTTGCGGCCCTGATCGCCAAGCGCACCACCGGCCTGATGCAGCCCGAGATGGCCGAACGCATCGCCGAGGCGACGCGCCGCGAGTTCACCGACGGCATTCCGGCCTTCGGGGCCGATGCCCTGCGCTTCACGTTCGCCGCACTGGCCACCGGCGGGCGCGACATCAAGTTCGATCTCCAACGCTGCGAAGGCTACCGCCACTTCTGCAACAAGTTGTGGAATGCGGCGCGCTTCGTCATGCAGAAAATCGAAAGCGGGCCGGCCGCCGGGAACAGCGGCCGCGGGGTGCTCGAAGCCGGCGTCGCCGAACGCTGGATCGCCTCGCGGCTCGGCGCGACGATCGCCGCGGTCGATGAAGCTTATGCCGCGTACCGCTTCGATCTTGCGGCCCAGGCCATCTACGATTTCACCTGGAATGAATTCTGCGACTGGTACCTGGAACTGGCCAAGCCACAGCTCGCCGCCGAGGCCGAACCGGACCGCGCCGCCGCAACGCGCCGCTGCCTGATCACCACGCTCGACGCCCTGCTCCGCCTGATCCACCCCTTCATGCCGTTTATCAGCGAGGAAATCTGGCAGCGCCTGAAACCGCACCTTGAAGCCGCTCCGGACAGTCTGATGGTCGCCCCGTGGCCGGCGGCCGGCGGCCGCGACCCCGAGGCCGAGGCGGAAATCGCCTGGCTCCAGGCCGTGATCCTCGCCGTCCGCGGCGCCCGCACCGAGCTCAACCTGGCGCCCGGCAAACCGCTGCCGGTCGTTGTGCTCGGCGGCAGCGACATCGACCGCCGGCGCTGGCACCAGCACGAAACCTGGCTTTGCCGCCTGGCGCGCATCGCCGAGGCCACCTGGCAGGCCGGCGGCGAGCCGCCGCCGGATTCAGCCCTGGCGCTGGCCGGGGATCTCAGAATCGCCATCCCGCTTGCCGGTCTGATCGACCGCGAGGCGGAAATCGCCCGCCTCGGCGGGCTTTTGGAAAAAGCCGAAGCCGACGCCGCGCGGTCAGCCGCCAAGCTGGCCAACGCGCGTTTCGTCACCCATGCACCGCCGGCGGTCGTCGAACAGGAAAGCCAGCGCCTGGCGCAACACCGCGCCACCGGCGACCGATTGCGCGCGCAGCTCAAAACCCTGGGCGTCCTCTCGCCTTCAGACCCCCCGTAGCAGTGTCTTGGCCAGCACGATCGCGTCCTCCCGACCGTGATCGGCGGGGTAATAATCGCGCCGCCGGCCGACCGTCTCGAAGCCCGCTGCCTGGTACAAGCGCAAGGCGCGCCAGTTGCTCGGCCGGACCTCGAGCAGTATCCGGCCGCAACCCAGCGTCCGCGCCGCGTGCAAGGCGTGGCCGAGCAGCCGGCGGCCGAAGCCGCGGCCCTGCATCGCCGGCGCGATGCACAAATTGAGCAGGTGCGCCTCGCCGGCCCCCATACTGATGATCAGATGCCCGGCGGGCGCGCCGCCGCATTCGAGCACCCGGCAGTAATACCCAACCCGCAGGCAGTCCTCGAAAATCCCGCGGCTCCACGGGTACGGATAACCGGCGACCTCGACGGCCATGACGGCATCGAGATCCTCCGGGGTCATCGCCCGGATCAGGGCACGGGGGCGCGCCGCCAGGGCCATGGCACGAGATTCAACCCAACTGTTGCATAAATTCCCGGGATTCTCGGTCAAGCGGGTGAGTACAGCTTGTCCGATTCCCCGAAAAATGCGTCGGGAACGCAATATGAACGGCCGCAGGCCGGCCCGTTGGGACAGGGCGAGGGCAGGACTGCCCGAGTAAGAGCCGTAGTAATTCTACGGTTCGAGGGAAGATGTGCCGCCCGCTTGGGCGAGAAACCGGGCGCGTCACCCTGGGTGAATTCGATGCTTTAACTACAATTCTCATAACTTATTGATTTAATGAAGAAATATATAAATTCGAGCAAAATTTATGCAACTGTTGGGTCAAGATGACCACTGCAACAGCGCCCGCCACAGCGCCGCAGCCAGTGCCGGATCGGCGGCGATGCGCGCCGGCTCCGGGGCATGGAGTTCTGCGCCCGATAAGCGCACCGTGTTTTCCCGGGCATCGAAGCGCAGCACAGGACCGTCGCCGGCACCGGGGTCGGCCTGCCAACCGAGCTGCTGCAACACCCGCGTCAGATCCGCCGCCCACGGGGTTGCAGCCGCCGCCGCCGGCCATTCGATCCGGCACCGCCGGCGGCGTTGCAGACGCGGCCGGCACCGCCAGCGGATCAACCCCAACTCGGCGAGCACCGCCCGCCGTGCCGTGCCGTTCACGAGCGCCGCCCGCTGCGCCGCCGGCCGTACACGGTCAGCACGATACCGGAGATCACGTACAACACACCAGCGGCCAGGAGCACCGAAGCGGTATCGACGGCGAGCAGCACGAACAGCAGAACCAGCACCAAGCCCCAGGTCAGCGTGCCGCGCTCGCCCGGCGGCCAGGCTTTGAAGCTGTAATAGCGCAGGCGGCTGAACATCAAAAGACCGAGCCCGGCGGTCACCGCCGCCAGCAGCCAGTGCCAGTCGGCGCCGCTGAACCCCTGCTCGTTGCCGACCCAGACCAGCGCGACCAGCGTCCCGGCGGCGGCCGGGCTGGCCAGCCCCTGGAAATAACGCTTGTCGGCGACTTCCGCCTGGGCATTGAAGCGGGCCAGCCGAAGCGCCGCACAGGCGGTATAGATGAACGCCGCCAGCCAGCCGATTTTACCTGGCAGGGGCCCGAGTTCGCGCAGCGTCTGCAACGACCAGGTATAGGCGATCAGCGCCGGGGCGATACCGAACGAGACAAGATCGGACATCGAATCGTACTGCACGCCGAATGCGCTCTGCGTCCCGGTCAGCCGCGCCACCCGGCCGTCGAGGCCGTCGAGCAATCCGGCGACCAGCACCGCGATCGCACCGCTCACCGGCTTGCCGTCGAGGGCCGAGACGATGGCAAAAAAGCCGGCGAACAGCGCCCCGGTCGTCAGCAGGTTGGGCAGCAGAAAAAACGCCGCGCCGTGGCGGCGGCGGTTCAGGTGGTGATCCGACATCGGCAAGTTCCGGCAACGCTTTGAACAGCTTTCAGTTTATCATTGCCGGCAACAGCAGCCGGGCGTGGTGCGTGCCGGCCGAAGGCACTGTTGCGAAGTGCCGGACTTTGCGTGCTCTGACCCGTTAAGCGCCTGCCCCCGGACCTGGCCCGGAGAGGGGCGGATCAGAGCTGACTTCAGAATCATGGAGGGTTGGAAATGCGATTACCTGCCTTGACAAGCCACCTGCTGTTTGCGGTGCTGCTCGCCGCCGCCCAGAGCGCCGGCGCCGAAACGGTGATCTACAAGTGGGTCAACCAGGACGGTATCACCCAGTTCACCGCCCAGCCCCCCGATAACCTGCCCTACGAGCGGATCACGGTCCGCGGCGACAGCCGGTACCAGGCGCCGGCCAGTCCGGCGCTGGCGACAGAGCCGGCCGCCAGCGACGAGACGTCCTCCGATGTCACCCGCGCTTCGACCGAACGGCAGGCCAAAATGGCCGAAGATCAGGAACTGATCGCCAAAAACTGCGAGCAGGCACGGCTCAATATCCAGCACATCGAACCGCGGCGCCGGGTTTTCGTCGATGACGGCGCCGGCGGCCAGCGGCGGCTGACCGACGACGAACGCCTGGCCCTGATCGAGGAATCGCGCCAATACCTTAAAACCTACTGCGGCGGCGAATAACCCTCTTTTCATCGGCAGCCGTAATGCCCATAATGCCTCGCGGCCGGCCCGCCGCGAGGCATCGGCCGCTCTCTTTTTCTGACCTCACCCAGGTTTATGCGAACTTCACAATTTCACCTTTCCACGCTGCGCGAAGTGCCGGCCGACGCCGAGATCGCCAGCCACCGTCTGATGTTGCGCGCCGGCATGATCCGCCGCCTGACTTCCGGCATCTACACTTGGACGCCGCTCGGCCTGCGCGTGCTGCGCAATGTCGAGCGCATCGTGCGCCAGGAGATGGACGCCGCCGGCGCCATCGAGATGCTGATGCCGGCGGTGCAGCCGGCCGAGTTGTGGCGCGAGAGCGGGCGCTGGGAGGATTTCGGCCCACTGCTTTTGACCATCACCGACCACGCCGGCCGCGAATACTGCTTCGGCCCGACCCACGAGGAAGTGATCACCGATTTCGCGCGCGCCGAGCTGCGCAGTTTCAAGCAACTGCCGGTGACGTTTTATCAGATCCAAACCAAATTCCGCGACGAGATCCGCCCCCGCTTCGGCGTCATGCGTGCCCGCGAATTTTTGATGAAGGACGCCTATTCGTTCCACCTCGACGCCGAGTCGCTGGCCCGGACCTACCAGGACATGCACCGCGCCTACAGCCGGATCTTCACCCGCCTCGGCCTCGAGTTCCGCCCGGTCAAAGCCGATTCCGGGGCGATCGGCGGCAATGCCTCGCACGAGTTTCACGTCCTGGCCGAAACCGGCGAAGACCGCATCGCGGTGTGCCCGGCGAGCGATTACGCCGCCAATATCGAACTTGCCGAAGCGCTCAGCCCGGCGCCCAGGCCGCCGCCGGGCGCCGAGCGCCGGCGCGTCGCCACGCCGGGTGCCGGCAGCATCGACGAGGTTTCTGCGCTGCTCGGCGTGGGACCGGAACGCTGCGTCAAGACGCTCGTCGTGCATGGCGCAAACGAACCGCTGGTCGCCCTGGTGCTGCGCGGCGACCATGAACTGAACACCGTCAAGGCGGAAAAGCATGCGGCGATCAAAGCGCCGCTGACCTTCGCCTCGGCCGCGGAAATTGCGGCTGCGACCGGCGCGCCGCCCGGTTCGCTCGGGCCGATCGAAGCGAAGCTGCCAGTGATCGTCGATCGCGCCGCCGCCGCACTTGCCGATTTCGTCTGCGGTTCCAACGTGGAGGGATTTCACGAAACGGGCGTCAACTGGGAGCGCGACGCCGCCCTCGGCGAAGTCGCTGACCTGCGCAACGTCGTCGCTGGCGATCCGAGCCCCGACGGCGCCGGGCCGCTCACCATCGTGCGCGGCATCGAAGTCGGCCATATCTTCCAACTCGGCGACAAATACAGCACGGCGATGCACGCCGTCGTGCTGGACAGCGAAGGCCAGGCCCGGACCTTGCAGATGGGCTGTTACGGCATCGGCGTCTCGCGCATCGTCGCCGCGGCGATCGAGCAGAACCACGACGAGCGCGGCATCATCTGGCCGGCGGCGATGGCCCCCTGGCAGGTCGCAATCCTGCCGCTCAACGGCCACAAATCGCCGCGCGTCGTCGCCGCCGCCGAAAGTCTGCACGTGGCCCTGGAGAATGCCGGCCTAAGCGTCCTGCTCGATGACCGGCCGCTCAGGCCCGGTGTGATGTTCAACGACATTGAACTGATCGGCATCCCGGAACTGGTCATCGTCGGCGAGCGCGCCCTCGACCAGGGCGAAGTCGAATACCGCCACCGCCGCGACAGCGAAGCCCGCCGCCTGCCGCTCGACCAAATCGTGACGCACATCACCAGCCGGCAGGCCGATCCTGGCTCAGGCGCCGGCTAGAAAAACGACAGGGCCAAAAGCAGCACAAGAACACAAGACGTGATTCGCCACGATGAGATACGAAGGAGGGAATCTGCCGAACCAACCCTTCGTGCTCTCCGTGTCCTTCGTGGTGAAATCCGTCCTGTTCCCGGCCGCTGCGCACCGATCAACCTTGGCGGTCTCAGCAAGAGTTTTTTTTAGCATCGGTGCTTTCGGCGCCGCCGGTGGTTTCTTCTTTCTGACCGGCAACGCCCGGTAACAACCCATCCATTTTGCGGCGGAGCCAAAACCCGGATGCCGGGTCAACTGTTGGGTCAATGCACGCTGGTGCTGCGGCTCTCGGGCACCACCGCCAGATCGACGATATCAAGCGGCAGCGTGATCTGTTCGAGACCGAGCTGCAGCAGCAAGGGGCGAAGTTGCAACTGGATCATCGGATACAACTGGCGGGCCAGCGTCGTGTGGTGGCGTGAAAATTCGGCGAAATCGAGCGGCTCGCCGCGAAACTGCTGGTAGGCGGCGTGCATCACCAACTGGATGTTGAACAGCGGCTCATCGGCGCCGCCTTCCGGCTTGCTGCCGAGACAGGTCAGGCGGGCGGTGATCTGGTAGGTGATGCCGCCGTCCGGCGGTTGTTTCATTTCCCGCGGTGTCAGGTTCAACTCGACGTGCGATTGCACCGCCTGGTCGCGCTCGATCACCTCGCGCAGCTCGACGTGCAGGTGCGACAACTGCAAGTGCCGGAGGCTGAATTGCTCGAGCAGATTCATGGTCCGCGGCCGGCCAGCAATTGGCCGCGCGCCGTCATGCCGTCGATGCCGGGCAGACGCGACAGTTCGCGGGCGTGCCGGCTCGACAGGTGGACGTGCAGCCGGCTGGCGCCGTCCTGCGCCTGCTCGGCGGCCACCGCGCCGAGTGCGAACAACCGCGCCCGCAGGCGGGCTGCGGCGTACGGCACCTTGATCCAACGGTCGATGGTCAGGCCGCCGAGCCGCTCGCCGAGCGCCCGGCCGAGCGGTGACAGATCGGCGTCATACGCCGCCGACATCCGGACAGCGAGCGGTGTGCCGTCAACGTCGCGGACGATCTCCGGGGCAAGGTCGAGGCGATCGATCTTGTTGTGGACGACCAGGCGCGGCAGATGCTCGATGCCGATCTCGGCCAGCACCGTTTCGACATCGGCGGCCCGCTCGCGCCAGTCGGGCGCCGAGCGATCGACGACATGCAGCAACAGATCGGCGTCGCGCGCTTCGTCGAGCGTGGCGCGGAACGCCGAAATCAACTCGTGCGGCAGGTCGCTGATGAAACCGACGGTATCGCTCAGGATCCATTCGCCGGCCACCGGCACGTGGGCTTTGCGCAGCGTGGTATCGAGCGTCTCGAACAGGCGGTCGGCGGCTTCGACGCCGGCCCCGGTCAGGCGGTTGAACAGGGTGGATTTCCCGGCGTTGGTATAGCCGACCAGCGCCACGATCGGCAGCCCGGCGCGGCGCCGCGCCCGGCGGCCTTCGTGCCTGACCCGGGAGACATGTTCCAGGCGGCGTTCCAACTGGCGCACCCGGCGGGCGATCAACCGGCGGTCGGTCTCGAGCTGGGTTTCGCCCGGACCGCGCAGGCCGATGCCGCCGCGTTGCCGTTCGAGGTGCCGCCAGCCGCCGATGAGCCGGGTGGAAAGATGCCGCAACTGCGCCAGTTCGACTTGCAGCTTGCCCTCGAAGCTGCGCGCCCGCTGCGCGAACAGATCGAGAATCAACGCTGCCCGGTCGATGACCCGGCAGCCAACGGCGCGTTCCATGTTGCGCTCCTGAACCGGCGTGAGCGCGTGATCGACGAGCAGCACATCGGCCTCATGTGCGGCGCGCAGGGCCGCCAGTTCCTCGACCTTGCCGGCGCCGACCAGCGACGCAGCGTTCAATTGGCGTGGCGACGAGCGGACTGTGGCGAGAATTTCGCAGCCGGCGGCAAGCGCCAGCGCGGCGAATTCGTTGTCGCGGTCGCGTCGCCCGGCGGCGGCTTCTGCCGGCCGGGTGACATTGAGGAGCAGCGCCCGCTGTCCCTTGTGCTGTCGTTCAAAAAAAAGCGCGGCGCTCAATCGTGATCGGTGCCGTTTAGGCGCACGTCACGGGCCGGAACGATGGTGGAAATGGCGTGCTTGTAGATCATCTGGCTGACCGAATTCTTCAGCAGCACCACGAATTGATCGAACGATTCGACCTGCCCTTGCAGTTTGATGCCGTTGACCAGATAGATCGAAACCGGCACCCGTTCGCGCCGGAGGGCATTGAGAAAAGGTTCTTGCAGTGATTGTCCTTTAGACATTTGTTGTCGCTCCTGTGCCTGTGTCATTCGTCGTTAGTCTTTACGTCTTTACATCTCGTTTTCGCCCGGCAATCCGCGCCAGGGAGGCCAAGGAAACCGTGCTCGGCATCCAGCGATTCGAAAAGACGAATATGGGCATCGATCGCCGGTAATTCAAGCGCGGCCTGGCAAGTCGGCGTGCTTGAGCACCGCCATGATGTTGGCCGCGGCGTCCTTGGCGGGTAAAGCATACCACACCCAGCCCGGTTCGCCGCGCAGCCAGGTCATCTGGCGCTTGGCATACTGGCGCGTCGCGGCCACTGCCCGCGCCGTCATCCCGGCGTGGTCGTAGCGGCCGTGCAGATACCCGAAGACCTGCCGGTAACCGACCGCGCGCATCGCCGGCAGGCCGCTGTGCAGCTCGTGGCGCTGCAGCAGGGATCGGGCCTCGTCGATCAACCCGGCCGCCAGCATCGCCGCGAAACGCCCGGCGATCGCCTGGTGCAGCGCCCCGCGCTCGGCCGGCAGCAGGGCAAAGCGCCGGACCGCCGGCAGAACGGCTGCCGGTGCGGCACGCCGTTGGCTGCTGAACGGCCGGCCGGTCAGCAGGCAGACTTCCAGTGCCCGTCCGATGCGCTGCGCGTCGTGGGGGTGGATGCGGCCGGCGGCGAGCGGGTCCAGTGCCGCCAGCCGGTGATGGACGGCCGGCCAGCCGTGCTGCGCCGCCTCGGCAGTGATCTCCGTACGCAAGGCCGGATCGGCCGCCGGCAGCGGCGAAAGTCCCCCGGCCAGCGCCCGGAAATACAACATCGTGCCGCCGGCCAGCAGCGGGATACGGCCGCGGCTGCGGATCGCCGCGATCGCCCGCCGGGCGTCGCTGACGAACTCGGCCGCCGAATACGGGTCGGTCGGCTCGCGCAAGTCGATCAGATGATGCGGCAGCCGGGCGCGGAGCGCTAGGTCCGGCTTGGCACTGCCGATATCCATGCCACGATAGACCTGCACCGAATCGACGCTGACCACCTCGAGCGGCAGCGTCTCGGCCAATCGTTCGACCACCTCACTCTTCCCGACGGCGGTCGGGCCGGCCAGCCAGATTGCCGGAATTTCTTCGATCATGTTGCGATCTTGCTTTGATCAACGACCACGCAAAAACCAGCGATCGAGTTCGGCGCGCTCGACCCGGACCCAGGTCGGCCGGCCGTGGTTGCAATGGTCGCCGTGCGGCGTCGCTTCGAGCTGGCGCAGCAAGCCGTTCATCTCCGCCAGCGACAGGCGGCGGCCGGCGTGCACCGCGCCGCGGCAGGCCAGGGTCGCGAGGCGGTCGAGCACTTTGGTGGCCAGTTCGGGTTCGGCCGCACTGGCGCCGCCGTCGGCCGCCGCGGCGAGCACGTCGCGGACCAGGGCCTCCTGATCAAGGCCGTCGAGCAACGGGCTGACGGCGCCGAGGCGGACGCTGGCCGGCCCGCTGCGCTCGATTGCGATGCCGAGGCGGGCGAAATCGGTGCGTTCGGCGGCCTCGGCCTCGGCTTCGGTGACCTTGACGACAATCGGCGCCAACAAACGTTGTGCAACGGCGCCGCCGGCGGCCCATTCCCGCTTCAGCGACTCGTAAACGATCCGCTCGTGGGCGGCGTGCATATCGACGACGATCAACCCCGCCTCGTTCTCGGCCAGGATATAGATCTGATGAAGCTGCGCGAGCGCCGTACCGAGGTAACCTGCCGCGCTCGAGGCCGCGCCCGCGCCTTCGCCGCTGGAGCGCGGTTGCGGCCCGGCTTCACCGCCACACTCGCCCGCCGGCAGGCGATCACGCCGCTCGGCCGCCATCGGTACCAGGCCCGCCTCGCCCATCGTTTCGGCGACTGCGTTCGGGCCAGATTCCACCGCCGCCGGCCAATAGCGTGCCAGCGCCGCGCCGCCGCCTCGGCCGCCGGGTACCGGCGATATGCGCAGCGGCAACGTGGCGCGCAGTGCCGGCGGCCGGCCGCCGAATGCCGCCGGCAGGGGCTTTGCACCGGGCCGCAGTTCGGCCGCAACCTGGCCGGCGACGACCTCGGCGAGCCACTTGAACAAGGCCCTGGCTTCCCGGAAGCGGACTTCGTATTTCTGCGGATGGACGTTGACATCGACCTCGTGCGGATCGATTTCCAGATACAGCGCCCAGGCCGGGTGGCGCCCGTGAAACAGCACATCGGCCAGGCCGTGGCGCACCGCCTGGGCAAGCAGGCGATCGCGCACCAGGCGGCCGTTGACAAACCAGTACTGCTGGTCGGCCGCTGCCCGGTGGTAGCGCGCCGGGCGGGCGATCCAACCGGTGAGTAGCAAACCGGCGCTGCGCTCATCGACGGCGAGTGCTGCCTCGGCGAACCCGGCGCCGCAAACCGCGGCCATCCGCCGCGCCAGTTCCGCCGGATCGCCCGCCGCTGGCATCTCGCGCACCACCCGGCCGTCGTGGGCCAGACTGAACGCGACCTGCGGCCGGGCGAGCGCCAGGCGCTTGACCATTTCGTCGATATGGCCGAATTCGGTGCTCGGCCGGCGCAGAAACTTGCGCCGCGCCGGGGTGTTGTAGAACAGATCGCGGACTTCGACCACCGTCCCGGCATACGGCGGCGCCGGCTCGGGTACGCCGCCCGGTGCTCGGACGCGCCAGGCATGGGACGCTCCGGCCCGGCCGGAGGTCAACGTCAGGCGGGAAACGGCGGCGATGCTAGCCAGTGCCTCGCCGCGGAAGCCGAGGCTGACGACCTCGGTCAAATCGTCCAGGCTGGCGATCTTGCTCGTCGCGTGCGGTGCCAGGGCCAGCGCCACGTCGTCGCGATCCATGCCGAGGCCGTTATCGCCGACCCGGATCGAGCGCGCCCCGCCCTCCTCGATCGCGATCTCGATCCGCCCGGCCCCGGCATCGAGACTGTTCTCGACCAGTTCCTTGACCACCGATGCCGGCCGCTCGATGACCTCGCCGGCGGCGATCTGGTTGACCAGATGGGAATCGAGAATGCGGATCGGCATGACCCGCATAGAATAACTTTAACCCGACGGAATGGTCAGCACGGCGCCGAGCTGGATCATGTCGCCGTCGAGGCGGTTGGCTTCACGGAGACGATCGACCGGCACCTGGTAGCGCGCCGCGATCCCCGACAGCGTATCGCCCCGGCCGACGATATGCCGGGCCGGAGGGCGGTTCGCCGCCAACCACGTCCCCGGCGGCGGGCGCTGCCGGAAATACGCACCGATGCCGCTCAACACGGCGCCGGCCAATTGCTTCTGCGCCACAGGATCGTTCAGCATGATCTCTTCCTCGGGGTTGGTGATGAACGCCGTCTCGACCAGGATGCTCGGCACATCGGGCGATTTCAGCACAACGAAGCCGGCCGATTCGACCTTCGGCTTGTGCGTCCGGCCGTTCGCCGCCAGGGCCTCGAGCACGTTGTCGGCGACGACGCGGCTGGCCTGCATCGTCGCATTCTGCGACATGTCGAGCAGCACCTTGACGATGGTCTCGTCGCGGCCCTCGAACGAAACCCCGCCCACCAGGTCGGACATGTTCTCGCGATCGGCGAGCATCTTGGCAGCCTCACTCGAAGCCCCGTTATTCGACAACACATAAACCGAACTGCCACGCGCCCGGGCGTCGCGGAAACCGTCGGCGTGGATCGAGACGAACAGATCGGCGCGCGCCCGGCGGGCGATCTCGTGGCGCTCGCGCAATGCCACATAGTAATCGCCGTCGCGGATCAGCACGGCGCGCATCCCTGGCTCGGCATCGATCTGGCGTTTCAACTCGCGCGCCACGGCCAGCGTCACGTCCTTCTCGCGCGTCCGGCTGGGGCCGATGGCGCCTGGATCCTCACCGCCGTGCCCAGCATCGACCGCGATCAGCACATCGCGGTGATCGGCGCCGCGCGCCGCGCTGGCCGTCAGGACCACCGGATTTTGCCCGCTCCCGGCAGGCGGTTCCAGGTCGATCACCAGGCGATGCCCGTATTCGGCTGCCGGCGGCAACAAAAAACTTTTTACGCGGGCCGGCGCGTTGAGATCAAACACCAGGCGCAGACTGCCGTCGTCCCGCCGCCCGTGGCGTACTGCGTCCAACACCCCGTGCGGCGTATCCGCCGGCAACGCCAACTCCGGCGTGCCGAGCGCTGCAGCGGCAACATCGATCACCACACGATCCGGCGCCGGCAGCGTGAACACGCGGTATTCCACCGCGCCGTCGAGATCGAACACGGCACGCGTCTTCTGCGGATCCGCCCAGACCCTAAGGCCCTCCACATCAGCCGCCTTTGTCGCCTGCGCCCCCGAGCCGACCAACAGGCCGAGCAGAAACCCGAAGCGCAAACAAAAAACCGCCCGCCCGGACTCAGGTCCAGGCCTGGTCGGCCCAGGCATGGTCGGCCCCAACCATCCGCGGCGGAGCCGAATCCAGGAACAAAATGAATGGCGATCGAGCTTCATGGCCCCCGGTCATTCATGGATTTTCGGCCTATCTTGCACCGTCCAGGCGAAAAAATCAAGACTTTCCCTTATATTTCCAATAGATAGGATAAATTCATGAAAGATTACATCAATTTTTTCGGGGACCCCACAGCGCCCTACCCCCGGTCAAACCACCAACATGACCAATTTGAATCCTCCCTCGAATCGATAGAGTGTTTCCGGGCAAGAAAAGCGGCACCACCGACGACACCGAAGGCACCAGAGCCAAGCCTCTCGCCGAGACGCCAATAGCGCCAGGAATGTATGGTTCGCAACGGCTGGCAACTGGACGGATTTCACCATGAAGGGCCAAAGAACAAGAAGGAGGTACAGGAGTTCAATCTAGCAGCCACAATCCAAGCGGATGTCTGTGTATTCGACAACTCGACAAATTCCATTCTTTGTGTTTCTTCGTGCCCTTCGGGGTGAAAAAATTTTTGAACCGCCGATACCATCTGGCCGCCAGGTGCCCCTGGCCCTGCGGGCCGGCGGCGATGCAGCTATACTTTTCGAATGCGTTGGGGATGGACTGACAACTTCGGTATCGCCCGCCCGCCGGCCGCCGGCCCCGGGGGGCGGTTGTTTTGCATTCTGCTGGCACTGTCTGCCACTGCCCCGGCGGCGGACGATGGCCCGTGGAATATCAAGCTTGGCGCGGCGGCGGCGCTGTCGCCCGAATTTCCGGGGGCCTCGGGGGTCCAGGTCAATCTGCTGCCGCTGATCGATATCACGTACCGCAAGCGGTTTTTCCTGAACAGCCAGCGCGGGCTGGGCATGATGCTGATCGGCCGGAAGTTCGGCGAGTTGCGTTACCTGGCCGGCATCGCGCTCGACGCCAGCCGCGAGACGCGCAATCAAAAGGAAGGGCGTGGATTGCAGGAGGTCGATCGAACGATCGAAGCGTCGATTTTCGGCGAGGTGTTTTTCTCGTCCTTTTCGCTGCAAACCGAGCTCAGCCAGGATCTGATCGGCGAGGGCCACGACGGGCTGATATTCGACCTGCATTTCAACTACACCGACCGCGTGGCCGACGTGGTGCGCCTGCGCGCCGGGCCTTACCTGCGCTTCGTCAACGGCGATTACATGAACGCGTTTTACAGCGTCACGCCGGAGTTTGCGGCGAGCAGCGGCCGGCCGGTGTTCGATGCCGACGGCGGCCTGGAACGCTACGGTATCAAGATCAGCGCCAGTTACCCTCTGAACCCCGAGTGGGAAGCCGTCGGCAGCATCGATTACGCCCGGCTGGTCGACGATGCGCGCAAAAGCCCGGTCAGCAATACCCGCCACCAGGCGAGCGTGCTCGTCGGCTTCACCTATCAGTTCTAGGCCCGCTTAAGTCGCGTTCCTTGTCGCTCAGGCTGCGCAAAAACGCGCTGATCGACTCGCTTTGCTGCCGATCCAGCTTGCGCCCCAACTGGTGGCGCGCCATCAAGGTGATCGCTTCTTCCAGCGTCGCCACCCGGCCGTTGTGGAAATACGGCGCGGTCAGCGCCACGTTGCGCAACATCGGCACCTTGAAAAACTGGTGGTCGGCCGGATTGCCGGTCACCGCCTCGCGCCCAGGGTCAGTGGATGCAATGTAGGGCTCGACCAGGCCCAGCTTCTGGTAGCTGTTACCGCCGAGGAGCGGGCCGTTGTGACAGGCGGTGCAACCGGTGTTGATGAAGGTTTCCAGGCCCTGCAATTCGGCGCTCGTCAGCGCCGCATCGTCACCGCCGAGAAAATCGTCGAAGCGGTCATGCGTGATCTGCGTGCGCTCGAAGGCGGCGATCGCCTCGGCCATATTCTGATAGGTCAACGCTTCGGCGGCAGCCGGAAATGCTGCAGCGAAGGCCGCTGGATATTCGGCATCGGCGGCGAGCCGCGCCATGACCTCAGCCTCGCCGGGCATCGCCATCTCGACCGGGTTCAGCACCGGGCCTTTGGCCTGTTCCGTCAGATCCGCCGCCCGCCCGTCCCAGAACTGGGCGAACTGGAAACCAGCGTTGAGCACGGTCGGGGAATTGCGTTCGCCGCGTTCGCCTTGGACACCGAGTGACGTCGCTTCGTTATCCACCCCACCGCGGCCGCCATCCAGCCGGTGGCAGGTGTTGCACGACTGGCTGCGGTCGAGCGACAAAATAGGATCGAAATACAATCGCTCACCCAATGCCCGGCGTTCCGGCGTATCGCCGGCGGTACCCGGCATCGCCTCGGGAATGGGTCCGAACACCGCCGCCGCCTGCGCCCTGAGCGCCGCAATATCGGCCGCCGCAACCACGGTCGCGGCGCCGAGACCGGCGATCAAAACCAGCCATATCACCGCCATCATCTTCGACATATTCATATTCCACCTCGATCGACGTCGATTGAAACGATACGAAAACCACCGGCGATCAGTGTAAAAGCGGCCCCGCCCGTCCCGCAAGGCACCCGCGTCGGATGACGGATGGCGTCTTGCATGTCATATTCCGGAGAACGGCTGTTCCACAAACCCGTAGGACATGATCCGGGATCGGACTTTCAGGACCGTGAGCAGCAGGGATGCTGCGACCGAGCCTACAGGGGCGAGGCGGATTACTAAGGTGAAGGTCCAGTGGACCTTCACCCCGCCGAGCGTTTTAATCCAGGCACCAAAACGATCAATCTCTCCGTTTGTGGGGCAGCCGTTCTTCAGAATATACTGCAATCGAATCCGCCGCACATCACTGCATGACCCCGACAATTTTATTGGTCGAAGACGACCGCCCCATCGCCGAGAACGTGATGCTGGCGCTGGCCAGGGACCACATCGCCTGCCGGCACGTGACGCTGGCAGCAGAGGGGCTGGCGGCCTTGCGCAGCGGCGGCTTCGACCTGGCGGTCCTCGACGTCGGTCTGCCCGACGGCAACGGCTTCGATCTGTGCCGCGAGGGGCGCACGTTTTCCGACATCCCGGTGATTTTCCTCACCGCCCGCGATGATGAAATCGACCGCATCGTCGGTCTCGAGATCGGCGCCGACGATTATGTGCCGGAGCCGTTCAGTCCGCGTGAGCTGGCGGCCCGGGTCAAATCCATTTTGCGGCGCACCCGGCCCGCGCCTGATCCCGGCGCAGCGCCCGCCACCGGCGGTTTCCTCAAAGTCGATGCCGAGCGCGCCCGGATCTTTTGCCGGGGCCAACCACTGGCCCTCAGCCGCGCCGAATACCGGCTGCTGAAAGCGATGGCGGCTCGCCCGGAGAAAGTCTTCAGCCGCGCCGAGCTGATGGACGCCGCCTGACTGGCCGAGGCCGGCCTGGAACGTGCCATCGACACCCACATCAAAAGCCTGCGCGCCAAAATCACCGCCCTGGCGCCCGGCCGCGACCCGATCCGCACCCACCGCGGCCTCGGTTACAGCTTGCATTTCACGCCGGACGGCGAATGAATTTTTTCATCCGTTTCTTCGTCGGTTACGTGCTGGTCGCGGCGGTGGCCGTATTATTGACGACCAAGCTGCTAACCGGCCTGCTGCTGCCCGGTGCCCGGCAATCGGCGGAGGAAACACTGCTGCAGACGGCCGATCTGCTGGCCGAGATGGCCGGCCGTGATCGAGCGCTGGCCGCGCCGGGCGAAGCGGCCACCGCCGGGATCGATGCCGTCTTCCGAGGTTACGCCGAGCGCCGTTTTGCAGCCGATATTTACGGCGTCATCCAGAACGATCCCAACCTCAGAATCTATCTCACCGATGCCGACGGCCGCGTCGTGTTTGACTCTCTCGGGCGCAATGTCGGCGAAGACTATTCGCGCTGGTAGGACGTAAAACAGACGCTGGCCGGCCACTACGGGGCGCGCACGACGCAGGAGGATCCGGCAGATCCGCTGAGCAGCGTCATGTACGTCGCGGCCCCGGTACTGTACGGCGGCCGCATCAGCGGCGTTCTGACGGTCGGCAAACCCGAACGTTCCTTTTGCGCTTTCATCGATCAGGCGCACGCCCGCGCCTGGCAATCGGCGCTCTGGCTGTTCGCGGTGGCCTTGTTTCTAGCCCTGGGCTTTTCATATTGGATGACGCGCGACTTGCGCCGCCTGGCCGAGGCGGTGGAACGTCTCAGGTCCGAACTGGACGGCAAGGCCCACGTCGAACGGGTCTCACAACTGCTGGCCCACGAGTTGAAAAGCCCGCTCGCCGCGGTCCGTGGCGCGGTCGAGCTGTTGCCCGACGAAACCAATCCGGCGCAATGCCGGCGGCTGATCGACAATATCGCCGCCGAAGCTGCGCGCCTGTACCGTATTATCGAAGGCGTACTCAACCTGGCACGCGCCGAAAATCTTGTCCGGCCGACCGACGTCGAACAGTTCGATCTTGCAGTGCTGAGCCGCGCCGTGCTGGCCGCCCGCGCCCATCGCCTCGATGCGCACGGCGTGACGGTCGCAAGCCGCTTGGCCGAAGTTCAGGTCCGCGGCAACCGCTTCATGCTTCGCCAGGCGATCGCCAACCTGCTCGACAACGCCATTGACTTCAGCCCGGCGGGAGGCGAGGTCACGTTGACCCTCAAGCGGCAACAAAACAACGCCTGCATCGAGATCCGCGACCACGGCCCCGGTATTCCCGATTACGCCCTGCCGCGCATCTTCGAACGCTTTTATTCAACGCCGCGCGGCGCGGGCGGCGAGCGCGGCTCCGGGCTCGGTCTCAATTTCGTCCGCGAAGCCGCCCGGCTGCACGGCGGCACGATCGAACTGGCGAACCATCCTGCAGGCGGTGCCGTTGCCCGGCTGTGCCTGCCGGCTTCCCCGCCGCACACCAAAAGAACATAGAAAAAACACCGCCGCCACATCATCCGCCCACACCAGGCGCCTATGCTCGTTGCACCTTCAACTGTAACGAGGATCCGCCATGAACCGCCTGCTTTGCTTTGTATTCATCGTAGCGTCTCTGTTCGCTACCAGCGCCGGCGCCGATGATTGCGAGCGCTGCGCGCAAAGCCTGGCGCCCCGGCTGTGGATACCCGGCGGCGATCCGGCGTTCGACCGGCTGCCGCTGAAATCGAGCCGCGCCGAAATCCGGATCAACGGTCCCATCGCCGAAGTCACTGTCACCCAGCAATACCGTAATGCCGGGCAGCGGGCACTCAACGCCCGCTACGTTTTCCCCGGCTCGACGCGGGCCGCGGTGCACGGCCTGACGATGCAGATCGGCGAGCGCCGGGTGCGCGCCAAGATCAAGGAAAAAGCCGAAGCCGCCCGGATCTTCACCAAGGCGCAACGCGCCGGCAAGCGCGCCGCGCTGCTCGAACAACAGCGGCCCAATGTCTTTACGATGGAGGTCGCCAACATCATGCCCGGCGACGAGGTGACACTGACCCTGCGTTACAGCGAACTTCTGATTCCGGAGCAGGACGTTTACGAACTGGTCTATCCGCAGGTCGTCGGGCCGCGGTGCTGTATATCGGATTCGTTTTGCTATTGCCGGCGCTCCGCGCCCTGATCCTCGGCCGGCCGCCGATTTCGACCGCCCACATGTTATGGACCGCCAGTGTCCCGCTCGGGCTGGCAGTGCTGTCGCTGCTGTGGCCGCTGATCCGCAGGCTCACCCAACCTCACCTATCGTGCAACAACGCCGCAAGCCGCGGATCCGCCGCTACCTGGTTGACACTGGCTTCGGCCAGGGCGGCGAGGATGACCCGGGCTTCGGGAGTGGCGATATCGAGGCCGATCACGTCCTGTTCGTCGGCGGCCGGTTGCTGGTCGATCCTGAGATAACGCGCCCCTAACCGGTCGCCAAGCAACCCTTCGATATTCGATTGCTGTGCCGCCATCAAAATCCGCACCAGCCGTTGGCGCATCAGCCAAAACATCAGCCCCTGGCGCGAAGGACCGACGCCGGGCGACGTCGGGAAGGCCGCCGACACCGTGCCGACGCTGAGCATCATGATGTCCGCTTCGTTCACCCCCAGCCGGTACACCGCCTCGTGCAGCGCCATGAGATCCGGCGTCGTCGAAAAAATACCGCCGTCGATATAACCCTGGCCACCGATCTCGACCAGCGGGAAAAAACCGGGGACGGCGGAGGCCGCGAGCGCAACATCGACGGCGGCGAGTGTGGCGTCTGGCGGCTCGAACGAGCGGAACCACCGCGCCCGGCCGCTGGCCAGGGCCACCGCCGGAATCAGCACCGGGCGGCCAAGATCGCCGAGCCGGGTTTCCGCGCCGATCATCGCGGCCAGCGCCTGGCGCAACGCCTGGTCGTGATATTTCGGATGGCGCACGGCGCGCAGCACCTCCAGGACGCGGCCGAACCAGGTTCGCGGCCGGTTGCGCGCCGAAAAAATCGCCGCCCCGTCGCTGGTGAAGCGCTGCAAAATTGCCGCCGCCGGGATGCCGCGCGCCAGCGCCAGCGCGATGATGCCGCCGATCGACGTCCCGGCCAGAAGATCGAAACGGCGAGCGAGCGGCTCACCGGCCAGCGCCTCCAGCCTGGCGAGTACCGAAATCGTGTAATAACCGAGAAAACCGCCGCCGCTCAGTGCCAGTATCCGGTAAGCCATCGTACGCGACACTCCATCGAACCCGGTTATTACCCGCAGTTCACTCCGCGCCGCCGACCCGGCAATGGCGCTCGATGTATTCGAGATGTGACGGCATCGTCTCGACGGTACGGGCGATCAGGGTGCGCAAGCCGGCCATCACTTCGTCAAGCTTCCGCCGCTCCACCGCGGCGGCCAGCGGGTGCGGGCGGCAGGGCACGATGCCCTGGCCGAGCAGCACCTGCACCCAACTGCCCTCGGTGAACAACTCCTCGCCGTCACGGAAAAACCGGCCGCCGGCGCGGAACAGTTCGACTTTGTGGACGAGCGACGGCGGCGGCGGCGTGGTGCGCCGTTCGTCCCAGAACGGCTCGCCGTGGCGGCCGTTGGCCCAATAGTGGAAGATCAGAAAATCGCGGATGCGCTCGAACTCGAAGCGCGTCTGGGCGTTGTACTCGTCTCGCAGCTCCGGCTCGCCGGACCCGGCCGGGAACAACTGCACAAACCGGCCGATCGCCGACTGGATCAGGTGGATGCTGGTCGATTCCAAAGGTTCGAGGAACCCGGAAGAAAGACCGATCGCCACGCAATTGCGGTTCCAGACTTTCTCCCGGATGCCGGCCGTAAAACGCAAAAAGCGCGGCTCGCCGAGCGCCTCGCCGTCGAGGTTGGCGATCAGTGTCGCGGCCGCCTCGTCGTCACCGACAAAACGGCTGCAATAGACATGGCCGTTACCGGTGCGGTGCTGCAGCGGGATGCGCCACTGCCAGCCGGCCGGCCGGGCGTTGGCCTGCGTGTACGGGCGAAGCGGCGCCGTGCGGGCCGAGGGCAGCGCCACGGCGCGGTCGCAGGGCAGCCATTGTTGCCAGTCCTCGTAGCCGGTGTGCAACGCCTGGCCGATCAACAAGGCGCGAAAGCCCGAGCAATCGAGAAAAAAATCGCCGGCGATGGTCTCGCCGCTTTCGAGTCTGAGCGAGGCGATATCGCCGCTTCCGCCGTCCAGTTCAACCTCGACGATCCGGCCTTCGTGGCGCACCACGCCGCGGCCTTCGGCGTGGCGGCGCAGGTAACGGGCATAGAGCGCGGCGTCGAAATGGAACGCATGGCGGATACCGGCGAACGGCGTCTCGGGGATCTGCTCCAAACGGGCACAGCGCCCGGCCAGCGCCGCGCCGGTATTCAAGGAATAATCCCACAACGACGTCCGATCGCCCGCCTGGCGGGCATGCAGCCAATAATGATGAAAGCCGAGCAGGCCGATCGGCCGGCCGATCTCACCGAAGGCGTGCAGGTACGTATGGTCCGGCGCGGTCCAGCCGTTGAACTGGATGCCGAGCTTGAACGTGCCCTGCGTGGCGCTGAGAAAATCGTCTTCGTCGAGACCGAGGTACTGGTTGATCAACCGGATCTGCGGAATCGTCGCCTCGCCGACCCCGACGATGCCGATCTCCTCCGATTCCACCAGATGGATGTCCAAAGCCGCGCCGAAAGCCTTGCTCAGCACCGCGGCGCTCATCCAGCCGGCGGTACCGCCGCCAGCGATCACGACTTTACGGATCGCGGAGTTCATCGAGTTTACCGCCGATCAGGTTGGCAGGCCTTGTATTTTATTGAAAACACCGGCGGGCCGGGGGGCGAAAAGTAATGATCCACCGCCGGAATCGGCGGGTTTCCCCGCGATCATGATCCGGATTTCGGTAACGGTCAAAATATTCCGGCGCCGGCCGTCCCTGGACGGCGCCGGTCAGGAGAAACGACGATCCTCAGAAAATCCGGTACGAGGCGCCGAGCAGGTAGGTGCGGCCGAATTTCTGCCGGTCAACCACCAGATCCCGGTTGCCCTGTTCGAACGTGACGAACGGCTCGTCGGTCAGGTTGTTCGCTTGCAGCAGGATGGTCAGCCCTTCGAGCGGTCCGTGCGTGAACTCGTAGCTGACCTGGGCGTCGAAGATGCTCTCGCCGGCCGCCTCGCGGGTGATGCGCGTCGCGCTCAGGCCGAAAATCTCGGACAGGAACGAATCGCGGTAACGATGGCCGAGACGGGCCTGGAAGCCGTGCTTTTCGAAATAGAACGTCGTATTGACGACCCAGTCCGAAAGCCCCGGCACCGAGATCGGATTTGGATCGTCGCCTAGGATCACCTTGCTGTCGGTATAGCTGACCGAGGAAATAACGCCGAAACCGTCGAGCGGCTCGGAGAACAACGAGAACGGCACCGAGGCGGTGAACTCGAAGCCCTTGATATTGCCCTTGCCGCGGTTGGACGGGCCGGATGCGACACCGAGCGGTGTCCCCAGCATTTCCTGCTGCTCGGGCGTCAGAAAATCGTCGATAAAGGCACTGAAATCGATCAACCGGGAATCGGTCGGGTTGATGAAATCTTGCAGATCCTTGTAAAACCCGGCGAGCGCCAGGTAGCCGACGCCGTCGCCGAAGTATTTCTCGAACGACAGATCGACGTTGTTGGAGATCGTCGGCTTCAGTTGCGCATTGCCGCCCGAGGCGCTGAAGAACGAGCGGTTGGGATCAACCGATTCGAGCTGTGGGAAATTAGCGTTCAGCGTCAGACCAGCGTTGAGCTGGTCCATGCGCGCCCGGGCCAGCGTCCGCGCCGCGCCGAAGCGGACCTTGACCTCGTACGGCAGATCGAAGATCACGTTGGCGCTGGGCAAAAGCCGGGTGAATTCGTCGCCGTCCTGCACCTCTATGAATGTGCCCGGTACGACACCTACCGTACCGCCACCGACGCCCGTCTCCTGCTCGCCGGCTACCCTGAAACCTCGAGATGTCTGGTCGGTATAGACCACTTGCAGGCCGAAGTTGCCGGTCACCGGCACCGAGCGGACCATGCCGTCGAGGTCGAACTTGACAAAACCGAGTGCGACCTCCTCGCGCACCATCCAGTCTTGCGGCACACTGAACGACGACAATTGGATCGGGACGAAGTCGAGAAAGCCGTTTTCAAGCAGAAACAGCGGATCGAGCGTCACCTGCTGCGGGATGCCGATGAAATCGTGGCCGATCTGGTTGCCGAACAGCGCTTCCTCGGGAATCGGCAAGGCATCGGCGCCGCCGGCCGGGACCAGGAAGTTCTGGGCGATCTTGCGCTCCTTGTCGCGACGGCTGATATCGCCGCCGACCGTGACCCGGCTGATAAAGCCCTTGTTGAAGACGCGGTCGATCGCGAACTTGATATGGGTCAGCTCGTCGTCGGTTTCCGGGGCGTTGATGAAGCCGGCCTGAATCAAGCCGGCGCCAGCGCCCCAGCCTTGCGGGTCGGTCAAAAAGAACTGGCTCGGATCGCCGTAATCGAGTGACGGGGTGAAGACGAAGTTGCCGTTATCTTCGCGGCGAAAGCCGAGGGCATCGGCCGCGCCGTTGCCGACACCGGGCCCGGTGCCGGTGTAGGTCTCGATCAAGGAATCGTTGCGCTCCGAGCGCGAGTAGCTGACGTCGGTCTCAAAGCCCCAGTTCTCGGCGAACTGGTAGCGCAGGTTCCAGCCGACGTTGTACAACTGCGCGGCCCGTTTGTTGCGGTCGTTGCGCATCACGCCTTTGACATCGTCGAACACCCCTTCGGTGACGAGGCCGTTTTCGGTCGTAAAGCCGGGGCGCAACTGCGCCGCCGACCAGAACAGCGGAAACTCGATGCCGCGCAGGTTCTGCACCTCGTTGAAATCGGAATAGGCCAGATCGAGCGTAGTGTGCAGACGGTCGTTCGGGGCGTATTCGACGGTGCCGATGATGCCGACCCGGTCGAGGTCGTTGGTGGCGCTGAACGGCTTGGCGCCGCCGATCACGAACGGCCCGCCGTCCCCAACTGTCGGGAAGCCCCACGAATTGAAGCGCTCGGCCTGCGTCGGTGTCGATTGCGCCGCGATGCCGAAGGTTACGCCTAACGTGTGGTCCATGAACTGGTCGATGAACACCGCGCTTGCCCGGTAGCCGTCGCGCGGCCCGTCGGGGTTGAACGCATCTTCCTCGTTGAATTCGTAACGGGCGTTGACGTTGAAGCGCCGCTCCTCGAGTTCCAGCGGCCGGATCGTGCGCAGATCGACGGTGCCGGCCAGGCCCTGGCCGATCAGCGTCGAATCGGGCGTTTTATAGACCACGACCTCGCCCATCAATTCGGCCGGGTACTGGTCGAACTCGACGCCGCGATTGTCGCTGGTCGTCACCTGCTCGCGGCCGTTGAGTAGCGCGGTGCTAAAATCGGGGCCGAGGCCGCGGATGCTGATCACCTGCGAGCGGCCGTCGACACGCTGCGAAGAAACGCCGGGCAAGCGGGCGAGCGCCTCGGCGATGCTGACGTCGGGCAGCTTGCCGATCTCTTCGGCCGACACCGTTTCTACGATCGAGGTATTGTTGCGTTTGCTCGCCACCGATGATGCGATACTCTGCCGGAAGCCGCGGACCTCGAGGCGGTCGAGCTTGGCTTCTTCTTCCTCGGCCTCTTTCGCCCCGCGCCTGCGGCGTTCATCGGCACTCTCCTCGGTCTTGCCCTCCTCCGCTTCGGCCGCACCCTGCTCTGCCGCGGCGTCCTGCTGGATGCCGTCCCCGCTTTCGGTCGCGAGTTGACTGCCGGCCGGCGTCTCCTGCGCCAGGGCGTACGGGCTCAGCCCGAGCCCGGCGGCCAGGGCCAGATACAGCGCGTTGCGCCGCAACTCGCCGCCGGCCACGGTCGCTCGGGCCGCCGCAAGTGGGCGATGGCGGCGGACAAGGCGGTTTGTGCGTGACTTTTTCCTCATGATTTTGTGGACCCCCGTCTGGTCACGGTTGGAATAGTGGCCGCGATCGTAGAGACAAACACCACCGCGCGGCAATGCTATGCAATCGTATGCAGTCGTTGCATACGTTTGCATGACCTGAAAACGGTCAAGCGGTCAGAATCCGGTCCGTGGTAGCACCCCACCGCCCACCTGTTTTCCTGAATACGACTGAATACGTTTGCAGACCGGTGACCAGGATGCAGCCTGCCGTTATGCTGGCCGCCACGATGGACACAGCGCCCAAACCATTTGCGACCGAAGCCGCCGCCGCGGCTCCGGTCGCTTTCCAGCCGCAGCGCGGCGAATCCACCGCGTGGTGGCGCGGCGCGGTGATTTACCAGATCTATCCGCGCAGTTTCCAGGACAGCAACGGCGACGGCATCGGCGATCTCAAGGGGATTGTCTCGCGCCTCGATTACCTCGCCGGACTCGGCATCGATGCGCTGTGGATCTCGCCGTTCTACAAATCCCCGATGCACGATTTCGGCTACGATGTCGCCGATCCGCGCGCCGTCGATCCGCTGTTCGGCACAATGGCCGACTTCGATGAATTACTCGCCCAGGCGCACGCGCGCGGGCTCAAAGTCATCATCGACCAGGTGATCAGCCATACCTCCGTCGAGCACGCCTGGTTCCAGGAGAGCCGGCAAAGCCGCGACAACCCGAAAGCCGACTGGTACGTCTGGGCCGAGCCGCGCCCCGACGGCACGCCGCCCAACAACTGGCTGTCGATCTTCGGCGGCGTTGCCTGGCAATGGGAGCCGCGCCGCCGGCAGTATTACCTGCACAATTTCCTGACCACCCAGCCGGACCTCAATTATCACAACCCGGCGGTGCGCGCCGCGGTGCTCGACGACCTTAAGTTCTGGCTCGATCGCGGCATCGATGGCTTCCGGCTCGATGCGGTGAATTTTTGTTACCACGACAAATTGCGGCGCGACAATCCGCCAAAACCGCCCGACCGGCGCGTCGGCCGCGGCTTCAGCCCCGACAACCCGTATGCCTACCAGTTTCACGACTACAACAACACGCAGCCCGAGAACCTTGCGTTCCTCGAGGAACTGCGCGCCCTGCTCGACAGCTACCCCGGCGTCACGTCGATCGGCGAGATCGCCTCCGAGGATTCGCTGCTGACAATGTCCGAATACACGGCGCCGGGCCGGCTGCACATGGCCTACAGTTTCGAATTGCTGACCGCGGAGTTCTCGGCAACCCATATCCGCGCCACGATCGAACGCCTGGAGGCAATGATGGCCGCCGGCTGGCCGTGCCTGGCGATCTCCAACCA
The DNA here is from genome assembly GCA_039794245.1 of Candidatus Jinrbaksania sp. GTDB lineage: Bacteria > Pseudomonadota > Gammaproteobacteria > Xanthomonadales > Wenzhouxiangellaceae > DAITQM01. The sequence goes on from JBDIVS010000010.1 coordinate 88,697, forward strand.
CGACGTCGAACGGGTGGTCAGCCGCTGGGGCCGCGACGGGCGGCCGTGCCATCTCGCTTCGCTGCTCACCGTGCTGCTCGGCTCGCTGCGCGGTTCGATCTGCGTGTATCAGGGCGAGGAACTCGGCCTGCCGGAAGCCGAACTACCCTATGAAGCGCTGCGCGATCCTTACGGCATCGCCTTCTGGCCGAGTTACAAAGGCCGCGACGGCTGCCGCACGCCGCTGCCCTGGGACGACAGCCCCAATGCCGGGTTCAGCGAGCGCGCCCCGTGGCTGCCGGTGCCGGCCGAACACCGGGCATTGGCCGTCGCCCGTCAGGAAGCCGATCCGGACTCGACCTTGAACACCTGCCGCGCGTTCCTCGCCTGGCGCCGGCGGCAACCGGCATTGTGTACCGGAACAATCGAGTTTGTCGCTGCACCGGAACCAGTACTGGCCTTTTTCCGCCGCCACGTGGAGCAAACGTTGTTCGTCGCATTCAACTTCGGCGCCAAAGCGCAGGAAGTCCGCTTCGCGTCCCTGCCGGCGGGCTTGCAAATACTGCCGCTCGCCGGCCTGCCGAACGGCTCGCTCGCCGGCGATATCGCAAAGCTGCCGGCGCACGGCGTCTTGTTCGCGGCGCTGCCCTGAACATGGTCGCCACGGCCGCCCGCGCACCGATACCCGCCACCCGCGACAAGCCGCCGCTGACGTTCTGGCAGATCTGGAACCTGTGCTTCGGCTTCCTCGGCATCCAGTTCGGCTTCGCGCTGCAAAACGCCAATGTCAGCCGCATCTTCCAGACGCTCGGCGCCGAGATGGAACTGTTGCCCTTGTTGTGGATCGCCGCGCCGCTGACCGGGTTGATCGTCCAGCCGGTCGTCGGCTATTACTCCGACCGCACGTGGAACCGCCTCGGCCGCCGCCGGCCGTATTTCTTGTTCGGCGCGCTTTTGACGACACTAGCGCTATTCGCGATGCCCAACGCCCCGTACCTGTGGATCGCGGCCGGCACGTTGTGGATCATGGACGCTTCGATCAACATCGCGATGGAACCGTTCCGTGCCTTCGTCGCCGACCAGATGCCGCCGCACCAGCGGCCGGCGGGCTACGCGATGCAGGGTTTTTTCATCGGCTCAGGCGCGGTGATCGCCAGCGCCCTGCCGTGGCTTTTGACCCACTTCGGTGTCGCGAACACCGCCAGCAGCGGCGTTCCGGATAATGTCCGCTATGCTTTTTATCTGGGCGGTGCCGTGCTCTTTGCGGCGGTCGGCTGGACCGTGCTCAGCAGCAAGGAATACCCGCCGGATGAACTGCTCGCGTTCAGCGATGCCCGGCAAATCGAAACATCGCGGCTCGACCGCGCCGCCGCCCACCGCCGCGGTCTCGCCTGGTTGGCAGCGGGCCTGGCCGGCCTTGGCCTGATCGCCTGGCGCGACTGGGACCGCCAGCTCTATCTGCTGGCCACCGGTGTCGCGCTCTACGGCGCATCCTTGCTGTACCTCGCCCGCCACGAGGCACACAACCTGTTCACCTCGATCATGGCCGATCTTCACGGCATGCCGGCGGCGATGCGGCGCCTCGCGGTGGTCCAGTTCTTCTCATGGTTTGCGCTGTTTTCGATGTGGATCTACACCACCGCGGCGGTCGCCGCGGTGCATTTCGGCAGCAGTGATCCGGCATCCGCAGCCTACAACCGGGGCGCCGACTGGGTCGGCGTGCTGTTCGCCGTCTACAACGGCTTCGCGGCGCTCGCCGCGCTTGCCATCCCGCAGATCGTCCGCCGCCTGGGGCTGCGCCTTTGCCACCTCGTCAACCTCTGGCTCGGCGCCGCCGGGTTGATCTCGTTCCTGGTGATTTCCGACCCGAACTGGCTGCTCTTGTCGATGCTCGGCGTCGGCTTCGCCTGGGCCTCGATCCTGTCGCTGCCCTACGCCCTGCTCGCCGACCATCTGCCGGCCGCCAAGATGGGCACCTACATGGGGATCTTCAATTTCTTCATCGTGATCCCCCAACTCGCCGCCGCCGGCCTGCTCGGCTGGCTGCTCAAAACCTTCTTCGCCGGCACCCCCATCGCCGCCCTCGCCATCGGCAGCGCCAGCCTGTTCATCGCCGGCCTCAGCGTCCTGCGCCTCACCGAAGCGCCGGCCGAGACGGGCCATGAATAATCCGGGTTGAATGGTTCGCAAACGACGGTCAAACAATGGGTTCCACCAGTAGAGTAGGCGAGGAACCCGACGGATGCCGGGCCCTCGCCCCTTGTCGCACCGGACGTGCGGATTTCCCGCATCCGGCGCTCCCGGTGGATTCGTCACAAGCATGCACCCAACAGTTGCATAAATTTTGCTCGAATTTATATATTTCTTCATTAAATCAATAAGTTATGAGAATTTTAGTCAAAGCATCGAATTCACCTGGGGTGACGCGCCCGGTTTCTCGCCCACTTGACCGAGAATTCCGGGAATTTATGCAACAGTTGGGATAACGCACCAGCTTCGCCTTCGCCCAGTTCGCCGGGCCAGTCACAGCGTGAAAGGCCCGGTCAAACCAGTGCAAAAAGGCATTCGCCAACAGCGGCGAGAGCACCCCGCCCTGGGGCGTGCCGGCACGCGGCCGATGACGGCAAGGACGACCAGAGTCGTCTTGTTCGACCACCTCGGCGCGCAGCCACAGCCGGATCAGCTTCAGCGCCGATCCGTCCGTAATCCGCACCCGCAAGGCCGCCATCTGCGCCACCCGATCCACCACATTGGGGATGCCCAGCGGCCGTTGTCGCCCATCTGGCTTCGGAATCCACACGCGACAGATCGCACCGGGGCGGTAGATCCGGCTGCGAAGCGCCTCGTGCAGGTCCTCCACCAACCGACCCGGACCGTCCTCCAGGGCAACAATCTGGTCAATCGTCACCCCATCCGGTCCGCCAGCGCCGCCATTGGCGCGCACCCCTGCCCGGTCGCTTGCGGCGCGTCCAAATTCGTTCCCAACGAATTTGTCCGGATCGCGCCCGCGGCCGCGGGCGCGATCCGGAATGACAAGTGGGGTGTGGGGCGCGTCCGGTATGTCGGAGAGGGGAGGCGGGCGCGCCGGGAAGGAAAAGAAAGGCTGTCCTCAGTCTTCTATCCTGCGCAATGCCTTGACCAGCACGTCGAAGATCCAGTTCTGCTCCAGCACGCCGTGTACCGCTTCGGCACCGGGGCCTAGGGCATAGACCGCGACATCCTCGCCGCCGTGGGTTTCGGCCTCCAGCGGCGCACCGCCGAGCGGGCGGTAATCGGGATCGGTGGTATCGACCTCGGTCAGATCGGGGCGTGCGGCGGCGGCGGAATAACCCGGGCCGTTGGCGTAGGCCAAGGTCGTATAGGGCTTGCCGTCGGCGGCCAGGGCCGGCGCCGCCTGCTTCGCGCCGCGCTCGTCGATGCCAACCACCTTGCCGAGAATGGGGTTGCCGCGTGCCGGATAGCCGGCGATCGCCAGCACGTGGCTGTGGTCGGCGGTGACGACGATCAGCGTGTCGTGGCGCGAGGTCATGGCCAGGGCCGTGTCGACGGCGCGGGCGAATTCGATTGTCTCGGTCAGGGCGCGGTAGGCATTGCCGTCGTGGTGTGCATGATCGATCCGGCCGCCTTCGACCATCAGGAAAAAGCCATTCGGTTCCGCTGCCAGATGCGCGATCGCGGCGCGGGTCATCGCGCTGAGCGATGGCTCGCCGGCCCGGTCGCGGCCGCGGTCGTGTTCGTAGTGCAGGTGCGACGGCTCGAACAGGCCGAGGAGCGGGCCAGGGGCGCCAAGTTCGAGCGCCGCGAAGCCGGCCTGGTTCCAGACATAGCGGCTGCCCGGGCGGCGATTTTGCCATTCGTGGATCAGATCGCGACCGTCGAGCCGGCGGCCGTTGTACTCGGGGTATTCGGGATCGGCGATGATTTTCGACTGGAACTGGGCGCGGCCGCCGCCGAAGATCACATCCACCCCGTCGCCGGCCGAAAATTCAACCAGTTGCCGCGCGATATCGGCACAGCCGGCATCGCGTGCTGCCGCCGGCAGCGCCGCGTCGTCTTCCCAGTTGCGGTCGGCGGCATGGGCGTAGAGTGCCGCCGGTGTGGCGTGCGTGATCCGCGTGGTCGTGACGATACCGGTCGCCAAACCGGCCCGCTCGGCCCGCTCGAGCACGGTGGTCATCGGCTGCGCCAGCGCCGCCCGGCAATCGCCGCGCGACACCTCGGGGGCGATCGAGATCACTCCGGCCCGGGTCTTGCGGCCGGTGACGATCGCCGACATCGTGCCGGCCGAATCGGGCACCTGCATGTCGGTGTTGTAGGTTCTGGCCAGTGCCACGTGCGGGAACCGCTCGAACGACAACCAGTGCTCCTCGCCGCTGCCGCCGGCAAGCTGCCCGGCCAGAATCCGCGCCGCCGTCACCGTCGAGACCCCCATCCCGTCGCCGACAAACAAAATCACATTGCGCGCCGTGCCGGCCGCCGCCGGCGTCTCTTCCCGAACCTCGCCGCCGCCGCAGGCCGCGAGTGCCAAGCCGGCGATCACCGCCAGCCACCGCACGCGGCGGCAAAACACTTCGATTTTCATTCGCTGACCCCTTCAATATCGAACAAGCTGCCGATTGTAACGGCGGAATATGACAAAACCCGCGCCGGGTGACCGGCAGCGGCAACCCGGGCGGTCTGCGTCACATCCAGGGCCACACCGATCATCGTGTTGTTCGAACATAATCCCATAAAAACAATGAGTTATACAACAAATTCGCAATATGGCACGGAATGTTCATCATCGGTTACGAAATACAACGGCGGGCAACTGCAAGGAGTGATCGGGATGAACGCCCGGATGATCGACAACAGGTGGACGATGAAACACAGGGACAGCCGGCTTTGGCTCCGGATTGGTTTTACCGCGGTGCTGGTCGCCTACGCGGCGCTCTGGCACTACACGCACGGCGGCGGCACATCGGCGGTGGCCGCCGCCCCGCCCGCCGCCGCGGTCCAGACCGCGATCCCGGGCGGCCGCTGAACACCGTGGCGCTAACGCAATAAGTTGCGCCGAGACCGATATTTTTCAAACGGGACTGGCGAGGATACTCCATCCCGGACGGGGCGCGCCGCAGGCCGGGCAATCCCTGGACCATCATATTTCGGCCTGACCCCCGGCCCGCGATGCGGGCCGGGAGGGTATACCGCCGCCGGGTGCGTGGCGATGTCGGCAACGGCATAAACTGACAAAAAACGTCAGCCATCCCAGGCGAGGGGTATAAGGGACAGAAGGGCGAATTTACCGAGTAAGATACGCTTATCTTATTGATTTTACTCAATAAATAATCCCAAAATGTTCCGATTACAGGCGGAAGCAACTGGTTGGCGCGGAATCTGTATGATCTGATCCGACTGCAACCAGGAACGGAAGCCGTCAGCCGGGCCGTTCAATCGTTTGTAACGAGGCCCGGATTTCAACGATTGATCAATCGACTTAGGAGCTATTCATCATGAATACGATTCGCAAACAACACGGCTTCACGCTCATCGAACTGATGATCGTGATCGCCATTATCGCCATCCTGCTGGCCATCGCCATACCGGCGTATCAGGATTACACGATTCGGACGAAGGTCGCAGAATGCATCAACCTGAGCGCCGCGGCCAAACTGGCGGTCTCGGAAACCGCACAATCGCTAGGTACCCTTGCTGACGTCACTTCGGCTAACACCGGCTACGCGCTTTCCGGAACGCCCGATTACGTGGCTTCCATCGTCATCGCCGATGGCACTGGCGTGATCACCTGTACCACACAAAATACCGGCGCCGCAACTGACCCGGTTCTGACCTTCACACCGGCACAAGTGACTGCTAATGACGTAATCGAGTGGGATTGCGCCTTCACGGCTGGGCTTGCCAAACACGTTCCTGCTGAGTGCCGGCCATAAGCGGCGCATACCGGTTGGCGATGTTCGGCTCAAGAGGTTCGCCCAGGAGAGACTCGCCACTGACGAGCTTGCTGCAACGCAAGCGCCATCACCGCCCCCGGCTCGTTCGAGCCGGGGGCCATCGTTAACGGCAGGTCAATTCCGGCATAGCGGACAAAAAAATCGGACAGAACAGATGTTTGTAGAAACCCGCCGAATCGAATGCCAGCGCGCTTTTACGCTGATCGAGCTTATGATCGTGATCGCCATCATCGCAATATTACTTGCCTTGGCGATGCCCGCATATCAAAACTATACAATCCGCACAAAAGTCAGCGAAGGCCTGTACGCAGCAGCTCCGGTCAAACTGGCGATTGCCGAAACGCTCCAAACAGCGGCTAGCCTGAACCCGCCCGATTTTTCGTTCGGCGGCTCGACATATGTCGATTCGATCTCAATTGCCCCGGCTACCGGAGTGATTACGATCACGACCCGCAACACCGGCGCGCAAACCGACCCTGTTTTGGTGCTGACGCCGAGCGACGGCACCGGCGGCATCCCGAGACAGGACCAGCCCATCGTCTGGACATGTACTGTCCTAAACGGCGACCCTGTCTATGTGCCGGCGAGCTGCCGGAGCTGAACCGCCATCGCTCGCCACGTCCAGGGCGTCATCGCCGGCATCGACATCCTTCCACTTTTCCGGTTAAACTCAAGCCGTTGGGGCACATCGCTCAGGCGGTTTCTCCGCCTGGCGCGGTGGGCTGCGCAGTGCAGCCGCGGCCGGCCGCCCCCTGCCAAGGAGACCTGGGATGCTGAACGAAGTCGTATCGATCACCCGCCTGACCGGGCTGGCACGACGGCTGGTCGAGGAAGGGCTTTTGACCGCCGAGGCGGCGCAGGCGGCCTGCGATGAGGCCAATGCCAAGGGCCGCTCGCTGATCGCTCACCTGAACACCGCGGGGCTTTTGCCCTCCGGAGCGCTGGCCCGGGTCGCAGCCTCGGAGTTCGGCTACCCGCTGGTCGATCTGGCCGCCCTCGACCTCACCGCCGCGCCGCTCGGCGACGTCAAGGAAGAGCTGATCCGCCGCCACCAGGCGCTGCCGGTGTTCAAGCGCGGCAATGTCCTCTACTTGGCCCTGGCCGACCCGACCAGCCACGCGGCGCTCGACGAGATCGCCTTCAATTCCACGCTCCAGGTCGCCCCCCTGGTCGCCCCGGCCGACCAGCTCGGCCAGTTCGTCGAGCGGGCGCTCGAGGGCGGTCTGGGCGGCACGGTCGAAATGGATGGCGACGACGAAGAAGGGCTCGAAGATCTGGGTTTCGAAAGCGGCGAGGAAAAGGACTCGGCCGACGATTTGAGCGGCATCGACGACAAGCCCATCGTCCGCTTCGTCAACCAGGTGCTGGTCGATGCGATCCGCCGCGGCGCCTCGGACATCCATTTCGAGCCATACGAGAGCGAATACCGCATCCGGCTGCGTCTCGACGGCGTGCTGAGAACGGTCAAGAAACGCCCGGTCAAAATGGCCCCCCGGATCGCGGCACGCCTCAAGGTCATGTCCGGGCTCGATATCGCAGAACGCCGCGTGCCGCAGGACGGGCGCATCAAGCTGACGATCTCCAAGAACAAGTCGATGGACTTCCGCGTCAGCACCTGCCCAACGCTGTTCGGCGAAAAAGTCGTGCTCCGTATCCTCGACGCCGCGCAGGCCAGAATCGGCGTCGACAACCTGGGCTTCGAGCCGGCGCAGAAGGAGAAATTCCTCGACGCCATCGGCAAACCCTACGGCATGATCCTGGTCACCGGCCCGACCGGCAGCGGCAAGACCGTCACGCTGTACACCGCGCTCAACCTGCTGAACGACGAGGGGCGCAACATCTCGACGGCCGAGGATCCGGTCGAAATCCGCGTCCCCGGCATCAACCAGGTGCAGCAGAACACCCGCCAGGGGATGACCTTCGCCCGCGCCCTGCGCGCTTTTCTGCGCCAGGATCCGGACGTCATCATGGTCGGCGAGATCCGCGACCTGGAAACCGCCGAGATCGCGATCAAGGCGGCACAGACCGGCCACCTGGTGCTCTCGACGCTGCACACCAACGATGCGCCGCAGAGCATCACGCGCCTGGTCAACATGGGCGTGCCGTCGTTCAACATCACCTCTTCCGTGCACCTGGTGATCGCCCAGCGCCTGGCGCGGCGGCTGCACGACTGCAAGGAAATCGACGACCTGCCGCCGGCGGCGCTCAAGGAAGCCGGCTTCAGCGACGAGGAAATCGCCGCCGGCCTGAAGATCTACAAACCGGCCGGCTGCGCCCAGTGCAACGAAGGTTACAAGGGCCGCGTCGGCATCTACCAGGTGATGCCGATCTCCGAGCAAATGGAACGGATCATCCTCGACGGCGGCAGCGCACTGGATTTACAGCACCAGTGCACCGCGGAGGGCATCAACGATTTGCGCCGTTCGGCGCTCAACAAGGTACGCGACGGCATCACCAGCCTTCTGGAAATCAACCGTGTGACCAAGGAGTAAGGTAACATCATGGCAACGACACCCGAACAGATCACCTGGCTTTGGGAAGGCATCGACAAACGCGGCGTCAAGATGAAAGGCGAGCGCGTCGCCCGCAACCAGAACCTGGTACGCGCCGAACTGCTGCGCCAGGGCATCAACCCCAAGGTAGTCAAGCGCAAACCGAAGCCGCTTTTCGGCGCCGCCGGCAAGCGCATCAAGCCCAAGGACATCGCGGTGTTCAGCCGCCAGATCGCCACGATGCTGCACGCCGGCGTGCCGCTCGTCCAGTCGTTGAACATCATCGCCGAGGCGGCGGAAAACCCGCGCCTACAGAAACTCGTCTCGGCGATCAAAAACGATATCGAATCAGGCACCACGCTGCACGAGGCGCTGGCCAGGCAGAGCTATTACTTCGAAGAATTGTACGTCAACCTGGTGCAGGCCGGCGAGTCGGCCGGCGTGCTCGATACCGTGCTCGATACGATCGCCACCTACAAGGAGCGCATCGAGAGTCTGAAAGGCAAGGTCAAAAAAGCGATGTACTATCCCGCCGCGGTCTTCACCGTGGCGATCGTCGTCATGATACTGCTGCTGGTCAAGGTGATCCCCCAGTTCGAGGCGATTTTTTCCACTTTCGGCGCCGATCTGCCATTTTTCACGAAGATGATCGTCAGCATGTCGCGATCGCTGCAAAACACCTGGTATTTATACCTGCTGGCCGTGATCGGCGGCGCAATCGCCTTTGTCCAGGCGCGCAAACGCTCGCGCGCCTTCGCCCGCGGTTTCGACCGCTTCCTGCTCCGTCTGCCGATCATCGGTGAGGTGCTGCGCAAGGCGGCGCTGGCCCGTTTCGCCCGCACCTTATCGATCACCTTCAAGGCCGGCGTGCCGCTGGTCGATGCGATGAAGACGGTGGCCGGCGCTACCGGCAATATCGTTTACGAGGAAGCGGTCAACGACGTGCGCGAGGCGGTCGCCGGCGGCCACCAACTCCAGCTCGCTATGCAGCAGACCCGGGTGTTCCCGCCGATGGTGATCCAGATGACTGCAATCGGCGAGGAAGCCGGCTCGCTCGACGAAATGCTGCTGAAAGTCGCCGAGTTCTACGAGGAAGAGGTCAACAACACCGTCGATGCGCTGAGCAGCCTGCTCGAACCGATCATCATCGTAGTCATCGGCGGCATGGTCGGCTCGATGGTCATTGCGATGTACCTGCCGGTCTTCAAGATGGCGGCGGTGATTTGATCAAAAATCTAGATGACCACAAAGGGCAGATAAGTTTTCCACCAGTAGAGTAGGCGAGGAACCCGACGGATGCCGGGCCCTCGCCCCTCGTCGCACCGGACGTGCGGATTTCCCGCATCCGGCGCTCCCGGTGGATTCGTCATGCACAGGGCAACCCGCGCCGCGCTACAGATACACCAGACCCAGATCGGCCAGATGACGGTAGAGCGTGACCCCTTCGGGAGGACGAAAGGGGCGCTGGCTGCGACGCCGCAGGTGGCAGGCCATCTGTAAGCGGTCATTCCAGGCCGTACTTCCCACCTCTCAATTTACCCGGTAACCTGTCGGCCTGATTGTTTGACAGGAGGATTGGGCATGAGTGTAACCGGAAAAGGCCGGATTCGGCGTTCGGTGACGGATTGGCAGGGGATATTTGCGCGGCAGCGGGCGAGTGGTCACAGCCAGGCGATATTTTGCGCCCGGGAGGGGATTGCGCCGAGTTCTTTTGCCCTGTGGAAGAAGCAGCTCGGGGCGGCTCAGGGCGCTGACGGTGGGCTGATGAAGCTTCAAGGACAGTCATCGAAGCTTCAAGGACAGTCATCTAGCATCAAGCACCAAGCTTCAAGAGCTTCAAGGACAGTCACCGCAACGGGCTTAAGACAAACTTCAAGGACAGTCATCGAAGCTTCAAGGACAGTCATCAAGCATCAAGCACCAAGCTTCAAGGACAGTCACCGCAACGGGCTTAAAGCGGGCTTAAAGGACAGTCATGATTTATCAGCCCCTGCTGACACCCCATATCGGCCCCGGCCTACACCCAGGCGCGATCTTGGCCGATACCCCAGCCGCGGCGGCTTTAGGGAGATTCAAGGACAGTCAGAGATTCAAGGACAGTCAAGACCTGTCAGCCCCCGCTGACACCCCATATCGGCCCCGGCCTACACCCAGGCGCGATCTTGGCCGATACCCCAGTCGCCGTGGCTTTGGCACCATGGTCCCATGACTTACCCCCGCGCCCATACCGTCAACCCCGAGCAGGCCGGTTACTACCACTGCATCAGCCGCTGCGTCCGCCAGGCCTGGCT
>JBDIVS010000011.1:0-97377 GCA_039794245.1 Candidatus Jinrbaksania sp.
GCGAGGGGCAGGAAGCCCCGAGTCTATCCTCTCGGGCGCGCCAGATTTCTTCGAAGTCGATCATCTCCCGCCACTCCTGCATATCCGAATTCGGATTCGAACCTCTGACCAAACAATCACGGTTCGAATAATCCGGCAGGATGCCGGATTGACGCCCGAAGGGCGCCCGCAGGGCGAGGGGCAGGAAGCCCCGAGTCTATCCTCTCGGGCGCGCCAGATTTCTTCGAAGTCGATCATCTCCCGCCACTCCTGCATATCCGAATTCGGATTCGAACCTCTGACCAAACAATCACGGTTCGACAAACGCGGCAGGATTGCCGCGTTGTCGAAAAACGAACCACCGTTCCGTCCGGGGCAAACCGCACGATCGGATCGGTACGACCGCCGGCGGATGCTCCGCACTTGTGCAGAGCATCCGTGGTACGGGGGATGGGCGCTGGCCGGGAAGCCCGGGATGGATCGATTCAGACCTTCCCCAGGGCCGCAGCCGGGACCAGTTCCTCTTTCATCTCCGCGGCCCGCTGTTGCTGGCGCTCGTCGAGCAGGGCCTTGACTTCCGGGATCAATTCGCGGCTGAAACCATGCCCGTTAGCGGCGGCGATTTCGAGCCAGGCAAGCGCGCTGACCAGATCGCGCTTCGTGCCGACGCCCTGGATCGACATCACCGCCAGATTGTAGGCGGCGGCGCCATGACCCTGGCGGGCGGCTTTCCGGAACCAGTAGCGGGCTTTGCGATCGCTTTGCGCCAGGTCGTAGCGGGCCGACGGCCGGAGATATTCGTAACCCAGCGCCAGTTGCGCTTCAGCGTCGCCGATCTCGGCCTGGTGGCGCAATTGGGCGACATCGGTGAAATAAATCACGGTCTCGGCCGGGGCGCGGCCGAGCGTCGTTCCGGCCAGGGCTGGAAGCGCAGGAATGACCAGCGACAACACAAGACCGATCTGTTTGATGGGGGACATGTCGATGCTCCTCTGGTGATGTAGGACAGCCTACGAAGTAATTCATACTATAAACTTCGGCGGTTGTCAACCCCCCGCATAACCCCGCATCCCAGCGGGCCGTTTTTCAGGCGCCGCATCTCATAAGCTTCCGAAACTGGCGATTCCGAAATCGGGACAGTCACCGAACCGAAAGAACCGAAATCGGGACAGTCGTCGAATCGAGTAGATCTGTGATGAGGTTTGATACACCAATCTTTGGTTTATCGAACCGAGCAGAAGGACTATTTTTGCCTCGCGCCGGCTCGATTTACGCGACACATCGTCCTGGCACACGCTTTGCATCGGCCATACCGGCAATCACTGCCGGAGAGGAGCAATGAATCAGGATCAAGCCCAGCCGCCGGCCGCCGGCGCGGTCACCAGAGGGTCTGACGGGGCGGCTAGCCTGGCGTGGGCACTGGCCTTTGCCAGATTGGCTGAAATCGAGGAAGCCGGGCGTTGGATCGAATGCCAGCGGCGGGCGCTGATCCGCGATCTGAACCGCCGGCGGGGCGGACAGGCGCCGGCGACCACGCTGGCGGCACAGCTTCAGCGCTACCATACCCTGGCCGCCGATTATCGGCGCCGCGCCGCGGCACTGCGCCGCGGATTGCCGGGGTGATTCCGATCCAGGCCGTCTCGTTTTACATCGCGGGACGTTCGTGGCTGGCGATCATCCGCCCGGCACTGCGGTAAAAGCGGGTCGCCAGCAGCAGCGCCGCAGTACTCAGGCCGGTGATCATGCCAACCCACATGCCCGAGGCACCCCAGCCGAATTTGAAGGTCAGGACCACGCCTGAGCTCATGCCGACGAGCCAGTAGGCGATGACGGTGTAGAACATCGGCACCCGGGTGTCCTTGAGGCCGCGTAGGGCACCGGCGGCGGCGACCTGGACACCATCCGACCACTGGAAAACCGCCGCCAGGCCAAGCAGGGTCACGGCCAGCGGGGCAACAGTGGGATCGGCGGTATAGATCGCAACGATGAGCCCCGGGAGGCCGAGCATCAGGCTCGCCGGCAACGTCTGGATCAACAGCGCCAGAGCCATGCCCAGCAAGCCCTGAAAACGCGCGGCACTGGGTTCGCCTCGTCCAAGTGCATTGCCGACGCGGACGGTGATCGCCCCGGCCAGGCCGAGTGGCACCATGAAAGTCAGGGCCGCGACATTGATTGCAATCTGATGCGCTGCGATCGGAATGGCGCCCAACCGGCCGATCAGCAATGCCGCGGCGACAAACAAACTGCCTTCGACAAAGACCATGACGCCGACCGGCAATCCGGTGGCGAGCAACGAGCCGAGTCGCCGGCGGTCCGGGCCCTCGAAATGCAGAAACGGGTAATACGGCCGATAGACGCGCTGTGTCGCAACCCACACCACCCAGACCAGGAACTGGATCCAGAACACCGCGGCGGTCGCCCAGCCGATGCCGACGACGCCCAGTGCCGGGACGCCAAACCCGCCGTACATGAACCAAAAATTGAGTGGGACATTGAGCGCCACACCGAGAAAGCCGAAATACATCGTCGGCCGCGTATGGCCGATGCCCTCGCTGAAAAAACGCAGCGCCAACAGTCCGGCGATCGCCGGTGCCCCGTAGGCCATGGCCGCCAGGTAAGCGGCGCCGAGGGCCGCCACTTCCGGGGCGACTTCAATCACGGCGAAAATCGGCCGGGCCAGATGGGCGACCGACCAGAGCACGGCCGCGAATAACAAGGCAAGCCACAGCGCCTGGCGTAACATGCCCCCAGCCTGGCGCCGCAGCCCAGCGCCGTCGAGCTGCGCAATGACCGCCGGCAGGGCCAGCAGGACGCCGAGCACAAACAAAAAAACCGCCGACCACAGGGCCCCACCCAGGGCCACTGCGCCCAAGGCCAGCACACCGAGCCGGCCGGCCATCACCGTATCGACAAAATTCATCGCCAGTCCGGCGAGGTTGCCGAGCATGATCGGCAAGGCGAGTTTCAGGGTGCGTTTGGCCTCATGGAACAGCACGACGGGACGCGGCGGGCCGGCCGGCAACAAGGGGTCGGATAGAATGCTCGGCATGGTCGTGGCCCGGCGCTCGAAGCCAGCCACTGTCGCACAGTCGGCAATTTACGGCAAGTCCGGCGGTCTGAAAGGAGGGGCGATGACGAGCGACGATATGGCGGCTGTGACACCGCCGCCACAGGCTTCCGGCGCCGGCCGGCCGCTCTGCGCCAACTGTGGTGCACCGCTGGGCGGCCCTTACTGCGCCCGCTGCGGGCAAGCCACGCGGCACTTCATCCAGTTTTTCCCCGCCGTGGTACGCGAGATCACCGAGGACACGCTCGGCGTCGACAGCCGCTTCTGGCGCACGATCATAGCGTTGCTGTTTCGCCCCGGCCGGCTGACGCTCGATTATTTCGCCGGCCGCCGCGTGCATTACAGCCCGCCTTTCAGGCTATATCTGTTGACCAGCATCGTCACTTTTCTGCTGATCACGCCCGCTCTCGACCGGGCGATCGACGGCGACCTTGATGACTTACCGGAGACGGCGGAAAGCATGCAAAACAGCCCGCCAAAGACCGGCGACGAGGCGCTGATGTTCAACGGTACACCGTGGGATGCGGCGGAAAATCCGCTGACCATCCCAGGGCTGCCGGCCTTTCTGAACCGCCGCCTCAACGCCGAAATCGGCGAGTTCAACGCCCGCCTGCCGGAAATCAAGCGCCGCCCGAAGATCCTGGTCGATGCGATTTTAGGTGTGATGCCGCAGATTTTGTTTGTGCTGTTGCCGCTGTTCGCGCTGATTTTGAAAGTCTGCTACCTGTTCAGCCGGCGGCTGTACATGGAACACCTGATTTTCGCCGTCCACAACCACGCCTTCGTCTTTGTGGTGATCAACCTGACGGTGATCGCCGGCTGGCTGGACGGAACCTGGGCAGCGGGGTGGAGCCAAGCGGCGAACACCGCGCTTTGGAGCTGGCTGTTTGTCTATCTGCTGCTGGGGCTAAAACGGGTCTATCACCAGGGATGGATCCTGACGACGCTGAAATTCGGCGTCATCGGGACGAGCTACAGCGTGCTGCTTGCCCTGGCCGTCGTCGCCGCGACGCTGGTCGGGGCGGTGATGGTATAGGCAACGCTCGACCGGCGGGCGATACCCCCGGCGGGGACTTCACGGACATCACACTGGCCGCCGAACCGGTCACGGAACCAGCGATCGAGCAGCGCTTTTTCGTAGGGCAGCGCCGAGGTGTCGTGCTGGCGGACGCGCGGTGCCAGGCTCAGAAACGAGTTCTCGACGAGCCGCTCCTCGCCGGCGGCGATCTCGTTGCCGGCCGCATCGACCAACCGGTAGTCGAAATGCAGATACGGCGGGTAGGGGTGCTCGATGATACGCTGGTAAGGGTTGCTGGTGCGCAGCGGTATCTTGCGGCCGGGTAGATGGGCGATGGTTTGCCCCGGCAGCAGACGGCCGGCGAGGTCGATATCGATGAACCGCAGATGCAGCGTCTGGCCTGCGGGCAGCCACTGGCCGGCCAGTCTTTCGAGATGGGTTTCGAGATCGGCCATCATCGCTTCGCGGCCTTCACTGATGCCGCCGGTGCCTTTTTTGAAATCGGTGAATTTTTCCGGCTCGACGAAACTGACTTCGGCTTCACCGGCCAGCGCGGCGCCGAGCAGCGTGCTGCACGCCACGGCCGGGATCAGCAACCAGTGGGAAATCCGGAATGACTTCGGCATGGCAGACCCTCCTTTGGGAACATACATCACTCTCAGACCGGCCGGGCCGGTCAAAGTTTGCATCCCCGGCGCCTACAACACCGTTTCGCTCAGCCAGTCACGCGGCCTGAGGCAGCGCAACAGCGCCGCCTCGCGGCTGTCCGGCGCCGGCTGGGCGTCGTAATTCCAGGCGGCGAGCGGCGGCAGCGACATCAGGATCGATTCGGTGCGGCCGCCCGATTGCAAGCCGAACAAGGTGCCCCGGTCGTAGAGCAGGTTGAACTCGGCATAGCGGCCGCGGCGCTGCAATTGAAAACGCCGTTCAGCCTCGTTCCACGGCAGGTCGATGCGCCGTTCGAGAAGCGGCAGATAGCCGGCCAGATAGCTTTCGCCGATGGCCCGGATAAATTCCAAACAGCGGGCAAAAGGCCAGTGGTTCAGATCGTCGAAAAACAACCCGCCGGCGCCACGTGTTTCGCCGCGGTGGGGCAGATAAAAATACTCGTCGCACCATTTTTTGTAACGCGGGTAAATGTCGTCGCCAAACGGCGCGCAGGCGGCGTGTGCCGTCCGGTGCCAATGCTGGATATCCTCGAGATAGGGATACCAGGGGGTGAGGTCGTAGCCGCCGCCGAACCACCAGAGCACGTCAGTGCTGTCGCCGCCGGCGATGAAAAACCGGAGGTTGGCATGACTGGTGGGGCAGTGCGGATTCAGCGGATGGATCACCAGCGACAGGCCGAGCGCCTCGAACGGCCGGCCGGCGATGGCCGGCCGCGCGGCGCTCGCCGCTGGCGGCAGCGCCGCGCCTTTGACGTGCGAATAGTTGACGCCGGCTTTTTCGAGCACCCTGCCGTTTTCGAGAACGCGCGTCACACCCCCGCCGCCGGCCGGCCGGGTCCAGCGGTCGGTGCTGAAGGCAGCGCCGCCGTCGAGTGTTTCGAACGCGGCGCACAGGCGATCTTGCAGGTCGAGCAGGTATGCAGCGACCGGCGCCGGATCGGGAGGGTTCTTAGCCATCGTCATCATCCGTTCTAAAACAACGTCAACGCAGGCGGCGGCCGGTGACCAGATCGCGGATTTCACTCGGCACCCGGCGTTCGCCGCACGGCAAATCGAGAATGAGGTCGATGCCGCCTGCCGGGAACGCCGCCTCGACTGCCGCCGCATCCAGCGGCGCCGGGGCGCCGCGCGGATTGGCGCTGGTCGAAACCAGCGGCGCGCCGAACGCCGTACACAGCGCCAGGGTCGGCGGCCAGGCTGGGCGGCGCAGCGCCAGCGTCTTGTGATGGCCGGTCAGGAGCGGCGGCGCTGCGGCCGCAGCCGGGTGCAGCCAGGTGACCCCCGGCCGCCGGCGCTGCGCCCAATCGGGAGGCACGGGCAAGATCCACGGCGCGGCTAACGCCCAGTCGGCGACCAGTACGATCAGACCGTATTCGGCCGGGCGCTGTTTGAGCTCGAGCAACCGGCGGATCGCCGCCTCGTTTCGGGCGTCGCAGCCCAGGCCGAACACGCCGCCGGTGGGATAGGCCAAAAGACCGCCGCGCCTTAGACACTCGGCGGCCGCTTCGACCTCGGTGGTCCTCGGCATGACGCCGGTTCAGCGACCGCCGGCGGTGGTTTTTTTGGCGGCTTTCTTTTTGCCTTTCTTGCGGCCGGTGGTTTTTTTCCGGACCGCTTTTTTCCGGGCCGTTTTTTTCGCCGTTTTCTTTTTCCCGGCGGCACCGGCCGTAGCCGCACTCTTTGCCGCGCCGCTCCGGCCGCGGCGCGCGCCGCGCTCCGGCGCTGCGGCGAGCAGCGCCAGGCAGGTTTCCTCGTCGAGCGTCACAGGCTCGGTGTCCTTGGGCACCCGGGCGTTTTTTTTGCCGTCGGTGATGTACGGTCCGTAGCGCCCGTGGAGCACCCGGATCCCGCCGGCGAAGGTTTTGATCTCGCGCCGCGCCCGTTCTTCGTGGTGACGGGCGATCAGTTCCAGTGCCCGGGGCAGGTCGATCGTGTGTGGATCGTCTTCCTTCAGCGAGACGAATTGCTTGCCGTGGCGCAGGTACGGGCCGAAACGGCCGATGCTGGCGACCACTTCTTCGCCGTCGGGATGCACACCGAGCCGGCGCGGCAACTTGAACAGCTCGAGCGCCTCGTCGAGGGTGATGGTCTCGATACTCTGCCCGCTTCTCAAACTCGCGAAGCGCGGCTTTTCCTCGTCGCCGTCGCCGCCGCCGAGTTGCACGAACGGCCCGTAACGGCCGAGCTTGGCGCTCACCGGCTTGCCGCTCGCCGGGTCGGTGCCGAGCTGGCGCGTCTGCCGGGCCTCGGCGCGGCTGACGGTTTCCTGCTTTTCGTTGACCCGGGCGATGAACGGCTCCCAGAATTCCTTCAGGACCGGCTGCCAGCGCAGTTCGCCGCGCGAGATCGCATCCAGTTCGTTTTCGAGCCGGGCGGTGAATTCGTAATCGACGTAGGGTTCGAAATGACCGCTCAGGAAGCGCGCCACGACCCGGCCGGTGTCAGTGGGTTTGAAACGGCGGTTGTCGAGGATCACGTATTCACGATCGAGCAGGGTCGAGATGATGCTGGCATAGGTCGATGGCCGGCCGATGCCGTATTCCTCGAGTGTCTTGATCAGCCGGGCCTCGCTGTAGCGCGGCGGCGGCTCGGTGAAATGCTGCTCAGCCCGGATCTCGTCGAGCCGGACCCGCTGGCCGGTGGCCAGCGGCGGCAGCCTGGTTTCCTTCTCTTCCTGGCCTTGCGGCGCGGCCTCTTCGTAAACCTGCAAGAATCCCGGGATGCGGGTCGTCGAGCCGGAAGCGCGGAAGGTGCTGTCCTCGGCAGCGGCGAATTCCACGGTGACGGTATCGATGGTGGCGTGGATCATCTGGCAGGCCACGGCGCGCTGCCAGATCAACTCGTAGAGCTTGCGCTGGTCGGAGGTCAGCCAGGCGGTGGCGCGCTCCGGGTCGAGCGCCGCATCGGTCGGCCGGATCGCCTCGTGAGCTTCCTGGGCGTTGCGCGATTTGGTGACGTAGTGGCGCGGCTTGTCGGGCAGGGCGTCTTCGCCGTAGCGTGCCGCGATCAGCCGGCGCAGGTCGCCGATTGCGTCATCGGCAAGATGTACCGAATCGGTACGCATATAGGTGATCAGGCCCTGTTTGCCGCCGTTGATTTCGACACCTTCATATAACTGCTGCGCCAAGCGCATCGTGCGCGAGGCCGAAAAGCGCAGTTTGCGCGCCGCGTCCTGTTGCAGCGTCGAGGTGATGAACGGCGGTGGCGGCTGGCGGCGGCGCTCGCGTTTTTGGACCGCCGAGACGGTCAGCCGGCCGCCGGCCGCGGCGTGCAAGCGGTCGCGCAGCCCCTGGGCGAGCGGCGCGCGGTCGAGATCGAATTGTTCGAGTTTGCGGCCACGGTGGGCAACCAGCTTGGCGCTGAAGGGCTGCACGCGGTCCTGCTCGCCGGGGGCGGCGAGGTCGGCTTCGATCGTCCAGTATTCGCGCGCCACGAAACGCTCGATTTCCTCCTCGCGTTCGACGATCAGGCGCAGCGCCGGGCTTTGCACCCGGCCGGCCGACAGGCCGGGCTGGACTTTTTTCCATAAAAGTGGCGACAGATTGAAGCCGACCAGATAATCGAGCGCCCGCCGGGCCTGTTGCGCATCGACCAGGGTCTGCGACACCCGGCGCGGATGTTCGACCGCCTCGCGGATGGCACGCGGTGTGATCTCGCTGAACACGACGCGGTGCAGGTCGCGGCCGTCGAGCACACCCCGCTCGCGCAGGATTTCGGCGACGTGCCAGGCGATCGCCTCGCCCTCGCGGTCGAGGTCGGTGGCGAGATAAACCGCAGTGGCCTGGCGCGCCGCCTTGACGATTCGTTCGACGTGTTTGCGGTTGCGCTCGATCGTCTCGTAGCGCATCGCAAAGCCGGCGTCCGGATCGACCGCCCCCTCGCGCGGCACGAGGTCGCGCACGTGGCCGTAGGAGGCGAGCACCTGAAAGTCCGCGCCGAGGTATTTGTTGATCGTGGCCGCTTTGGCCGGCGATTCGACGATCAGCAGATTTTTTGCCATGCCGTAGTGTGTTCCTTGGTTGAAATGGCCCGCCCGGCGCTCAGGTGCCGGGGGCGCGCTGCCACAGTCCGCCGGGCAGGTGAACGACCCGGCCTTCCAGTTCCAGGATCAGCAGCATGGACGAAAGTGCCGCGACGGTCAAACCCGAGCGCCCGGCCAGTTCGTCGAGCGGCGCCGGATCGGGGCCGAGCGCGGCCCACAGCCGGCGGTACTCGGGATCGTCGTGGCGACCCCCGGCGGCGGCCCGCCCGCCGGCGGGCGGGGGCGTATTGTCCATGGCTTCAAGCCGGGCGCGCAATTGGCCGGCGAGGTGCCCGGCCTGGTCTGCAACGCCGGCGAGCACTGCGGCGCTGTCGCCGGCGAGGTGCGCCCCGTCGCGGATCAATTGATGGCAGCCCTTCGCCAGCGCGTGGTCGATGGAACCGGGTACGGCGAAGACTTCGCGCCCCTGTTCTGCGGCGTGGCGGGCAGTGATCAGCGAACCGCTTTTGATCCCGGCCTCGACGACGACGACGGCCAGCGACAGGCCACTGATGATCCGGTTGCGGGCCGGGAAATGGCCGGCGAGCGGCGGCGCACCGAGCGGCAGTTCGGAGACCAGTGCGCCGTGCTGGACGATGCGGCGCGCCAGTTCGAGGTGGCGGGCCGGATAGACCCGGTCGGCGCCGGTGCCGAGCACGGCGATCGTCCATCCCCCGGCATCCAGCGCCGCGTCGTGCGCTGCGGCGTCGATGCCGGCGGCCAGGCCGCTGGTGATCGTCATGCCACCGGCGGCCAGTTCCCGGGCGAAGCGGCGGGCGTGTGCCACCCCGCCGGCACTGGCGTTACGGCTGCCGACGATCGCGATCTGCGCGGTGAAGAGGATCCCTGGATCGCCGGCAACGAACAACGCCGCCGGGGCGCCGGGGCATTCGGCAAGTTGCGGCGGGTAGGCCGGATCGGTAAATACGATCAAGTGGTGGTGCTCGGTGGCGAGCCACTCGAGATCGGCGGCGAGGACCTCGGGGGGCGGGTGGAGGAGCGAGTGCCGGCACGCTGCCGGGAGGGCACTGTCGCCCGCGGCAGCGGCTTCGAACAAGGCCTCGATGCCGCCGTAGTGCTCGACCGCCCGGCGCAGGCCGCGGCCGCCGAGTTCGCGGTTGCGCAGGGCGATCAGCCAGCGTTCGGCTTCATCCCAGTGCGGCATGCGGCAAGGCGATGTGACTCAGGCCGCACCGCTACAAGCGGGCCGCAGGGTGCCTGAGATGATCGCCTTCCTGGATCTCCTTGCCGCCGCCCATGACCAGGGCATAGCTGACGTGTTCGAAGCTGCGGAAGACCATGATCTGCGCTTCGTACTCGGCGGGCAGCGTCACGGTGCCGGTAACGCCGCGGATCGGGATCGCCGGCGGATTGACGTTGTCCTGGATCTTCTCGCCCGGCTGGAACACCGCGAAGGTGTGCCCCGGCTCGATCCCTTCGCTTTGGCCGATATTCAGCGCCGCGATATTGGGTTGCCCGGCATATTCGTGCCGGTCGTCGAGCGCCAGGATGCGGGCCCGCTCCGGCACATGATCCGGGGCACGCGGCAGAAAATGGGTGTCGTAGGCGAATTGCTCGACCGGCAAGATGCGGTCTCCGGCCCGCACTTCGCGGCGGCCGCTCAAGATTTCCAAAGTCGAGACCTCGCCGCTTTTGAGCACCCGGGCGCGGCCGATTTCCCACAACTCGACCCCGATCACCTTGCCGCGCATGCCGCCGATCGACTGCGCCCAGCGCCAGACCATCGGCCGCTCGCTTTCGTCGTGCGGTGCCGTGCGCCAGCGTGGCAGATCGCGCGCCTTGCTCTCGCGGTGCTTGCGCTCGCCTTTGCTGGTGAAGCGGTCGCGGTAGATGAAATTGGTCCGGGCGATCACCACCTCGTCGCCTTCGGCCGCCACCAGGCCGCGGGCATAGGTCTCATCGCCGATCTTGGCGTAGGTGCGGCGCTCGGCGTTGTCGACGATATAGGGTAGATTCTCGTAGGCGGCTTCGTCGAGGATCCGCGGATAACGCAGAAAATGCTCGATCGCATCGAGCGGCACGGTCGAAATGGCCTCGTCGGCAGGCAGTTCGCGAACCCGCGGCGCGAGCCGGGTTTCACCGGGACTCAGCGCCAGGCGCGCTTCGCCGCCGACATAGACCAGGCTGATCACGTCACCGGGATAGATCAGGTGCGGGTTGGCGATCTGCGGGTTGACCTGCCAGATGGCCGGCCATTCCCAGGGGTGGCGCAAAAAGCGCGCCGCGATATCCCACAACGTGTCGCCTTTTTCGACGACGTACCGTTCCGGGTGATCGGCGCGCAGCGGGCTTTCCTGGGCAAACAGCACAAAGGCCGCGGCGATCAATGCCAGCATGGCCAGGCGGCTCGGCCACGTGCCCTTCGCTCCGGCGCGGTCCGCCGCAACGGTTCGGGATGATCTGAGGGTGAGCTTGCTCATCATGACTCGTCCTGTCCCCATGCCGCATGGTGCGGCGCGCTGTGTGTGGTTCCCGCCGGCCACTGCCGCGGGCGGCCTCTCCCGGCCGCGGCCTGCCATCCGCTGGCAGCGCACGCCGGCTGGTCGTATCATAAACAGATTCGAGGAAAAACGCACGTTTGCGGCAGAAAGTTCATTGACAACATGATCAATTCGCGATGACTCACCTGACCATATTAGAGTTTCCGGATCCCCGCCTGCGCACCATCGCCCACCCGGTCGAGCGGTTCGACGCGGCACTTCACCGGCTGCTCGAAGATCTGTTCGAGACGATGTACGCGGCGCGCGGCATCGGCCTGGCGGCGACTCAGGTCAACGTCCACCAGCGGTTGCTGGTGGCCGATGTCAGCGACACGCATGACCAGCCGCTGGCCCTGATCAATCCGGAAATCACCGCGCGCCACGGCACGACCGAATGCCAGGAAGGCTGCCTGTCGGTGCCGGGCTACTATGCCAAGGTTAAGCGCGCCGCGGCAATCCACGTCAGGGCCAAGGACCGTGATGGCCGGGCGTTCGAGCTCGACGCCGAAGGGCTGCTGGCGGTCTGTATCCAGCACGAGATCGATCACCTCGACGGCAAGCTGTTCGTCGATTACCTCTCGGCGCTGAAGCGCCAGCGGCTGGAAAAAAAATGGGAGCGGCTGCAAAAAGCACCGCCGGCAGATCGCCGCGCCGTGTTGTAAATGGTTTCCGCTCCCACCACGGCGGCCGGGTCACTCAAACTGATTTTCGCCGGCTCGCCCGACTTCGCCAGCCCGGCGCTCGAAGCGCTGCACCGGGCCGGCCACTCGATCAGCGCGGTACTGACCCAGCCCGACCGGCCGGCCGGTCGCGGCCGCCGTCTCAAGCCGCCGGCGGTCAAGGCAACGGCGAGCCGACTCGGGCTCGAGGTCTTCCAGCCGGAAAAGCTCACCGGCGATGCGCTGTACGCTGAACTTCACGCCCGCGCCCCGGATCTTCTGATCGTCGCCGCCTACGGCCTGCTGCTGCCGCAGCGCTGGCTCGATCTCGCCCGCCACGGCGCCTGGAACATCCACGCCTCGCTGCTGCCGCGCTGGCGCGGTGCGGCGCCAATCCAGCGGGCGATCGCCGCCGGCGACCGGCAAAGTGGCGTGACGATCATGCAGATGACGTGCGGTCTCGACCGCGGCCCGATTCTGGCGCAGCGGGTGATCGAGTTGGCCGCCGACGAAACCGGCGGCAGCCTGCACGACCGTCTCGCCGCGCTCGGTGCCGAACTGATCTGCGAGACGGCCGGCGCCCTGGCCGCCGGCCGGCCGCCGGTGGCCGTGCCGCAGGACGACAGCCGGGCTTGTTACGCCGGTAAAATCTCCAAAGCCGAAGCGCGGCTGGATTTCAACCGCCCGGCGGCCGAACTCGAAAGGCTGATCCGCGCCTTCGATCCGATCCCCGGATGCTGGACCGAAATCGACGGCCAGCGGCTGACGATCTGGCGTGCCGCCGCCCTGCCGGCAACCGGATCGGCGCCGCCCGGCAGCCGGCTGCCCGCCCCGCCGGGGCACTATGTGATCGCCTGCAACCCAGGGTCACTTTCACTCCTCGAGGTACAGCCGGCCGGGCGACGGCGGATGGCCGCCGCCGATTGGCGGCGGGCGTTCGACCGGTGAGAGCAAAACGCCGCGCCCCGCATCCGGTGCCGGGGGCGCTGCCGCGGGCCGTTGCGGTCCGGGTGTTGCTGCGGATACTCAACCAGCGCGCCGCGCTCGACCCGGCACTGGCCGCCGAAAGCAAGATCCTGGCCGATTCCCGTGACCTGGCGCTCGGCCAGCGGCTGGTTTACGGCGCACTTCGCCACTGGGCAGCGCTTGACTGGCTGGCCAACGGCCTCATCGATCGCCCGCCGGCGAAGCGCCGAGCCGAAATCCTGGCTCTGCTGGCCGTCGGACTCCAGCAGTTGTGGCGCGAGTCGATGCCCGAGCATGCCGTCGTGCACGCCACGGTCGCGGCAGCCGACCTCCTTGGCATCCCGTGGGCGAAAGGCATCATCAATGCCTGCCTCAGACGCTGGCTCCGGGAACGCGACGAATGGCTGATGCAACTTTCGGCGACCCCGGCGCGCTATGGCCTGCCCGAAGCGTGGTGTCGGCGCCTGGCCGCCGATTGGCCCGCCGATTGGGAGGCGATCCTCGCCGCTCAGCACCAGCCGCCGCCGCTGGCGCTTCGGGTCAATCTGTCGCGGTTGACCCGACGGGATTATCTCGATCTACTGGAAGGCGCCGCCTTGCCGACCCTGCCGCCCGATCCGGATTGGCCGGCATCGGCGGTGCTGCTCGCCGCTGCCGTCCCCGTTGATCGCCTGCCGGGTTTTGCCGAGGGGCTGGTCTCGGTGCAGGACGCAGCGGCGCAATTTGCCCCCGAAGCGCTGGCCGTAGCCCCGGGGCTACGCGTGCTCGATGCTTGTGCCGCCCCTGGCGGCAAGACCGCGCACCTGCTCGAAGCGACTGGCGGCCGGCTCGAACTCATCGCCGTCGAACGTGACCCCGGACGCGCCGCCATGCTTCGTGAAAATCTCGAGCGCTTGCGCCTGTCATGCGCGATCCAGATCGCCGACGCCGCCTGCCCCGCTACCTGGTGGGACGGCCGGCCATTCGACCGGATCCTCATCGATGCGCCGTGCAGCGCCTCCGGCGTCGCCCGCCGCCACCCCGATATTCCCTGGCGCCGGGACGAGGCCGGCCTCGCCCGCGTCGAGGCGGCGCAGGCCGCCCTGCTCGCCGCGTTGTGGCCTCTGCTCAAGCCCGGCGGTATGCTGGTCTATGTCACCTGCGCGCTGTCCGATGCCGAAAACGACCGCCAAATCGAAGCCCTGCTCGCCGGCGGCGTGCCGCTGGCCGTCTCGCCGCTGCCCGCGTGGGGGCGGGCCCGGCGCGCTGGCCGGCAGTTTCTGCCCGGCGAGCACGGCATGGATGGCTTTTACTATGCGCGCCTTAAGCGCCATCTTGTTACTGAGCCTGCTCGCCGCCTGTGATGCCGAGCGGCCGGCCGGCGGTCACCTGCAACTGACCGGCGGTGCGGTGCGCGCGGCGGCCGCCGGCGGCATCGACATCGTCGCCGGGCTCGACCTCCAACTCAGCGACACGGCGAGCGAGGCGGTGCAGCAAGGTCTCGAATTGACGCTCGCCGCCGAGGCCCGGGTCGGACGCCGCCACCCCGGCTGGGCGTGGCAGGTTTACGCCCGGCGCTTCGAATGGAAAATCGCCTACCTGCCGCTCAGCCGCCGCTACCGGCTGCTGACCCCGGACGGCCGGACCGCGACCTACGCCCGCTGGCGCCACCTCACGACGGCGCTGGCCGAACCGCTGCCGTTAACCCTAGACTGGCACCCCGAAACCGGCGACCCGGCCGTCTATCAAGTTCAGTTCAAAGCCTGGCTGGACCGCCAGAAACTGCCCTCGCCGCTGCGCCTGCCCGCCTTGTTTTCGCGTGACTGGCAGCATGCCAGCGGCTGGTCCACCTGGGTCTGGCAGGGAGGCAGCGGCTGATGAGCGGCGAGTTGCGCCGCTGGCTGTTCGGCCGGCTGCCGCTGCTCGCGGTCGCCGCCGCCGTGCTCGCCGCCTTGCTGCTGGTGGCCGACGTGCAATCGGAAGGCGGCCGGCTGGGGCGGTTGAATATCTGGATTTTCGTGCTGACCGCGCTTGCGCTGCTCGCCTTGCTGACCGCCATCGGCAGCCAGATCCTACGCCTTTACCGCCAAGTCCGGCGCGGCGAGCCGGGGGCACGGATGGCGCGCCGGCTAGTCCTGTTGATGCTGACCCTGGCCCTGCCGCCGGTGTTGATCGTTTATTTCTTTTCCCTCGAGTTTCTGAACACCACGATCGCCGGCTGGTTCGACATCGACACCGAAAGCGCCCTCGAAAACAGCCTCGAGATCGGCCAGTGGTACCTCGAACAAAACGTGCTCGACGCCCATGACCAGACACAGCGCCTGGCCGCCGAGTTGGCCGCCATCGACGATGCGGCCTGGTTCGAAACCCTGCTCGATCGCCTGGCCGGCCGCGGTCCGATCGAACTTGCGGTGCTCGACGACAGCGGCGAAGTCGCGACCAGTGCCAGCCTCTCGGCCGACCTGACGATCGACCGGCCGGGTAATTTTGCGCTGCTCCAGGCCCGCGAGTCGGGCAGCTACACCGCCGCCGAACCGGATGGCACAGGCGGGCTCAAAATCCGCGCCCTGCGCCAGCTCGACGAACGGCGCAGCGGCCGGCCGCCGCGCCTGGTACAGGCGATTTACCCGCTGCCGGCGGAGTTGACCTCGCGGATGAGCCGGATCGAGCAGGTGTATTACCGGCAAAAAACCAACGATTACCTGCGCCAGGCCCTGACCCGCAGTTTCATCCTGATCCTGACACTGGTTCTGGCGCTCACCGTGCTGCTCGCCATGCTGCTCGGCATCGGCGCCGCCAAACGGCTGGTCAAACCGCTGACCGATCTGGCCGGCGCCGCCGGCGATATCGCCGGCGGGCGTTTTTCGCGGCGCGTCGAAATCACCGGCAGCGACGAGCTCGCTTTTCTCGGCCGCGCCTTCAACCAAATGGGTGCCAACCTGGCCGCCGGCCGCGCCGCACTCGAAGCCGAAAGGCAAAATCTCGAAACCCTGCTGGCCCGGCTGTCGGCCGGGGTCATCGCCATCGACGCCGCAGGGCGCCTGACACTTTGCAACACCAGCGCCGCGGCGATCCTCGGCAGCGACCTCAAGCCGCACCTCGATCACCCGCTTGCCGGCCTGGCTGTAACCGACCCGGCCCTCGAACCGCTGATCGCCGCGATCGCCGCCCACCTCGACCCGCCGCGTGACTGGCGCAGCGAAGTGGCGATCCACCGCCCCGGACAAAAACCCCTGGCGCTGGTCATCCGCGGCGCGCCGTTGCCCACCGCCGCCGGCGGCCACGTCGTCGTGTTCGATGACGTGACGATCCTGACCGAGGCGCAACGCGAGGCGGCGTGGGCCGAAGTGGCGCGCCGCCTGGCCCACGAGGTCAAAAATCCGCTGACCCCGATCCGCCTGGCCGCCGAGCGGCTGGCGATGAAGCTGAAAAGCCTGTTGCCCGAGAACGAACGGGCGGTGCTCGACAAGACGACCCGCACGATCATCGCCCAGGTCGATGCTTTGCGCGCCATGGTCAATACCTTCGGCGATTACGCCCAGGCCGGCAAGGTCGAACCCCAGGTCGTGCGCCTCGACGAGATCGTCACCAGTGTCCAGGCACTCTACGAAGGCGGCGGGGCGCTCGCCGTGACCCTCGACCTGCCCGCCGCGCCGGCACCCTATCACGGCGATCCGGTACGGCTCAGGCAGATGTTGCTCAACTTGTTGCAAAATGCCAAAGAAGCCGGCGCCGGTCGCGTCCATATCGAGCTGCGTCGCCAGGCCCACGGCTATCGCCTGCTCATCGGCGACGACGGTCCGGGGTTCCCGGCGCTCGCGGTCGAGCGGATTTTCGAGCCTTATGTAACAACCAAAGAACGCGGCAGCGGCCTCGGCCTGGCGATCGTCCGGCGCATCGTCGAAGAGCACGGCGGCCGGGTCAGCGTCGAAAACAACGGCGGCGCGCAGGTCTTGATCGAGCTGCCCGATTCGGTTAATTTGAACGTCGCATAACGACTCGGCTCGCCTCTCGTAGCGCGGCGAAATGGGCCTGACATTTGGTTGGGTTAACCCTCCAGCATCTGCGGCCGGCGGTAGAAATGGATGGCGGCGGCGGCGGCCAGCAGGGCGGCGGCGGTCGTCGCCGCGGCGGCGGCCAGGTGCCAGCCGGGGGCGATGATTTCGGCCCGGCTGGTCATCTGGATCAACAGCGCCTGGTTGAACAGCGGCACGGCCATCATCCACGCTTCGGGTTTGAGCGGGCTGATCGCCAGCCACAGGCTGGGCAAAAGCGGCACGAACATCAGAAATGACAGATACGTCTGCGCTTCGCGGAAGCTGCGACTGAAGGCCGCGGTCAGCGTTTGCAGGCCGACGGCGAGCAGGGCCACAGGAATCATCAGCACGAACATGACGAGTAGGGCCGGGGCGTGCAGATTGAAACGCACGCCGAGCTCGGCGACCGGCAGAAACTGCATGCCGAGGCGGAACATCGCCAGCGTCAATGCCAGGGCGATGAGCGCAAACAGCAGCGTGGCCAGCATCTTGCCCGACGCAATCTGCCACACGGCAACCGGATTGAGCAACAACGGTTCGAGCGAGCGCCGTTCGCGTTCACCGGCGGTGATGTCGATCGCCAGGTACATGCCGCCGATGAACACCGAGAGCATCACCAGATAGGGCAGCATCGCCAGGATCAGCGCGCCGCGGCTTTCGGGCGTCGATTGGTCGCGGAGTTGAACCTCGACCGGGCGCGCAATGCCCGGATCGATGCCGCGCAGCAGAAGGCGCTGCATGCCGCTCTGCGCTCCCCACGCTTCGAGCAGCGTGCGCGCCCGGCGCACCGCCTGTTCGGTGTCGCGCCGCGAACTGTCGTGCAGGATTTCGACGACGGCGGCAGCGCCGCTGCGCCACTGCGCCGGATACTCGCCGGGGATCCGGACGACCAGATCGACGCGGCGCTCGGCGATCGCCTGCTCGGGGTCGTCCGGCGCCGTCTCGACCACCACGCCCTGCCGTTTCAGCCAAGCGATCAGATTCGGCGCCGCGTCGGCGCCAGCGACCGGCAGTTTGAGTTCCTGCCCGGCCTTGTCGGCCTCGCGCGAAATTACGATGCCGAGGATCAGCGCGAACAGCAGCGGCCCGAACATCGCGCCGAAGACCAGCGACGAGAGCAAGGTCCGCCGGTCGCGGAGATTTTCGCGGACTTCCTTGCCGAAGACGATGCGCCACGCCTTCATGCCGCCATCCCCTCGCCGCCGGTCAGGGCGACGAACGCGTCCTCCAGCGTCGCTGCGCCGGTGCGGCTGAGCAACTCGTCGCCGCTGCCGTCGGCGACCACTTCGCCGCCGGCGATGATGACGATGCGCCGGCACAACGCCGCAACCTCCTGCATCACGTGGGTCGATAGAATCACCGCGTGGCCGGCGGCGGCCAACTCGGCGACAAAGCGGCGCAGTGCGCGGATGCTCATGATGTCGAGGCCGTTGGTCGGCTCGTCGAGCAGCACGTTGCGCGGCCGGTGGATCAGGGCGCGGGCGATCGCGACCTTGACCCGCTGGCCGTTCGAATAGCCTTCGGCCCGGCGGCCGGCAAAGTCGCTCATGTTCAAAGTCGCGATCAGCTCTTCCGCCCGCGCCTCGCATTCGTTGGCGCTCAGTCCCTGCAGGCGGCCGAAATAAAGGAGATTCTCGCGGCCGGTCAAACGGCGATACAGGCCGCGGGCGTCGGGCAGCACGCCGAGCCGGCGGCGGGCGGCGAGCGGCTCGGCGCCAGGATCGACGCCGTCGATCCGGATCGCGCCGCGGTCAGGTGGCAGAAGGCCGGTGATCATTCTGAGTGTGGTCGTTTTGCCAGCGCCGTTGGGGCCGAGCAGGCCGGTGATCTCGCCGTCGCAGGCAGTGAACGACACGTCGCGCACCGCTTCGAGCGCCCCGAAATGTTTAGCTAATCCATCGACTTTGATCATGGTTCAGGCCCGAGTGCGGTGGTAAAAAACGGCTCTGCCGCCTGCTGGTCGAGACAGCCGGTATCGAGCGCGGGAAAATCACCGCCGCCGTCGCCGGCGGTGATAAAAGTCGCGACCAATTCCGGGACGCAGCCTATGGTCAGCACCAGGTGCCCGGCACCGGGCACGACGATGACCTTGGACGCAGAAAACTGGGCGGCCGCTTCGGCGGCGTATTCCGGCGGCGTCACCGGGTCGCGTTCGCCGGCAAGCAGCAGCACCGGCACGTCACTTGGCTGCGGCACGT
Source organism: Candidatus Jinrbaksania sp. (assembly GCA_039794245.1). Lineage (GTDB taxonomy): Bacteria > Pseudomonadota > Gammaproteobacteria > Xanthomonadales > Wenzhouxiangellaceae > DAITQM01. The sequence continues at coordinate 19,094 of JBDIVS010000011.1, forward strand.
GAAAATCGGCGGCCACCTCGCCGGCAGGCCAGACCTTGCAGATGGCGGTGAGCGCTTCGAGCTGCGTATTGCCGAGCAATGTCGCCTTCTGGTCGAACGATCCGGGAAAATACGGAAAGTCCTCGCTGCAGATCACGCTCGCCTCCATCCCGTGGGCGATCACGTCCTCGAACCGCTCGGCGATCAGCAAACTGAGGGCCAGCAGCGTTTCGCTATCACCACTTGCCGTGCGGTGGATCAGATGCGGCAGCAGGGCTTGCGTCACGCTGCTGTATGACAACAACCGTAGTGTCCCTGCCAACACCTCGCGATCGGCCCGCACCGGCACCATCTCGGCCGTGCGCGGCGAGGCCGCCTCGATGATGCGCGGTTCGGCGCTCCAGCGCCGCTTGAGTGCCGCCAGGTCGGCGGCCAGATCGGGATAGGCCGACTGGCACGCCGGATCGGTGGCGCAATCCTCGAAAACCAGCTGCAATGCCCGATCGAGCATGGGGGCGTGTTCGGCACCGAGCGTCAGGCGCGGCGGGACGACGCTGTCGAGCACGACACGGCGCACGCGATCGGGATAAAGCCGAAGATAGACCTGCGCGGCGCGTGTGCCGTAGGAACCGCCCCACAGGTTGACCTTGTCATATCCCAGCACCGCACGCACGGCATCGTAATCGGCCATCGCGATCGCCGTCGTATAAAAACGCAGATCGGCGACCGCGGCGAGATCATCCCGGCACTCGGCGGCCGCGCGGCTGACCTCGGCCGGGTCGAAAGGCCGGGTGAAATCGCTTTCGAGCAACTTGCAGTGCAGCGGATTCGAGCCGCCTGTGCCGCGCTGATCGATCAGCACGATGTCGCGGCCGCGGCTGATTTTTTCCAGCGCCGCGGCGATCTGTGGATAGATCTCGCTCGCCGCCTGGCCCGGGCCGCCAGCGAAGATGAACAAAGGATCGGGATAACGAGGCACGCGCGCCGGCACCCGGACGACACGCAGGCCGAGCCGCCGGCCGCCCTGGGCGGCGGGATTTTCCGCGACCTCGAAGGTGCCGCATTCGGCGGCGTGCATCGTACCGCCGCCGGCCGCCGGCAGCATGCACGATTCGAACACCAGTTCCTGTGCCACCGCCGGCAGGCCCGTCATGACCAGGGCCAGAGCCGCAAGCCGGCGTCCCGCGCCGTGCGGCTTTGCATTATTCATGGATCAGCCCCTACAATAGTGGGGCCTGATGATAAGACATTTCTCTTTTCGTTCCACCCTGCCGGAAGTCACACAGGTTCGATGAGCCAGGCGCTGCGCATTCGCCAACTGAGCAAAATCTACGCCACCGGCGTCCGGGCGCTCGACGGGATCGACCTCGACGTGGCCGGCGGCGATTTTTTTGGCCTGCTCGGCCCCAACGGCGCCGGTAAATCGACGCTGATCGGCATTCTCAGTTCGCTGGTCAAAGCCACCTCCGGCGAGGCTTCGATCTGCGGTTTCGATCTGCACCGGCAGCGCGCCGAAGCGATGGCCTGCATCGGCCTGGTGCCACAGGAGCTCAATTTCAACCAGTTCGAAAAACCGCTCGAGATCGTCGTCAACCAGGCCGGTTATTACGGCGTGCCGCGCCGTATCGCGTTGCCGCGCGCCGAGCGCCTGCTGCGCCAGATGGGCTTGTGGGACAAGCACGACACTCCGTCGCGCACTCTGTCCGGCGGCATGAAACGGCGGTTGATGATCGCCCGGGCGCTGGTCAACGAACCTCGGCTTTTGATCCTCGACGAGCCCACCGCCGGTGTCGATATCGAGATCCGGCGCGCCATGTGGCAGCAATTGCGCGACATCAACCGCGCCGGTACGACGGTGATCCTGACCACCCATTACCTGGAAGAAGCCGAGCAGCTCTGCCGCAACCTGGCGATCATCGACCACGGCCGGATCATCGCCAATACGGACGTCAAGACGCTGATCAAGCAGATGGACAGCGAGACCTTTATCCTCGACCTCAGAGCGCCGCTCGCCGCGCCGCCCCAACTCCACGGCTTCGATATCCACCTGACCGATCCGGCAACGCTGGAGGTCTCGATCCCGCGGGCCGCCAGCCTCAACGAGCTTTTCGCCGCGCTCGACGAGCGGAGCATCGCCGTCGTCTCGCTGCGCAACAAGGCCAACCGCCTGGAGGAGCTATTCATGAAACTGTTGGTCGATAACGGCTCAGCGGCCGCCCCATGAATCACGCCAGCGTCAACTGGATCGGTTTTTATACGATTTTGCGCAAGGAGGTCGTGCGCATCCTGCGCATCTGGGGCCAGACCCTGGTGCCGCCGGCGATCACCATGAGCCTTTATTTCGTGATTTTCGGTAATCTCATCGGACGGCGCATCGGCACGATGCACGGTATCGAGTACATGCAGTACATCGTGCCCGGACTGGTGATGATGTCGGTGATCACCAACGCCTACGGCAACGTCTCCTCGTCGCTGTTCGGCGCCAAGTTCGGCCGCCACATCGAGGAATTGCTGATTTCTCCGCTGCCCAACTGGATCATACTCGCCGGCTATGTCAGCGCCGCGGTCTTCCGCGGCCTGGTAGTCGGCGTGCTGGTGCTCGGCGTCGCCCGGCTGTTCACGCCGCTGACCCTCGTCCACCCGTGGATCACACTCAGTACGTTTTTGCTCACCACGGTTGCCTTTTCGCTCGCCGGGCTGATCAACGCCATCTACGCCCGCAAGTTCGACGACATCGCCATTGTGCCGACTTTCGTGCTGGCGCCGCTGACCTACCTCGGCGGCGTGTTCTACTCGATCGATCTCCTACCGGGCATCTGGCGCGATATTTCGGCGTTCAACCCGATTCTCTACATGGTCAGCGCCTTCCGCTATGGCATGCTCGGCATCAGCGATGTGCCGATACCGTTCGCCTATGCCTTGCTCGCCGCTTTCGTCACGGCACTGACTGCGCTGGCGCTCTACCTGCTGCACAAAGGGATCGGCCTGAGAACTTAAACAGTTGGGTTCAGCCGTTACTGTCTGATTCGAGCGCGACCGGCGCGTGGCCGCTGGGGTCGGCGCGGTGTGCATCCCAGACGCCTTCGTAACGGGCAACGACGCAGGTGGCGGTCAAATCGCCGCTGACATTGACCACGGTGCGCGCCATGTCGAGGATGCGGTCGATACCGAGGATGATGGCGATGCCTTCACCCGGTATGCCGACCGAGGCGGCCATCACCATCAGCAGCGGGATCGATCCGCCCGGCACACCGGCGGCGCCGACCGCAGTCAGCACCGAGAGGGTGACGACGACGAGCTGCTGGCCGAGGTTCAGATCGACACCGAACACCTGGGCGACGAACAGCATCGTGACGCCTTCGAACAATGCCGTACCGTTCATGTTCATCGTTGCGCCGAGCGGCAGCACGAATCCGGCGACCTGCGGCGGGATGCCGAGGTTGCGCTCGGCGACGAGCAGCGAGGTGGGCAGCGTGGCGTTGCTCGACGAGGTTGAAAATGCGGTGATCACCGCTTCGCGCACGTGCCCCCAGAAGCGCCGCGGGCGGATGCCGGCGGCGAAACGCAACAGCAAAGAGAGGGTGACCGCAGCGTGGATCGCAAGCCCGAGCAGCACGGTCGCGGCGTAAAGGCCGAGCGTGCCGAGCACGTTCCAGCCAAAGCGGCTGGTGACGACGAAAATCAACGCGAACACGCCATAAGGCGCAAGCTTCATCGCCAATTCGATCAGCTTGGTGACGACGCCGGCCAGACCTTCGAGAAAATCCATCATGCCGCGCGCTTTCGCCGCCGGGATCATGGTCAGTGCGATGCCGAACATCAGCGAAAAAAAGATCAACGGCAACATCTGCATATCCGCCGCCGCCTGCACCGGATTGCGCGGCACGATGTTGACGAAGGTGTCGATGCCGAAGTCGCGTGCCGCGCTCGCTTCCAGGCGCAGGTTCGCCTGGCCGCGGTAGGTCTCCAGCAGTTCCGCCGCCGTCTCCTCGGTGATCCCGGCGCCGGGCTCGAGGCCGTTGGTCAGCACCAGCCCCAGGCCCACGGCCAGCGACGTAGTGAGCAGAAAATATACCAGCGTTCGCGCCCCCAGGCGGCCGATTTTGCCGAGGTCGCCGAGCCGCGCCACACCGAGCGCCAAGGTCGCGAAGACCAAAGGCACGACGACCATCATCAACAGGCGCAGAAAAATCTGCCCTACGGGCCCCGCCACGTAGGAGTTGATCGCTTCGACCCACGGCGCGTCGCCGGCGGCGATGTTGACCAGCACGCCCGCCAGCGCGCCGAGGACGAGTCCGATCAGGATGCGATGATGTAACGGCACGTAAAACCCTCAATTCGGCCACTGTTATTGAACACCCGGCGCATCATAACGCTTCGCCTCCGACACCCGCCACGCGCTGCCCGCCGCGGCTTTGGTAAAGTAGCGCCGCAACGAAGACAGCGAAAAACCGCAATGAAGGCACCGCTCCGGATTATTTTTGTCCTGCCCCGGGTTTTCCTGGCCGCGGTGATATTTTCAGCGACACCCGGCATGGCGGTGGATGACCCGCTGCCCGGCACCCTGCAGGTCAAACCGCGATGACCCGCGGCGCGGCGGCCGCGACCCGCGACGTGCGGGCGCTGCTCGGGGAAGTTTTCGGTTATCACGAATTCCGCCCGCCGCAGGAGGCGATCATCGACCACCTCGTCGCCGGCGGCGAGGCGCTGGTCGTGCTGCCGACCGGCAGCGGCAAATCGTTGTGTTATCAGATTCCGTCACTGGCCCGGCGCGGTACCGGCATCGTCATCTCGCCGCTGATCGCGCTGATGCACGACCAGGTCTCGGCACTGGTGCAAAGCGGCGTCAGCGCCGCCACCCTCAATTCGAGCCTCGATTCCGCGTCGATCCGGGCGGTCGAAAACCAGCTTCTCGCCGGCACCCTGGATCTGCTGTACATTGCCCCCGAGCGGCTGCTCCAGGAACGGACGCTCGAGCTGCTCGGCCGTATCGACATTGCCCTCATCGCCATCGACGAGGCGCATTGCGTCTCGCAATGGGGCCACGATTTCCGCCCGGAATATCTGCAACTCGACGTGCTCCGGCGCCGTTTTCCCGGCGTGCCGCGCGTTGCGCTGACGGCCACCGCCGACGAGCGCACGCGGCGCGAGATCATCGAGCGCCTCGGACTTGACGGTGCCCGTTCGTTTATCGGCAGTTTCGACCGCCCGAACATCCGTTACCAGATCGCCGCCGGCGGCGAAGACGCGCGCCGCGCCCTGCTCGATTTCATCACCCGCCATCACCAAAACGAGGCGGGCATCGTTTATTGCCTGTCCCGCCAGCGGGTCGAGGCGATCGCCGCCTGGCTCGCCGCCCAGGGCATCGCCGCACTGCCGTACCATGCCGGGCTCGACGCCGCAACCCGGGTCGCGAACCAGAGGCGCTTCCAGAACGAGGACAACGCCGTGATCGTCGCGACGATCGCCTTCGGCATGGGCATCGACAAACCCAACGTCCGCTTCGTCGCCCACCTCAACCTGCCGCGCAGCATCGAGGCATACTACCAGGAAACCGGCCGCGCCGGGCGCGACGGGCTGCCGGCGGATGCCTGGATGCGTTATGGCCTGAACGACGTCGTGGTCATCGGCCGGATGCTGCGCGAATCGGGCGCCGGCGACGAACGCCAACGCCTCGAGCGGCAAAAACTCGAAGCGCTGCTCGCACTGTGCGAACAAGCCACCTGCCGGCGGCAGACGCTGCTCGCTTACTTCGGCGAAACAGGAACCGAACCGTGCGGCAACTGCGACAACTGTCTGAATCCGCCGGAAATCCGGGATGCCACCCTGGCGGCGCGCCAGGCGCTCTCGTGTGTTCACCGCAGCGGCCAGATGTTCGGCGTCATCCACCTGATCGATATCCTGCGCGGCCGGGACAACGAACGAATCCGCAAATTCGCCCACTCGCGGCTCAGCACCTACGGCATCGGCGCCGCGCTGAGTACCGGTGAGTGGCGTGCCGTTTACCGCCAGTTGATCGCCCGCGGGCTGCTGGCCATCGGCGAACACGGAGAACTCAAACTGACCGCCGCCTGCCGGCCGTTGCTACGCGGCGAAACCCGGCTCGAAATGAGCCGCCACACCCCGGTTGCGCCGGCCGAACAGCCACGCACCCCCGCCAAAGCCCGGACTGCGGCCCTCGCCGACCCGGCCGATGCCGCGCTATTCGAGGCGCTGCGCCGCCTGCGCCTGGAACTGGCTCGCGCCCGCGGCGTGCCGCCCTATGTCATCTTTCACGACAGCACCCTGCGCGAGATCGCCCACCAGCGGCCCGCCGATTTGGCCGAGTTGTCGGCGATTCCCGGCATCGGCACCCACAAACTGGAAGCCTATGGCCTGCAAGTGCTTGCCGAAATCGGCAGGGCCGCGGAAAACCCCTGATCCACACCGATCCGGGTTTTCGATGTTTCGTTAGGTTCCCGGATATTTTTTCGTGCCGGGGCGGCACGGTCGGCATGTTCGGCCAGCCGCGTCAGACGCTCGCGCACGATCGCGTTGACCCAGGTGCCCTGGTCGGCCGCAACCCGCCGCACCGCGGCCAGCACCTTTTCATCGGCACTCAGAGTGACGTTTTTCAGGGAGCACCGTGTATATGGAACTGGGTAACCACGTTCCGCTATCTCCAGCTTCCGCTGCGCCTGCTCAAAAATTGTCGCGTCGAATACTGCGAAATGGTAGCGTCGAACCCTGCGAAATGGAATCGTAGAAACGTAAAAAGCTTAGTGCCGGCTGTCCAGAATCCGCTAATCTGCCGACAACGCACGGCACAGTGAGGCCAACCGACAGAACGGGCATTGGCCGCGGCGCGACATGCCGTCGGCCTACGACGCCGATTCATCCCGAAAAATGGCGCGTTTAACGACTGAAATTTGCTTTCTGCGGGAGAATTCATGTGAATATCAGGGAGTTACGCTGGTCCGACCCCAGCCCATGGCCGAACAGTTCCAGCCGCTTAACGCCGTAGCGGCGGCAGAGTTCGGCGATCTGGTCGCGGTGGGTTTCGATTTCCTTGCGCATAGGGCCTCGGGGTTAGATATTTACTCCACATCAGGCAGGTGGTAGACACATCCACGGCGCTTGGGACTCTGTTCGTCGGGGACATGGCCCCGACCTGCGCATCCCGGAATGGCCACTTTGTTGCCTGATCGGCCATATCCTAGCGCAACCGGGCCTCGGAGAGCGTTTTCTTTGGGGCGTGGTTCAGCAACGCATGGCAATGGGCGGTATTCACGTGCTTGCCCAGGGATCGATGGCGGTCAGACCGGCATTTTGATACGGGGCGGTATCGCGGGTGGCGACGGCGAAGCCGTGGGTCAGGGCGATGGCTGCGATGAAAGCATCGGCGGTGGCGATGGCCAGGCCGGTTTTGCGGGTTTTGGCGAGCAGTCTGGCGTAGGCGGATGTGCAGTCCTGATCGAAGGGCAGGACGCGGCCGGTAAACAGCGGCAGGATGGTTTGCTCCAGGCTGTCTTGCAGGGTGCTGCGGCGTTTGCCGGCGGGCAGCAGGGCAACGCCGGCACGCAGTTCGGCCGCACTGATGGCCGTGAGGTAGAGGGTTTCCGATGGCTGGGCGTCGATCCAGGCCACTACGCGCGGTTCGGGGTCTCGGCGCAGGGGTTCCGAGATCACGTTGGTGTCGAGGATGATCATTCCAGATCGATGCCGCGCGCGGGGCTTTTGTCTCGCACGTCATCGAACACGGCGGCTTCCTTGTCGGTCAGCCGGGCCTGGCGGCCAATTTCGGCCAGCAGCGAGCCGAGCTTGATACGGCCTTCCGGTGTGACGGTGGCCTGGAGGATTTCGCGTACTTCGGCTTCCATGCTGCGCCCGTGCCGGGCGGCACGAACGCGCAGGGCTCGGTGAACCTCGTCGGGCAGGTTGCGCACGGTCATGGTCGGCATGAGCGGATTTTCCAGGGGTGCTGTCAATACCAATATTTGACAGCAATGACTTCATGATGTCAAGTTGACAGCAATTCAGAACGGCGACCGTATTTTGGTGGCCTTCAAACTTCACCGGCACATGTCAGGGCTTCCAGGGCAAAGAATCGTTTGGCGGTGGCCGTGGTGTGCCGGGCCACGGCTTGCGGTGTCTCGCCGCGGCAGGCGGCGACGGTGCGGGCGATCCACGGCAGCCATTGTGGCTCGTTGCGGTGTGTTTTGACGCGCGGTCTAAGATCGCGGGGTTTGAGGTAGGGGGCGTCGGTTTCGAGCATCAGCCGGCCTTGGGGAATCAGGCGGACGATCTCTTTCAGATGCGCGCCGCGGCGTTCGTCCGAGATCCAGCCGGTGATGCCGATATGGCAGTCGAGTGCCAGATAATCGGCCAGTTCGCGCTCGTCGCCGGTGAAGCAATGGACCACCGCGGCGGCGAGCGCCGGGCGGGCGTTTTTGAGGATGGCGATGAAATCCTCGTGGGCGTCACGCTGATGTAAAAACACCGGCTTGCCGGCCCCGGCCGCAAGTTCGAGTTGTAGTTCGAAAGCCCGGCGCTGGGCCGGGCGCGGCGAAAAATCGCGAAAGTAATCGAGCCCGCATTCGCCGCCGGCGCGGACCAGGTCATCGGCGAGCAGTTCGGCGATGACCGAGACAGTATCAGCGCTGTAGTCTGCGGCATGGTGCGGGTGGACGCCGGCGGTGGCGTAGAGCACACCTGGATGATCCCGCGCCAGGTCACGGGCCCGAAGGCTGCCCTGCTCGCTCGCCCCGGTAACGATCATCACCTCGACCCCGGCGGCCACGGCCCGGGCGATCACTTGCGCGCGATCGGCATCGAAACTGTCGTGGGTCAGGTTGGCGCCGATATCGATCAGCGTCATGGCGGCGGTAATTCGAAACCATCGCGGAAGATCGGGTCGATCTCCGCCATATTCGGGCGGACCAGAAAAAAGCCGCGGTTGAAATCGCTGATCAGGATATTGCCGCTCGGAAAGAACGGGTACACGTTCCAGGCGCCGGAAAAGCCGTTGTTGTCGCCATCCGGCCAGGTGTCGAAAAACGCCACTTCGCTCATCGCCCCGCTCGCCGGATCGTCGAGGCGCAGGATTCTGAGACCGCGCTGGTAGTTGGCCTGAAAGGTATAGTTGCCGAGGACGTATTGATTGTGGTCGATCGCCTGGCCGCCGGCGAAGTGAAAACCGGCGACAACCGGGGTATCGAGGTCGGCGACGTTCATCGTGATCGTCCGGGTGTTGAAGCCAAACGAGGTCTCGTCCGTCTCGTCGTCCATCACGAAGTAGCGCTGATCGTAGGTCAGCCAGCCCTGGTGCGTGAAGCCGCGCTGCGCGTAGGTGGTGCGCGATAACTGCACGGGATTGGACTTATCGCTGACATCGACGATGGTCAGCGTGTCTTCATTGCTGGCGAAGCAGATCTCCTTGCCCTGATGCTCGGCATCTGGGCCGCGGTAAACCACGCATTGCACGTCGTGCGTATAGCCGTCCTGGCTGAAGCAGCCGGCGAACGCCGGGGACTGCGGCTGGCGGATATCGATCATGTAGAGACCGCCGGCACACTGCTCACCGCCGACGGCGTAGGCAAAACCGGTTTCGGTGTTGATCGCGATATTGTGCGCCTGCTGAAAGCCAAGGAAATGCGCATCGTGGGTGAATTCGACCGGCGGGTTGGCGACATTGCGGAGCCGTGTCAGATCGAAAACCAGAAGACCATGGCCGTTAGCTCCATCGGCCACCATGAACGCATGGTCGCGATAGACCTTGATATCCGACCAGACGGTGGACTGCACACCGGCCGGGCGCGGCAGGTTACCGAGGTAGACGATATTGCCCGGATCGCTGACGTCGATGAAGGCCACACCGTTGGAGCGGCCGACGATGGCGTATTCGCGCTGATCCAGCGGATCGGTCCAGCCCCAACTGTCGCTGCCGCTGCCGGCGCCGATCAGGCTGAGCGGGATATGCCCGACCAGATCGATATTGCTGCACGGGAAGATATCGGCCACGCCGCCCGTACAGGCGGTCGGGGCGCGGAGCGTATAGGGAATCGGGTCCGGCTCGTGGGCGTGCAGCGCAGCCTTGACGAACTCGGGGTCGGGATGTTCGATACCGATCACTGCGGCGCGGTGCGGCGTCAGGCAGGCGATGGCGGTCGCCGCACCGGCGAGCGGCAGGTAGAGGGCAAATTCAAGCGCTTTTTTGTATGGTTTCTTTACCGGCGTTTTTTTACCTGACATGTTCGATCTCCCCTGGGGCTTCCGGGTTATTCAAATCCATCGCTGAAAATCAGCTCCGGGTCCCAACAAAAACGCAGCCGGCACGCCGCTGCCGCCGGCATCGGTGCCGGTGGCGAACAGCAACGATCGGCCGAGAGGGAGCAGCGTACTATCGAGCGCGGCGACCACACCGAACTCGCCATAGGCAAAATCCACCGCCGTCCCCGAAGCGGTGCCGAGACAATCCTGGCACGCTTGGTAGCCGTTGAAAAACGCGAGTTTCCGGCCGAGCGTCCTTAGACCCGTCTGATTGGCGCTGTTGATCGGCGTCTGCTCCCATGGGAAGAGCACCAGTTCACCGAAGCTGTGCAGCAAGATGAACAGGCCCTCGGCCGCCGCCGGTGCGGGAATACCCAAATCGTCCGGCGCCCCCGGCCGTTGATCGGGAAACACGCTGCCGAGGTAGGCTTCGATCGCCTGGGTTTCCGGTTCGGATGCCGGCGCCGGACCGCGAAAGGTTTGACTGCACGCGCTGGTGCTGCCGCCACCCCACAGGACTGAGCTGTTGCGGTTGAGGTCGATGCCGCGATTGACGGTATCCGCCGCACAGAAATCGGCATCGTCGTTCTTGCGCTTGAGGCGGGTGACCTTTTGTTCGGCGATCACCCGGCCGTCGGGATGCAACTGCGCGACGATATGGATTTCGGTGAAATCCAAAAGCCAGGTGATGTCGGGATCGGTGCCGTAGCCGTTGACCAGTTGTTCGGCGAAACGCGCCGCCAGCTTGGCCGTGGCGTACTGCCGGGCGTGCATCGCGGCGATGATCACGAACGGGCTTTTCTGCCGGCCGTTCAGGCTGTTGGCGAGAACCAGGGCAAACAGATCGAAACCGCCCGTACCCCCGGTTTTCCGCCAACTGTCGCCGATGTCCCGCCAGGCGGCAAGATCGGGGTGAGCGGCGGCCAGGGCGGCGAGGTCGGCATGGGTTTTCGGCACGGTCCGGTAACACGGAAAACCGGCGATGAAATCGTCCCCTTCGCCGGCCAAACCGGTTAATTCGACGGGGCGGCAAAGCTCGGCGGCACGCGCGATATCGACGACATACGGGATCTGCAAGGCATCGAGTTGAGCGATATCCGCCTCGTCGAGCCGCACCAGCCAGGCGCCGCTTTCGCGCTCGCGGCTCCAGACATCAAAGTGTTCCTTGAGCCAGGCGATCTGCCACGCATCATCGGTGGACACGCGCAGCACCTGGTCGGCGGCGGGCGCGGCGAAGGAAATGATGGCAAGCAGCGCCAACACCGCGGTCGGCCAGCGCGGCCGTTGCTTGCGCCGTCCCTGGGGCATGGACTCAGGCCGGCTGGCACTCCGCCAGTTCGGCGATTTCGGCCTGCCGGCTGAAACAGAGAAAAGCGAAGCTGTCGAGCAGGCCGCGCGCCACCGGTGTCGGGCGGACCGCGGCGAGCATCTCGGCCACCGGCAATGCCTCGCCGCGCAGCACATCGGCGCGGGCTTCGAGGTAACCGCGCATCACGTCGGCGGAAAATTCGGGGTGAAACTGCACGCCCCAGGCAACCGGCCCAAAACGCATGGCGTGGTAGGGGTCGAGCGGGGTGGTGGCAAGCACTTGGCCACCTTGCGGCGGCGTCAGAATCCGCTCGCGGTGCGTGGTCTGCACCCAGGGATCGGTTTTCAATGCGCCGAGCAGGGGATCGGCGATGCCGGCTTCGGTCAAGGCGATTTCACGGCTGCCGATCTGCCGGCCGGCGGGGTTGGGCCCGACCTCGCCGCCCAATGCCCGGGCCAGCAACTGGTGTCCGTAACAGACGCCGAGCACTGGCGGGCCGGAAGCGGCGAGCGGCGCAAGCCAGGCGGCCAGACGTTCGCTCCACGGCTCGCGATCCGAGACCATGGCCGGCGAACCGGTGACGACGACCCCGGCCAGGGCGGCGGGCGGTGGCAGTTCACCCCCTTCGACCGCATCGATCACTTTCACCGGCAGGCGGTCGCCGAGCGCCGCGGCAAACCAGTCCTCGAAATCGCCGAAGCGCGCGGCGAGCGCCGGGATCGTGCCGCCGGTTTTGACGATGGCGATCGCCAGCAGGCTCAGGTCACTATAAGTCTTATCCATCAATGAATTGTAACAGGTCGTTCAATTAGAACGCCTCCTGCTCGTTAAAGCATTGTATCCTGTTATGTTTGCATCCTCGCTCCTGCACAATGGAACGCTTGACTTTTCAGGATTTTATTTTCCGTCTCGAACGCTACTGGGCCGGGGCGGGCTGCACGATCGTCCAGCCGTTGGATCTGGAGGTCGGGGCGGGCACCTTTCATCCCGCAACGTTTCTACGCGCCCTCGGCCCCGAGCCGTGGCGCGCCGCCTACGTCCAGCCGTGCCGGCGGCCGACCGACGGGCGCTACGGCGACAATCCCAACCGCTTGCAGCACTACTACCAGTACCAGGTGGTCCTGAAACCCTCCCCCGACGAGATCCAGACGCTGTACTTGGAGTCGCTGGCCGCGGTCGGCATCGACCGGCACGTGCACGACATCCGCTTCGTCGAGGACAACTGGGAATCGCCGGCCCTTGGCGCCTGGGGCCTGGGCTGGGAAGTGTGGCTGAACGGCATGGAAATCACGCAGTTCACGTATTTCCAGCAGGCCGGCGGCCTGGAATGCCGCCCGGTCACCGGCGAGATCACTTACGGCCTCGAACGCCTGGCGATGTACCTGCAAGGGGTGGACAGCGTTTACGACCTGGTGTGGGCCGAGCACCAGGGGCGCACCGTCACCTACCGCGACGTCTTTCACCAAAACGAGGTGGAAATGTCGCGCTACAACTTCGAGGAGGCCGACACCGCCTGGCTCTTTGCGGCCTTCGACCACGCCGAGGCCGAGGCCTGCCGACTGATCGCCGCCGGCCTGCCGCTGCCGGCGTACGAGCAGGTGCTGAAAGCCTCGCACCGCTTCAATTTGCTCGACGCCAGGCGCGCCATCTCGGTGACCGAACGGCAGCGTTACCTGCTGCGCATCCGAGAGATCGCCCGCCTGGTGGCGGAACGTTATGTCGAAAGCCGCGAGCGGCAGGCCGCCGGCCGGACGGTAGCCGGACAACCGGAGGTCGATCATGTCTGAGTGCGCCGATCTGCTCCTCGAAATCGGCTGCGAGGAGCTGCCGCCGGGTGACTTGAACCGGCTGGCTGCGGCGCTTGGTACTGAACTGGCCGCGGCGCTCGAACGCGCCGGGCTGGCGCCCGAGGCCGCCGGAGCTTGCTGGTTCGCGACGCCGCGCCGGCTGGCGGTCCGGATTCCTGCCGTTGCAGGGCGGCAGGCGGACCGCGAGGTCGAACGCCACGGCCCGGCGCTGAGCCAGGCGTTCGATGCCAGCGGCAAGCCGACCGCTGCGGCGTTGGGTTTCGCCCGCTCGGCCGGCGTCGCGGTCGAAGACCTCGACGTGCTCGATAACGGCCAGGGCCGCCGGCTGGTGCACCGCCGGACCGAACCTGGCCGAGCGCTTTGCGACCTTCTGCCCGAGCTGTTATCGGCGGTGCAGGCCAAACTGCCGGTGGCCCGGCCGATGCGCTGGGGTGACCACGATTTTGCCTTCGTCCGCCCGGTACACTGGTTGCTCGCCCTGCACGGGCCGGAGGTGCTCACTTTCGAATGCCTCGGCCAGGTCGCCGATCGCCTGACCTGCGGCCACCGGATACACGCCCCCGAACCGCTCGCCGTGCCGGATGCCGGGGCTTACGAGGCAGTGCTGATGGAGGCGAAGGTGATCGCCGAGCCGGCCGCCCGGCGGGCGGCGATCGAGCGGCAGTTGCAGCAACTGGCGAAGCAGGCCGGCCTGCGTCTTGCGGCGAGCGAAGACGGCGGCGCGGACGCGGCGCTGCTCGACGAAGTTGCGGCGCTGACCGAGTGGCCGGTCGGTCTTTTGGGGTCATTTGACCCGGCGTTTCTCGCCGTACCGGCCCCGGCGCTGGCCGGCAGCATGACGCACCACCAGAAGTTCTTCCCGCTCTACGATACAGCCGGCCGCCTCGCGCCCCGCTTCATCGCCTTTGCCAACCTCGAAAGCGCTGACCCCGACCAGGTGCGCTCCGGCTTCGAGCGGGTGATCCGGCCGCGCCTCGAGGACGCGCAGTTTTTCTGGGAACAGGATCGCCGCCAGCCGCTGGCCGCTTATGCCCCCGCGCTCGAATCAATGGTGTATCAGCGCCGGCTCGGATCGCTGGCCGACAAGACGCGCCGCGTCACCCGGCTCGCCACGCGCCTCGCCGAGGCTCTGGGTACTGAGACCGTCACGGCCCGCCGCGCGGCGGAACTGGCGCGCTGCGACTTGGCGACCTTGATGGTTGGCGAGTTTCCCGAGCTGCAAGGCATCATGGGCCGGTACTATGCCCTTGACTCCGGTGAGCCCGAGGCGGTGGCGGCGGCGATCGAATCCCACTACTTGCCGCGCCGCGCCGGCGACCCGGTCGCCGGCGACGAAGCCGGCCGCCTTGTCGCCGTCGCCGAGCGCGCCGATACGCTGGTCGGCATCTTCACCGCCGGCTTGAAACCGAGCGGCAAGGGCGACCCTTATGCCCTGCGCCGGGCGGCGCTCGGCCTGGTCAGAACCCTGATCGAAGGTGGTATCGAACTTGGCCTCGATAAGGTGCTGTCGCTGGCCGCCGCCGGTCTGGCGGAGCAATTTGCGCCGAGCGCTGAGGTCATCGCCAGCGTCCGTGAATTCATTTTTGAACGCCTGGCCGGCTATCTGCGTGACCAGGGCATCGGCGCCCAGACGATACAGGCCGTGTTCGCCGCCGGCGGCGACGACCTGATCGCGATCGCAGCCCGGGCCAGGGGCCTTGAAGCCTTCGCCGCCGATCCGGCGATCCAGGCGCTCAGCCAGGCCAACAAGCGGGCGGCCAACCTTCTGCGCCAGGCGGCCGCCGGGGATTTACCCGCGATCGACGAGGCGCTGTTCGAGGCCGCGGCCGAACGGGCCTTGTATGAGGCGCTCGGGGCACACCGGGAACGCCTGGCAGCCCGCGGCCGCGATTACCACACCGCGTGCGCCGACCTGGCCAAGCTGGCACCGGTGGTCGATCGCTTCTTCAACGATGTGATGGTGATGGTCGACGATCTGCCGCGCCGCCACAACCGCCTGGCACTGCTCGCCGCGCTGCGCCAGTTGTTTTTAGGCATCGCCGACCTTAGCCTGCTGGCGGTTTGACACCATGCCCCCGACCCAAGCGTGCCCCTGCCGGATGCTGCTGATCGAAGCCGCGTTGCTGGCCCCCGGCGGCGAGACGCCCGAGCGGGCCGCACTCGAGATGCTTTGCGCTTACAGCCATAGCTCGTGGCGTCTGCTGGTCGTGATGAATGAACCGGAACACTGGCAACCGACCCGGCGCTCGATGGACCGCCACCTGCTGTTGCAGCAGAACATCCACGAACACCTGACCCGTCTCGGCGCTCACCTGGACGGCGTGCTCTATCTGCCGTCGCCGCTGCTCGGCCGCCGCCAGAAGCGCAGCGCGGCGTTGCTGGCCGTGATCGAGCGCACCGGCATCGAGCCGGATGCCGTCTGGTACATCGGCGCCGACCCGCTCAACGTGCAGGCCGCGGCGCGCGCCGGTCTGCGGCTCATCGCCATCGCCGGAGCGACGGAAAAAACGCTGAACCTGGGCCAGACCCCGGGAACCGGGCAGCCATGCCGGACGCTCGATGAAGCCCTGCGCCGGGTACCCGGCTAAACCGCAGATTCGCCCACAACCGCGGACAACCCTCAGCCGAACGGTGTTTGGCAGTAAGGCTACTGGATTGGGTTATTTCTCAAACACGATCACGGCTTCGCCGCGGGCAGCGGTCTCGCTTCAGAACAGCTCGGCCAACCGCGGCGATGACTTTTTCCGGCCGGCGGATCAGGATCGCATGGTGCAGTTTGCCGAACCACACCCCTTCCATGCCCTCCAGCAGATGATGCGCCATGTGCTTTTGATACCACAGGGTCTTGCCAGCGGGAATCTCGCCGGTCAGGTGGGCCGCGACTTGCCGCCAGTCGCGCTCCTGACTGGCCAGCACTTCATCCCGGCCCGGATGATCGACGCCGGTGGCGGCCAGGTAATGGGCGTAGAACGGTTCATCGCTCACCGCGCAATCGACGCGATTGCCGAATGAACGCAGCAGCGCCGTCGATAAATTACGCGGGCCCGACCACATCGCCAGCCGGACGCCGGGATTCACGCGGCATACTCCAGGAGGCCGCGCCGGCGGTACTCGGCCAGCGCGTCGCCGAGCGATTCGTGAAGCGGCCGGGGCGCAAAGCCCAGCACCTCGCGCGTCAGGCGATTGTCGAAACGGACCGGAATCCCGGCCAGCCGGACGCCGGCGAGCGGCGCGGCGGGCGGCCGGTGCGTGACGTGGTCGGCGAGCCATTCCTGGATCACGGCGGTGATCCAGGCCAGCGGATAGGACACCTTGAGGCGTGGCATCCGCCGGCCGCTCAAGCGGCCGAGTAACGCCACCAGATCGCCCAGCCGAATATCGTGCGCCCCGAGGATATAACGCCGGCCGGCCGTGCCGCGTTCGGCGGCGAGCCAGTGGCCGTGCGCGATATCGCGCGCATCGGCCAGGTTCAAGGTGCTGTCCAGCCAGCCCGGCAGGCGGCCGTTCAGAAAGCCGAGAATCATCCGGGTCGGCGGCGTCAGCCAGTGATCGCCGGGGCCGACCGGCACCGTCGGGTTGACGATCACGACATCCAGGCCGGCCGCCGCCGCGGCCAGCGCCACCTGTTCGGCGCGCCATTTGCCCAGGCAATACGCCCCGGCCATCTCGGCGGCGGTCGTCGTCGTCGTTTCATCGACGATCTGCGGGGCGCGGCCGCGACCCATGGCGATCAGGATCGATTCGGTCGAGGTGTGGACCACCCGCTCGACGCCGGCGGTACGCGCGGCTTCGAGCACATTTCGTGTGCCCCGCTCGTTGACTTCGATAAAGGCGTTTTTGTCCGGCGCCCAAAGCCCCGACAGCGCCGCCAGGTGATACACCCGCTTGCACCCGGCAACCGCCGCCTCGACCGCGGCGCGGTCGGTGATCGAGCCTTGGCGGTATTCGACGCCGGCGATCGGCTCGGGCGGGAATTTCAGATCGAGGACGCGCACCCCCTCGCCGCGGGCCCGCAGCTCGGCCACGAGGTGAGTGCCGATAAATCCCGCGCCACCGGTGATCAAATTCATTTTTTTAACAACCGGTCGGACATGATCTGCGATTGTAGCGGGATGAAACCCGCAGCGGATTCGTGCGGTCTGATGTTCTGTCGGCCCGCCGCGTCTCGCCCGGTCGCCGGGTTTTCTCTGGAGAGGAGGATTACACCATGGAAGCACTCGTCAGCCATCGCCGGTTCACCCTCTGGCCGGTCCTCGTCGTTCTGCTGCTGGCGATCGCCGCGGCGCCCGGCTGCGCCACCAAGCGCCGTACCGGTGCTGTAGTAGGTACTTCGGCCGGCGTCGCGGTCGGGGCAGCGTTCGGCGCCCAGGCGGCGGTGATCGGCGGCCTGGCCGGCCTGATCATCGGCTCCGAAATCGGCCGCCACATGGACAAGCACGATCGCCACGAAGCGCAGCACGTCCTCGAACACAACCGCAGCGGCCAGCGGCACGACTGGGTCAATCCGGACAGCGGCCGGCAATATTCGATGACCCCGGATGCCGCCTACAACGGCCCGAACGGCGAACCCTGCCGGCGTTTCCTGCTGCGCGAAGGCCGCCGCGGCGAAGTGACCGAACAGACTGCCTGCCGCCGCCCGGATGGCATCTGGGAGATTGCCAGTTGAGCCGGGCCGGTTGAGCCGGGGGCGGTTCTGCCGCGCCGTTTGCGTCCGGCCGGCTGACGGCCGCATACGACGGGCCTTTATTCAATGACGAATCTCCTCAGCCCCTTGCCCGCGGTAACGGCAACCCGGCGAGTCTGGGCCGCATCGGCCAGACTCGCGGCCCCGTTGCTTTTTGCTTTATTCTCCTTTGCCTGTATGGCAGTTCAATCTCCCGAGTTTCCCCCCGGCCGCGACTGGCTGAATACCGGCGGCCAGGCGCTACGCCTCGCTGAACTTCGCGGCAAGGTCGTGCTGCTCGATTTCTGGACCTACGGCTGCGTCAATTGCCTGCACGTGATCCCGATGCTCAAGCGCTTCGAGGCTCGCTTCGCCGCCGAGCTGGTCGTGATCGGCGTGCACAGTGCCAAATTCGCCCAAGAAGGGCGGACATCGAACCTGCGCAAACTGGTGCTGCGCTACGGCTTAGAACACCCGGTCGTCAACGATGCCGATTACGCGATCTGGAACCGTTACGCCATCCGCGCCTGGCCGACCCTGGTGCTGATCGACCCGGCCGGCCGGATCGTCGGCCAGGTGGCCGGCGAGGGTAACGAAGCAGCGCTGACACAGGCAATAGAACAGGTGATCGCCGAATCCGATCACCGCGGCGAACTCGATCGCACGCCGCGCATCTGGCCTCCCGAACGGTTGGCCGTCGCCGGTCAGCCCCTGCTGTTTCCAGGCAAAGTGCTGGCTGACGCCGCCGGCGGACGCCTGTTCATCAGCGACAGCAACCACCACCGGATTGTCGTCGCCGGTTTCGGAGGTGAAGTGCAGGCGGTGATCGGCGGCGGCGAACCGGGCCGTGCCGACGGCGAATTTCAGCGCGCCCGGTTCTTCCAACCGCAGGGTCTGGCACTGGCCGGCACCGACATGTTGTACGTTGCCGACACCGAAAACCACCTAATCCGCCGAGTTGATCTCGCCGCGCAGCAGGTCACCACCGTCGCCGGCACCGGCCGGCAGACCTGGCAGGCGGCGGCCTCCGGGCCGGCCCTGCAAACTGCAATCAACTCGCCGTGGGACGTGCTGTACGACAGTGGCTTGCTGTATATCGCGATGGCCGGCCAGCATCAGATCTGGGTTTACGACCCCCAGCGGCAGGTGCTAAGCGAGTTTGCCGGCTCCCGGCGCGAGGAACTGCGTGACGGCCCGCGTCTTACCGCCGGTTTCAACCAACCGAGCGGACTGGCGCTCGCCGACGGCGCGCTTTACGTCGCCGACCCCGAGGCCAGTGCGATCCGCCGCATCGACCTGGCCGCCGGCGATGCTGTCACCACCCTGGTCGGCACCGGCCTTTTCGACTTCGGCGACCGCGACGGGTCCGGCGCGTCGGCCCTGCTGCAACACCCGCTGGGGCTCGCAGTATGGCCTGCAACACCGGCATTCCGGCTGCTGATCGCCGACACCTACAACAGCAAGCTGAAATGGCTCGACCCGGAAACCCGGACCGTCACGACGATCCCCGCCACCGCCGGACAGCTCGACGAGCCTGGCGGCCTCAGCGTCGCCGCCGGCCGCGTCTGGATCGCCGATACCAATCACCATGCGATCAAAATATACGATCCCGATAAAAACGTGCTCACCGAATTGACATTGCACGATCCGGGTGGTTTACTTGAGCACAAACTCTCAAACAATCCAGGGAGTTGATCGCAGGACCCGATAACCTGATTTCTGCAGTATCGTCTTGACTGGGGATGGGCGATATGAAAGAGAAACTTTCACTGCTCCTGGCGGCACTGGCCGGTATTCTGCCGGCCTACGCCATGCGCCAGGTATTCGTACTCAATCTGCACCGCCTGCTCCCCCCGGCGCCGGAGGGCTGGATGCTGTCACGCGAGGCGACCCGGGCGTTCATCACCGATCTGCCGTTTTATATCCACGCCCTCAACAGCCTATCCTGGCTGCTCGCCGCCGCTGCCGGCTGCGTGCTGGCCGTGCGTCTGGCTCCCAAGGGCCGCCTGCTGCCGGGATACGCTGTGATCCTGATCCTGCTTTATCTGTACGACTGGGCAGCCATGTACTCGCTGTATCCATTGTGGACGATGGCGCTCGATATCGCCCTGCTCACCGCCGGCGCCACTGCCGGCCTGGCCCTCGGCCGCCGCTGGTACGCCGCCCGGTACTGCTCGGCGCGGCGGTGATAACAAAACGGGCCGCTGGTGCGGCCCGTGGCACGTGGCTTTCAATCGTGCCGGTCATTCAGCTCAGTTCTTGCGGCCGGGTCATACGCCCTCCGGAAGCTGGTGGGCGACGCCCTTGTGGCAATCGATGCAGGTCTTGCCGGTTTTTTCGCGGTACTCGGCCGAGTGCCGGCGCTGCGCGATGCGGTCCTGGGTTTCGGCGTTCATCGCCTCGTAGCTGTGGCACTTGCGGCACTCCCTGGAATCGGTGGCCTGCATCACGTCCCAGACGATCTGGGCCATTTTGGCGCGGTGCGCCTCGAATTTTTCGCGGGTGTCGATGCGGCCCAGGAAATGACCGGGCACTTCGTTGAAGGTGGCGCCGATCTTGCGCATCATTTTGGGGACAAAATCGTGCGGCACGTGACAATCGGCGCAGATGGCGCGCACGCCGCTGGCGTTGCTGTAGTGTGCGCTCTGCTTGTATTCCTGAAAGACATAGGCTTCCATTTCATGGCACGAGGTGCAGAACTTCAGCGTGCTGCTCGCTTCGACCACCTTCAGAAAACCGCCGGTCGCCAGCACACTGATGACCACCACGAGATAAGCGCCGATCGGGATGCCCAGCAGAAAAGCGCGGTGTGGCCGGCGCCATAGCGCGTTCCACCAGCTGCCGCGCCCATTACCAGCCGTTGCCGGCTGCCCGGATGTCGTTTGCTTATTTTTGTTGACCATGATTCCGCTCCCAGTGTCTATCGTTCCCTATTGGCGTTCACTCGAACCTCGAACCCTCGCCGGCGTAATATTCGGCCAGCGCCTGCATGTCTTCCGCGGCCAGTTCCGCCATCACCGGCTGCATCTTCTCCGGCTGCCAGCGTTCGCCGTTCTTGTAGTATTCGAACTGCTCGACGAGATAGTCCTTGGGCTGGCCGGCGAGGATGCCGGCGTCGTCGAGCGCCAGGCTGCCGCCGTCGGTGTGGCAGCGCTCGCATTTGGCCTCGTGGATGGATTTTCCTTTACCGGCCAGCGCCTGATCGACAGACTGCTCCGCCGCCGCATACGGCAGCGCCGAATAGTATTCGGCCAGTTCAACCGCGCCGTCCTCGCCGAGTGAGGCGGCCAGCGCGCAATGGTCTTCGGCTTCCACTTCGCTCTCGTCAGTAAAATGCCTGGCCGCACACGGCCGGGCCTTTTGGCCGAAGATGGCGAGCTGGTTCTCCAGGAAGAAACCCGAGACACCGGCGATCGTCGGCACGTCGGTCTTGTCGCTGACTCCGCTGTCGTTGTGGCAGACGGCACAGATTCCGGCGGCCTCGGGGGCTTCGGCAGCGGCATCAGCGGCCAGCAAGACACCACCTGTGCCGCAGACGATCACGATCCATAAAGTGCATATATTCATCTCGATCTCTCCTTTGCTGACCGTAGGTTAAGGCGTTTGGCGGGCAAATTATTGCGCTGGGTCAATCGCCGCTCATTCGAATGTATAACGCAGGCCGGCGCTGACCACATGGATAGTTTTGTCTGGCGTACCTTCGCCGAGACTGAGCAATGTCGGCGCGGTCGCCGGATCGACCCCGTCGCGGAAGAAATCGTCCTCGGTCAGCCGGCCGACGAGGTAGGCGAAATACAGGTTGATGTTCTTGCGCAGTTGGCGCTCGACGGAGGCTTCGAGCGTGAAGCGGTTGGTTTCGAGTTCCGGAAACGGCGGGGCGTTGCCGGTTTTGTCGAGGCGCACCTCGCCATCCGCTCCGGCATAGCTGAAATCGATCGCGGCACGCACCCATTTGCCGGGCAGATCGGCGAAATTGACGCCGAAGCCGACGGTGTGGAAGTTGTCGTCGGTCGTTGCGACCCAGGGAAATCCGGTGATATTGTCGGCGCCCCGGATCACCGATTTCAGCGATTCCTTGGCGACGAAGGCGTGGGCAGTGATATTGCGGCCGAAGGTCGCCGAAAGATCGAAACCGTAATTCTCGTCCCGCGCCTCGCTGACACCGATCGCGGTGTCGGTGAAATCCTCGTCGGCGATCTCGGCGTACAGGTCGGCGAACAGGTTGTCCAAAATCGCATAATCAAGCGATGCGCGCAACGAATCGCGTTCCTGCTCGGCGAAATGGAAGCGCCTGAGGCTCGGGTTTTCCTGCGGCCCGAGGAGCGCCGGGTCGAGGTCGTTGTCGCGGTTCTCACGCTTGAGATCGACGTTCAGGGTCAGGCGGCTGAACAGGGTGGCGCTGAGTCCTGCCTTATAGGTCTGCGTGTCGGTGTTGTCCACTTCCTGGAAGTTGCGGTCCGTTTCCTGATGTTTGAATCCGGCGTTCAGTTTCAGGAACGAAAACAACCGGTAATCGAGCGATGTATCGATGCTGAAGCGCTCGTAGCTGAACGGCTCGTTGCGCCGCTCCTCGGTGACGAAGGTGTCGGTGACGACCTGCAGAAAATCGTGTTGCGGGCTGTCGTTGTCGCGCTCGTCGTAGGCGAACTGGGCGCGGGCGGTCAACCCGGCGAGCGGGCTGCTGGTCAGGCGCAGGCGCGCGGCTCGAGTTTTGACTTCGCCGTCGAGGTCGGCGGCGGGCAGAACCGGGGAGAGCAGATTGGGATTGAGCGTCGGTGCCAGAAACGCCTGGTCCTGGTTGTTGAAGCCGAGCGCCAACTGCCCGGCCACCGTCAACCAGCGCGAGCGGCGCCACGAACCGGACAGCGTGATCTGCTGAAATTCGTTGTCGGGTTCCTGGGCGAGTTCGCCGAGCAATGCGCCGTTGATGCCGGTGAACGGATTTTCAAAGCGTAGTGCATCGTTGTCGTTGTCGAAGATCGACAGGTGATACGCCGTTTCGATTTCCCAGAAGTCGCGCCGGTAGCCGATTCCCAGATCGACGCGGTGGCTCTCGTAATCGACCGGCGAGGCGAGTTCGATGGCGCGGAAGATAAAGGCGCCGCCCTGGATCCGGTTGCCCTCCTTGACCGTGCGCCGGTAATCGACCCGGTAGTGCCAGTGTTCGGGAAGCTGGTAGGCGAAGCCGAGCCCCAGTGTCTCGCGTTCCTGTTTGATATCGATCGGTCTTAGACTGGCCGGCAGCGCGCTGAACTGGTCGGTGGTATCGGCGCGCAGCCAATCAGGCGGCAGCATCTGGTTCGCCGTACCGGCGCCGAGAAAGATCGTTCGCGTATCGTCGGCGCGGAAATACGGAATCTCGTCATAGGTCAGCCACGCCTTATAAACGCCCTGGCGGCCGCCGGCGACGCTCAGTTCGCGGCTGTCGATGCCGAGGTCACGGGCTTGAAATTCAATGAAATCGGCGTTTTCGTTGCGATAAAGCAGATCGGCGCTGAAATCGCCGAACACGCCGTCTTCTTCCAGGCCGCGGAAATTACCGAACTCAAAGAAATCGTCGGAGACGACCTGCGCGCCGATCAGGATATCGCCGATCAGGCCATAAGTGAACGGACAATCGCTGCATTGCCAGCCGCTGGTCTCCGGCGGCGGCGGTAGCGCCTCATCACCGGCGGCGGAATCCTGGCCGGCCGCCCGGCCGCCGATGAGCGCCAAGACGAACACCACGCCAAGTGAAAGCGAAATGCGTTCTGGTTGTAGCGGATTGTTCATCGCCAATCTCCACTAACGGTTCAGCATCGCGCCGGAAGGATGGTTCGAACCGTGCACCTGCGAGTGGCAGCTCAGGCAGCTTCCGGAGACCAGAAAGACCGAGGGGTCGCCGGACGGCAACTGCTCGGCCGTGCGCCCGACGCTCGGGTGCCCGGAGCGCGAATGGCACTGCTGGCAGAGCAGCGGCGCGCGGCGGGTCAGGAGCGCCGGGTGGTTCGAGCCGTGCGTGCGGTGGCACAGCGTGCAATCTTCGGTCACCGGCGCGTGCTCCCACAGGAACGGACCGCGTTTTTCGGCGTGGCATTCGAAGCAGTTTTCGTTAATCGTGAGCGCCGCGAGCATCGCCTCGTTCGGCGAACCGTGCGCCTGGTGGCAATCGCTGCAGGTCATTTCACCGAAGCGGATCGGATGGCTCGAGGCGCGGTGGATCTCGGCGCGCTGTTTGACATGGCAGGCGATGCACACATCTGACTGCTGTTCAGCAGCCATCACCGGATCGTGCCGGACATGCAACTGGTGGCAATCGGCACAGCCGACATCCTGCCGCTGGTGTTCCCCGCCCTCCCAATAGCGCCGCCCATCGCCGCGATGACAGTCGAGGCAGAGCTGATCCTGGCGCGCTTTCGACCACAGGGCATGGGGGCCGAAGGCGGGCATCGGCGGGCGGCTCTGCCCGAAACGCACCCGCCGGGCGTGATCGCCGCCGGGACCGTGGCAGGCTTCGCACTGCGTCGAGGCAAATGGCGTCCTGGTATCGGCGGCGACGGCGTGCGGCCCGTCGAAGATCGTCAAAAGGTGTTCGCTGTCATCGCCGCCATGGCAGGACAGGCAGGTATCGGCGCCGGTCCGGCTGTAATCGGGAGCTTTGCCGGCCGTTTCCGCGGCGGGTGCTGAACCGGGTGCGGCAAGCTGCAAGGCGAACAGCGAACAGCCGAACGAGATGGAAATGAAAGTGATGGCCCGCAACCTGATTCTCCCGACGATGGTTGACCCCTCGATCCGACCCGGCTGGAAGCCAGCCGGGTCGGGGGTATGCTGCCGGATAGCTCTCATCTCATCCGGCCAGCGTCAGACCAAGATCACTCCTCCAGCTCGTGGGCCACGGCGATATCGACGATCGCACCGGGGCCGTGGCAGAAGAAGCAGTTCTCAGGTTGCGCCATGTCGATCCGCTCCTGGGTGTCCGGATCGCCGACCGGATCCGGGTTCAGCAGGAAGGAGTTGCCGAAGGAGATGAAGCTCGGGCTGCGTACCGACATATGGTCCCTGGCCAGTGGATTGTCATGGCAAGCGACACAGACTGCCGCCGTCGGGCTGATATTGTTGTCGTCTGTCTGATCTCGCGCCACAGCCTCACTCGGATGATAGGACCCACCTCCGCGGCCGACCAGATTGGTCGCCCCACTGTGCACCGTCGTCGCCAGCACATTGGCCGGCAGCGGCAGATCGTATGTACCGGCAATATGGCAGGCATCGCACTCCGCCGGGGACCGCGGATATGTGACTTCCGAAAAATCGTCACTGCCGACGACATAGGGTGTCTCGCGCATATCCGCGGCATGTATCGCATGGATCATGAACTTGAAGTCTATCGTCTGATTTTCCAGACCATCGATGGCGTTTGCATTCACTGTATTGGCAATACCATCCGGATCGGCCGGGCGGTTGCGAATATCGGTGCCGTTGGGATTGTGGCAGGTGACGCAGTGCTGTGGATTGTCGGTACGGTTACTACCGTGCACCGACAGCCCATCGCTGATCCCATGACAATTTTGACATTTCGCGACATCGACCACCCTACGCCTGGCTTTGGCCGTCGCATCGGTAATGGCGAATGTCGCGGTCTGGTTGGTTACCGGCACACGATCGGTGTAATTTCCATCCTCATCGAAATCGCCAGACGCGCGGCCTTCAAGCGACACGGTCCCCGAGCCCAGCGGTGGAGTGGTCGCCGGAATAACCAGCGGCCTGGCAAGGGCGGAGGCATCCAAGGTATAAGTCCCGTCTCCATTATCGGTTACCGACGAAGTCAAGCCGGCCGTATTGGCTAATGTCACAGATAAACCGCGCCCCCCTGTGCTGCCGAGTATATCGGTACCTGCATCATTGGACACATTGGTATAGTCGGAAGTCGGCCACGAAAACACCATGACGATCGAAGTCTGTGTTCCATTGAATTCCGGATCGTTGGCCAGGTCGTACGGCGCATCGCCGTTGGTCGGGTCGGTGACCGAGAACTTGACGACCGGCGAATCGCCTTCTGTGGCGTTGGTGACCTCCAGAATGTTGAACTTAAAGCGGCGGGCGGCGACTTGTGCCGGGATCACGTGGCTTTCGAGGACCGACGGGATCAAACCGGTCTCGGAGTGGCAGGCCGAGCAGTTTTCGTTCGGCTGCGCCAGCCCGGGATGGTTGCGGTTACGGTTGGTCAGACCGGTTTCGTCGAACGCCAGATCGTCGTGGCACGAAGCGCAGACTTCGGCGGTCGGCCGGTTGTTGACGTTATCGGCCTGCGGCGTATCGGGGTTGGCCGGATCATGACAATTCGTGCAATTGCGCACGTCCTGCGGGAACAGCACTTCGCTGAAGTCATCCGGCGGCCCGCCCAAGGCTTCGCAGCCGAAGCCGCAGATCTGGAAAGGCAGGTTCGTCAGATTCGGACCGGAATGGATCTTGTGGATCATCACCCGAAAATCGATCGTATTGCCGGTGCCGGCGTCGATGCTGCCCTTCTGGTGGCAGGTGACGCAGAAATCGACATTACGCCGCGGTCCGCCGTGGAAGGCAAATTCCACGCTGCCGTGGCACGCCGCGCAGGATGCCTGGGTGACGATCCGGCGCCCGACGATGCCGTCGCTACTGCCGGTCGAAGGCTGCACGTCGAACACCGCATCGCTGCCTGCGACGCTGCGGCCGAGTACCACCGCGTTGCGGATTTCGATGCCAATCCGGTGCGTCAGGGCCGGTTCGAAGGTCACCCCCGAAATGGCCTGCACTTCGCGGTCGAACGTGAAACGGTAGGTGCCGTCGCCGTTGTCGATCAACGTGCCGTTCGAGTAGGTGCCGCCCTGGGCGCTGGGCACCCCCTCATCGGCAGCCCGGATATAAGTGCTCCAATTCTCGGTTTCGGATGCCGTTGCCGGCACCAGTTTGGAGACCGTAAAACTGAAGCGGACATTGTCGTTCTGGCGAAATCCCGGGATGCCGATGCCGAATTCGTCGGTCACCTGAAAATCGATCACCGGTGTGCCCCCGGAGAAGCTGACCCCATTAATCTGCGGATAGAGCGCCCTGGGCACCACCCGCCGCTCGCCGATAATGGCTTCGGTATTCAGGTCGATAAAGCCGGTATCGTCGATCGCTTCGGCGCCCAGGATCAAGTCGTAAAGCTCCTGGTCGGCGATGTTGCGGGCGAAGGCTTGAGGAACTGCCAGGCCGGCCATCATCAGCCCGGTGATAAACCAACGGCACAGGCCGGCAATGCGGGAACTCGGGCACGCTAAGCGGATCATTGTCACTCTCCTGCTGGATCGGCCACCTCAGGACCGCGGCAGCGGACCTGAGGTCCGTCAATGTCCGGCGATTCATTCCTGCGCCTCCAGGCGCAAAGGCCGACCGGCGGACATCTGATTCCCTTGGGCGACAGACCATACGGACTGCCGCCAATTTCAGGTTCGAATCTAACGCACTTGCACCGCCGGCAGCTTGATCCAGGTCAAGGAAAGGTGTCAGACGTGAGGTTCGGCCGCCGGCACTTTGGCCGTGGTGAAGCGCTTACTTCGATCAATCGATATGCCCGGCGCACCGCGCGATTTTCCAGCAGAGCGCCGAGTTCCAGAACCTGCAACAACTCGGTGTTGAAGACCTTGCTGTGATCGGTGATGCTGAGCCCGGCGTTGCGGCGGCGCAGTTCGGCGATCTTTGCGCCCGCCGTGCCCAGCGCCTGTTCCTCGCGATAGATGCCGCGGCGTTTTCCATCATGCGGTGCAATATTTCGGCCAACGAATTTGAACCCAGGCGGTTGGCGCCGTTGATGCTGATGCGGGCGCATTCGCCGTCGGTGATCAGAGCGAGCACGAAGAATTCATCGAACTGTGGACTGACGGGAAGTGTAAAGAAGTCTGAAACAGCGTATGCAGAATGTGCAAACCGCTTTTATCGGCGGCGAACCAGGTGCGTTGATTTTTCATACCGCCGAACGAACGCACCGCGGCATTGCCAGCCGCATCGCGACTCCACGGGCAGCCCCAGTTTTCGAGTTCGGCAAACCGGCGGGGCGCTTCCTCGACGAAACATGTCACCGCATCCTGGTCGCACAGCCAGTCGCCGCCGCTGACCGTGTCGCGGAAATCATCGTCGAACGAGTCCTCCGGCAGCACGACGCCGGCCCCGACAATGACGATGTCTTGGGCGATTTCGCGCATCAGTACGCCGCCTCGACACGATAACGGATCGCTTGATAGAAACCGCCGAAGATCGTCCGCCGCGCTTGCCGCCGGACGCGCTTGCCGGCGGCCTCGGCCGCTGCGCCGACCAACCTATCGAGATCGCTCTCCCACAGGCTCGGCAGGAACGGCTCGGCCTTGCCGAAAATCCAGCGCAGCAGGGCGCTCCGATGAAACGGGTGCGTCGTGCCACGCGGCCCGTATTCGGCAAGCACCAGGCGGCCGCCGGGCTCGATCAGGCGTAACGCTTCGCCCAGCACCCGCGGCCGGACCTCGGCGGGCAGCTCGTGCAACAACATAAACAGCAATACCGATCTAAAACTGCCGGGAGCGAAATTCAAGCGCTCGGCATTCATGCAGCGGAACGAAACCGGGGCGCGCTTTTTGAGGGCGGCGACTTTCCGTGCGGCGCGCTCCAACTGGATCGCGGTGGCGTCGATCACGGTCAGCGGCTGGCCATCGAGCGCCGTGGTCAGGTGCGGGATGAAATTGCCGTAAGCCGAGGCGACGAGCAACGTCGATCCGGCGTCTCCGGCGTGCAGCAAATCGAGCGTCGCGGTGCGCAGCTTGGCATACTGCCCGAAAACGATGGCGTTGATGATCGGCTGGTGGTCGAAAAACCACACCGCTGGCCGCCACAGGTAAACCCACCAGTAATGTTTCACCAGGTACGGCGGCAGTGCGACCGGCCGGCCGGCGGCGGCCGCCGGCGACCGGCCGGCGCGCCCAGGATGGATGTCGAGCGGCCACTGTAATGCAGTGCTTACCGCGACCGGAATTTCCAATTCGCTCGGCACTCGTACACGGTCGTTTCGCTTCATTGTCGATCTCCTCTGGCGGTGGGTGGCTCGGCCGCTGGCGCCGGTTAGGACGAGGTTTGCCCTTTTGTGTCGTATCTTCCAGGAATGAGCGCAGCGCATTATTGACCGGCATCAAGGGTGCGCCTTATCGGTCAATATCGGCCGGCCGGCGAAACCGGTAAAATCGTTGCATTACTCATCGGAAAGCGCCATGCCCGCACCTGACCGCACCCCCGCCCTCGCCACACTCGCCGTCCATGCCGGGGCGCTGGCCGATGCCCACGGCGGTGTCAACACCCCTGTTTTCCCATCGACGGCCCACACCTATACCGCCGGCGGTGAGATCCGATACCCGCGGTATTTCAACACTCCGAACCAGCTCGCCGCGGCGGAAAAAATCGCCGCTCTCGAGGGCGCAAAATGTGCCTTGTTGTTCAGCTCGGGCCTGGCGGCGATCAGCACGGCGCTGCTTGCGCTACTTGAGTCCGGCGACGAAGTACTGCTCGCCGCCGGACTTTACGGCGGCACCGATCATTTCGTGCGCCACGAACTCGAACCGCGGGGGATTGCCGTGCGCTTCGCACCGCCGACCGCAGCTGAACTTTGCGTGGCACTCGGCGACAGGACCCGGCTGATCCTGGTCGAATCGCCGACCAACCCGCTGCTCAAGGTGATCGACCTTCGCGCCCTCGCCGCCGAAGCCCGCCGGCGCAATGTACTGACGCTCGTCGATAACACGTTTGCGACGCCGATTCTGCAGCGCCCGCTCGACCTCGGCTGCGACCTTGTCATGCACAGCGCTACCAAATACCTCAGCGGCCACAGCGACCTTTGCGCCGGCGTTCTGGCCGGCAGCACAGCGCTGCTCGACCCGTGCCGCGAAACCGCCAGCCGCTACGGCGGTTGCCTCAACGCCTTCGATGCCTGGCTGCTCGAACGCAGTCTCAAAACGCTTGCCGTGCGCGTCGAACGACAAAGCGCCACGGCCGCCACGCTTGCCGACTGGCTTGCCGGTTCGGCCAGCATCGATGCCGTTTATTATCCGGGACTTAAATTCGATCCGGGATATGAAATCGCCGCCCGCCAGATGAGCGCCGGCGGGGCAATGCTGTCGTTTACGCTGCCGGCAAGCTGCAATCCTGATGCCTTCGAACGGCGTTTGCAACTGATCCGCCCGGCGGTCAGCCTGGGCGGGGTCGAAAGTACGATCTGCCGGCCGTGCCTGACCTCGCACGCCAAAATGCCCGCCGCCGAGCGGGCGAGGCTCGGTATCGGCGATCGGCTGTTTCGTTTGTCCGTCGGGCTCGAAGATCCCGCCGACCTCGTCGCCGACCTGGCCAGGGCGTTGAATGTCTGAGCGGTCGTCGCCGGTATCGAAGAGGGCCGCATCGCCTATGCCAACCTGCGCAAAGTCATTGCGCTACTGATCACCACCGGCGACGCCGAGATCGTACTCTTCATGCTGGCGCTCGCCGCCGGCTGGCCGCTCGCCGTGACCCAAAGCGCCCTGCTCTGGTTTATGGTCTTCAGCGAAAACGCCCACGCTTTCAATTGCCGTTCCGAAACGCTGAGCCTAGGTCGCCTGCCGATCGCCGGCAATCCGCTGCTCCTCGGTGCCGTGCTCGTCACCCAGGCGGTGCAATTTATCGCCGCATATACTCCCTGGCTTGGCGGCATCATCGGCGCCCTGCCGATGCGCCTCGAACACTGGCTGCTGCTGGCCCTCTTCCCCGCGCTGGTGATTCCGGTAATGGAGGTCTATAAGAAAGTATCCTCCGGCAAAAATTCCAGTCGCGGGTTGAGATCGTAATGGCATCGGCAGCGCTGGCGCCTATTCTCAGTTCCCCGGCCGCTTGTAACCGGTGATCATGCTTTTGATCAGGTTCTCGCGGTGCCGCAGGCTGCCGATGATGACGGCGGTGACATGGATGGCGGCCAATACGATCGTGGTGTTGGCCAGCACTTCGTGAATCTCCTCGAGCGTGTGGGCGAACGCTTCCGGCCCTTTTTGCATGAATAGCGAAAACGGCCCGCCCCCGTCATGCACGGCATAGAGCATCAGCCCCAGCGTGGTGGTCGCGAGTAGCATCAACAATAGGACGACGACCATCGCCCCACCGGCCGGATCGTGTCCGAGATAGCGCGGCGGTGTGCGTCGAACAAACGTTGCGAGATAGGCAAATACCGTGCGCGGCGGATAGACAAAATCGGCAAAGCGGGCGTAGCGCGGCCCGACAAAGCCCCAGACGATGCGCAACAGGACCAGCGTAACGACCGTATAGCCTGCCGTGGTATGCAGCCAGCGCGGCTCGCCCTCGCTGAAATAGGCGGTCAGCACCGCGCCCACCAGCAGCCAGTGAAAAAAGCGGACGAAAATGTCCCAGACCTTGACCTGCGGGATGTTTATTTTCATGAGTACTATTGTACCTCTAGGCTTGCAGTATTTCGCTATCGGGACATCCCTGAGGTTTTATGATTCCTTGCATGGCATAGCATCGCATCGCCGGGCGGCCATACGAAACCCCAAATGATTGAAGATAACATGAAGGATCCGTTATTTTACCTGGCTGAGTAAAATATCTTGCATCAACGCCAACCGGCAGCGGTGCAGATGGGCTTTTTCCCGCGGCGAGGGCGCGGTCAATGCGCCCTTGTCGTCTCGCGTTCAACCCGACTTTCGAAATGGATGCCGCCGGCCGCAATCAGGCCGTTTTCGCCGATCCCCTTGACCGCGGACGGTGTCTGGCGCAATGTCAACCGGTAGCGCAGGCCCTTGCGGGTCACTTCGAGTTCCCCTTGCGGAAAACGGTGGAGAAGCAGCGCTTGCAGCCAGGCGCGGAAATGGCCGGGTACGCCGAGATCGCCGCCCGGCGATATTTCCCGGCCGGCGGCGGTGGAAACCGGCCGTTCGATTTCGTCATTCAGGCTCGCCTGGCCAGGCCCAGCACCGGGCTCGATCATGGCGGCCGCTCCGGCGGTCAGACGAACCAGTGCCAGGCGTTCGAGCACGGCGGTGTCGGCCGAGCTCTCCCACGTTGCCTGATGGTAATCGGCAAGCAAAACCGCACCATCACCCCCGGCCTGCAACCGATCGCCGCTCTGCCACCCGTTGTCGCGGCCGGTCGCCCGGCCGTATAACACGGCGCCGGCATCGAGCGCCGCGCCGATCCCGTTCAGCCCGCGGCTTTTGGCATCGAGCAGGACCCACTCGCGGCCCTGTTCGGCGGCGCGGGTCAAAATCAGCGCCAGTTCCACGGCCTCCAACCCCGGCCGCAGATGCCAGGCGCCGCAGCCCGGAATCGCACAGCGGATTTCACCAGCTGCAGCAGGCGCTTGCTGCTCGACCACGCCCACCGCATACTCGCGGCCGAGGATCTCGGCACCGGCGCCGGCCGCGAGCACCGGCGTCCCCGCGGCGATGGCCTGTCGCAGCGCCAAACTCCACTCCGGCAGGGGGGTCTGGCCCAGACCGAGTGCCTGCGCAAAGTGTTCGGCCGCACCATCGTCGATGACGATCAGGTCGGCACCGGCGATGATCGCCGCCAAACGTGCCGGATCGCCGCAAGCGACGGCCTGCGCCGCGGCTGCGGCCGGATACAACACCTCCCGGTTGTACCGTCCGGTCAGTGCCGCGCGTTGCGCGGCGAGCGATCGGCAATCGCCACTTTGCAGCGCTGCTTGCAAAACCCGATCCACCGGCCACCACAACGGTTCGATCGCCGCCCCATACGCCGCCAACGCCCGCAACCCGGCGTGCGCCGCGCCCAGCGCCTCCGCGGCACCGGCCGTGATCAACACCACCTGCGGCCTCAACTCCGGCGGCTGGGTGCGCCGCCAGCCGCCAACCGCTTCCTGCCACGATGGCACGGCCGGGTATGGGCCGATAACTTCGAGCAAATCGACCAGGGCCGCCCACCCCGCTTCGCTCATCTGCCGTTGAAGCTCGTCCCCGATCAGGATTACTGGGTCGTCCGGGTACTGCCGCAGGTAGCCGCCTTTTCCCAGACGGGCGACGAGATGGGTCACATCGGCGCCTGAGCGGGACAGGCAAAGTGTGCTAAATTCCTGGGTAAACGCCGAAGCGGCGATCGGCAGCGCACCGAGCCGTTCGCCGAGGTGGCGCAGCACCATGCCGAGCAGCGTGGCCAGATGCGGTTGACTGCCGGCCCACGGTCCGGCGGCGAGCGCCCGGTCGATCGCCGCCGGCGCCAGCGCCACCTGGCGAGCCGTCTCCGGCGGGGGACATTCGGCGGCACAATCGGCGCGCCCGCCGAGCAACGTGAACTCCGCCGCACCGGCCGCCATGACCCCGAGACAAAGCGGCAATGCGAGCCGGGCGGCACGACCGGGCGTCATTTATCTGCCGCGGTCTGGTTTATCGTCCCTGATTCGGCCGGCGCACCACAATTCGGCCAATGCCGGCCATAAGCCGGCTACCGTCGAAGCCAGATACCAGCTCGGGTCGTCCAGCCCGGCGGCGAGCCGGCGATGGGCGGTTGCCAGGTGGTGGTAGGGCATGCCGGGAAACAGATGATGCGTGGCGTGGAATCGCAAACCGACCGGCGCCCACAGCGGCGTCACAAAGCGCGAGCCCGGGACATCGACCGAGTCGTGAAACTGCTCGATGATGCCCAGCGGCGCGCCACGATCGTGCCGGTAACGGTGCGCGGCCAGCGTCCGCAAGCCGTTGAGTACGAAAATGCCGACCAGCACGGCGTACCAGCACCATAAAATCTTCCACGGCAACACACCGCCTGCCATCGCCGCAACCAGCACCGCACCCCAGATAAACGCCGCGGTTTCCTGCCAGCGCCAGTTCGGTTCATCGCGTTCGGCCCGGCCGCGCCGGTAACGGAAATCGATGGTCAGCGACGAGGCCCTTTCCCAGTTGAAACGGGCGACGGCCGGGCTCAGCCAACCGAGCGGTGTCAGCACGACGAAACGGACCAGAACCAAAAACGGCAGCACGAGGCTCAATGCCAAATGGGCGATCGTCACCCAATGCGGCAGGCGGGCGAACGCCAGGTACTCGCCGTCGCCGAAGGTGGCGTAAACGCTTTGCTTGTGGTGGTGGTTGTGCACGCCACTGTAGGTAAACGACGGGGCGAGCAGCGGGATGCCGCACAGCAGGTTCCAGGCGATCCGGAAACCGGGCAACGCCCCCGGGCGCAGGTGGGCCAGTTCGTGGATGAAGATCACGGCCCGGTACAGGGCCAATACGGCGACCGCCCACGATATCACCCACCATGGCGCCCAGCGCACTTCACCGAAAGGCACCAGGATCGTGCCGCCCAGCGCCGCCCAGCCGAGCGCCGCGTGAAACAAAAAATCGCTCCAGTAAATCCCGGGCCGGGGCGTAAACAGATCGCGCACCAACTGCCTGGCCTGGGCCAGGCGCGGGTCGGCGGGCGGAGCGGCGGTGTTTTGATCCCCAGACATGTTATATTAGTTTATTGAACTAAACATCGAGATTGGTGACGTTGAGTGCGTTGTGCTCTATGAACTCGCGGCGCGGCTCGACTTCATCGCCCATCAGGGTGCTGAAGATCTGGTCGGCGGCGACCGCGTCCTCGATCGTCACTTGTAACAGACGCCGGGTCTCGGGGTTGACCGTGGTGTCCCACAACTGTTCGGGGTTCATTTCGCCGAGGCCTTTGAAGCGGGTGATCGTCAGGCTCTTGCGGCTTTCGCCGAGCAGCCAGTCCCAGACCTCGCTAAACGACATCACTTCCTGGCGCGCAGTGCCGCGGCTGACATAAGCGCCCGGCTGCAACAGCCCGTGCAGCCGGGCGGCGAGCTCGGCCAGCAGGCGATATTCCGGCGTCGCGAAAAACTCCAGCCCGATCGTGTGGTCATGCACCAGACCATGCTGCCGCTGGCTCAGCACCAACCGGCCATCGTCGAGCCGGACTTCGAAACGGCTGCGCACACCATGGCGGTTCAGTCGCGCTTCCAGCCCGGCCAGCCAGTCATCATCCGGCGTTTCACCCGTAAAACCGTTAAGGTCAAGCAGTTGCCGCAAGAAATCGGGTAAGTAGCGACGGCCGAGGCGGTCGATCAGCAGCAGCGCCGAATGGTACTGGCGCAGCAATTGTTCGAACGCCGGGCCGGCCAGCGGTTCCGAACCCGCCGCTTCGGAAGACGGCGCGAAGTGCAGTTCCGCACCGTCGATCGCCCTTCTGAGCAAAAACTCATCGAGTTCGGCCTGGTCTTTCAGATAATGTTCCGTCTTGCCGGACTTGACCTTGTATAACGGCGGCTGGCTGATGTAGATATGGCCGCGCCCGATCAATTCCGGCATCTGGCGATAGAAAAACGTCAAAAGCAGCGTCCGGATGTGCGACCCATCAACGTCCGCGTCGGTCATGATGATGATCCGGTGGTAACGCAGCCGGTCGGGCTGATATTCCTCCTTGCCGATGCCGCAACCGAGCGCCGTGATCAGCGTGCCGACCTCGGCCGAGGACAGCATCTTGTCGAATCGCGCTTTTTCGACATTGAGGATCTTGCCCTTGAGCGGTAATACGGCCTGGAACTTGCGGTTGCGGCCCTGTTTGGCTGAACCGCCGGCCGAATCGCCCTCGACGATGAACAGTTCGCTTTGCGCCGGATCCTTTTCCTGGCAGTCGGCGAGTTTGCCGGGCAGCCCGGCGATGTCCATGATCCCCTTGCGGCGGGTCATCTCGCGCGCCTTGCGGGCCGCCTCGCGGGCGCGGGCCGCCTCGATCACTTTCGAAACGATCGCCTTGGCTTCGGCCGGGTGCTCCAGGAGGAAGGTATGCAGTGCTTCGGCGACCGCGGATTCGACCGCCGGCCGGACTTCGGACGATACCAGTTTGTCTTTGGTCTGCGACGAAAATTTTGGATCCGGCACCTTGACCGACAATACCGCGATCAAACCCTCGCGGCAATCGTCGCCGCTCAGCGCCACCTTGTTTTTCTTCAAAAACCCCTCGTTTTCGATGTATTGGTGCAAGGTTCGGGTCAGCGCCGCGCGAAAACCGGCGAGGTGTGTCCCACCGTCGCGCTGCGGGATATTGTTGGTATAGCAGAACGTGCTTTCCTGGTAGGCGTCGGTCCAGCGCAGTGCCACCTCGACGGTAATGGCGCCGACCTCGCTTAGAAAATGACACACGGTGGGATGCAGCGGCGTCTTGCTGCGGCTCAGATATTCGACAAACGAGCGAATACCACCCTCGAATTCGAACACATCGCTTTTGCCGCTGCGTTCGTCGCCAAGCTCGATCCGGACGCCGGAATTCAAAAACGACAGCTCGCGCAGGCGGCTGGCCAGAAGATCGTAGTGGAATTCGGTATCGCTGAAGATCGTCCGGCTCGGTAAAAAACGCACTTCAGTGCCGGTACCTTCGGCCTCAGCGCACGGTGTGAGCGGCGCGACGGGCACGCCCATCCGGTATTGCTGCACCCACAGGCGGCCCTGACGGCGGATTTTGAGGTCGAGTTGCTCGGACAAGGCGTTGACGACCGAAACGCCGACGCCGTGCAGGCCGCCGGACACCTTGTATGAATTGTTGTCGAACTTGCCGCCGGCATGCAGCACGGTCATGATCACTTCCGCCGCCGAGCGCCCCTCCTCGGGATGGAGATCGACCGGGATGCCGCGGCCGTTGTCGGCGACCGAGACCGCCCCGTCGCTGTGGATCATGACCTGGATCCGGTCGCAATGGCCGGCCAGGGCTTCGTCGATCGAGTTATCGACAACCTCGAACACCATGTGGTGCAGGCCGGTGCCGTCATCGGTATCGCCGATGTACATACCGGGGCGTTTACGGACCGCATCGAGGCCCTTCAGAACCTTGATATCGGCCGATTCATAATGGCTGGGTGGTTTGGATGTCATCGCCGGAAGGTAGTATCGAAACAAGTCAACTCAAGGCCGGCTTGCTGCCGTGTGAAGCGCACGCTGGTCTGCTGCGAACGATGGCCAGGCATCGGTGGTGCGGACCTTGAAACAAGACTGTTCATTGTACCACCTGCTGCACCCCCCCATGTTCCACGTGAAACCGGGTATGGTCACCCAGGGCGTCATCGAGGGCTGCGGGCCAGTCCGCCGCGGTCAACCAGAATTGCAGGCCGCTGTTATTGAGCCAGGCCAGGACGCGGACCTGGTGCTCACGATCCAGCTCGGCGAGCGGGTCATCGACCAGCACCAGTGGGGCGAAACGGCAGCGCTCGCGCCACAATTCGAGCTGGGCGAGCTGCAACAGCAGGGCGGCCAATTTCTGCTGGCCACGGGACAAGATCGTTTGCGCCGGAGTGCTTCCACGGCAGATCGCCAGGTCGTCGCGGTGTGCACCGCGGCGGAGATGGCCATACCGGCGGTCCCGGGTACGGCCGGCGAGAATTGCCTCGAACAGTGGACACTCGGCCGGCCAGCCGCGCTTCAGAGTCAGCGTCAGATCGCTGAGCGCCGGCGCCACATCGATCGCCAAGCGCACCAGCGTAGCGACCAGTCGTTCGGTATACGCCGCGCGCGCGCCGTGCAGCCGTTCGGCCAGCGGCGCAAGGGTGCGCGCCAGACTGGCCAGTGTCCGGTCATCACTGCCGGAGTGCAAGGCATGATTGAACTGGCGCAGCGCTCGTTCGTGATCTTGCCAGTGCGTGAGAAAATCCGGTTCCACGTGGAACACGCCCCAGTCGAGATAGCGCCGCCGGAGGCGGGGCCCGCCGCTGATCAAAAGGTGCATATCCGGCTCAATCACCACCAGCGGGAGGCACACGGCCAGTTCGGCAAGCTGCCGGCATTCGCGCCCGTCCAGGCGGGCTCTCCAGCCGCGTGGGGTCCGTTCCAGGCCAAGTATGACCCGGCTGCGCCGGTCTTCACAATCGGCAACCACACGGAACCGGGCCGCGCCGTGGGTGATGCAATCGGCCGGCCGGGGCGTCCGGAAAGACCGCCCCCGGCCGAGCATGGCGATAGCCTCGATGATGCTGGTTTTACCGGCGCCGTTCGGACCGAGAAGCAGATTGGCCCCGATGCCGGGCGCGAAATCCAGGTTCTTAAGATTGCGGAACGAATCGATGCGCAAACGGCGAATGGCCATACCCGTGGTGGATGTCACGGTTGCGCTTGTGTGGCGCAGCGGTGGAGGTCAAAGTTTCAACGGCATGATCACGTGCCGGGTCTGCTCGTTGCCGTTTTCGGTCAGCAGGCAACTGCTGTTGGCGTCACGCAGCGCAATCTGCACCCTGTCGCCGTCGAGGGCATGCAGCGCGTCCATCAGGTACACCACGTTGAAACCGACCGACAGTTTGTCGAGTTGATGGTCGGCCTCGATTTCATCGACTGCTTCTTCGTGCTGGGGATTGTGCGCGATGATCCGGATCGTACCGGGCGACAAATCCATTCTGACGCCGCGGTATTTTTCATTCGACAGGATCGAGGCCCGGTATAACGCATCGTGCAGGACCTGCCGGTCGGCCTGCACGAGTTTGTCGTTGCCGAGCGGCAGGACTGCTTCGTAATCAGGATAGCGGGCATCGATCAACTTACTGGTGAAGACGATATGGTTCTTGACCAGGTGCAGGTGATTTTTAGCAAGACCGAGTTCGACCTCGCCGTCGCCGCCGTCGAGCATCCGTTGAATTTCGATGATCGCCTTGCGCGGCACGATCACCTGGCGGATATCGCCGGCAAATCGTGCATCCGGCAGATCGGAGATGACCATCCGGTGCCCGTCGGTGGCCACGGACCTGAGCCGGCCATCCCCGGCCTCGAGCAGCAGGCCGTTCAGGTAATAACGAACGTCCTGGTGGGCCATCGCGAATGAGGTCCGCTCGATCAAGGTTTTGAGATCATGGTCCGGCAAGGTCCAGTTCTGTAATTCCTCGACCTGAATCTGGCTCGGGAATTCATCGGGTGGCAAGGTGCTCAGCGTAAACCGGCTGCGGCCGCAAGAGGCCAGCAAGCGGTCGTCTTCGAGTTCCATCCTGATCATCGAACCTTCGGGCAAGGCGCGGCAGATATCGAATAATTTACGGGCCGGAACCGTGATCACGCCGGTTTTTTTGATTTCTGCCGACAAACGCGCCGTCATCTCGATTTCCATGTCGGTCGCCATCAGCACGAGCTGATCTTTTTCGGCCCGTATCAGGAAATTGGCCAGCACCGCCAGCGTTTGTTTCCGCTCGATCACTCCGACAAGCTGATTGAGGGCCGGCAGTAGGGTTTCGCGTTCGACCTGGATTTGCATTATCAATAAACCTCTTGAATCAATAAATTGATAGTAGTAAGGCGCCGGCCAATTGCCTGTGATTTCTCACTTTATCTAATAAAATCAAACAGTTATTGTTTATCTGGTGACTAGAACATGTCGTTGGTTGAGTGTGCCGCGGCTGTGGATAAGGCGTGTATCATTCGGCGCGGCTATTTTATCCACAAATTACACACTGGGGAAACGCCCGCTCATCAACAATCGGCCCTCAACCGGTCAGTTCGCGCAGCAACCGGGCATGATCCTCGCGGATCGTCGCGTCGCTGTTGCGCAGCCGTGCGATGGTCCGGCAGGCGTGCAGCACCGTGGTGTGGTCACGACCGCCGAACGCATCGCCGATTTCCGGCAAGCTGTGGCGGGTCAGTTCCTTGGCCAGGCTCATTGCCATCTGGCGTGGCCGGGCGACGGAGCGTGTCCGGCGTTTGGACAGCAGATCGACGACCCGGAGCTGGTAAAACCCGGCGACGACCTTCTGGATCTGATCCAACGTCACCGTCCGCTCATGGACCGCCAGGAGGTCGCGCAATGCCTCGCGGGCGTAATTCACATCCAGTACACGGCCGCTGAAACGGGCGTTGGCGACCAACGAATTGAGCGCGCCCTCGAGTTCACGGACGTTGTTTTTGACCGCCGTGGCGATCAACTCGGCGACGGTGAGCGGCAGGTTGACGCCGCGTTCGGCGGCCTTGGTCAGTAGGATCGCGACCCGGGTTTCGTAATCCGGCGGTTCGACCGCCACGACCAGCCCCCAGCCGAAGCGCGAGCGCAGGCGGGCCTCGAGGCCCTCGATTTCCTTCGGGTAGCGGTCGCAGGTCAAGATGATCTGCTGGTGGCCTTCGAGCAAGGCATTGAAGGTATGGAAAAACTCCTCCTGCGAGCGGTCTTTCTTGGAAAAGAACTGGATATCGTCGATCAGCAAGGCGTCCATCGACCGGTACCACTGCTTGAAACGATCGATCGTATCGCGGCGCAGAGCCTGGATCATGTCGTTGACGAAACGCTCGGCGTGCAGGTACAAGATGCGCATCCCGGGGAAGTGGGTGGCCAGTTCGTGGCCGACGGCATGCAGCAGGTGGGTCTTGCCGAGCCCGGTCCCGCCGTAGATCAAAAAGGGATTGTTGCCGGGATCACCCGGCTTTTGGGCCACCAGACGGGCCGCGGCATGGGCCATTTCGTTGGATTTGCCCTGGACGAAATTATGGAAATAGAACCGCTCGTCGAGCCCCTGGGCGATGCATTTGGCCTCCTGCCCGGCGGCCGGCACGGCGGATTGCAGCACGACACGGAGCGGTCCCGACCCCGGTTTCAGATCGCCGAGGGCTTCGGCGACGAGCGCTACGTAGCGTTCGGCAACCTGTTCGCGGACGAATTCGTTCGGCGCGATCAGCAGCAACTGCCCGCCGCGCTCGTCGAGGCGGAGCGGGCGCAGCCAGGTCTCGACGTCGCGGGGCGGCAGTTGACGTTCGAGCCTGGCCAGGCAGCGGTTCCAGATTTCTTTCAAGCTCATGGTTCCATGGTTGAAGCCCGGCAACCAAGTGAACCCGGACGTTGACCGGACGGACGCAAGCAGATTATCATGTCGAGTTCATTCGCCGCTGTGTAATGAAGACATCGTCATGAAACGGACCTATCAACCCAGTAAACTGAAACGCGCTCGGACCCACGGTTTTCGGGCTCGGATGGCCACCCGCGGGGGCCGTCAGGTGCTGTCCGCCCGGCGGGCACGGGGCCGCAAACGGCTGACGCCGTAGCAAAGGTGGACCCTCCGCCGGCCGCAGGTCAGGCGCCCGGCACGCGCTTTCCCCGGCATTCACGGTTGCTCAAGGCGGGTGAATTCAGGGCCATTTTACGCCGTCCGCTGACCGCCAGCGACCCGCTGTTCCGGGTGTGCGCACGCCGGGCGACCGGCGGTTCGCGCCTCGGGGTGACGGTCAGCCGCAAATGCGCCGCACGGGCCGTCGATCGGAACCGGATCAAACGTCACGTCCGCGAAGCGTTTCGCCGCCTCAGGCCCGAACTCGACGCCGGGCCTGGCATCGAGGTCATCGTGATCGCCCGACCGGAAGCGCGGCTGGCGGGCGCCGCGGAGTTACGCCAGGCCGTCGACGGCCTGTTGCGGCGGATTACCCAGCGGATGAGCAACAAGACGGATACAGTTTGATGTCGAATACCAGAACCCTGCTGATCGCCATGCTGGCGCTGTTCGTGTTCATGTTGTGGAACGCCTGGCAGCAGGATTACCGGCAGCCCATGGCACCGCCTCCCCGGGTTGCCGGCGAGCCGGGCGCCGCGGCGCCGGTGGCCGACGTGCCACCGCCGCCGGTCGGCGAGGTGCCAAGTACGCCTGCCGAACCGCCGCGGCAAACAGTGGCGGCGAGTGCCGGCGAGGAGATCGTGGTGGAAAGCGATGTCCTGCGCCTCAAGATCGATACTGCCGGCGGCACACTGATCGCCGCCGACCTTCTGGCCTATCCCGAATCAGTCGCCCGCGGCGCCCACCCGTTCCGCCTGTTGCGCCGCGACGATGACGATTGGTTTATCGTCCAGTCGGGGTTGGTCAGCAACGACGTCGCGCTGCCCGACCATAACGCCCGCTTCACTGCCACCGCCGCAAGCTATACGCTGGACGACGGTGCCGGCACACTCCGCGTACCGCTCAGTTGGCAAGGCGACGGCATCAGAGTCGAAAAAGTGTTCATCGTGCGCCGCGGCGATTACCGCGTCACGGTCGAGCAGACGGTGTACAACGAAAGCGACAACACTGTCAACGCCGCACGCTACACCCAGATGCAGCGTACGCTACGGGCGGCCGCCAACGGCGCCGGCTTCACCAACCCTTCGGCCTACAGCTATTTCGGGGCCGCGGTCTATGACCCGGAAGAAAAATTCATCAAACTGCCGTTCGACAAATTCCGCGAGCAACCTTTCTCGGCCAGCGTCAAGGGCGGCTGGATGGCGCTGATCCAGCATTACTTCGTCGCCGCCTGGCTGCCTGCAGCTGAGGCGGTTTTTCAATACCAGACCGAAGAGATCGGCACCGCCCCGGTACGTTACCTGATCCGTAATATCAGCACCAGCAGGGCGGTCCCGGTGCACGGCGCGGTGACCTTCGGCGATGCGATCTACCTCGGCCCCAAGATCCAGGACCGCCTGGCAAAGATCGCCCCCGGTCTGGAACTGACGGTCGATTACGGGGTGATGACGGTGATCGCCAAACCGCTGTTCTGGCTGCTCGAACACATTCACTCGGCGGTCGGCAATTGGGGACTGGCGATCGTCGTTCTGACCTTGTTGATCAAACTGGGGTTTTTCAAACTTACCGAAGCGCAGTACCGTTCGATGGCCCGCATGCGCAAACTGCAACCGCGGATCGAGGCGCTGAAGGAGCGCTACGGGGATGACCGGCAGAAGATGAGCCAGGCGATGATGGAGATGTACCGCACGGAAAAGGTCAATCCGCTGGGCGGCTGCCTGCCGATCGTGGTCCAGATTCCGGTGTTCATCGCGCTGTACTGGGTGCTGCTCGAAAGCGTCGAGTTGCGCCAGGCACCGTTTTTGGGCTGGATCCGCGATCTCAGCGCCCGCG
Organism: Candidatus Jinrbaksania sp.; assembly: GCA_039794245.1. Lineage (GTDB taxonomy): Bacteria > Pseudomonadota > Gammaproteobacteria > Xanthomonadales > Wenzhouxiangellaceae > DAITQM01. The sequence continues at coordinate 61,939 of JBDIVS010000011.1, forward strand.
ACCCTTATTTCATATTGCCGGTCATCAACGGCCTGGCGATGATTGCGACGCAGAAAATGACCCCGTCGCCGGGCATGGACCCGACACAGCGCAAGATCATGAGCGCCCTGCCGGTAGTTTTTTCGGTGATGTTCGCCTTTTTCCCAGCCGGGCTCGTGCTGTACTGGGCGACCAACGCGACGATCTCGCTCGCCCAGCAGTGGTACATCACACGCCGCATTGAACGCCAAGGCTAAAACCCAACCCACCCGCTTCGACAGCGATACGATTGCCGCACCCGCCACGCCGCCGGGCCGCGGCGGCATCGGCATCGTCCGGGTCTCGGGCCCGGCCGTCAAACAGATTCTGAAAGATTGGCTAAAGTATGAACTGCAACCGCGCCGCGCCCGGCTGTGCGCCCTCAGCGATGCGAACGGCGAAGTGCTCGACGAAGCGCTGGCACTGTATTTCCCGGCGCCGCACTCGTACACCGGCGAGGACGTGCTCGAAGTGCACGCCCACGGTAATCCGCTGCTGCTCGAACAGATCCTGGGCGCACTGGCCGAATTCGGCGTGCGCCGGGCGCGGCCGGGGGAATTCACCGAACGTGCCTTCCTGAACGGCCGGCTGGATCTGGCCCAGGCCGAGGCGGTCGCCGATCTGATCGCGGCCGGCAGCACCCAGGCGGTGCGTGCCGCGCGGCGCAGCCTGCAAGGCGTATTCTCGGCAAGGGTCGGCGCCCTCCGCGAGGCGCTTGGCGCGTTACGCGTCGAGATCGAAGCGCATCTCGATTTCCCCGATGAGGATATCCCGGTGCCGGCCGTGCAGCGCTGGCGGGAGCAGCTTGCCGGACTGGAACAGCAACTCGCCGAGCTGCAACAGGCCGCCGCGCGTGGCCGGCGTCTGAACGACGGGCTCAAAATCGCGATCGCCGGGGCGCCGAACGTCGGCAAATCGAGCCTGCTCAATGCGCTCGTCGGGGACGATCGGGCGATCGTCAGCCCGCACCCGGGCACGACGCGTGATGTGCTGCGCGAAACGGTGGTCATCGCCGGCCAGGTGACGGAAATCAGCGATCTCGCCGGTCTGCGCGACAGCGCTGACGAAGTGGAAAGCGAAGGCATCCGCCGGGCGCGCGCCGAACTCGACCGTGCCGACCTGGTGATCTGGCTGGACGACTGCCGTAACCCGGATCGTGCCTTACCGGTTGATCTCGATCCGGGTGTTCCGGTCATCAGGGTCCACAACAAGATCGACCTCGAACCCAGCTCGGCCCGGCGGCCTGCCGGCGGTGACACCGGAGGTGCAATAAGGATCAGCGCCTTGTGTGGCGACGGCCTGGCGGCGCTGCGCGCGGTGCTCGTCGCAGCCGCAGGCCTGGACGGCGGCGACGGCGATTTCACGGCGCGCGCCCGCCACCTCGATCACCTCGGGCGGTGTGCGGTTGAACTGGCGCGGGCCGGAACCGTGCTGGCCTCCGGTGCCCCGCATGAGCTGCTTGCCGAGCACCTCAGACTGGCGGCCGACGAACTTGGGGCATTGACCGGCAAGGTGAGAAGCGATGACCTGCTCGGGCAGATCTTCAGCCGCTTTTGCATCGGTAAATAAGGCGGGCTGCTCGAGGCTTTTACAAAGCGCCGTACAATCAGCACAATCCTCATACCCAGACGCGGGACCGGGCGATGATGAAATGGCTAAGGTCACAGAATAAACAAGGTCCGGAACTGAGACTCGGCGTCCGGGCGCTCGATTCGCGCCATCTGCAGATTCTGAAAACGACGCTGGCCGTGTTGCGGCTGCCGGAGCAATGGCAGCTCGATCCCAGGGCCGACGAGGGTGTCGTGATCGTCGATATCGACGAGCGCGAAGGCCGGCAGGCGTGGCGGCAACTGGTCGAAAGCGGGCGGTTCTACCGGGTGATCCCACTGAGCGCAAACCGCAAGATGGTGCACGTCGGCCGCGGTCTGCTCAAACCGCTGCGCGCCGCCCACCTCGAGGAACTGCTGCGCGAGATCGGCCACGAACTGACCACGGCCAGACCGCCGGCCGCAACTGCGATCCCGATGCTCTGCGAGGCGATCCAGACCGGGGAGCACGACCGTTTCACCGTCCAGCTTCCGGCCGGGGATTGGTATTACATCGAACGCGACCGCAACCGGGTCTATGGCCACGGCGGTATCGAGCGCCTGGCCAATATGCTGTTCAAGCCGATCCACCAGATGGCCATCAAACCACTGGCGATACGCCCCGAAAGCCTGGGTGACGGCACCCGGCACGAAGAGTACTCGCTCTGTTTGTTGCTGTGGTCGGCGGCCCAACGCCTGCCGCTCGACGAAATACCGCCAAAGTTGCTGCTCGCTTCGCGTTACCGGCTGAGCGGCCAGTTGCCGTGGAAGAAACTGCCGCACCAACCGGAACAGCGGGCACTGGCCGAATATCTGCAAGGCGCCGGCGAGTCGGATCTGATTGCTCTGGCGCTCGAAACCGGCATGGAGATCGAACGAGTGCTGCACTTTGTGCTCGGCGCCTGGCTGCTCGGCTGCCTGACACTGATTCGCCAGCCGTCCGGCGCCGTGGCGTAATCAGTGGAGGTAGAAGTCGGCCGCCGGCGCAAGGGGCGGCGCCGGCGGCCTCACCCTGCCAGAGAGGAGCTTGGGGGGGTAGGCAGGGGTACGATTAAGACCGCAAGCTGCTCGATGATCTTGCAAGTGATGTGAAATTTTAATGTTCGGGTGCCCTCGGGACAATCGCTGACGCCGGATCGGACGCTCAGGATTATTTACGGGTTGCGGACGATCAGTATTTTTTTGAAAAAGATGGCGTTACTGATCGTCCCGCATCTGACGGGATTGGATGAGTAGGGCGCTACAACGGCTGTTGATCGTCGATGACGATGAAGCTTTTGCCGCCGCGCCGGCCACCCGCCTTGAACGGCACGGAGCGGTGAAATCGGCTGCGGTCGATCTGGCAACGGGACAAACATGGCCGGGCGGATAGGGTTAAAAAAATTGCTGGTGGCGCTTTTGATCGCCGCGGTACTGGGTGGCGCCGCGCTGTGGGTGGTGTTGCGGCTCAGTTTACCGGTGCTCGACGGCGCTGTGGCATTGCCGGGCCTGGCAGCGGTGGTGACGGTCAGCCGCGATGCCGGCGGATATGCGACGATCCAGGCGGCAAATGAACGGGATCTGGCCCGGGCGACAGGGTTTGTCCACGCCCAGGAGCGGTTCTTTCAGATGGATTTGCAGCGCCGTGCCGCCGCCGGCGAGCTGGCGGCGCTGTTCGGCGCAGCCGCGCTCGACTTCGACCTCGAGCGCCGCGCGCACCGCATGCGCTCCCGCGCTGAACGGCAGGTCCAGGGTCTCGATCCGGAAATCGGCGCCGCACTGGCGGCGTACGCCGCCGGCGTGAACCAGGGTCTCAAGGCGCTGGGTACCCGGCCTTTCGAATATCTGCTGCTCGATGCCGAAGCGGAGCCGTGGACCGTCGAGGACTCGCTGCTCGTTGCGCTTGGCATGTATTTCACGTTGCAGGCCGATAGTGCCGAGCGCGAGCGCGAATTCGGCGCACTGGCCGCTTGTCTGCCCGCTGCCGCAGTGCATTTTCTGACCCCGGCCGGTGATCGCCACGATGCGCCGCTCTTCGGGGCGCCGTTCGACACGCCAAAGATCCCGGCCGCCGCCGCTTTCGATGCCCGGCAATTGCCGGTGCCGACAGGCCAGGCGGCAGAGCCGGAACCGCCGGCGGCGGCCGGCAGCAACAACTGGGCCATTGCCGGGCGCCGCACCGCAAGCGGCGCGGCGCTGGTCGCCAACGATATGCACCTTGGGCTGAACCTGCCGCACCTGTGGTTCAAGGTCCGGATGTCGATCGGCGATGGGCCGGACCGTGCAGCCTGGTCGGCCGCCGGCGTCAGCCTGCCGGGTCTGCCGTTCATCGTCGCCGGCAGCAATGGCGACATCGCCTGGGGCTTTACCAATGCGTACGGTGATTTCCTGGATCTGATCATCGTCGAGACCGACCCGGCGGACGACAACCGCTATCTGATTGCTGGTGGCAGCGAAGCGTTCACCGTGCATGAAGAGACGATCGCGGTCAACGGCGGCGCAACACAAACCCTCAAGGTGCGTGAGACCCGCTGGGGACCGGTGATCGATGAAGACCACGCCGGGCGAGCGCTGGTCTGGCGCTGGGTGGCGCACGATGAGCGGGCGCTGGCCTTCGACGGCCTGTGGCAGATGGCCCAGGCCAAAGATGTAAAAAGCGCGATCCGCACGGCCAACAGTGCCGCGCTGCCGGCGCAAAACCTGATCGTCGGCGACCGGGATGGGTCGATCGGCTGGACCATCATCGGCCCGATCCCGTTGCGCAGCGGCGATTACGACAGTCGCTTTCCGGCGAGTTGGGCCGTTGCCGGCCGCGGCTGGCTGGGCTGGTTGCCGGCCGCGTCGTACCCGCGCCTGATCGATCCGCCGGGCGGCATTTTATGGACCGCCAATGCCCGCGTCGCCACTGGCGAGACACTGGCCCTGCTCGGCGACGGCGGCTATCCGAGCGGCGAGCGGGCCGGGCAGATCCGGGATCGCCTGCACAAGCTGCACAGCGCGAACGAGCGCGAGATGCTCGCCATCCAGCTCGACGATGAAGCCCGGGGGCTGGTTGCCTGGCGCCGTTGGCTGCTCGGCGTGCTCGACCGGCAGGCCGTCGAACGGCATCCAAAGCGGGGGGTATTTCGCCGCCTGATCGCCGCCTGGAGTGGGCACGCGGCGATCGACGATGCCGGCTATCGGTTGCTCCGCGAATACCGCGAGCGCTTGCGCCGCCGGGTGTTCGGCGATCTGACCGCCCATTGCCCGGGCCTGGTGAAAAGCCGCGGCCGCTGGCAATGGCGCGCCCCACTTAGGGCCCTGATTGTTGCCGAGCCGGGCAATTGGCTGCCACCGGGCGCGGCGTCGTGGCCCACGCTGTATCTTGAGGAAGTCGATGGGCTGATTGCCGATGCCGAAGGCGCCGGCGGCACGCTCGAGGCTTATCGTTGGGGTGAACGCAACCGTCTCGATATGACCCACCCGCTGGCCGATTCGATCCCGCTGGCCGGCCGCCGGCTGACGATGCCGGCTGTGGCATTACCCGGCGATCACGGCATGCCGCGCGTCCAGACGCCGCGTTTCGGCGCCTCCGAACGCTTCGCCGTCAGTCCCGGCCAGGAGCAAGCCGGCTATCTGCAAATGCCCGGCGGCAACAGCGGCCATCCCTTATCGCCGTATTTCGGCGCCGGCCACGACGATTGGGTCGCCGGCCGCCCGACGCCGTTTTTGCCCGGCCCGGATCGTTACCGCTTGCGGCTGGTGCCGGAAAACGGCGGGCCGTAAGGGCAAGCGGTCGCGAAGGAAATTCAGCGCGCCTGTGATCCTGCCTTTTTTTTCAACCAGGACTCGGCCGCCGTCGGGTCGCCGTCCCATCCGTGAACCAGCAAAAATACGATCAGCGCCAGCCGGGTGAACGTGTGGCCGTCGATATCGAACAGCGGCTGCAGCAACGCATGACCGTAGGTCGTGACCAGCAGCAGAAGGCCGAGGACGTAAAGCACCGGCCGGATGCCCAGGCCGAGTATCAGCATCACACCGGCGGCCAGCTCGATCCAGGGGATCGCAACCCCCAAGGGCCACAGCCACCACTGCGGGATCCAGGTCTCAGCGAAGCTATCGATGAAATAGGTCTGAGCGTGGTTGTCTGGGCCCAGCTCGAACACCTTCCACCAACCGGCCATCAGAAACAGCAAGCCGAGTATCCAGCGGGCGAGAAAGGCGGCAAAGACGTTTTGCGGGTGAATCATCATTATTCTCCGGTAGCAAAGTGGCGTTTGGTACTATGCTGGAAAACAAACACGAGGCCGAACGATGGGTCTTTTGATCGATGGCGTCTGGCACGACCGATGGTACGACACCGGCAAGACCGGAGGCCGTTTCGAGCGCGAGTCGAGCCGGTTCCGGAACTGGGTGACGCCCGGCGGCACTCCCGGCCCGAGCGGGGACGGCGGCTTCGCGGCCGAGGCGGGACGATACCACCTCTATGCCGCGGCGGCCTGCCCGTGGTCACACCGGGTGTTGATCCTGCGCCGCCTGAAGGGCCTGGAGCGGCAGATCGGACTGACCCTGGTCAATCCGCTGATGGCCGGCGATGGCTGGACTTTCGCGCCCGGCCGGCGGGTCGATCCCGATCCGCTGCTCGGTGCCCGGTACCTGCACCAAATTTATACCGCCGCCGATCCGCACTACACCGGCCGGGTCACGGTACCGGTGCTGTGGGACAAAAAACAGCACACCATCGTCAGCAACGAATCGGCCGATTTGCTCGTGATGCTGAACAGTGCATTCGATCATTTGGGCGCCGCAGCGGTCGATTTCGATCCGCCGGAACTTCGCGAGCGATGCAGCGAAGTGGATGACTGGATCTACCGCGATTTGAACAACGGCGTTTATCGTGCCGGTTTTGCAACCAGCCAGGCGGCCTACGAGGAAGCGGTGCTGGACGTGTTCGGTGCGCTCGACCGTGTCGAGCGATTGCTCGGCGGGCAGCGCTATCTGACGGGCTCCAAGGTGACGTTGTCGGACTGGCGGTTGTTCGTGACCCTGTACCGTTTCGATGCGGTTTATTACAGCCATTTCAAGTGCAACTTAAGGCGCCTGATCGACTACCCGGCACTGTGGTCATATACCCGGGCGCTTTATCAATGGCCGGGCGTTGCCGCAACCTGCGATCTTATCTCATGCAAGCTGCATTATCATCAAAGCCACCGGGCGCTCAATCCGGCGGGTATCGTGCCGCTCGGCCCGGCGCTCGATTTCACTGCGCCGCACGACCGTGAGCGCCTGCCCGCGGCGGATTGAACCGCAGCGTCGATGAACCTCGAGTTACACCGCCACCACGGACCTAAGCGCTACCACCGGGCGTTCGCGCTGGGTGTGTTGCTGAACAGTGCCTACGCGCTGGGCGAGTTCATCGCCGGCCTGTGGCTGCATTCGGTTGCGCTGATGGCCGATGCCGGACACAACTTGAGCGATGTCGCGGCGCTGCTTTTGTCGTGGGGCGCCTTCCGCCTGGCCGAACGGGCGCCGTCGCGCCGGCACACCTACGGGTATCAGCGGCTGACGATCATCGCTGTATTGGTGAGCGGCGTGCTGCTGCTCGGCACAGTGGCGGTGATCGCCGTCGAAGCGATCGACCGCCTCAGCCATCCTGAGCCGCCGCCGGCGCTGCACATCGTCTGGATCGCACTGACCGGAGTGGCGGTCAATATCGGCTCGGCCTGGCTGTTTCACGCCGGCAGCCGGCAAGATTTGAACCTGCGCGGCGCCTGGCTGCATCTTTTGGCTGATGCCGCGGTGTCGGCCGGTGTTGTCGCCGGCGCCTTGCTGCTGTACGCTACCGGCTGGGCCTTGATCGACCCGTTGCTCGGCCTATTGATCGGCGGCAACATCCTCGCCGCGACCTGGGGCCTGCTCGGTGAAGGCGCCTCGCTGGCCGCCGATGCGGTGCCGCGCCACATCGATCCCAACGCGGTGCGCGAGTATCTCAACGCCCTGCCCGGCGTCACGGCCGTGCACGACCTGCACATCTGGCCGCTCAGCACGACCGAGACGGCGTTGACCGCCCACTTGGTGATGCCCGAAGCACCGGCCAGCGACCGTTTTTTTTACGACCTGGCCGGCGAGCTGAAATCACGTTTCACGATCGATCATCCGACGCTGCAGATCGAACGCGGCGACCTGGGGGGGCCACAGGCCGGGTGCGCCGGTGCCTGCGAAGTGCCGGCGGCAGGGCGCTAACGCCAGGGGCCTTCGATGGACGCTGCACGGCCGGCGGCCAGTGGGCGGTCCTGAACAGGGAAGTGGTGAAATTGATCGGATTTTGGTTATAATCCGGGACGGGGCCGGCGGGAATATTGACCCAACTGTTGCATAAATTCCCGGGATTCTCGGTCAAGCTGGCGAGCGCAGCTTGTTCGATTCCCCGAATAATCATAGTTATCCCTACGGTTCGAGGGGAAGCGGACGAGATGAGGTCGCCAGCTTGGGCGAGAAACCGGGCGCGGCACCCCGGGTGAATTCGACATTTCAACTAATAGCATCATAACTATATGATTTCATTGTAGATTATATGAAATCGAGCAAAATTTATGCAACTGTTGGGTTGATTATCGCCGGAGTAGAGCGCAATCGTCACAGCTGATTCATGACCCAACTGTCGCGCGGCGGTTCCAGGCCGGTGCAGCAGATAGGGCCATGAAAAATCCGGGACAGTGGGGCAGCGGCCACCTGCCGGCCGCATTGCACAGCGAGGACGGGGTGTGTACACGCTGGTCGATCGTTATGGTGAATTGTACCTGCGCGAGCCGCAGATGGTTGAAATGTGCCCGCGCCAGGGGCTGGAGTTGACGCCGGAAGACATCGACCATGCGATGACCGAGGGGCGGCGGGCGGCCGGCGGGCCATACGCCCTGCTCGTCAACCGGAAAAACGACTATTCGCTGACCCTGCCCGCCAGTCTCAAAGTCGGCGACGACCCCAACCTGATCGCTTTCGCCTACCTCGTCCATTCCGATCATTCAAGGGCGATCGCCGAATACAACGTCAGGATGGCGCGCCGCGCCCGCTGCCCCATGCAGGTGTTCACCTCGCGCCCTGCGGCGCTCGAGTGGCTGCGGCAGCACATCGAGCGCTGGAAAGCCGAGCTCGCCGAGCCATCCAGCGGGGGGAATCATGTTCAATAGAGACGGGCCAACCGATTTGATGAAATCGAGCATAATTTATGCAACTGGTGGGTCAACTCCCAGCTGTGCAGTTTAGTTGTCTCGCCGGGAAGGATTGCTCGCGGTGAGCCTATGCTGTCTGAACCATTTTGTGGCGATCCATTTTTCGCCGTGCCGGACCGGTAGGCTGGCGTGCAGGGTGCTGGGCGCGGGCCGGCCCGCGGCATCGGTGTTGCTGAACATTAACAGCCGGCCGCGGCGCGGCGTGATCATGATATTCAGTTCGGGGAAATGGGTTTCGCCGCCGCCGGCAACGTCGCAAAGATAGACGAACGCAGTCCACATCCGCTGCCCGCCACGCTGGCGCTGCGCCGCTTCGTCGCCGCTGCCGAACGAAAAAAAATCGTGGTGCGGGCGGTATTCGCCGCCGGGTGGATATCGGATCACAGTGAACGGTTCGGCATTGGCCAGCGGCCGGCCAGCGGCTTCGGCCAGGCGCCGTTCGAGTAACAGGAAATGCAGATCCCGGCGCTCGGCGCTGATCACCGCGTCGTCGCTGGTGCGGACCTCCAGCACGCGCGGTCCGCCGCTGTCCGGGTCACCGACCCGGCTGCGCTGCAGCAACGGCTCGGCGAGGTGCATGAGATGGGCGCATTCGTCGGTATCCATGAAATCGTCGATCGTCACGACTTTTGGCTCGGCGCAATGTGTGACGGGGTCGGCGGCAGCCGTCGCTGGCCAATTTGGCAAAGACAGGTCGGTGGCCGGGGCGGCCAGTTGCCGGGTGAACGTTTCTGCGGTGCAAGGATCGGCCGATTTGAGCAAACCCGGCCGGGCGGCGAGGTATTCGATCGCCGCGTAGTACTGTTCGCGCACCGCAAGGCCGAGCCAGAACGCGCCGGCGGAGACCGATACTCCTTCCGCCAAACGGCGGCCGAGCGGATAGAAAGCCAGCGTATCGCCGGCCAGCGCGGCGCGCGACAGGGCGTACAGGCAGCGCTCGGTATCATTGAGTTTTGCCCATAAAAGGCCGGCGGCATACAGGGCGTGCGGGTAGCCGGCGGCGATGGCGGCATTCAACCAGCCTAAGGCCGGTTCGTGATCGGTATCGTCATTCAGCGTCAGCCATGCGAGGTGATAGGCTGCCGGTCCGAAGCCCCGGGCGGCGCAGTCCCGAAGCTCAGCCAAACCCTCGGCGCGCCGGGCGGCATCGTCGAGCAGCGCCAGGGCCGCAAGATAGCGTGCTTCGACGGCTAAGTCCTTGGCCATGTGCCGCGTGGTTCAGCTCTGCCGGGAATGCTCGGCCAGCACGCGGGCGACGCAGGCGGTCAGCTTGCGGGCGAACGGGATATGCAAGAACTCGTTCGGGCCGTGGGCGTTGGATTGCGGCCCGAGCACGCCGGTGATCATGAATTGCGCCGCCGGGAAACGTTCGCCGAGCATGGCCATGAACGGGATCGTGCCGCCCTCGCCCATGTACATGCAGCTTTGGCCGTACACTGCCTGTGACGCCGCCTCGAGCGCCCCTTCGAGCCACGGCGCCACTTCAGGCGCGTTCCAGCCGGTCGCCGCCTGGTCGGCGGTAAATTCGACGCGCGCCCCGTAGGGCGGCTCGGCTTCCAGCAGCGTTTTCAGCACCTTTGTCGCGGCCTCGCCGTCGATCGTCGGCGGCAGGCGCAGCGACAGTTTCAACGACGTTCCCGGGCGGAGTACATTGCCGGCGTCGGCCAGCGACGGCAGGCCGCCGGCGCCGGTGACCGACAATGCCGGCCGCCAGTTGCGGGTTAGCAGGCGCTCCAGGTTGTCGTCCCCCATCGGCTGGGCGCCTTCGACAAACGGGTAGGCGCTGTGGACTTCGTCGCCGAGCAAGGCGGCGACCGCCGCCAGTTGTTCGCGGCGCTGCGCCGGGATCTTGGCGTGCAGCGCCGGCGGCAGGATCGCGCCGCTTGCCGGGTCTTCGAGGCGGTCGAGCAGCAAGCGGGCGATTCGGAAGCTTGACGGAACGATCCCGCTGGCATAACCGGAGTGCACGCCCTCGCGCAAAATCTCGACGCTCAGCGTACCGGCCGCCATGCCGCGCAGCGAGGTCGTGATCCACAACTGCTGGTAATTGCCGGCGCCCGAATCCAGGCAGACGACGAGCGACGGCGAACCGATGCGCGGCGCGAGGTGTTCGATGTAATGCGGCAGGTCGTAGCTGCCCGATTCCTCGCATGCCTCGATCAGCACCACACAGCGGGCGTGCGGCAGTCGCTGTTCCTTGAGGGCACGGATCGTGGCCAAGGACGCGAACGCCGCATAGCCGTCGTCGGCGCCGCCGCGGCCGTACAGCTTGTCGTCCCGGATCACCGGCTGCCACGGTCCGAGGCCGGCGGCCCAGCCGCTCATCTCCGGCTGCTTGTCGAGATGGCCGTAGAGCAGCACCGTGTCGTCGCCGCGGCCGGGAATCTCCATGTAGATCAGCGGGGTTCTGCCGGCCAGGCGGACAACCTCGACGCTGAGGCCATCGATCGGCTGGCGGCGGCACCAGCCGGCGATCAGCTCGACGGCCTCGTCCATGTAACCGTGGCGTGCCCAATCAGGATCGAAATGCGGCGATTTGTTGGGGATTTTGATGTATTCGCAAAGACGCGGCACGATATCGCCGTGCCACATTTCATCGATCAAACGATCGCCGGCGGTGAATTCCATGGTGTTCTCCGGGAGATGAGGGCGAGGTTGCGATTATCGCAAATCAGGGCTCCTGGGTCGGTGGGGAGCGACGGGTGGGACGAAACCTACAGCCAGTCGCGCAGCCGGTACCAGGCCATGGCCATGACCAGGGCCGGGGTGCGCAGCCAGCGGCCGCCGGGGAAGGGGTGGTGCGGGATGCGGCAGTATTGGTCGAAGCGCTCGCTCAGTCCGCCGATTTTTTCGGCGACGAGCTTGCCGGCGAGCCCGGCCAGTGCCATGCCGTGCCCGGAGAAACCCTGCATGAAATGAACGTTGTCGGCGAGGTGGCCGAAGTGCGGGGCGCGGTTCATCGTGATATCAACTTCGCCGCCCCAGGTCGAGACGATCTTGCAGCCGGCAAGCTGCGGGAAGACGGCGGTCATCCGGCGGCGGAGCTGGGCGGCGAGCAGCGGCGGTTTCAGCGTCGAGTAACTGACCCGCCCGCCGAACAGCAGGTGGCGACCGCGCGCCAGTCGGAAGTAGTCGAGCACGAAGTTGGTGTCGGAGACCGCGGCGCGCGAGGGGATCAGGCTTGCCGCCAGGGCCGGATCGAGTGCTTCGGTGGCCGAGATGTAGGTGCCGACCGGCATGATGTAGTGACGGATCCGGGGCACCAGGCGGTCGAGTCCGGTATTGCCGCAGAAAATGACCTGCCGGGCGAGCAGGCGGCCGCCGGCGGTAGCCAGCACGATACGCCCGCCGTCCCGCCGCCAGTGCGTGACGCGGCTTTGCTCATAGAGCACGGCGCCGGCGCGCTCGGCGGCGCGGGCCAGACCGAGGGTGTATTGCAGCGGGTGAAGGTGCAGGCTGCGCCGGTCGTAAAGGCCGGCGAGGTAACGCGGACTGTTGAGTGCATCGCCAAGTTCGCGGCCTTCGAGCCATTTGAGTTCGTAGCCGTACTGGCACTTCAGGTGGTCGCGCCAGGCGCGCAGTTCGCCGACCTGCCGGGGCTTGATCGCGACATTAAGGGTGCCGTCGCCGGCGTCGCAGTCGATCTGTTCATCGGCGATCAGGGCGCGGGCCAGGTCGAGAGCCTCGATCGACCATGCCCAGTACTGCCGTGCCGCGGCGGGGCCGCAGAGCTTTTCCAGGCGGGTGATATCGCAGGCGTAGCCGTGGATCAATTGCCCGCCGCTGCGCCCAGAAGCGGCCCAGCCGGCGCGCACGGCTTCGAGGACGACCACCTCGCGTCCCAGCCGGGCAAGGTGCAGCGCCGACGACAGCCCGGTAAGCCCGGCGCCGACGACGGCGATATCGCACCGCCGTTCACCGGCCAGCGCCGGGCGCGGCGGCGGCAGATCGGTGGTCGCGGTGTACCAGTTTTCGGCATAGCCGCCGGCCGCAGCCGGGTCACGCCGGCAGGTTTCACCCACTTCACCCAAGTCATGCAGGCGCATCTATTGCTTTATCCTGGAGTCTCTGCTACTGTTAATTAAATTAAACACCGGACTCAGTATAAGCCGGGAACGGACAGGTTGCACCGTGAATTTTGCCGAACTCAACGACTGGCTGAAAGCCAATTCCATCACCGAAATCGAATGCCTGGTGCCCGACCTGGCGGGGGTGGCGCGTGGCAAAATCATGCCGGCCAGCAAGTACGCGCGCGACGAATCGATCCGCCTACCTGAAGGGATTTTCGCCCAGACGGTCACTGGCTCGTGGCCGGAGGACGAAGGCGAGCTGATCAACCCAGCGGAAATCGACATGGTCGTCGCCCCCGACCCGCGCACCGTGCGCCTCGTTCCCTGGGCCCACGAACCGACGGCGCAGATCATCCACGATTGTTACTACCAGGACGACACCCCGGTGCCGCTGGCGCCGCGCAATCTGCTGAACCACGTGCTGCAACTGTACCGTGACGAGGGCTGGCAGCCGGTGGTTGCCCCGGAAGTCGAATTTTTCATCACCCAGGTCAACAAGGATCCGGACTATCCGCTGCAACCGCCGGTCGGGCGCAGCGGGCGGCCGGAGACGGCACGCAAGTCTTACGGCGTGGACGCCGTCAACGAGTTCGACCCGATGTTCGAGGAGATGTACGATTTCTGCGAAGCGCAGCGCCTGGGGATCGAAACCCTGATCCACGAGGAAGGCGCCGGGCAGATGGAGATCAATTTCCAGCACGGCGACGCGCTCGAACTCGCCGACCAGGTATTCTTGTTCAAGCGCACGATGCGCGAGGTGGCGATCCGCCACGACACCTACGCGACGTTCATGGCTAAACCGATGGCCAACGAACCGGGCAGCGCGATGCACGTCCACCAGAGCATCAACGACATCGCCGGCGGCCGCAATATCTTCACGCTCCACGATGATGGCGGCGAATCGCCGCTGTTCAGATATTTCATCGGCGGCCAGCAGCGGTACATGATCGCGGCGATGCCGTTTTTCGCGCCCAACATCAATTCCTACCGCCGGCTGATCCCCGGTTACTCGGCGCCGATCAATTCGCACTGGGGTTACGACAACCGCACCGTCGGCCTGCGCGTGCCGGTGTCGCTGCCGGAGGCGCGGCGCGTCGAACACCGGATGTGCGGTGCCGATGTCAATCCGTACATCGCCATTGCGGTGATGCTGGCTTGCGGTTATCTCGGCATCAAACAACGCATAGAGCCGCGCCAGCCAGTGGACGGCAGCGCCCACCGGCTGCGCCACGAGTTGCCCAAGACGATCGAGGAGGGCCTGCGCCAGCTCAACGAGTGCCGCGAACTGATCGATCTGCTCGGCGAGCGCTTCGTCAAAACCTACAGCGCGATCAAGATGGCCGAAGCCGAAGAATTCCAGCACGTGATCAGCTCGTGGGAGCGGGAATATCTGTTGCTCAATGTCTGAACCGATGACAACAATCGAAACCCCCGGAGACGCCGGGCCGGGCGAACCGTTGGTCCCGCGCCGTGCCACCGGCGAGTGGCAGGCGCTGGACGCGGCGCACCATTTTCATCCGTTCACCGATGCCGGTGACCTCAACCGTCGCGGGACGCGCGTCATCGAACGGGCCGCGGGCGTCTACATCTACTCCAGCGACGGGCAGCAGATTCTCGATGGCATGTCCGGCCTGTGGTGCGTCAATGTCGGTTACGGCCGCGAGGAGCTCATCGCCGCCGCCGCCGCGCAGATGCGCCGCCTGCCGTTCTATAACTCGTTTTTCCAGTGCACGCACCCGCCGGCGATCGAACTGGCGCACAAGCTGGCCGAGATCGCCCCGCCGGAAGTCAATCATGTCTTTTTCGCCGGCTCGGGCTCGGAGGCGAACGACACCGTGGTGCGCGCCGTGCGCCATTACTGGGCAGCGGTCGGCCGCCCGCAGCGCCAGGTGATCATCTCGCGCCGCAACGCCTACCACGGCAGCACGATGGCCGGCGCCAGCCTGGGCGGCATGGCGCCGATGCATGCCCAAGGCGGGCTGCCGATTCCGGGCATCGTCCATATCGAGCAGCCGTATTGGTTCGGCGTCGGCCGCCATCATTATCCGGATGCCGCGACGTTCGGTATCGCGGCCGCCGAATGGCTGCGCGAGAAAATCCTCGAACTCGGCCCCGAAACCGTCGCGGCGTTTATCGGCGAGCCGGTGCAGGGCGCCGGCGGAGTGATCATTCCCCCCGAGACCTATTGGCCCCGGATCCAGGAGATCTGCGACGAGTTCGGTATTTTGCTGGTGGTTGACGAGGTGATCTGCGGCTTCGGCCGGCTCGGCCGCTGGTTCGGCAGCGACCATTACGGCTTAAGGCCCGACCTGATGCCGATCGCCAAGGGCCTGACCTCAGGGTACCTGCCGATGGGCGGTGTGCTGGTCGGCGACCGCGTCGCCGAAGTGCTGATCGAGCGCGGCGGCGAGTTTCACCACGGTTTCACGTATTCGGCGCACCCGACGTCGTGCGCCGTGGCGCTCGCTAACCTGCGCCTGTTGGCGGAGGAAAAGCTGATCGAACGGGTCGCCGAGATCGCGCCGTATTACCGCCAAAAATGGCTGGCGCTCGGCGACCACCCGCTGGTTGGCGAGGCGCGGACACTCGGCCTGGTCGGTGCCCTCGAACTGGTCGCCGATAAGAAATCGCTCGCCCCGTTTGAAAAAACCGGCGCCGCCGGGACGATCTGCCGCGACGCGGCGATCAAAAACGGCCTGGTGATGCGCGCCGTGCGCGATACGATGATTACGGCCCCGCCGTTTATCGTATCGTATGCCCAGATCGACGAACTGGCCGACAAGGCCTGGCAAAGCCTGGAGGAGACCGCCGCGGCTTTGTCGTGATCCGGCCCGATCGGCCCGCCGGCGCGATGAGGCGCCGCCAATGAAATGACCCAAGGCAGTCAACATGGGAGGTTCAAATGAAACACCGAGTATCGTTTTTGCTGATCGCCGCGGCGCTGGCCGGCTGCCAGCAGCAGGCCGACCAGGCACCGGCTCCAGCCCCGGCCGCCGAGGACCCGGTGGTCAATGTGTACAACTGGTCGGACTACATCGACGAGGAGATCCTCGCCGAATTCGAGGCCGAGACCGGCATCCGCGTCGTCTATGACGTTTTCGATTCCAACGAAGTGCTGGAAACCAAGCTGCTCGCCGGCCAGTCGGGCTACGACGTGGTGGTGCCGTCGGCTTCTTTTCTGGCGCGCCAGATCCAGGCCGGCGTGTTCCGGCCGCTCGACCGCAGCAAGCTGCCGCATTGGGACAACCAGTGGCCGTTGATCATGGAGCGCGTCGCGGTTTACGATCCGGATAATCAGCACGCCGTCAATTACATGTGGGGCACGACTGGCATCGGTTACAATGCCGATATGGTTGCCGAGCGGATGCCCGAAGCGCCGGTCGATTCGTGGGATCTGGTGTTCGATCCGGAAACCGCGGCCCGTTTCGCCGATTGCGGTATCTATGTCCTCGATGCTGCCGACGAGATGATCCCGGCGGCGCTGAACTACATCGGCGAAAACCCCGACAGCCACGACCCCGAGGTGTTGAACAAGGCGCGCAACGTGCTGCTCGCCATCCGGCCGTACATCCGCAAGTTCCATTCCTCCGAATACATCAACGCCCTGGCCAACGGCGACATCTGCATCGCGGTCGGCTGGTCGGGCGATGTGATCCAGGCGCGCGACCGCGCCGACGAGGCCGAAAACGGCGTGGTCATCAAATACAGTATCCCCAACGAGGGGGCACTGATGTGGTTCGACATGCTGGCCGTGCCGGGCGATGCCCTACACCCGAACAATGCCCACGCCTTCATCGATTACATCCTGCGTCCCGAGGTGATGGCCAAGGCGTCGAACTACGTCTATTACGCCAACGGCAACCTGGCCTCGCAGGAACTGCTCGACGAGGAAGTCATCGGCGATCCGACGATTTACCCGCCGCCCGAGGTGATGGCCCGGTTGTACACCACCCGGCCGTACCCGCCTGATGTCCAGCGGCTGGTGACGCGCATCTGGACCGATGTCAAGGCGGCGACGAACTGAATCGATGCGCTGGCGGCGCAGCCGGCGCGCAAGGGTGTCACGATGAACGACGAGGCGGCAAAAAAACCGGCGGCGCCGAGAACGCCGTGGAACGATCCGGCCGAGCGGCCCTTTGTGCAACTGATCGGCGTCAGTAAAAGCTACGGCGAGAGCCAGGCAGTCAGCGATATTTCTCTCGACATTTACCAGGGCGAGTTCTTCGCCCTGCTCGGCCCGTCCGGCTGCGGCAAGACGACCCTGCTGCGCCTGCTTGCCGGCTTCGAAGCGCCGAGCGCCGGCGAGATCCGGCTCGACGGCGAGGACATCGTCGCCGTGCCGCCGTACCTTCGGCCGGTCAACATGATGTTCCAGTCCTATGCCTTGTTTCCGCATCTGTCGGTCGAGGGTAACGTGGCGTTCGGCCTGAAGCAGGAGCGGCTCGGGCGCGACGAGATCCGCCGCCGCGTTCACGAGGTGCTCGATCTGGTGCAGCTCGAAGGCTACGGCAAGCGAAAACAGGAGCAGTTGTCCGGCGGCCAGCGCCAGCGCGTGGCGCTGGCCCGCTGCCTGGTCAAGCAGCCGAAGATGCTGCTGCTCGACGAGCCGCTCGGGGCGCTTGACAAAAAACTGCGCGAGAAGACCCAGTTCGAGCTGATGAACATCCAGGAGAAGCTCGGCATTACCTTCGTCATCGTCACGCACGATCAGGAAGAAGCGATGACGGTTGCCAGCCGTATCGCGGTGATGGACCACGGCCGGATCGTCCAGGTCGCGACGCCGGCCGAAATCTACGAGGCGCCGAATTCGCGCTACGTCGCCGAATTCATCGGCGATGTCAACATTTTCGAAGGCCGGGTTGCGGCGGTGAACGCCGAACATCTCGAAGTCAGCACCGCCGATTTCCCGGCCCGCATCCTGTGCCGCAAAACCATTGCTGTGACGTCCGGCAGCCGGGTGTGGGTCGCGCTCAGGCCGGAAAAAATCAATATTTCGCGCGACGCCCCGGACGACCCGGCGGTCAACTGTATCAGCGGCGTGGTCTGGGACATTGCCTATCTCGGCAACTCGTTCGTCTATCACATCCGGCTCGCCAGCGGCCGGATGGTCACCTCGCTGCACGCCAACAAGGCGCGGACGCTGGAACACCGGATCACCTGGGAGGACCGGGTGTATCTGACCTGGCGCGAAGCCTCGGCCGTGCTGTTGACACAGTGAACGGTTGATGCCGATGGCCAGGCGACCCCATCGAGGAAACAGCGGCGTCAGAATCGCCTACCTGCCGCCGACGACGCAACTGACGACGACGTTCGGCGCGCTGCATGCCCGGCTCAAACTGACCCGGCCGTATACCTGGCTGCTCGCCGCTTTGCTGCGCCTCGGGTTGACACCGCGCAGCGCGGTGATCGCCGTCCCGTACCTTTGGCTGTTGCTGTTTTTCCTGGCGCCGTTTTTCATCGTCCTGAAACTCAGTTTCTCGCGCGTCATGATCGCCATGCCGCCCTACGAGCCGCTTCTGACCTGGCTCGAAAGCGGGGCGCTGAAGCTGAATGTGCATTTGACGAATTACCTTAGGCTGTTTACCGACAACCTCTATGTCCTGTCGTACCTGAACAGTCTGAAAATCGCCGCCTTGGCCACCGTGTTCGCGCTGCTGGTCGGCTACCCGGTCGCTTACGCGATGGCCCGCGCCCCGGGCCGCTGGCGCGGCCTGCTTTTGACCCTGGTGATCCTGCCGTTCTGGACGTCGTTTCTGATCCGCGTCTATGCCTGGATCGGCATCCTCAAGAACGAGGGTCTGCTCAACGCCCTGCTGCTCAAACTCGGCGTCATCTCCTCGCCGCTGGTGATTCTCAACACCGACGCCGCGGTGTACATCGGCATCGTCTATTCCTATCTGCCGTTCATGGTTCTGCCGCTTTACGCCAACCTCGAGAAAATGGATTCGAGCCTGCTCGAAGCGGCAGCCGATCTCGGCTGCCGGCCGTGGAAGGCGTTCTGGAGCATCACCGTGCCGCTGTCGCTGCCGGGTATCGTCGCCGGTTGTTTCCTGGTCTTCATCCCGGCGGTCGGCGAATTCGTGATTCCCGATCTGCTCGGCGGTTCGAATACGCTGATGATCGGCAAGACGCTGTGGACCGAATTTTTCAATAACCGCGACTGGCCGCTGTCGTCGGCGGTGGCGGTGATTTTGCTGCTGTTGCTGATCGTACCTATCGTTCTGTTTCAGCGCCAACAGGAGCGGGCGAGGAGGCAGCCGGTATGAGCCGCGCCATGCGCCCGGTCGCCGCGTTTACGGGTTTCAACGTCGCTTCGCTCGTCCTGGGTATGCTGTTTCTTTATGTGCCGATCGCCCTTTTGGTGATTTTCAGTTTCAACGAATCGCGGCTGGTCACGGTGTGGGGCGGGTTTTCGACCAAATGGTACAGCGCGCTGCTCGCCAACCAGGGCATCAAGAACGCCGCCTGGGTGACTTTGAAAGTGGCGCTCGTCTCGGCGACGCTGGCCACCGTGCTCGGCACGATCGCCGGCCAGATCATGGCGCGCTTCGGCGCCTTCCGCGGGCGGTTGCTGTTTTCCGGCATGATCTACGCGCCTTTGGTAATGCCCGAGGTGATCACCGGCCTGTCGCTGCTTTTGATGTTCGTCGCCATCTCGTTCGACCGCGGCATGATGACTCTGACCATCGCCCATATCACTTTTTCGATGTGTTATGTCGCCGTCGTCGTCCAGTCGCGGCTGACGACGATGGACCGGGCGATCGAGGAGGCGGCGCTCGACCTCGGCTGCACGCCGGCCAGAACATTTTTCACCGTCACCTTGCCGATCATCATGCCGGCGGTGATCTCCGGCTGGCTGCTCGCCTTTACCCTGTCGCTCGACGACCTGGTGATCGCCAGCTTCACGACCGGCCCGGGGGCGACGACGCTGCCGATGAAGATTTACAGTTCCGTCCGCCTCGGCGTCACCCCGGAGATCAACGCCGTATCGACGATCCTGATCGGCCTGGTGGCCGCCGGCACTCTGCTCGCCAGCCTGATCAACCGCCGGCTCCCGGCGGTGGAGTGACGGCAGGTTTGAATAAGAACGACTTATCAGTGCGCTCGATATCCGGCACCTGTCCGGAAATTGATTCGCTGAATAAGTAATACATTTGCTGTTGACAACAACTGGAGTACGACAATGAAACGCTTATCGACCTGGATCACTGTCAGTTTTACGCTGCTGGCTGGCAGCACCGCCGAGGCCCAGATCCTCGATTATTTCTCGCTGACCCTGACGGGAGTGACCGACTACGAGTTCCGCGGCGTGTCGCAGACCGCTAACGATGCGGCCTTCCAGGGCAGCCTCGATTTCGAACACGACACCGGCTTTTACGCCGGCTGGTGGTGGAGTTCGGGTCTCGATTTCGATCAGTGCTGCGGCGAAAGCTGGGAGTTCGACTAGTACGGCGGATACGCCAGCGAAATCGGCGAAACCGGTATCGGTTACGATGTCGGCATCATGTACTACGATTACCCCGGCACCAACGAGGATATCGACTACACCGAGTTCTACGTCGGCACCAGCTACGAATTCATCGACTTCAAGTTCTGGTGGACGCCCAATTTTTTCTCCATCGGCAAGAATGCCCGCTACCTCGATCTCAATTTGAACTTCGAGCTGCCTTATGATTTCAGCCTTGTGCTGCACGGGGGCTACACCGACGGCCGGGCGCTCGACCCCGAGTTCGCCGATCTGACTGGGCTCAGCGATTACTTAGATTATTCGGTGGCGCTCGGCTATTCGCTCGGCCCGGTCGATCTCGAAGTGAAATGGCTCGATACCGATCTGTCCGGCGATTTCAAGGTCAGCAACGGCGCGTTGCAGAACGATTCGCGGGTGATTTTCACGGTTTCCACGACACTGCCGTGGGATACCGGCGGCGGAGAGGAATGATCTGCCGGGACGCGGCCGGGTGAGTAGACCCAACAGTTGGTTGGACAAGCGCGATCTGTGAGGTGACTGCGGTGAGCAACAATGCCGGTTTGACTGTCGATGAAATGGAATCGTTCTGGATGCCGTTTACGGCGAACCGGCGGTTCAAGCAGCGGCCGCGGCTTTTGTCCAAAGCCGAGGGCATGTACTACGAAACCCCGGAGGGCCGGCGTATTCTCGACGGCGTTGCCGGATTGTGGTGCTGCAACGCCGGGCATGGGAACCGCAGTATCGTCCAGGCCATTCAGCGCAGCGCCGCGGCGCTCGATTATGCGCCGACCTTCCAGATGGGCCACCCGCAGGCCTATGCGCTTGCCGATCAACTCGCCGCGCTCGCGCCCGCCGACCTCGACCATGTGTTCTTCACCTGCTCCGGCTCCGAATCCGTGGACACGGCGCTCAAGATCGCTCTGGCCTATCACCGCCAGCGCGGCGAAGCCGGCCGGACGCGGTTGATCGGCCGCGAGCGGGCCTACCACGGCGTCGGTTTCGGCGGCATCTCGGTCGGCGGCATCGCCGCCAATCGCAAGCAGTTCGCAACGCTGTTACCCGGTTGCGACCATCTGCGGCATACGCACGATCCGACGCGCAATGCGTTCAGCCGCGGCCTGCCGGAGCACGGCGCCGAGCTGGCCGACGACCTCGAACGCCTCGTTGCCCTGCACGACGCCTCGACCATCGCCGCGGTGATCGTCGAGCCGGTCGCCGGCTCGACCGGCGTGCTGCCGCCGCCGCGCGGTTACCTCGAAAGGTTGCGGGCGATCTGCGACCGGCACGGGATTTTGTTGATTTTCGACGAGGTGATCACCGCTTTCGGCCGCCTCGGTGGGGCATTCGCCGCCGAAGTGTTCGGTGTGGTTCCGGATCTCATCACGACCGCCAAGGGGTTGACCTCGGGCAGTGTGCCGATGGGTGCGGTGCTGGTCCGCAAGGGTATTTACGAGGCCTTTATGCAGGGGCCGGAGCAGACCATCGAGCTGTTCCACGGCTACACCTATTCGGCCCACCCGCTGGCCGTGGCCGCCGGCCTTGCGGCGCTCGACGTGTATCGCGACGAGCGGTTGTTCGAGCGCGCCGCCGAACTTGCGCCGTATTTCGAAGACGCCGTGCACAGCCTGGCCGGCGCACCGCACGTGATCGATATCCGCAATTGCGGCCTGATGGCCGGCATCGAGCTCGAAGCGCTGCCCGGGCAGCCGGCGGTCCGGGCGATGGATGTCTTGCAGCGCTGTTTCGAGGCCGGGATCCTGATCCGTGCCACCGGCGAGACGCTGGCGCTGTCGCCACCTTTGATCATCTCCGAGCGCGAAATCGACACGCTGGTCGGCACCGTGCGCGAGGTGTTGCAGGCCACCACTTGAACCCGGCGCGCTCCCGGGTTGCAACCATCACTGCGCAACGCCGGTCCTATTGCCGGCATGACCGTCCCCCGGGTGATATATGAAAGCCTCCGATCTGTTTGTCCGCCGCCTGGAGGCCGAAGGCGTGCGTTACGTCTTCGGTGTGCCGGGTGAGGAAAATCTCGATTTCATCGAGCCGCTGCGCAAGTCCCAGATCCGCCTGATTGTCACCCGCCACGAACAGGCGGCGGGCGTCATGGCCGCGACCTACGGCCGGCTGACCGGCGATCCTGGCGTCTGTCTCTCGACGCTCGGCCCGGGGGCGACCAACCTTCTGACCGCCGCGGCCTACGCCCAGCTCGGCGCGATGCCGATGGAGATGATCACCGCCAGAAGCCGATCCGCTCGCCGAAACAGGGCGCCTTCCAGATCATCGACGTCGTCGGCATGATGGCGCCGGTCACCAAATACACCCGCCAGGTGGTGAACACCAACTTCATCCCGGCGCGCGTCCGCGAGGCGTTTCGTATCGCCGCCGAGGAACGGCCGGGTGCGACGCATCTCGAACTGCCCGAAGACATCCTGCAGAAGCCTTGCGAGCTTTCGCCGCCCGCCTCGTTCACCCGCGCCGCCCGGTCGTCGCGCTGTGCGGCGACGGCGGCTTCATGATGAATTCGCAGGAACTGGAAACCGCGGTCCGCCTTGGCATGAACCTCATGGTCATCGTGCTCTGCGATAATGGTTATGGCATGATCCGCTGGAAACAGCAGCAGATGGGCTTTGCTGAATTCGGCCTCGATTACGGCAACCCCGATTTCGTCCGCTACGCCGAAGCCTACGGGGCGTACGGCCACCTCGTCGAAGACGAGGCCGGGTTCAAGCCGCTCGTGACCTACTGCCTTGCCGAACCGGGCGTCCACCTGATTGTCGTGCCGGTCGATTACAGCGCCAACCACCGGCTGCTCAACGAGGAGATCCCGGCGCGGGCCGCCGCTTTAGGAGAGACTACCCGATGACCGTCAAACGCTTTCCATACTATCTCGCCGGCCGGCCGGCCGAAACCGCGCACCGCCTCGAGGTGACCGACAAGTATTCCGGCGAGGTGTTTGCCGAAGTGGCCGCCGCCGGGCCGCTCGAAATCGAGCAGGCGATCGCCGCCTGCGCCGCTGCGGCATCGGCGATGGCGGCGCTGTGCGCCTATGAACGGCGCGATATCCTGCACCGCTGCGTCGCCGGCATCGCCGCCCGCCACGAGGAATTCGCCCGCGTGCTGTGCCGCGAGGCCGGCAAGCCGATCAAGGACGCGCGGACCGAAGTCGGGCGGATGATCGACACCTTCCAGATCGCCGCCGAGGAAGCGATGCGCATCGGCGGCGAGGTCATCGACCTCGAAATCGCGCCGCGGGCGCGCGGTTACCGCGGTCTGTGGAAGCGCGTGCCGATCGGCCCGTGCTCGTTCATCACGCCGTTCAACTTTCCGCTCAACCTCGCGGCGCACAAGATCGCGCCGGCGATCGCCATGGGCAACCCCTTCGTGCTCAAGCCCGCCGAGCGCACGCCGGTCAGCGCCATCCTGCTCGGCGAAGTGCTGGCTGCCGCTGGCCTGCCGGAAGGCGCTTTTTCGATCCTGCCGTGCGATGTCGCCGACGCCGGACCGTTCACCACCGACGAGCGGCTCAAACTTTTGAGTTTCACCGGCTCGCGCCCCGTCGGCTGGAAGCTCAAAGGCCTGGCCGGCACCAAAAAAGTGGTGCTCGAACTCGGCGGCAACGCGGCGTGCATCGTCGATCACGACGCCGATCTCGCCGACGCCGTCGAGCGCATCGTCTTCGGCGGCTTCTACCAATCCGGGCAGACCTGTATCAGCGTCCAGCGCGTGATGGTTCACGATGATATTCACGACGAGCTGGTCGAGCGGCTGGTCGCCCGCGTCAAGGAACTGAAGGTCGGCGATCCGAACGACGAGGACACCTTCATCGGCCCGCTGATTTCGATCGGCGATGCCGAGCGTCTCGAACAATGGGTCCAGGACGCCGCCGCCGCCGGCGCCCGGGTTCTGACCGGCGGCACCCGCGACGGCGTCATGATGCAGCCCACCGTCATCGCCGGCGCCCCGCCCGGTTGCAAGGTCAACGACGAGGAAGCCTTCGGTCCGCTGGTCAACGTCACGCGCTTTTCCAACTTCAAAGACGCCGTCGCCGCCGCCAACGCCAGCCGCTACGGCCTGCAGGTCGGCGTCTTCACCCGCGATATCTATAAGATTCAATACGCCTTCGACCACCTCGAAGCCGGCGGCATCATCATCAACGATGTCTCCTCCTTCCGCGTCGACAACATGCCTTACGGCGGCATCAAGGACAGCGGCATAGGCCGCGAGGGCGTCCGCTTCGCAATGGAAGAGATGAGCGAGATCCGGCTCTTGGTGATCCGCAACCCGGGGAGCTGAGCCGCCCGGGCCTGAGGGGAAACGCTCTGCCGCTCGATGCGCCAGCCCACTTTTTTAGCTCAGGGAGGGTGTCATAGAGCCACGAGAGCCAGGCGTCGCGGGCGCTGAGGCGCCCGGCACGCTCGCCGATCCAAAAGTGCCAGGCGCCCTGTGGTGCCGGCTCGAGACCGGAGGCGGCAAGGCGGGCAAGTGCCCGTTTCTCGTCGTCAAATCGGCGGTGAACGCGCACCAGGCGCCCTTCGCTGTCGCTGCAAACGATCTTTGGATCATCGGCCCGGATCACCAGCGTGTCGTAAACAAAGCGCAACTCGGCACTGCCCAGGTCCGCTCGTTGGGGATCGAATGACACGCTCAGCCAGGGTTGCGGCGGCTGATCGCAGTCGTGATAGTCCACCCGATGCGGTGTCGGAATATACGGTGCGGTAAGTGCCAGCTTGCGGCTCAATTCAGCCGCCTGCCCCTCGTCGATCACTGGCGCGCGCCGCAGCCAGTACAGCCGGACGTTATCGAAACCCTCCGGCAGGCAAAGCGGGCCGGCGCACAAGTTGACAGGATCCAGGTAGCAAGGCGGTTTGACCTCGAGGGCAACGCCCCCACCGGCCGGTTGGCAGACGAGCCGAAACAGGCCGTCGGATCTTTTCCACTCGACATTGAGATTGCGTTCCTCACCCCAGGTCAGCGGACCCCGTAGCTCGCGACCCAAAAACGCCCTGCCGATTTCGATGATCTTGCCAATCGCAAAATACCCGGCTGCGCCGGAAAAGATGGTGTCGGTGCTTCTGCCTCGCACCATCACTTCGAGACAGGCTATGGCCTCGGTATCAACCGGTTGGAGATAGGCGGGGTGTGACCACGGGTTGCGAATGGACGGCAGGTAGGCAATACGCCCCTTGCCCCAATCGCCGTCCAGTTTCCGTTTGGCGACCAGGAATTCGACCCGGTAGGCCAGGCCCCGGGCGCCGGCCGGAGACAGGATAAAAAGCGGTGCGCTGTCGGTCTGCGGTTCATTACGCCGTAGAAGATTGGCGACCCTGGCGGCCACCGCATCGCGGCCGCCGGCCGCACTTGGCTGCCCCGCCATCCAGGCCAGCACCTGGGCCACGACCTGTTTGCAGTTGTAACCCACGGGGCAGGTGCAATCCCCATCAGCACCGGCGATCCCCAATCCTCATGGATTTCGATCTGCTGCTCGTAGGGCTCGATACCGCTGCCTTCGCAACGGCCCGAAATTACCACGCCCCGTCCGGGCGCTGGCGTATCTGCCCAAGCCGGGCGCGCCGCTTGTTGAAATAGCCCATGCCACGGGCATACGTCCCGGGATCGCACTGCGCGACCAGCCAGTGGCTTGTTAGTTTATCCAGACTGATCATTTAAGCCAACAGTTCCATGGCGCCGGTGGCTCATTTCAGCCCGCCGCGCCGAGGGCCAGCACCAGCAGCATAAAAATCGCCAGCCCCACCCAGTTGTTGTGCAAAAAGGCGCGGAAACATTGGGCCGCAACGCGGGTTCTAAGCAGCCACTGCTGCCAGGCGAACAGCCCGGCAACCACCGGCAGCACGGCATACCAGAGCGGATCGAGAGGCACCATAACGCCGAGCCCAAACAAACCGAGCAGCATCGTAACCTGCAACAGACCGATGATCAGCCGGTCATGGCGGCCGAACAGGATCGCCGTTGACTTGATGCCGACCAGGAGATCCTCCTCGCGGTCGGCCATCGCATATTCGGTGTCGTAGATCAAAACCCAGAGCATGTTGATTGCGTACAGCAACCAGGCGGCAACCGGCACCGCTCCGGTCTCGGCGGCAAACGCCATCGGGATGGACCAGCCGAACGCGGCGCCGAGTACAACCTGCGGCCAGTGGGTCCAGCGCTTGAAGTATGGATAGGCGGCGGCCAGTACCGCACCGGCGAAGGCGAGCAGGATCGTCAGGCGGTTGGTGAACGAAACAAGCGCCAGGGCGGCGGCGAGCAGGATTGCGAAAAGCCACAACGCCTGGCGCGGCGCGATCTCGCCGGCGGGTAGCGGCCGTTGCCGGGTGCGCGCGACGTGCGGGTCGAAATCGCGGTCGGCGTAATCGTTGATCGCACAACCGGCGGCGCGCATCACCACGACACCGGCGGTGAAGATCAGAAAATTGCGCCCCGACGGCCGGCCGCCGGCCGCCAGCCACAGCGCCCACCAGGTCGGCCAGAGGAGCAAAAAGATGCCGATCGGCCGGTCGAAACGCATCAGTCGCAGCCAACGATTCATGGAAAGTCCAATTTCAGGCTAAATCATAAGCCTGGCGCAGCCAGGCGAGGTAGGTTTCATCGTCGCACATCGTCTTGCCGGGTGAATCCGAGAGCTTGGCCACCGGCTGGCCGTTGCACGCCGTCATTTTGATCACGATGTTGATCGGTTTGACGCCGGCGTCGTTCGTCAGGTGTGTGCCGATGCCGAACGCCGTTTTTACTTCGCGGCCGAAACGCTCGTCGATCGCGATCGCCTTGTCGATGGTCAGGTTGTCCGAAAACACCAGCGTTTTACCGGCTGGATCGACCCGGTGATGCCGGTAGTGGGCGATCACCTGTTCCGCCCAATGGTGCGGATCGCCGGAATCCTGGCGCGCGCCGTCGAACAGTTTGCAGAAATAAAGATCGAAATCGCGCAGGAAGGGTTTTAGCCCGTAGGTATCGGAAAGTGCGATGCCAAGATCGCCGCGGTATTCCCGGGCCCAGCACTCGAAGGCAAAGCGCTGCGAATCGCGCAACCGCGGGCCGAGTGCCTGGCACGCCTGGATGAATTCATGGGCCATCGTGCCGATCGGCAGCAGGCCGTAGTGCCGCGCCAGGTGCACATTGCTGGTGCCGCGGAAGCGGCCGGGCAGCTCGCGGGCAAAGGTATAGACCACCTCCTCCTGCCAGGCGCGCGACAAGCGGCGGCGCGTGCCGAAGTCGGCAAAACCGAAGCGGCTGTCTTCGGGCAGGGCGCGCACGCGGGCGATCTTGGCCGCCAGTTTTTCCCGGCCGGCCGCAAGATCGAGATCGCCATCGGTCATGCGATGCCAGGTTTCGCTGATGATGGCGAGCAGCGGCACCTCGAACAGGATCGTGTGCAGCCAGGGGCCGGTGATCTTCAGCGTCAGCCTGCCATCTTGCTCCGCGATGTGGACGAAGCGCTCCTGAAACCGGAACAATCTCAGGAACTCGACGAAATCGCTTTTGATATAACGCAAACCGCCAAGGTATTCCAGTTCCGCGGCGGTAAAGCGCAGCGTACAAAGCTGTTCGATTTCGGCTTCGATCGCCGCCCGGCACGGGCGCAGGTCGATGCCCGGCGTGCGGCAGTGAAACGTGTATTCGACCTGTGCCGCCGGGAAACGATGCAGCACCGCCTGCATCATCGTGAACTTGTAAAGATCGGTGTCGAGCAGAGTCTGGATGATCATCCGGTTGCATCCAGGTCATCGAGGTTCGGGACGATCATGATGCCGGCCGAGCGCATCGCGGCGAGCGCCGCGGCCGTCGTTTGTGCGGCAAGGCCGCGGCTCGCCGCGCGGTTGACGATGACCTTGAAGCCGGCGGCGGCGAGTTGCAAGGCGGTGGTCTTGACGCAGTAATCGAGGGCCAGCCCGCCGGCCAGCACGGTGCCGATGCCGCGGGCCCGCAGAAACTCGATGACGCCGGTGCTGAGCCGCTCATCGAGGTCGTGGTAGCAGGCGCCGTAGGGGTGCATTTCGGGCTCGACGCCCTTCCAGACGAAATAGTCGTACTCCCACGGCCTGGGCAGGCCGGGCAACAGCTCGAAACCGCAGGTGCCGGGCACGGCGTGCACCGGCCAGTAGCGATCGGCCTGCGTGCCGCCCGCCCTGGCTTGGCCGACCAGAGCCGAATCGTCCGTCACCCAGACCGCATGCGGGCTGTGCGCATCCTTGGAGCCGAGCCGACAGCCGGCCAGCGCTGCCTGCGCATTCAGCGCTGTGGCGATCGTATCGCCACCGGGAATCGGCAGTTCATCCGGACACCGCGGCGTAAAAGTGCATTGCGCATCGACATCGAAGCTGGCGATCGCCGTTTTTGGGCCGAGGTTCATGCCCGGCCGGTTTGCAACATCTCATCCATCGACCTTGATTTTACCCGCTGCGAAGCGCGGCCGAATCCACAGCACATAAACCAGCAGCAGCAACATGACCAATTGCAGCGCCAGCGATTGCCGCGAGGGGTAAATACCGAGCCAGTCGATGCGCGGAAAGGCGATTTCGCTGAGCGGCAGGATGCCGACTTCCTGCAGCGCCATCACCCCCTTGCCGGCGAAAACCACCGCGAGCAGATACATCAACGCCGCGCTCCAGGCAAAAAACGGGCCGAGCGGTAAGCGGGCGCTGAGTCTGAGGATCAGCCAGGCGAGAACGCCGAGGATCGCCGCCGCCACGATGCCGCCCGCCACCAGGCCGAGCCGCCCGTCGGCGGCGGCCGACAACCACAGGGCCTGCATGAACAGAATCGTTTCGAACACCTCGCGGTAGACCGCGATAAAGGCCAGCGCCCCGAGCCCGAAGCGGCTGCCACGCTTGAGCGCGCCTTCCATCCGGCGGTTCAGATAATCGTGCCAGCGCACGGCGTGGCTTTTGTCGTGCATCCAAAAGCCCATGTAGAACAACACGCCCGAAGCGAGCAGCGCGGCGGCGCCCTCGCTCAGCTCGCGCGTTGCGCCGCTGATCGTGATGAAGAACGCGGCGAGCACCCAGGTGATGAACCCGGCGCCCAGTGCCGTCGTCCAGCCGTAGTGGATCGGCCCGCGGCCGGCGCCGAAGCGGCGGGCGAAGGCGAGCAGCGCGGCGACGACCAGCAGCGCCTCCAACCCTTCGCGGACGATCACCAGCAGGGCGCCTGACAAGCCGATCCAGAAGGTGTCGCCGCCGCCCGTGCCGAGCAAACGGCCGGCGCGGACCAGCCCGGCATCGAGTTCGGCGCGCGCCCTGGCGATCTCGTCCTGCGTTGCCGTGCCGCGCAACAGCTCGCGAAAACGCATCATGCCGCCTTCGAGTTCGAGCTTCATCTTCCGATCGCGCGCCGCGAGGCGCGATTCGGCCAGTTCGAAACCATCCAGATAGGCGGCAATCGCCAGCCGTTGCGCCTCGTCCAGCCGGCCGGCGGCGGCCGCCGCCGCACTTTGCGTCAAAAGTTCGCGGGCCGTGGCGAGCGCCGTGTTGGCCGCCGGCGCCAGGGCCTCAGGATGGGCCCAAAGATAGGCCAAAAGCGCCTGCTCTACGGCATTGCCGAGATCGGCCGGCCGGGCCGTGACCACCTGGGCAAGCGAGGTCAGAGGCAAAGTGCCACCCGTCTCCCAGATCCGTTGGCCGGCCTCGATCTGACCCGGCTCGGCCGCCAGCGTCGCGAGATAGAACGCCAGAGCCCAGCGGTCCTGGTCCGGCAGAGCCTCGTAAGCGGCCATCCCGGTGCCGGCGACACCGTAACTGATCGTGTTGAAGTAGGTCAGCACATTCAATAGCGCTTGCCGGCTGCGGTCGGTGAACGCACTCGGCGGCGGCTCGAGCCCGGCGCCGGCCGGGCCGTCGCCGTGACCTCCGGCGCCGTGACATCCGGCGCAGTGCGTGGCGTATAACCCGGCGCCGCGCGCGATATCGGGCGTGGCGGCCGGCACAGGCAGAACGTCGTAAGCCTGTAAAATCGCCGCGGCCAGCGCCGAGGCCCGTTCTGCTACCGCGGCGGGCGCCGCGCGCTGGCCGATGATTTGGGCAAGGTCGGCCGCCGCGGCGAGCAAAACCGGCGTTTCCGCCACCGGCGGCAAGCCCTCGAGGTCGTCCCGCGTCGTCGCGGCAAACTCGACCATCTCGTCGTACTCAACCTCGTTGATCACCCGGCCTTCGGCCACCGCCCCGGCGTAATCCACCGCGATGTATTGCAAAAGATGCACGATGCGCGCCGGATCGGATGCCGCCTGGGCGCCGGCGCCGAGAAGCCCGAACAACAGGAAGGCGAAGGCGCGTTGAAAACAGGCTCGCTGTGGCATATTGGGGTACCGGGTCATTTTGGATATGAGAATCATTCTCGATTATAGCCAGAAACGGATCGGGCCGCAAGCCGGTTATTGTGCCTTTATGATGAACGCCGGATGGACCGGCGCGGCGCAAGGCGATGACTGAAAAAGACGACCTCAAGCAACTGTTTGCCAACAACCGGGCCTGGGCGGCGCAGATCACGGCGCGGCAGCCGGATTTTTTCGCCCGGCTCGCCGCTGTGCAGCGGCCGCGCTACCTGTGGATCGGGTGCGCCGATAGCCGCGTGCCGGCCAACGAAGTCGCCGGCATACTGCCGGGCGAGATCTTCGTCCACCGCAATGTCGCCAACCTGGTGGTGCACAGCGACCTCAATTGCCTGGCCGTCGTCCAGTTCGCCGTCGATGTGCTCAAAGTCCGGCATATTATCGTCTGCGGCCACTATGGCTGCGGCGGCGTGCAGGCGGCACTCGACGGCGCGCGCCTCGGGTTGGTTGACAAAACTGGCTGCGCCATGTACAGGACATCCGCAACCGCCACGCCGCGGCACTGGCGGCGCTGCCGGATGTGACGGCACGCTGGCGTCGGCCGTGCGAGCTCAACGTCCGCGAGCAGGTGGCCAACGTCTGCCGCACGACGATCGTCGCCGACGCCTGGACCCGCGGCCAGGCGCTGACCGTGCACGGCCTGATCTACGGACTCGAAGATGGATTGCTGCGTGAACTCGGGCTCGCCGTCAGCCGCCCCGAAGCACCCGTTGCCTGAGGGCGGCGCGCCGCCGCTCGGCGTGTACATCCACCTGCCGTGGTGCATCCGCAAATGCCCATACTGCGATTTCAATTCGCACCCGGCACCGGAACAACTCCCCGAAGGCGAATATGTCAACGCGCTGATCGCCGATCTTGCGGCGCAAGCAACCGTGGCCCAGGGCCGGCGTGCGGACAGTGTCTTTTTCGGTGGTGGCACGCCGAGCCTTTTCGGCGGCGCGGCGATCGCCGATGTGCTGGCGGCGATCGACCGCCGCCTCGGACTGACCGGCGATTGCGAAATCACACTCGAAGCCAATCCCGGGGCGAGCGACGCGCGGCGCTTCGCTGCCTACCGCCAAGCCGGCGTCAATCGCCTGAGCCTTGGGGTGCAAAGCTTCGACGACCGCGCCTTGCGCGCCCTCGGTCGCATTCACGACAGCCGCGCGGCGCACGAGGCGATCGGTGCCGTGCGCGATGCCGGATTTACGAATTTCAATCTCGATCTGATGCACGGCCTGCCCGGTCAGACACCGGCCGCGGCGCTCGCCGACATCGAAACCGCGCTCGCCTGGCAGCCGCCGCACCTGTCGCATTATCAATTGACGATCGAGCCGCACACCGCCTTCGCCGCCACCCCGCCGCGCCTGCCGGCGGAGCGGCAGCTCGCCGCGATCGGCCGCCTGACCCGGCGCCGTCTGGCCGGCGCCGGATACCGCAACTATGAAATCTCGGCCTGGAGTCTGGCCGGCAAAGAGGCCCGGCACAATCTCAATTACTGGCGCTTCGGCGATTACCTCGGCCTCGGCGCCGGCGCCCACGGCAAACTGACCCTCGACGGCATTGTCTGGCGGTATGCGCGCCAGCCTCATCCAAAACGCTATCTCGAAGCGGCACGCACCGCCCGCTGGAATCTCGACCGCCGTGCCGTCCCTGCTGCCGACCTCGCCTTCGAATATTTCATGAACACCCTGCGACTGGCCGAAGGCACCACCCTCGCCGACTTCACTGCCCGTACCGGCCAGGATATCGCCGCTATCGCCGCGCCGCTCGCCCGCGCCCGCGAACTCGGCCTGCTCCGCCGCCACCCCCAACGCCTGATCCCCACCGCCCGCGGGTACCGCTACCTCAACGATCTGCTCGCCTTGTTCCTGCCGCCGAATCCCATCGTGGCCGGACACTGAAAGTGAAACCGACCTCCACAAACAAACTGCGCCCTCGATGCACCTGAATAATCCGTGATAAGAATCCTCAGCCGCCACAACTGGCCTGCCTGCTGCAGGCAGGGCTTGTTCAACAACCCTGTCTGCGTGCACGCACAGGCAGGCGGTTAAGATCGCGGCTCGCTCCGCTCGCGCGATCTAACCATATTCGTTACACATTGAGACTGGCTTTTGCACTAGCTTCTCCTTGAGTTCCAGCTACGGTAATCAAAGTGTGCTATTTTTACTGTATTGGCTGCATCACCCCGTATCTCACCGAGGTAAATGCCACAGTAGGGGCAATGAGAAATTTCAACCGCTGTACACCAGATATCTTCACCAACTTCCTCGAGATAATGATTTTCCACCAGATCGTCCTCAGTTGCTGATCTGACAATAACAAGAACCCAATTATCCTCCTTTCCAAAGTAGTTATCGTCGTAACTACTCATCCCCCCCCAATAGATAAGTTTCAGGCGCATTTTGCCTCCTTCCAGTAGCCTGCAGCCCATACATTTCTCTTCCACATTCGCTTGACAACATAGGTTGCTGCGCCCAGGCGGCTAGCCCAAGACATCGTAACGGATCAGCGGCAGCTATGGGCGCATACTTCGGATCCAAGGCGACCTCCGGCCTGTGTCAGGCCATTATCGCGATGATCCCGCCGCACGAGACCTACATCGAGACGCACCTTGGTGGTGGGGCGATCATGCAGCGCAAGCCACTGGCGCTGCGCAATATCGGCATCGATCTCAATGAGCGGGCACTGGCACGCTTTGCGTGCGACTATCCGGTGGAGCTGATTCACGGCTGCGCCCACACGTTTCTTGCCGCCTACCCGTGCCGCGGCCGCGAGCTCATCTACTGCGATCCGCCCTATCTGCAAGTCCACCCGCAGCTCGACTCGCCGCTATCGCTTCGACTATTCGGAGCAGGACCACATTGTGCTGCTCGAATTGCTCAAGGGCCTGCCCTGCCAGGTGATGGTCTCGGGCTACCCCAGGCGCGGCCGCGAGGCAATGGAAGCCTTCGGCGTGATCCCGCGCTACGGCGGCGGGCTGATCCATGACTGCTGGTCGTCCTATCTGGCCTATGAGCACTGCGACCGTGGCCTGTGCGGCTCGCACCTGCCGCGCGAGCTGACCTTCGTCGTCGACGCCAACGGCTATGCCTGGGCGGCGAACATGAAAACCCTGCTGCAGGAAACCTGCGCCCGGGTGTCCCGGCGCAAACGCAAGAGATTGACCCCGCGCGAATATCAGAACCTGCAGAAACGCTATCGCAACATCCTGACCCGAGGCGAGAAGGAACTGCCGCCCATTCCGCCCAGGCAGAACGGCAAGCGCGGCCGCGTCGCCAAGTCCGATGTGCACAATCTCTGGGAGCGGCTCAAGAACCATGAGACCGCGGTGTTGCTCTTTGCCAGAAACCCCCACGTCTCGTTCACCAACAACCGGGCCGAGCGCGACCTGCGAATGAGCAAAGTCAAGCAAAAGGTCTCCGGCTGCTTTCGCAAACACCAGTACGCCGAAGCGTACTGCCGCATCTCCAGCTACTTGCAGACCATGGCCAACAAGGGATACAATCCTTTGATCGCTATCCAAATGGCGCACTCTGGTCAACTCGATATCCAACCGGGTGAGTAGTTACCCTATACGTAGGAAAACAAACTCATCGAACAACACGGCGAGGTTTACCGGCAATACCGCCGCAAGGTGCCGGGGCAGGTTCCCCTCCCGGGCCGCTGGTTGCGCAATGGCGAAGCCGAGGCCTTGCTGGCTTCATTGCCTCCTCCCGAAAAACCCCTAACCTCCCGCAGCCATGAACCCGACGCTATCCACCATCGCGCTCCTGTTGTGCAGCAATGTCTTCATGACATTCGCCTGGTATGCGCATTTGAAAGAGATGTCCAACAAACCCTGGATCATCGCGGCCCTGGTGAGCTGGGGCGTGGCGTTGATCGAATATCTGTTTCAAGTTCCGGGCAACCGCATCGGCTACACGGTGATGAGCGTCGGCCAGCTCAAGATTCTGCAAGAAGTCATCACGCTATCGGTCTTCGTCCCTTTCTCGTTTCTCTATCTGAAAGAACCTCTGAAACTGGATTACCTGTGGGCGGGCCTGTGTCTGCTCGGCGCGGTGTATTTCATGTTCCGCAGCAAGCTGGCCGGCGCGTAGCAGAGCACTTGGCCGCGTTGATCATCAGAGGATATCCGTGACTGCCGAGGGAATCCTCCGCCGCCTCTCACCCCAGGCGGGCGAACGCCTCCCCACCGAACTGGCGGACGACCAACTCATCAAGGTGCGGGAGCAGGCCCCGCGTAAGCGGTCAAACTACACCGTTACCGCGTGCTGCGGTTGATATCGGACAATAAGGGGTTGGCGGCGAATTTCTGTTTCCAGACTCTGGGGGTGAGTTCTTCGACTTTGCTGGCCGGGTGTTGGCTGATGCGCTGGAGCGTATTTTCAGGACAGTCATGAGCATGTTTTCAGGACAGTCATGCGTGTTTTCAGGACAGTCATGGACAGCGTGTTCAGGACAGTCATGAAAAAGCGAGATCGAGGACAGACAGTCATCAAAGAGCGACAGCGTATTCAGGACAGTCATGAATACGAACCCGTCAACACCAAAACCGGCGATTCCATCGCCCGGCCGTGGTTGCCGGCTTATCCTCACGATTGGGGGGCGAAAGGTGGCAGGAGAACAGAAAACGCCACATCATCCCATCTCTGCCATGTTACAAACGACTTCGACCGCCGGGCAGTGCCTGCCCGGAGTCAGTGGCTTGGGTCTTGGTGTCGCACGATCGCCGCTGGCGACCTAGCAACCTAAGTCTGCATCAACGCCAGCCGCCGGGCACTGC
>JBDIVS010000012.1:0-86538 GCA_039794245.1 Candidatus Jinrbaksania sp.
TATGATGGCGCAAAATCTGTGTCGTTTTTTGGGAGCCTGTTTTTCGACAGCGTTCAGGCCGCCGATACCCTGTGTTTTCCATAGTCGGACCATCTTAGCTCGGTCCGAATAACTGGTCTAATCCCTTGTCTTTTTATTCTCCGCACGCTTTGCGTCTTGGCGAGAATCTATCCCGAACTCCGGGATTATGACTGTCTGGGCCACGTGACGGCTGCTGTCAAGCCGGCGGCGCGGCGGAACAGCCAGTCCTTGAGTGGCCACAGGCGATCGGCGGCGGCCAGGCCGAGGCCGGCGAGCCACGAGCGCGGCATGTCGAGCGGGCCGAGCGCCGGGCTCATCGTCCGGTTGATCAGATCGGCGGTGCGGATCATGATTTCGTCCTCGCTGCGCCGTGCCCGTTCCCAGCGCCTGAGCCACGGCGACGGCGCCTCGAGCGCTCGCCGTTCGACGCCAAGCGCTGCGGCCAACGCAGCGCAATCGGCCAGAGCCAGGTTCAGGCCCTGGCCGGCGAGCGGGTGGGTGCGGTGTGCCGCATCGCCGAGCAGCACGACGCGCCCGGCGACGTAGCGCCTGGCCAATTGCATATCGAGGGCAAAGGCGGCACGTGGACCACAGGCCACGACCTTGCCGAAGATTTCACAGCTGGCGGCGTTCAACGCGCCGCGAAATTCATCGTCGGCCGCGGCGAGCAGTGCCGCGGCGCGTTCATCGGGCAGCGACCAGACGATGGACGAGCGGCCCTGGGTCACCGGCAGCAGGGCCAGCGGTCCGCCGCTGAGAAAACGCTGCCAGGCAATGCCCGGGTTGGGCTTTGCGGTGCTGATCACCGCGACTAGGGCCTTTTGCCCGTAAGCGGTGGCCGCAAACGGGATGCCGAGCGCCTGGCGCAGGGCCGAGCGCGCGCCGTCGGCGGCGATCAGCAGCCGGGTTCTGAGGGCGGTGCCATCGTCGAGCCGGGCGATGGCGTAAGGCCCGCCCGCCCCGTTGTCGTCCACCGCGGTCACGGTCCGGCCGGCGAGCAGCCGGACGCGGCCGCTGTGCAGCTGGTGCCACAGTGCATTGTGCAGTTGCCGGTGATCGACGATCCAGCCGAGCGCCTCGACACCGTGGTCGTGGGCTTCGAAGGTCAAACGCCCCGTGCCGCCTTCGTCTTCGATCTGCATCGTGCGGTAGGCGGCCGGGCCGGCGGCATCCGGCGCGGGCCAGCCGCCTGCCGCTGCCAGCACCCGGCGGCTCGCCTGGCCAAGGGCGACGACCCGCTGCCCGACATCGTCGATCACGGCCGCCGGGTCGGGCGGCCGGGGTTCGGCGAGGAGTACGGAGAAACCCTGTTCGGCGAGCAGGATGGCCACCGTCGCGCCGGCGACCCCGCCGCCGGCGATCAGGATATCGGTGTCGGCACTGCCGGTGGTCAAGGTGGCGTCTCGAGTCTGCCGCGGTAGCCGAGCGCTCCATAGACCAGCCGCCGCTGCACGGCCGGCAGCCACTGGTGGGCGACGAGCGCGGCGCTGCGCAGGAAGCGAAAGCCTGGGGTGTCGTTGCGGAACAGGCGGACCAGCGTGTCGGTGTAGCGGATCGTCGCCTGCTGATCGCAGTCACGGCCCTTTTGGTAGGCCGCCAGAAGCGCAGCGTCGCCCGGGTCGGCTGCGCCGCGTAGTGAAGCGGCAAGGGCGCTCGCATCGCGCAGGCCGAGATTGAAACCCTGGGCCGAGATCGGATGGATCGTGTGCGCCGCGTTACCGATCAACACGGCGCGGCGGGCAAGCGGGTGGGCGGCGTGAACCAGGCGTAGTGGATAGGCCTGGCGTTTGCCGATCCGGGTCAGGCGGCCGAGGCGGCGGCCGAAGCGGGCCTGGAGCGCGGCCAGCGCGGCGCCGTCGTCGAGGGCCAGCGCCGACTCGGCTTGCTCGGCCGCCACCGTCCAGACCAGCCCCATGCGCCCCGGGCCGTGCGGCAGCAGGGCCAGCGGCCCTGTTGTTGTGAAGCGCTCGTAGGCGGTGTCGTCATGCGCTCGCTCGCTACTCAGATTGGCGATGATCGCGGTCTGCCGGTAATCGTAAGTCCCGGCCGCCATTCCGAGCAGCCGGCGGACCGCCGAATCGGCGCCGTCGGCGCCGACGACCAGGCGGCTCTTGAAGCGCTCGCCATCGAGTTCGACCCCGATGGCGTGCTCGCCCGGGGCGAGCCCGATGAGCCGCGCCGGGCAGTACTGGTCGAGCTCGCTCATCGCCGCCAGCGCCGGTACGAAAACGGCGCCGAGGCGGTGCGCCGCAACCACGTACCCGAAAGCGGCAAGCCCATGTGCCTCGGCGCTGAGCAGTACACGGCCGAAACGGCCGCGGTCGCTGACGTGGATGCGGCGGATCGGATGGGCGTCGGGCGCGATCGCCGGCCACAGCCCCAGGCGGTCGAGGACCTGCCGGCTGACTTCGTTCAGCACCAGCGTCCGCTCGTCGTAACTGGGCTGCACTCCGGCGGTGCGCGCCACTTGTTCGACGGCGGCGATTTTTAGACCGCTGCCGCGCAGGCCCAGCGCCAGCGCCGCGCCGACGAGGCCACCGCCAACAATCGTGATATCGTATTTTTTCATCCGGCGTCTATTTTCATCCGGCGCAGCGCTTCATGCGGCGCGGGTTAGCCGTTCGATGTCCCGGGGCTCGCGGACCAGTTCTGCGCTGAGCACTTCACAGCCGTCGCGGGTGACCGCCACGTCGTCCTCGAGCCGGATGCCGATGCCGCGCCATTGTTCGGGCACGTCGCCGGCGTTGGGCGGAATGTACAGGCCGGGTTCGACGGTCATCACCATCCCCGGCTCCAGGGCCCGGCTGTGGCCGTCGATCTGGTAATCGCCGACATCGTGGACGTCGAGCCCCAGCCAGTGCCCGGTCTTGTGCATGAAAAACCGTTTGGCGCTCTCCGCTTCGCGTGCCTCGTCGAACGGGCCGGGCAGCAGCCCAAGGTCGATCAGGCCCTGGGTGATCGCCGTGAACGCCGCGTCGTGCACGGCCTGCCACGCCACGCCGGGGCGCACCGCTGCGATGGCGGCCTGCTGCGCGGCGAGCACGACGTCGTACAGGGCACGTTGCGCCTTGTTGAATCGGCCGTTGACCGGCCACGTGCGGGTCAGGTCGGCGGCGTATTTCTCGACCTCGCAGCCGGCATCGATCAACACCAGGTCGCCGTCCTTCAGTTCGGCGTTGTTGGCGATGTAGTGCAAGGTGCAGGCGTTGACGCCGCCGCCGACGATTGGCTGATACGCCGCCTCGGTCCCCTGGCGGTGGAATTCGTACAGCAACAAGGCGGCGATCTCCCGTTCGTTGATCCCCGGCCGGACGCTGGCCAGCGCGCGCTGGTGGGCCTGCGCGGAGACGGCCACCGCGCGGCGGAGCCGTTTCAGTTCGTCGCGGCTTTTGATGAGCCTGAGCTCGTGCAGCGTGTGGCCGAAGCCGATCAGATCCTCGGGTGGGATGTGGGCCGGGCGCCGGCCGTTGTGCAGGCGGTTCAGCCAGTCGAGCATGCGCTCGTCGAAGGCCGGATCGCGGCCGATCTGGTAATGCACCCGGCTGCGGTTTTCGAGCAAGCCGGGCATCACGTCATCGAGGTCGTCGATCGGAAACGCATCGTCGGCGCCGATCTGGGCTTGCGCTCCGCTAAGGCCGGCCCGCGGTCCGTCCCAGCGCTCGCGTTCCGGATTCCGCGGCCGGCAAAAGACGATGGTCTCGCCGGCGGGGCGGCCGGGGGCCAGCACCAGTACCGCATCGGGCTCATCAAAGCCGGTCAGGTACCAGAAATCACTGTTCTGCCGGAAAGGGTAGTGCACGTCGCCGTTGCGCAAGGCCGGCCGGGAGCCGGGGATGACGGCGATGGCTTCGGGGCCGATCATCCCGATGAGCTCGGCGCGGCGGGCGGCAAACGCCGGGGTCGGCCGCTTCATGCACTGCCCGCCGTCAGATCGGGTCTGAGCCGCGCCGCCTGGCGGAGCAGCATCACCGCGCCGCGGACGTATTCGACGAGTTCCATCAGTGCCTGTTCCTCTTCCTCCTCACCCGCTTCATCGCCGCCATCCGGCGCGCTCGCCGCCTGCGTGATCGCCGCCAGGTCGGGAAGGATTTCGTCGCACTCGGGCAGGCCGCAGATCGCCGGGTTGTGCGCCAGGCCGGCGAGAAAACCGGTGCACCACGCCGCCAGCACCGCGGCGCGTTCGGCCCGCGGCGTCTCGTCGGCCGGCAGGTAGGGCATGAAATCGAACATCTCGGCATCGAGTTCGCGACGCAGCGCGTCGAGCACGGTGCCGAACGTCGCCTCGCCGATCGGTGCTTCGCCGCCG
Source organism: Candidatus Jinrbaksania sp. (assembly GCA_039794245.1). Classification (GTDB taxonomy): domain Bacteria; phylum Pseudomonadota; class Gammaproteobacteria; order Xanthomonadales; family Wenzhouxiangellaceae; genus DAITQM01. The sequence continues at coordinate 4,328 of JBDIVS010000012.1, forward strand.
AGTTGGCGGAACGCGGCGTGCAGTGCGGCACCCGGTGCCCGGTCGTCACCGCCGACCACCAGGCCGGTGAGCAGGCCGTGCATTTCGGCGGCCTCGCGCTCGTCGTGCGCCCGCATTGCCCGGCGCCAGGCCAGGCGGCCTTCCGGAGTGCTGAGCGGTTGGGTCATGGCCGGCGGGACGACACAGGAACGGACATCTGGTAATCGTATCATTTTCCAGGGTATCATCAGCTTGCAGCAAATTTTGAAACTTGGGCTGAAGATTGTGGAAATCGCCCGATTACGCTTCGAGTTGCCTTGGGCGCGGGGGAATATCGTACGGCGCCGGCGCCGCCTCGTTCTTGTCAAACCAAGCTGGACGAGATCATGAACAAAACAGAATCGGTTCTCGACACCTGCGTTCAGATCGAGCGCAGAATCGACGAAATACTGGAGACGTGCAGCCGCCTGCAAGAGGAGAACCAGTCGCTGCTTGCCCGCCAGGAGGCCCTGGTCACCGAGCGCGCCGCGCTGGTCGCGAAAAACGAGCAGGTGCGCTCAAAGGTCGAGGCGATGGTCGCCCGCCTGCGGACCATGGAAGAACACACCTGAGTCCGGGTCATGAATCATCCGGGCTGAGCCCTTTTGTCTGCCTGCCACGATCTCGACGCCGCCATGGAACCGATCGCCGTACAGATACTGGACAAGGAACTGCGGGTCGCCTGTCCGCCGGACGAGCGCGAGGCGCTGCTCGCCGCAGCGCTCGATCTCGACCGGCGCATGCGCCAGATCCGCAACCAATCGCGCAGCCTGTCGCTGGAAAGCGTCGCGCTGATGAGCGCCCTCAACCTGGCCGGCGAACTGCTGCAAGCCCGCGAACGCGAACAACAGCTCGAGGATCTCACCGCCCGGCTCAAGTCCCTCAGCGCCCGCCTGGAGCGGCGTTTGCAGGAGCAGTAACCACCCACCGGCAGAACCGACTGCGTCGGCCGGCGCTTGCTGCCGATTCGAGCCGAACTTGCCGCCCGCCCCCGATGGCGTTAAACTGCTTGCAGGCGTTCTCTGCAGCGTTCGCCAGCGGGCCGTCAAAGCCTTGTCCCTATATCGTTTTATCGGGAAGGCAAATCCGCTCCGGTGTGCATGTTCGCCAACGAGCGAAAAGCCTGAAGGCGCGGCCCGCCTACCCACTTGAACCTCTGGTTCAAGGTCCCCGGCCCGCAGCGGCGCCCGCGGAGAACGCCACCGTTGAACCGGTCCCGCACGGCCGGTATCACCCGTTCGCGGATTGTTGTCCGATGCCGCCATCTTCGCCAAAATCCGCACTTAGGGCGCGCGCCAAAGAACGCCGCGCGGCGCTCGATTCCGGCTTGCGCGCCGAACTGGATCGCCGGATCGGCGCCCACCTTCTCAACTGGTCCGTCGAACACCCCTGCCGGCGCCTTGCCGCCTACTGGCCGGTCCGCGGCGAAGTCGATTTACGCCCGGCGCTTGGCGAGTTGGCCGCGGCCGGGCGCGAGATCTACCTCCCGTGCCTGAACGGCGAGGCCCCGGGGGCCATGACCTTCCGCCGCTGGGTAACCGAACGGGGCGAGGCCGGCCTGACTGCGAACCGCTACGGCATACCCGAACCACCGGACGGCGAGCCGTGCCCCATTGCGGCACTCGATCTCGTGCTCGTCCCGCTGCTCGCTTTCAGTGCCGACGGCGCGCGTCTCGGTTCCGGCGCCGGCTATTACGATCGGGCGCTGGCCGGGCGGCGCGGCGCGGCGCCGTTGATCGCCGGGGTCGCCTACAGCCTGCAGGAAGTCGATCAGGTGCCGCAGGATCCGTGGGACATCGTCCTCGATGCAGTGCTGACCGACCGCGGCCTGTGGCATTTCGACCACGCAGCGCAAGTTTCGCCGGTTGCCGGCTGATGACCGCATACTGGCTGGTCAAGAGCGAGCCGTCGACCTACAGCATCGACGATCTGGCGCGCGACGGCGTCACCGCGTGGGAGGGCGTGCGCAATTACCAGGCGCGCAACTTCCTGCGCGACGGCATGCGGCCGGGCGATCAGGTGTTGTTCTATCATTCCAGTACCAAGATACCGGCGGTCACCGGCCTCGCCCGTGTGGTGGGCGACGGTTATCCCGACCCGACGCAGTTCGATCCCGCCTCGCGCTACTACGATCCGCAAAGCCGCCGTGACGCGCCGCGCTGGTGGCTCGTCGATCTCGCCTACGTCAGGCATCTTGGCCGGCCGCTGGCGCTTGACGAGTTGCGGGCGTACGGCGCCCGGCTCGCCGGCCTGCAACTTCTGGCCCGCGGCAACCGCTTGTCGGTGATGCCGGTCGCGGCCGAACACTTCGCGGCGATCCTCGAAATGGAAGAAAGATGAACCAACAACCAGACCGGCAAGAACTCAAAGTACAGGTTGCGCATCATGCCTTGCGCTATATCGCCGACGGCATGGTGCTCGGTGTCGGCACCGGCAGCACCGTCAATTGTCTGATCGATACTTTGGCTAAAAGTGCGCTCAGGCTCGAAGCGGCGGTGTCGAGTTCGGAGGAGACCAGCCGTCGCCTGGCCGCCGCCGGCATTCCGCTCATCGACCTCAACACCGCCGGTAACCTCGATCTTTACCTCGACGGGGCCGATGAAATCGACCCCGACCTCAGGCTCATCAAAGGTGGCGGCGGGGCGCTGACCCGCGAAAAAATCATCGCCGAGGCGGCGGCGCGTTTCATCTGCATCGCCGATCACAGCAAGTGCGTCCGCGTCCTCGGCCGCTTTCCGCTGCCGGTCGAGGTGATCCCGCTGGCCCGCAGCCTCGTCGCCCGTAAACTCGCCGCCCTCGGCGGCCGCCCCGTCTGGCGCGAAGGCGTGGTGACCGACAACGGTGGCTGGATTGTCGATGTCCACGGCCTCGACCTCGTCGATCCGCCGGCCATGGAAACCCGGATCAACCAGATTCCCGGCGTCATCACCGTCGGCCTGTTCGCCCACCGTCCCGCCGATCTCGCCCTGATTGCCGTCCCCGCTGGCGTCGAAGAGCGTCGCCCGGCGCACGCCCGAGCGCCCCGGAAATAACCCATACCGTTCGCTAGGAGCGCCAAGACCGCCAAGATTTACCAAGCCACACGCGGACGGCATTTCGGTCAGGGTTATCATGGGTTGAATGGTTCGCAAACGCCGGTCATACAATGGATTTCACCACGAAGTGCTATCGGGGCACCGCCCAGGTGGCCGCCTAACGATAGGCCGCTTGCCAAGGAGTCCTTCTCAGGTTTTGCGAGCATGACGACAAGGGCGAACAGGTCAGACCGGTACTGGAGCATTCCGATTGTGTTCTTGGCTTTGGACAAGCCTGCACGAAGATAGAGAACCCGGTGCGCGACTTCACCTTGTGGGTCAGAGGACGCCACAACGCTCCTCATCAACAGGCCGGATATAAGGTCGCAAGCCACCTTCGTCCCTGACGAAAGCTCTATCACAAAGCCATGCAGGAGCCGGATTTTCGGTTCTATGCGTTGTATGACCGGGTCTACTGCAAGGATGTGCTGTGGGCGGCTTGGGAACAGGTGCGCGCCAATGGCGGCGCTGGCGGACCGGATGGGGTGACGATTGACCAGATTGTTGCCCTGGAGGACGGTCCGGGTCGGTTGGTGGAGGGCCTGCACGAAGCGCTTCGCAGCCGGACCTACCGCCCCGGTGCGATCTGTCGCGTGTGGATTCCGAAGCCGGATGGGCGACAACGGCCGCTGGGCATCCCCAATGTGGTGGATCGGGTGGCGCAGATGGCGGCCTTGCGGGTGCGGATTACGGACGGATCGGCGCTGAAGCTGATCCGGCTGTGGCTGCGCGCCGAGGTGGTCGAACAAGACGACTCTGGTCGTCCTTGCCGTCATCGGCCGCGTGCCGGCACGCCCCAGGGCGGGGTGCTCTCGCCGCTGTTGGCGAATGCCTTTTTGCACTGGTTTGACCGGGCCTTTCACGCTGTGACTGGCCCGGCGAACTGGGCGAAGGCGAAGCTGGTGCGTTATCCCAACTGTTGCATAAATTCCCGGAATTCTCGGTCAAGTGGGCGAGAAACCGGGCGCGTCACCCCAGGTGAATTCGGTGCTTTGACTAAAATTCTCATAACTTATTTTTACTGGATATATGCGCACCTTCCATGGCGCGCACCCCTGCCCGGTCACCTTCGGCGCGTCTATATTCGCTCCCGGCGAATTAGTTCCGCTTGCCTGTGCGTACACGCACAGGCAGGCGGGAATGGCAAGATCGCTGTATTTTTCAGGCGCTGCGCTATTCGTTCCGCAGGCCGACGAACGTGCCGCCGTTCTGTGCCGTCAACTCGCGCATCAGCAACGCGAAGTTCAGGCCGGTCACACCGATACCCTGATCGATGTACTGGGTGGGGAAGCCGATAGCGTGGATGCGGATCTTCGGTTTGCCGTCCGGACCTTTGGGGTTGAGCCGGGCAACGGTGTTGAGGACCGGTTGCACCGCCCGGCCGCTGTATTCGTCACCGAAGATAAAAATGCTGAATGATTCGCGGCGCCCGCCGTACATCCGGATCGCCGCTTCGATGCCTTCGACCGGCGAGCTGTTGGAAAAGGGCTGCCACAGGCGCAGCCTTTCGATCACCTCGCGGCGCAGCGCCGGAGTATCGGTAATCCAGCGCCCGGCGTATTGATCGAACATCAAATCGCCCATGTCATTCATGATCTGGATGCCCTTGACCTGGGGATAGACGTTCAGCGTCTGTTCGAGTTTTTTCACCACGCTCGGCCAGATGCGCTGCATGCTGCCGGATGTGTCGATGATGAAAACGATGTGCTCGCTGTCGATCGGTACGCCGCCGACCGTATTGTCCGGCCGGCGGCGACTGGCGGCGAGTAGGCGCTGCATTTCCTCGGTCAGCGCTTGCCGCGCCCGCTCGAGGCGGTTTTGTATCGTTGCCAGGGCCCGCTGGTCGAGGGCCTTTTCGTCTTCCACCCGAGCCTGCCGGGTGAGTGCGGTGCGGTGCGCTTTCAGGGCTTGCAGCTCACTGGTTATTTCGTCCAGCCGCGCCTGTTTGGCGGCGTTGTCCATCTCGACCGCCGGGATCTGCGCCGCTAACTGCCGTTCGGTGTCGAGCAACCGCTCGCGGGCTTCGGTCACGCGCAGCGGCTCGCCGGTCTTGCTGATGACGAGCAGCATCACGATGGCGCCGAAGCCGGAGCTGATCACATCGAGGAACGACAACAGGTTACCCGTAAGGCCGTTCCGGCGTTTTTTCAGCAACGTTTTGTTCACGGCCAATCGTCAGTGGGCGACAACAGTACGCCGCCGCTCAGCCTGGCCAGTTGCCAGAAGGCAGCGGCAGCCATCGGATCGCCCTCGAACGGCAGCAGGATGACGTTCACCGGCACCACTTTGGGGACGATCCTGAGCGCTTCGTTGAACAGCTGCAGGCGCCGCGCCGGCGAGACGTTGCCGCGCTGGTTGGCCAGCAGCCCCTGGGTCGGCAGGCCGTCGGTGATCAGATAGATGTTATCGGTGCGCGGCGTAAGGCCGGTGGTCGAAGCGATGGCCCGATATAGACTGGTGCTGCCGCCGGGGACGACGCGGCGCAGCGCCTCGAGGGCATCATTCAGCCCGTCGCCGCGGGCGCCGAGCTCGAGCCATTGGCCGCCGGTTTCGGCCAGCACCGGGCGGACGTCGTCGTTGAAAACGTAGATCTGAAATTGCGCCTCCGGCGGCATCCGCGCCGCCAACCATTCGACCGTGGCGAGGGCGCGCCGCCATTTCGGTGCGGCGCGGCGTTCGGTTTCGGTAAGGTTGCGCCGGCGAATCACCCCGACGATGGTCTCCTCCAGCATGCTCGCCGAGGCATCGACCAGAAACAGGATGCGGTTGCCGCCGATCTTGAGCCCGGTCAGGTATTGCCGCTCGCCGTCGTCGAGGCGCTGGATATTGGCGTTGTTGTCCTGCTCGGCGGTTTCGCGGCGCAGCGCTGCGACCCGGGTTTCCAGTGCGGTCAGTTCCGAGCGCAGCGTCTCGACCGCGGCGCGGCGCTGGGCGATCTCGGCGCCGCGCGGCGCCGTGTGCCCGGCCTCGGCTGCTTGCTCGGCCAGTGCGGCACGCACCGCAGCCAGTTCCGCCTGTCGTTGCCGAAGCGCCTTGCCCAGTTCGTCGGCGGCGTATTGATATTCGACATACTGGGCTTGCAGTTCGTCGATCCGGGCCTTGAGTTCGGCCAGCGATGCCTGTTCCCGCTGTTCACCGGCGTGGTCGATGATCAAAAAAATCAGGATCACCGAACCTAGGCCGACCGACATGACGTCGAGAAACGACAGGCTGATGGTCTCGGTCGAGCGCCGCCGGCTCATCGCGCACGCCCTCTCGCCAACCCTCCAGCGGGCGAGGGTGATCGTTCTTGACTCCCCCCATCACAAGCCGTCGAGGCTGATCTTTTTTTACCCCCTCTCCCGCCGGCGAAGGAAGGTGATCGTTTTTTACGCCTTTTCCCGCTGGTGAAGGAGGGCGATCGTTTTTTACGCCCTCCCTCGCTTGCGGGGGGGTGGGGTGGGGGCCGTCGTTCGTGTAGCGCGCCGTTCACGAATAGCCGCCGGGCTCAATCGTCACTCAGGCAAAGCAGCATATAGCTTTGCCCGCCGACCTCAAACGTATCGCCGGCCCGGAGGTCGCCTTCGCCGCGCAGTTGCCGGCCGTTGAGACTGACCGGGGTTGCATCGCCGGCGACGAGCCGGAACCGGCCGCCGGCCTGGCGCAATTCGGCCTCGCCCGGCGCCGGCAGACGGCCGGGCGGCAGCGGGAAACGCTCGCCAGTCAAGCGCCAGAGGTTCACCCCGTCGCTGAGGTGAGTGGCCGCCGGGGGCGAGTCCACTGCCGGCGGCGCTTCGAGCCGGCCGCCGGCCAGCGGCAGCCGGGTGTGATATGGGACTTCCTCGCCACTTTCGTTTTCGTCGTCTGTGGAATACGACAGCAGGCTTGCGGCGACGGTGCCGGCAGCCAGCAGCGTGCTGCCGGCCGGTGCCGCAAGCTGATCGCGGAAACCCGGCAGCAACCCCAGGCGGTGGCGGAGCAGGATCGGCGTTCCGGCTTCAGCTCCGGTTTCGAGGAGCGGCCGGTACAGCGGCATCGCCGCTTGCGCGAACATCTCACGGTCGACATCGACGGCGAACTCGTGGCCGCTTGTGGTCAAGGTGGCGCGCAGGCGCGGTTGTTCGGCGAGTTGTTCCAGCCACTTTGGCAGTTTGTCGAACAACTGTTGCTCGCTGGCTGCGCTGTGCAGCGGATCGAAACGGGTGTGCCTGAGAAATAACTCGGCGATCATCTGCGCCCAACGTTCGTTTAGCTGCGCCATGCCATATTGCGTAAAGCGCCGCCGGGCGCGGAGTTCGGCGTGCCCGGCGGCGAGCCGCACGTGCTCGGCGGTCATCTCGTGGAGATGGATATCGAGCACCAGGTACTCGTCAGCGGGCACGGCCCGCGCCGCCGGATGGGCGGCGGCCGCCGCGGCACTGGCGGCCATGGCCCTGATCGGCATCTCCAGGGTGCGGGCGATGGCGAGCAGCAGGGCGAGGCGCTCGGGATCGTCGTCGCCGACGGCGAGCACGACCTGCTCGTATTCGCTGCGCACCGGCGTCCACAAATCGCGCAGGTGGTACCAGGCGAGGTCGGCGTGCGAGTGCGCCGGGCCGACGGCGCGCGGCAGCGGCTTCTGATCCAGGTGGCTCCAGAAACGATCGTAACCGGCCCGCGGGTTGAGGCGCCGCCGTACTGCCGCCTGTTCGCCGACCAGGATTGCCCGGCCGTCGCAGAACGCGTAGCCCGGCGTGGTCCGCCGGATGCCGTCCTGATCGGCCAGTTCGATACCGCTGTCGTTGATTTCGATGACGCAGCGTTTCATTTTCAACCCGGGATTTTGAGATATTGCACCAGGTTCCGGTCGCACGATGTTTTGGTGTCGAGCACCAGCCTTTCTTGAAGTTGCTGCAACTGGTACAGCGCGAACATCACGACGATGCTGAGCAGCAGGGCGACCAGGGTTGAATTGAACGCCGTGCCGAGGCTGGCGGTGACCCCGGTGATGTCGCCCTGCACCGCCTGGTGGGCCAGGGCCAGGGCGCCGCCGATGCCGCGCACCGTGCCGATAAAGCCGATCGACGGGATCGCCCAGGCGATGTAACGCACCATCGCCAGTTCGGAATCCAGCCGCTCGTGCTCGGTGGAACACACCGAATCGACCGCATCGGTGACACCGGGAATGTCCTTTGTCGCCTGGAAGCGGCGCAGGGCGCTGTGCAGGGCGCGGGCGTACAACGTGTCGCGCACCGCCGGATCGAGCGCCTCTATACCGCGGGCGAAATCGCGGACGTCCTCGACCAGGATGCTTTGCCCGGGCAACACCGGAACCAGGTTTTTCGCCAACTGCCGGCGCTCGAAATGAACGGCACGCAGCTTGTTGCCCATGATGAACAGGGCCCAGAAAAACAACACGAAGCTGATCTCCTGTTCCGGATCGCGCAGGATCACCCACACCGAACGTTCGCTCGCCGCATCGGGATTTTGCGCCAGCGCGATCTGCTCGGCGACGAGGTGCTCATCGGCCTTCGGCCTGATCGTCACGGTATAGACGGCATGGACCAGGCCGGCGATCAGGAGCAGGGCGGCGCTGTGCAGAATAAATTCGCGCAGCAGGGCGTTGGCCGGAATAAGTTTAGCCATAAATCGAATACCAGGTCATGGCCCGCACCCCGGCTCTCCTCAGAAAGATGTATGTTTACCCAACTGTTGCATAGATTCCCGGTTTCTCGCCCAAGCGGGCGAGAAACCGGGCGCGTCACCATTTGTGAATTCGAGGTTTCGACTAATATGTTCATAACTTGTTGATTTAATAAAGAAATACATATATTCAAGCAAAATTTATGCAACTGTTGGGTTAAATATCCGCCGGGAAATCGACGCCGCGATCGGCGATGATCTGTTCCGACGGCCTGAACTCGTAGCTCGTGCCGGATTGTGCCGCGGCGCCGATTTCCGCCGTGCCGGGCGAATCGGTGGCTTGCCTGTCCACCGTGGGCCTTTCGGTGGTTTGCCCTTCCGCTATTTGATATCCCGGCGGCGTCTGGACTTTGGGCGGCATAACGCCGGGCGACCCGGCTTCGCTCACCCACTTAGCGGCGGCCAGAAGCAGCGTCGCCAACAAAAACAGTTTCGGCCAATAGCGCATCGGTTACTCCGCGTAGCGGGCGATTCTGAAGCCGAGATCGTCGCGCCCTTCGGTGGCCTGGTCGCGCCAGCTCAGGCGCAGCTCGCTGAGACCGGCGTGGCGCCAGCTCGAACCGCGGACGACATGGGCGCCGCCGCCTTCCGGACCCAGCGGATCGCGTTCCAGCGCCGGCGCGGCGATCAAGCCGCTGTCATACACGTCGTTGATCCACTCGGTTACATTACCACCGATATCGTAAAGACCGAGTTCACCGGCTTTGTATGACCCGACCGGGGCGCTGGCCGCCCGGCCGTCGTCGTAGCCGGGGAGGACGGCCGGAACCAATCCGGCGGCACTCTGGTCGGCAAAATTGCCGGCGCCGGCCGGTGGTGGCAGGCTCGCGCCCCATGGATATTTGAGATCGCGCCCGCCGGCGAAGCGCGCGGCATAGGCCCATTCCGCCTCGCTCGGCAGCCGGTAGCCGTTGGTTACCGGGCGGATCAGTTCGAGACGACCGTTCTGGCTGCGGTAGGCGGGAGTCAACCCGTCGCGCTGGCTGAGCCAGTTGCAGTAAGCGGCGGCGTCTTCCCAAGCGACGCGCACCGCCGGTTGTTGTTCATTGTCCAGTGTCACATCGCCGGCGATGCCGCTGGAATGGGTGCGGCGAAAGGCGCGGAAGCGGGCGTTGGTGACTTCGCGGTCGGCGAGATAGAACGGCCGGAACAGTTCGACCTGGCGTTCGATTTCGTTGGCCCGCCGGCCCTGCTGGCCGCGTGGCGCGCCCATCGTGAAACGCCCCGGTCTGATCAATCTCAGGCGCTGGCCGTCGCCGCTTTCGAGCCATTCGGGCAGGCGTTTGAGCTGTGCTTCGAGGTCGCTTTCGAGCCTGACTTTGATCTCGATGCGGCGCCTCGGATCCGGTGTAACGGTGCGTTTTTCGTCCTGGTAGCCGGTTTTTTGAAACAACAACTCGGTCTCGACCGCCGGCAGCCTTAGGACACGTGCCGCGGGGCCGAGGTCGTGCCCGCCGACGATCACGCGGGCGTCCGGCGGCTCGGCGTCGATCGCGACCTCACCGAGGATCGGCGTCAGCGTGACCTCGAGTTGCTCGACAGTATTGGCCGGAACGGTCATGACGTTGCGCAGGTCGTGGTAGCCGGGATGGGTGAGGATGATCTCGGTCGGAGCATCGGGTTCGACCGCCGCGGTCAGCGGTGTCTTGCCCTGCACCCGGCCGCCGATCACGACGCCGGCACCGGATGGTGTGCTGACGATCCGGATGCCGGCCGGCGCTTTTTGCAGCGTCACTTCCGGCACGGTCATGGCCTCGCTGCCTTTGACTTCGATTTCTCCCGACCACGGCCGGTAACCGGCGAGGCTGAGCGAGACTTCCTGGCGGCCGGCATCGAGGCCGAGGGTCGCCGGCGTTCGGCCCAAAACCTGGCCGTCGATTGCGATCTCGGCCCCGGCCGGCTGCGAACTGAAGTGGACCTCGGCCTTCGGCAGCAATGTCACGGCGACTTTTTGTGTTTTGTCGAACCCTTCCACCTCGACCCTGTGCCCCAGCGCCTGATAGCCATCGGCGGTGAAGTGCAGTTCATGGCTGCCGGCGGCGAGCCTGACGTCCGGCAGCGGCGTTACGCCGGCGATCTTGTTCGCGACCCGGACCTCGGCACCCGGTGGCTCGCTGGTGATCGTAAGTCGGCCGGGCAGGGGCTGCATTTCGAAGGCGAGGCGCAGCGGCCCTGTGGCCGGAATCGCGATCCGGGTATCGAGCGGTGCGTAACCTTGCCGCTCGGCGTGCAGGCGGTGGTCGCCCGGCCGGGCCAGAAGACGCGGCCCGAGGACCAGGGCCAGGCCGCTGACCGAAACCCGGTCGGGCGGCGGGGTGATCTCGAGTTCGACCGAACGCAGTGACGACAAAGTCCAGACCAGTCCGGCGACCAGCACGGCGGCGAGCGGCAGCAGCCAGAACAGCGGGCGCGATAAAGCCGGCGACGGCGTGGCCCGTGGCGGCACGGGTCGCGCCGGGGTGGCCGGCGGCGGGGTCTTCGCGCCGGGCGGCGCCTTGCGGCGCGGCCGGGGGTCGGTTTCCGGCGGCCGGTAGTTTGCCGGCCGAATCGAACTGGGTTGGCGCGGCCCGCCCGTTTCGGTCACGCCCGGTTATCCCTGTGGCTCATCATGCGGCGCGGCGCTGGCCGTCTCGGCGCCCGGTGGGCCGTCGTGCTCGGCGATCCTGGCGAGCAGTTCGCGCCATTCGCGGTATTGTTCCTCGGCCGAGCCGCTCAGGCGCACCGTGCGGTCGTGCAGTGCCAGCGTCTGTGGCTCCACTTCGGCGCTGAGCGAGCGGGCCATCTCGCGCAGGGATTCGACGTGGATGTTCTGCTGCCGGCCCTTGTCGATGCCGCTCGACAAGGCATAGGCACCGCCGATGATCGCTGCGGTCGAGGCCACCTGGCCGGTGTTGCTGTCCGAACTCGCCGCCCCGATCAGGCCGCCGATAATCGCCAGGATGCCGAGCGCCTTGCGGCTTTGCGCTTGGCGGCGGATCTCGCGCAGATCCTGCATCTCGCGGTAGCTCTCGGCGCGGTATTGGGCGTAGGCCGGCTGCATCTGCTGGTAGAAATCGCGGTAGTACTGGTCGAGCACGTCGATCAGCCGCGCATCGCGCTCGGCGGCCAGCGCGATTTCGCCGCGCAGTGGATCGTCCACCGCCGGCAGGCGATCGACGCGGATCACAGGGCCGCTGTCGTCCAGATACGAAGCGTAATGTTCCGGCGCCAGCAGGGCGGCAAACTTGAGCTCGGCGATTTGCTGGATCGCCTGTTTATCGGCGGCCGCCAGGCGGGCGCGCTGGCGGACCAGATCGTTGGCGATCCGGTGATACAGATCGAGGAACGGTGTCTCGGGTGCGGCGCGTGGGTCGGCGTAATCGGCCGGGTGGGCGGTCGCCTCGTAGTCGCGGTCGAGCCAGACGCGGCCGGCGGCATCGATGGCGGTGATGTCAAGTTTCAAGGTCTCGCCGTTGGCCTCGATAATCCGGCCGGCGATTTCGAGTTCGGACGACGGCATCGCCTCGGGCACGACGCGGACATCGCCCCACTGGCCCGAGGCTTCCAGCACACGGCGCAACTGGTAGGGCATGTAGCGCGCTTCGGCCTGGCGGATATCGGCATAGACCGCTTCGAGTTCCGGGTAATCCGAATCCTTCGGCACCTCGGCCGTGAAGACCCGGATATTGACGTCGAGCACATCGGCCGGCGGCAGTTCGGTCGTGGCCCGATGCAGGGGGGTGACCGGCGGTGCCGGTTCATCGTTCGCCGCCGGCGGGGCGGCGGCGCAGCCGGCGAGCAGCAGCGCCGGCAGCAGCGAAATCGCGGCCCGCCATTCAAGCGGGCGCCGCTCAGCGCTGGGCATTCTTGTAGGCACGATATTCTTCCCACAGTTTGGCACGCAGTTCCGGATCGGACTCGTTTTCGGCTGCTTCGCGCAATTGGCGGGCGACGATATCGTCATCGCTGCCCGAGGGGATACCCGGCGGTGCCGGGGAAAGCCCGCCGCCACCGCTGCCGATCGAACCTGTACGGTCCGTGCCGCGGCGTTCGCCACCGGCGGTGGGTGGTGATTCGGTCCCCGTCTCGCCGCTGCCGACCGCGACGCCGGGCACTCCGCCACCGCCTCGTTGGGCGGCCTCGCGTTCGCGGGCCAGCCGCGCATCGAAGCGCTCAAGCGATTCCAGATACCGGCGTGCCAGCTCGGCTTCACTCCCGGCCGGAAAATTGGAGCCCGGGCCGCCCGCTTCGGTTCCCGGAGCCTGACCGGCCAGTTCCGTGGCGGCGGCCGCCGCCTGCCGGGCCGCCATGTGTGCCGCTTCGGCCGCTGCCGCCATCCGCCCGGCATCGGCGGCATAAGCCACCTCCTGCGCCGCTTGCGCCGCGGCCTTTCTGGCTTGTGCCGCCGCCCGTTCGGCGCGCTCGGCCGCGGAGCGCGCGAGAGCCGCCTGGGCCGCTGCGGTTTGGGCCGCTGCGGCCTTGTCCGGTGCCGTCTGATCGTCTGCCGTTTGCGGCGTAGTGGATCCGGCCGCCCCGGCTGGCGGTGAACCGCCCGGCGAGCCGCTGCCGGCCGCCGGTTCCGATCTGGTCGATTGCGGCGCTTGTTGCCGCATTTCGGCGAGCGCCGTGTCGGTCGCCGCGCGCGCCGCCTCGGCTTCGGCCGCCGCCTGTTGCGCCGCTTTGGCCTGCAATGCCGCCGTGCGCAGCGCTTCGACGGCCGACGAGGCGGAGGCGGGCGCGGCGCCGGCCGCTGAGCCCGGCGCCTCCGCTACCTGTTGCCGGGCCGCGGCCGGCTCCGGGGGTTCGGTTTGTTCCGGGGGTTCGGTTTGTTGCACCGGTTCCGCCTGCGGCGCGGCGGCGGTTGTCGCCGGCGGCGGGGCTTGTTTGGGTTTCGCTTCTGTCTCCCTGGTCTGCTCCTGCGGCGAGGACGGTTCAGCCTCTTGTGGCGATTGAGATGTCCGGGACGGCTCAGGCTTGGTCTTTGGCGGTTCTTCGGCAGGCGGCGGTTTCGGCGGCGGCGTTTGGCAGCCGGTCACGAGCATCGCCAATACCGCCGGCAGCACCCAGAGTCGGCGCCTGCGAGCGGCCGACCTCAGCCGCCGCCAAAAAACCGATTCCGAATCACCGCCGATCATTGCACCCGCCCGCCGAACCGAAAGAAAACCCATCATACCCAATCCCGCCGTCACCTTGACAAACTGACCCCCACCGCCGATAATCCCGCCCCCACAGCACACCCCAAACACGCGCCCGTAGCTCAGCTGGATAGAGTACCTGGCTACGAACCAGGCGGTCGGGAGTTCGAATCTCTCCGGGCGCGCCATTTTTTCCCGAAGTCCCCTCAGCCAGACAGCCTCTGCACCGGACGGAGTTCCAATTCGAACTCCCGACCAAAGTGCTTCTTGGCAGCCTCATCTTGCGGTGCCACGGACGCTTTGCTGTACCATATTTGAATGGCCGGCAAACTGCTGATCAAAACCTACGGCTGCCAGATGAACGAGTACGATTCGGCAAAGATGGCCGATGTGCTCGCCGCCTCGCACGGGCTGGAATTGACCGCCGACGAGGGCGAGGCCGATGTGATTTTGCTCAATACCTGCTCGATCCGCGAGAAGGCGGCCGAGAAGGTGTTTTCGCAGCTCGGGCGCTGGAAGGCGTTGAAGCGGCGCAAGCCGGATTTGCTGATCGGCGTCGGCGGCTGCGTGGCGAGCCAGGAGGGCGAGGCGCTGCTTGGCCGGGCGCCGCTGGTCGATCTCGTTTTCGGGCCGCAGACGCTGCACCGTTTACCGGAACTGATCGACGAGCGGCGGGCGACGGCGCGGCCGGTGGTCGATGTCAGCTTCCCGGAAATCGAAAAATTCGACCGCCTGCCCGCCCCCCGGGCCGACGGGCCGTGCGCTTTCGTCTCGGTGATGGAAGGGTGCAGCAAGTATTGCAGTTTCTGCGTCGTGCCCTATACCCGCGGCCCGGAGGTCAGCCGGCCGCTCGACGACGTGCTGGCCGAGGCGGCGCTGCTCGCCGAGCAGGGGGTGCGCGAGATCAACTTGCTCGGCCAGAACGTCAACGCTTATCGCGGGGCGATGGGGGCGACTGGCAAAGTGGCCGATCTGGCGCTGTTGATCCGCTATCTGGCGGCGATCGATGGCCTGGCCCGGCTCCGCTTTACGACCTCGCACCCGGTCGAGTTTTCGCCGAGCCTGATCGCCGCCTTTGAGGCGGTGCCGAAGCTCGCCGATTATCTGCACCTGCCGGTGCAGTCGGGGTCGGATCGCATCCTGGCGCTGATGAAGCGCGGCCACACGGTGCTCGAATACAAGCAAAAGATCCGCCGCCTGCGCGCTATCCGGCCGCAGCTTGCGCTGTCGTCGGATTTCATCGTCGGCTTTCCCGGTGAAACCGACGCTGATTTTGCCTTGACGATGAAGCTGATCGAGGAGTTGCGCTTCGACCAGAGCTTTAGCTTCATTTACAGCCCGCGGCCCGGTACGCCGGCGGCGGCACTGGCCGATCCGGTGCCGTTGGCGGTCAAAAAGGAGCGGCTCGCTGTTTTACAGCGCCGGATCGATGCCTTTGCCGCCGAATACCTCGAAAGCCGGGTCGGAACCACTCTCGAGGTGCTGGTCGAGGGCCGGAGCCGGCGCAATCCGCTAGACTTGACCGGCCGCACCTCGTGCAACAAAACCGTCAATTTCGCCGGGCCGGCCGAGTGGATCGGCCGGCTCGTGCCGGTGACCGTCACGCAGGCCCTGGCCCATACGCTGCGTGGGCGGGTGGCCGAATCCTGCGTGCCAAAATCCGGGCCGGCAGCCGCCCCGCAGGCCGCCTGATCGCCGAATGGCGACGCTACCTGCTCCGCAAGCGCCCGCCGAACCGGTGACCGCCGCCGAGGTCATCGATATCGAACCGGCCGATAGTCGGCGGTTGGCCAATCTGTGTGGCCCGCTCGATCGTCATTTGCGGCAGGTCGAGGAGCGTTTGAATGTCAAAATCGCCTATCGCGGCAACCTTTTCGCGGTCCACGGGGCGCCGGAGGCCCGGCAGCGGGCGGCGCGCTTTCTCGATGAGCTTTATGCCGCAACCGGGCGCGAGACGCTCGATCCGGCGGTCGTGAACCTCTATCTCGGCGGGCTGGTCGCCGCCCCCGGGCCGGCGCCGGCCGCCGGCGACGAGGCCGGCGACAATCCGGTGATCCGGACCCGGCGCGGCCCGATCCGCGGCCGCGGCGCGCACCAGATCGCCTATATCCGCTCGATCCGCAACAACGATGTCAATTTCGGCGTCGGCCCGGCCGGCACCGGCAAGACCTATCTGGCGGTGGCCTGTGCGGTCGATGCGCTGGAGCACGAGCGGGTGGCCCGCATCGTCCTCGTCCGGCCGGCGGTCGAGGCCGGCGAGCGGCTCGGTTTTCTGCCCGGTGACATGGCGCAGAAAGTCGATCCGTATCTCCGCCCGCTGTACGACGCGCTCTACGAGATGCTCGGCCACGAGCAGGTCGCCCGGCTGATCGACCGCCATGTGATCGAGATCGCACCGTTGGCCTTTATGCGCGGCCGGACGCTAAACGATGCCTTCATCATCCTCGACGAGGCGCAGAATACAACCAGCGAGCAGATGAAGATGTTCCTGACCCGCATCGGCTTCGCCTCGAAAGCCGTGATCACCGGCGATCTGACGCAGACCGACCTGCCGAGCCATCGGGCCAGCGGCCTGCCGCAGGCGTTGGCGCTGCTGGCCGGCGTGCCGGGCATCGGCATCACGCGTTTCGATGCCGGTGATGTCGTACGGCATCAACTGGTGCAGCGGATCATCGAGGCATACGAGAAAACCCCGCCACCGGCCGAGCCTGCTGCCCGATGAGCCAGGTGGACCGCGAGCGGCGCGGCGGGGCCGGTTCAAAGCCGCCGGTGCAGTCCGGCGCGCCGGTCGTTGTGCAATACGCCACGTCGCGCGCCGGGGCGCCGCACCCGGGCCGCATCCGGGCCTGGGTCGAAGCCGTGCTCGATGCCGAACGGCGGGCCGGCGGGGCCTGCATCCGCCTGGTCGGCGGGGCGGAGAGCGCCCGGCTGAACCGGCGTTACCGCGGCCGGGCGGCGGCGACCAATGTGCTGGCTTTTCCCGGCCCGCCGAGCGTTGCAGGTGAGCGCTGGCTGGGCGATGTCGCCGTCTGCGCGCCACTCGCCCGGCGCGAAGCCCGGGAACAGGGTAAGCCGCCGGGCGACCACTTTGCCCATCTGGTTGTCCACGGCGTCTTGCATTTGCTCGGCTACGACCATATTGATCCGGCGGAGGCCGAATGCATGGAACGGCGCGAACGCGTGTTGCTTGCTGCTTTCGGCGTCCCCGACCCGTACCGTGCTGGGCGGCGGGATGTTCCGCCGGCCGGCGCCCGGTTACAATCCAAGACCGCCGCCGGATGCCGGCGGCGATGATCCCGGCGTAAGCCGCAGCAAGGAGATACAGGCGCGATCGCTCCGCTCGCGCGAGACTAGATGAACGAAGATTCAGCGACGAACGGCTCAGGCCGAAGTTGGTTCGAGCGCCTGGGCCAGGCGCTCTCCGGAGAATTCCGGGACCGCGAGGACATCATTACCGAACTCAAAGAGGCCCACGACCGCGGCATCATCGATGCCGACGCCCTGCCGATGATCGAAGGCGCCTTGCGCATGGGGGATCTCAAAGTGCGCGACGTGATGATTCCGCGCGCCCAGATGGTCGTCGTGCCGCACGATGCGGCCATTTCAGAAATCCTGCCGATGGTGGTCGAATCCGGACATTCGCGTTTCCCGGTGGTCAGCGACAACCGCGAGGAAGTACTCGGCATCGTGCTCGCCAAGGACTTGCTGCGCTGTTACTGCCCGGCGGGCGAGCGCCTGGGGCTCAAGGATCTGATGCGGCCGCCGGTGCTGATCCCGGAGAGCAAGCGCCTGAACGTGCTGCTCCGCGAATTCCGCGATTCGCGCAATCACATGGCCATTGTCGTCGATGAATACGGCGCGGTCGCCGGCCTGGTGACGATCGAGGACGTGCTCGAGGAGATCGTCGGCGACATCGATGACGAATACGACGAGAGCGAAGACGGGGCCGGCATCGTCGAGATCGCCCCCGGGCGCTTCCAGATCGCGGCGCTGACGCCGATCGAAGAGGTCAACGAGGCGTTCGGCTGCCGTTTCAGGGACGACGAATACGATACGATCGGCGGCCTGGTGCTGGCCGAAATCGGCCGCCTGCCGGAACTCGGCGAAAAAGTCCGGATCGGCTCTCTGGAACTGACCGTCACCGCCGCCGACAAGCGCCGCATACACCAGCTTCAATTGCAGCGCGGTTGATGCGCCGCACGGCCGGCGTTCTGCTGCTCCTGGGCGCCGCCGCGCTGCCGGCGGCGCCTGTGGCCGCCGCACCCGAAGCCTGGCTCGTCACCTACGGTCCCGGCGACGCGGTCTGGGAGCGTTTCGGCCACAACGCGCTGTGGCTGCGCGATGCGGAGAGCGGGCTCGATCACCTGTTCAATTTCGGCTACTTCGACTGGTCCGAACCGGGCTTTTTGTGGCGTTTCATCCAGGGCCACATGACCTATTATTCGGCGGCGATGAACCCGGCCCGCGAGTTCGAATGGTACCGGCGGGTCGGGCGCAGTGTCGCCGTGCAGCCCCTGGCCCTGGCGCCGGACGAGTTCCGGCATCTGGCGGCGGCCTTGCGGCGCGGCGTCGAGCCGGAGCACAGCCGTTACGTTTACGATTATTTCACCGCCAACTGCTCGACCCGGGTGCGCGATGCGCTGGATCGGGCGCTGGGCGGCGCGCTCGTCACCGCACTTTCGGCCGCGCCGCGCGAGGCGACTTACCGCAGCACAGCGCTGGCTATGGTCGATGATGATTTCTGGCTGGCGCTCGGCATGCACCTGGCACTCGGCCGGCTGGCAGAGCGGCAACTGGACGACTGGCGTCTCGGCTATCTGCCGGCCGACCTGGCGCGGGCCGTCGGCGCGGTCAAGATCGGCGGCCGGCCGCTGGCCGGTCCGATACAGCCGCTTAGCGGCGGCAAACCGTGGCCGCCGCCGTGGTCGCCGCACTACGGCCGACTTGCCGCGCTCGGTGTCGCCGGCGCTCTGGTTTTCGCCGGTATTTGGGTTTGGGCGCGGCGCCGCCGGCCGTTCGTTGCCTTGCTGCCGCTGCGCCTGTGGCTTCTGGCCTCGGGTCTCGGCGGCCTTTTGCTCGCCTGGTTGTGGGGGTGGAGTGCCCATTGGGCAGCGTCTGCCAACGAAAACCTGCTGCTTCTGACTCCGCTTGCCCTCTATCCGGCGATCCGCCCGCACGGCCGGTGGGTACCGGCGGCGGCCTGGCTGATCGCCGCTGCCGCCGCCGTTGCGGTGGGGCTCAAATTCACAGCCGGCGACCAGGTCAATCACGATCTTCTCCTCTGGCTCGTGCCCTGGCAGGTGACCTCTGCCGCACTGCTCCTCGCCGAACGCCGCCGCCGGTTTGTTGATCCGGATCAAGCGGCCTGACCTGTCATTTGATTTCCATCAAGCCGCCTTGCGGCAGCATCGCCGATCATGGCCGCAAGCTCGCACGACGGGCGAATAGCAAGCCAAAGAGAGGTATCCGATGGACAGTATGTGGAAATACGCCGCCCCGGCGGCTGTGGTTCTGGGCGTGCTGGCGGCCTCGCCGGCCGGCGCCTTCGAGGCGGGGGACTGGCTGGTCCGGCTGCGGGGTATCGTCATCGATCCAGATTCGTCGAGCAGCGTCATCAACGCCCCGGCCCTGGGCGGCGACGTGCCGGGCAGCCGGGTCAGGATCGACAGTTCGGTGACGCCGGAACTCGATTTCACCTATATGGTGACCCGCAATATCGGCTTCGAACTGATTCTGGCCACCGCCGAGCACAAGGCCGTGGCAGCCGGCACCGCGGCCGACCTCGGGCCGGTGCTCGAAACGTGGGTGCTGCCCCCGACGCTGACGGCGCAGTATCACTTTTTCCCCGAATCGCGCGTCCAGCCATATCTCGGAGCCGGCATCAACTACACGATCTTCTTCAGCGAGGATCTGAAACCGACGTTCCGTGCCCCCGGCGACCGCGTCCGGATCGGCGATTCGTTCGGTTTTGCGGCGCAGGCCGGCATCGATTTCACGATCGACGACCACTGGTTCGTCAACGCCGACGTCAAGTACATCGACATCTCCGACCAGGCGCGGATCACCGGCTCGGCGGTCGGCGACATCACCGTCGCCAAGGTCGAGGTCGATCCGTGGGTGTACGGCATCGGGATCGGCTACCGGTTCTGAGCCGGACCGGTTCGCCCCCGTCGCGGCGGCCGGGACGCTCGCTCCCGGCCGCCACTCCCACCGTTACAAGCGACGCAAAGCGGCCGAACTTGACCTCCGACCCATGTTCAAAGTAACATTTCCCAGCTCTGGCAGGCCGTTTCGGCGGGGTGTAGCGCAGTCTGGTAGCGCAACTGCTTTGGGAGCAGTAGGTCGGGGGTTCGAATCCCTCCACCCCGACCAGATCCCGGGGCATTCGGTATGATCACCCGTCTGCGCCCGTAGCTCAACCGGATAGAGCATCGGCCTTCTAAGCCGAATGTTGCAGGTTCGAGTCCTGCCGGGCGCGCATCTAGTGACTAGAGACTAGAAACTAGATTGGGTTGTGTCGCGCGGAGCGCGACTTAATAATGACGTGCTGTGCAGCAGCACACAAACAGTCTAGTTTCTAGTGTCTAGTATCTAGACGGTGGGCGTAGCTCAGTTGGTAGAGCGCAGGATTGTGATTCCTGTGGTCGTGGGTTCGAGCCCCATCGTCCACCCCATCTGGATACTAGAAACTAGAGACTAGAGACTAGATTGTTTTTGTGTGCTGCGCCGCAGCACACAAGGTCTAGTCTCTAGTCTCTAGTCTCTAGTCTCTAGTTGGGCCATTAGCTCAATCGGTAGAGCAGTTGACTCTTAATCAATTGGTTCGGGGTTCGAGTCCCTGATGGCCCACCAATTTACTGCCGGGACCGGCATTGCCGGTCCCGTGTGCTGCGGAATGACGAAATGCAGGTAACGATCGAAGAAACGAACGCCCTCGAGCGGCGGATGACCGTCACGGTTCCGGCCACCGAGGTGGACGGCCGCTTGCAGGAACGGTTGCGCAATCTCGGCCGGACGGTCCGCCTCAAGGGTTTTCGCCCCGGCAAGGTGCCGCTCGATGTGATCCGCCAGCGTTACGGCAGCAAGGTGCGCGAGGAAATCATCGAGGAAGTGATCCAGACGACGCTGCGCCAGGCGCTCGATGAGCGCGAGCTGCGCGTCGCCGCCGTTCCCGAGCTCAAGACACTGCCCGCCACAGCCGGCGATCAGGATCTGCACTACACGGCCCGCGTCGAAGTTTTCCCGCGGCTCGACGAAATCGAGCTTGCCAGGTTGACGATCCGCCACCCAACCGCCGAGGTCGCCGACAGCGATGTCGAGCAGATGATCGCGATGCTGCGCGAGCAGCGCCGCCGGTGGGAAGCGGCCGGCCGGCCCGCCGCGGCCGGCGATCGGGTGCTGTTCGACTATCGCGCCGAGGTTGCCGGCGGCGGTACGGTGCCGCCGGCCGGTCATCGCCGGCTGGCCTTGATCCTCGGTCAGAGCCCGGTTTTTGCGGACCTGGAAGCGGCGCTCAGCGGGATGTCCGAGGGCGAGGAAAAAACCGTCGCGCTCGATTTTCCGGCGGATTTCCCCGATCCCGACCTGGCCGGCTGCAAAGCGGAGATCACGCTCACCGTCCGCGCCGTGCAAGGTGGCGAGCTGCCGGCCCTCGACGATGCCTTCTGCAGCGCTTTCGGCGTCACCGAAGGCGGGATCGAACGCCTGCGCCAGGAGGTCATGGAGAATCTGGAGCGCGAGCGCAACGCCGCAGTCCGCCGTGTCCGCCGCCGGCGCGTCGTCGAGGCGCTCGTCGCCCGCTACCAGGATCTCGATTTGCCGCCCAGCCTGATCCGCAGCGAGGCGCAGACGCTGCGCGCCGAGCTCCAGCGCCAGGTGCAGGCCATGCAGGGCGAGGCCGGCAGCGTGCCGGGCGCTGAGGAACTGGCGCCGGTCGCCCGACGCCGGGTGCTGGCCGGGTTTCTGCTCGGCGAGTTGGGGCGCCGCCAGGGCATCGAGGCCGATCCGCGGCGCGTCGATGAGAAGATCCGGGAAATCGCCTCGACTTATGAAAAACCCGAGGAGGTCGTCAATCTTTATAGCAACGATCCGCAGTTGATGGCCAACGTCCGCCGCGAAGTGCGCGAGGAACAGATCATCGACTGGCTGGTCGAGCAGGTGGACAGCAGCAGCGAACCGATGGCGTTCGCCGCCCTGATCGAGGAGTCGCGCCGTGGCTGAGACCGTGCGCCCAACGGCCCTGAATCTGGTGCCCATCGTCGTCGAGCACACGGCGCGCGGCGAGCGCTCCTACGATATTTATTCCCGGCTGCTCAAGGAGCGGGTGATTTTCGTCGTCGGCCCGATCGACGACCAGGTGGCCAATCTGATCATCGCCCAGCTTCTGTTCCTCGAATCGGAAAACCCTGACAAGGACATCAACCTGTACATCAACAGCCCGGGCGGCATCGTCACCGCGGGGTTGGCGGTCTATGACACGATGCAGTACATCCGGCCCGCGGTCAGCACGATCTGTGTCGGCCAGGCGGCGAGCATGGGGGCGCTGCTGCTGACCGCCGGCGCCGCCGGCAAGCGCTACTGTCTGCCCCATTCGCGGGTGATGATCCATCAGCCGCTCGGCGGTTTCCAGGGGCAGGCGACCGACATCGACATCCACGCCCGCGAGATTTTGCAGGTCAAGGCCCGGCTCAACGAGATCCTCGCCCGCCACAGCGGCCAGGACGTCGAGCGCATCGCCCAGGATACCGAGCGCGACAAATTCCTGACCGCCGAGCAGGCCCGCGACTATGGCCTGATCGACGAGGTGCTGGTCAGCCGCCCGGCGGCCGTGCCGCCGGCCTGATCCCGGCCGCGCCGCGCGGCGCGCGGCGATCGGTTATTATTGGGATCGGTACCTTGACCCCGCCGGTCGGCCCGGCATCTTGCGGCATGCGCCGAGGTAAGCGTGACGATGACCGATAACACCCGCAAATCAGCGCCCGGCAAAATCCTCTACTGTTCCTTTTGCGGGAAAAGCCAGCACGAGGTCCGCAAGCTGATCGCCGGCCCCAGCGTCTATATCTGCGACGAATGTGTCGAGCTGTGCAACGACATCATCCGCGAGGAGCTGGAAGACAGCGGCAGCGTCGAGCGCGCCAACCTGCCGGTGCCGAGCGAAATCCACGATTTTCTCGACCAGTACGTGATCGGCCAGGAGCACGCCAAAAAAGTGCTGGCGGTCGCGGTTTACAACCATTACCTCAGACTCGAGGCCAAGCGGCGGGGCAAGGACGACGTCGAGCTGGCCAAAAGCAACATCCTGCTGATCGGCCCGACCGGGTCGGGTAAGACGCTGCTCGCCGAAACGCTGGCCCGCCAGTTGCAGGTGCCGTTCACGATCGCCGATGCGACGACGCTGACTGAAGCCGGTTACGTCGGCGAGGACGTGGAGAACATCATCCAGAAACTGCTGCAAAAATGCGATTACGATGTCGAAAAAGCGCAAAACGGCATCGTTTACATCGATGAAATCGACAAAATCTCGCGCAAGTCAGAAAACCCGTCGATCACCCGCGACGTCTCCGGCGAGGGCGTACAGCAGGCGCTGCTCAAGCTGATCGAGGGAACCGTTGCCTCGGTCCCGCCACAGGGCGGGCGCAAGCACCCACAGCAGGAATTCCTGCAGGTCGATACCAGCCACATCCTGTTCATCTGCGGCGGCGCCTTCGCCGGCCTGGAAAAAGTGATCCAGGCGCGCTCGGCGGCCACCGGTATCGGCTTCAAGGCCGCACTGCGCGGCAACGACAAGGAGGCCCCGGTTTCGGCGCTGCTCCGCCAGGTCGAACCCGAGGATCTGATCCGCTTCGGTCTGATCCCCGAGTTTGTCGGCCGCCTGCCGGTGGTCGCGACGCTGGAGGAACTGGACGAGCCGGCCCTGGTCCGCATCCTCACCGAGCCGCGCAACGCGCTGGTCAAGCAATACCGCAAGATCTTCGATCTCGACGGCTGCGAACTCGAAATCCGCGAGGACGCGCTGCACGCCATCGCCCGCAAGGCGATGGAGCGCAAGACCGGGGCCCGCGGCCTGAGGACGATCATCGAGAACGTCCTGCTCGACAGCATGTACCAGATCCCGACGCAAAAGACGATCCGCAAGGTGGTTGTCGACGAGGCGGTGATCCGCGGCGAGCAGCCGCCTTACTATATCCACGAGGAACGGCGCGAAACCTCGCGCGCCGGCTGAACCGCCGGGCACCGCCCGCGCGCCGCAACGCCAAGCCCCGCGGCGGCGACTTGATATCGGTGGCTGCGGGGCGCATATTCAGGCTGTCCGCCACATCCCCGGCGGTTGAGGAAAGCGATGATGCCCCAGACGACCCCGGCCACCCCCACCCCGTCCGCCACACCGATCCTGTCGCTGCGTGACGTCGTGGTCTATCCCTACATGGTGATACCGCTGTTCGTCGGCCGGGAGTGTTCGATGCGCGCCCTCGAAGAGGCGATGAAGCGCGACAAGCAGATCGTCGTCATCACCCAGCGCAGCCCCGAAACCGACGAGCCCGAACCGGCCGACCTCTACGACGTCGGTACCCTGGCCGTGGTCTTGCAGATGGTGCGCCTGCCGGACGGCACGACCAAGGTGCTCGTCGAAGGCCGCGAGCGGGTCAAGGTCACCTCCTTTCACCAGGCGGCGGGTTATCTTGCCGCGGCCTGGCAACCGCTCGTCGGCGAAGCGGCGGACGATCCGCGGACGCTCGACGTTACGATGCGCACGCTGCTCACGCTGTTCGAGCAGTACATCAAACTCAACCGCAAGATTCCGCCGGAGCTTCTGACCACGCTGTCCGGCATCGACGACCCCAGCCGTCTGGCCGACAATATCGCGGCGCACCTCGGCGTCCGCCTCCAGGAAAAGCAGCAGTTGCTCGAAACCGTCGCTGTCCAGCAGCGCATGGAACGTCTGATGGCCCTGATCGAGGGCGAGATCGACGTTTTGCAACTGGAAAAGCGCATCCGCGGCCGGGTCAAGTCGCAGATGGAAAAAAGCCAGCGCGAGTATTACCTCAACGAGCAGATGAAGGCGATCCAGAAGGAATTGGGCGAGATGGACGACGTGCCCAACGACCTGGAGGAACTGGCGCGGCGTATCGAAAAAGCCGGTATGCCGAAGGAGGTCAAAGACAAGGCGACGGCCGAACTGGCCAAGCTCAAGATGATGTCGCCGATGTCCGCCGAGGCCACCGTGGTGCGCAATTATCTCGACTGGCTGCTCGCCGTACCATGGAAGAAACGCAGCAAGGTCAGCGAGGATCTGCGCGCCGCCGAGGCCATCCTCGACGAGGACCACTACGGCCTGGAGAAAGTCAAGGAGCGGATCGTCGAATACCTCGCCGTCCAGCAGCGTGTGCGCCAGCTCAAGGGGCCGATCCTCTGCCTGGTCGGGCCGCCCGGCGTCGGCAAGACCTCGCTTGGCCGCTCGATCGCCCGCGCCACCGGCCGCAAGTTCGTCCGCATGTCGCTCGGCGGCGTGCGCGACGAGGCCGAAATCCGCGGCCACCGGCGGACCTACATCGGATCGCTGCCCGGCCGCATCCTGCAGGGGATGGCCAAGGCCGAGACCCGCAACCCGCTGTTCATGCTCGACGAGATTGACAAGATGTCGATGGATTTCCGTGGCGACCCGTCATCGGCGCTGCTCGAGGTGCTCGATCCGGAGCAGAACCACGCCTTCAACGATCACTACCTTGAAGTCGATTACGACCTGTCGGAAGTGATGTTCATCGCCACCGCTAACTCGCTGAACATCCCGCCGCCGCTGCTCGACCGGATGGAAACCATCCGCATCCCCGGTTATACCGAGGACGAGAAACTGCACATCGCCGAGCGCCACCTGGCGCCCAAGCAGCGCGAACAGCACGGCCTCAAGCCCGAGGAACTGCACCTGACGCGCGGCGCCTTGCGCGATATCGTCCGCTATTACACGCGCGAGGCAGGGGTCAGGGCGCTGGAGCGGGAGATCGCCAAGATCTGCCGCAAGGTGGTCAAGGAGCTCAGCCTCAACCCCAAGCGGCGCAAGGTCGAAGTCGGTCCCGGTGTCGTGGAGCGGTATCTCGGCGTCCGCCGTTTCCGTTACGACAACGCCGAGGAGAACAACGAAGTCGGCCAGGCGACGGGCCTGGCGTGGACCGAGGTGGGCGGCGAGTTGCTGCGCATCGAAGTCGCGGTGGTGCCCGGCAAGGGCAAGTTCAGCCAGACCGGGCAACTCGGCGACGTGATGCGCGAATCGGTGCAGGCGGCGATCACCGTGGTCCGCAGCCGCGCCGAGATGCTCGGCATCGACCCCGATTTCCACCAGCACCGGGACATCCACCTGCACGTCCCCGAAGGGGCGACACCCAAGGACGGGCCGAGCGCCGGGATTGCGATGTGTACCGCGGTGGTCTCGGCGCTGACCCGGATTCCGGTCAAGGCCAATGTCGCGATGACCGGCGAGATCACGCTGCGTGGCAAGGTGTTGCCGATCGGCGGCTTGAAGGAAAAGCTGCTCGCGGCCCATCGCGGCGGCATCAAGACCGTGCTGATCCCGGCGGAAAACGAAAAGGATCTCGTTGAAATTCCGAAGAATATTCGCGGCGCGCTCGATATCCGGCCGGTCTCGTGGATCGATGAAGTGCTGGCCCTGGCCCTGGCCGAGGCCCCCAAGCCCCTGGTCGCGGACAGCGCCGGTGCACCGGTCAAGCTCCCCGCTGCCGCCAAACCCGAAATCCGCGCCCATTGAATTTTGCCAGCCGCCGCTTGCTGCGGCCTTGACGGTGCGCTAAGATGCCGGTCACGGGGGGATCACCTACGAAGCCGGCATCGTGCCGTGGTGACGAACCCGCTGTGCCGGGCAATGTGCGCCGGTGCGGTTCGGGCAGGAGGCCGGGGATTGCACACGGCGGCGCCTCCCGGAGGGGTAAAGGGGCCGGAGGCAGCGCGGTCGGGCCAGGCATGGCGTACCATGATGGGCACGATGTCCGGGGTTTGCAGACACTCTTTACCCGGGCCGACCGGCACGCGGTCCAGGTGCCGTAACGGCCGAATGGTCGCTGCGGCCGGGGCATTCGCCCCACGCCGGGCATCGGCATCGCGCCCCGCCCGGCGGTTCACTAATCGATGGATGGAGTATCTTCTATGAACAAAGCAGAATTGATCGATGCGATCGCCGATCGGGCAGGCCTGACGAAAGCGGATGCGACACGCGCCCTTGACGCCTTTACCGGGGTCATCACCGGGGCGCTGCGCCGGGGGGATGTCGTCTCCCTGGTTGGATTCGGCACCTTCCAGGTCAAAAAACGCGCCGCTCGCATTGGCCGTAATCCGAAGACCGGCGCCGAGCTGAAGATCAAGGCGTCAAAAGCCCCGACGTTCAAGGCTGGCAAAGCCCTCAAGGATGCGGTAAACTGACCGGCTCTTGCCGGGGTGCTTAGCTCAGCCGGTAGAGCATCGCCCTTACAAGGCGAGGGTCGGCGGTTCGATCCCGTCAGCACCCACCAGGGTCACCGGCCGGCGCCGGGCAGCGGCGGCCGAATCCGGGTTTTTCAGTCGGAGTGGTAGTTCAGTTGGTTAGAATACCGGCCTGTCACGCCGGGGGTCGCGGGTTCGAGTCCCGTCCACTCCGCCACTGAGCCTGAACGATGAATCCGTTCGCAAGCCCGGGCCAGACATCCGGGGCCGGGAATCGACGGTCAGGACTCGGTGCCATGCATGCCTTGCCATACTATGGGCGCCTGAGCGGCGCCCGTCGTATTTCAGTCGTGCTGCCGCCCGCTGCGTCAAGTAACCCAGGTTAATCCACAGGCGCCATCATGCTGCAAGCCATCCGCGACCGGATCACCGGGATCATCGCCATCATCATTCTGGGGCTGCTCGCCCTGCCGTTCGCGCTGGTCGGTATCCAGGGCTATTTCACCGGCGGTGGGATAAATCTGGTCGCCGAGATCGAGATGCCCGGATTCGGTCTTTTCGGTCAGGACGATGTCCAGATCACGATCCAGGATTACCAGACGCAATTTTCCAATTACCGCCGCCAGGTGCAGCGCCAGCTCGGCGACAATTACGACCCGGCGTTATACGATACGCCGGTGGCGCGCCGCGAGTTTCTCGATAACCTGATCGACGAGCGGTTGCTCCGCGCTTACGCCCTCGACGGCGGCATGGACCTGCCGCACCGCCAGCTCGCCGAGGCGATCTCGGCCATTCCGGCTTTTCAGGTCGCCGGCCGCTTCGACCCCCAGGTCTACCAATTGGCGCTGCGCCAGCAGGGCCTGACGCCGAAATTGTTCGAAAGCCAGATCCGCGACGGCCGCGTGGTGCAGGATCTGGCCGGGGCGCTGACCGGCTCCGGTTTTGCCACCACCGCTGAAACGGACCGCGCCCTGGAACTTTACGGCGAGCAGCTCGCAGTGGCGTTTTTCACGGTCCCGGCGGCGCGTTACCGCGACCAGGCAATCGTCGATGAGAAGAAGATCGCCGCTTATTACGACGAGCACCGCACCGAGTTCATGACCGAGGAGCAGGTGTCGCTGGCCTATCTCGAGGTCGATGCGGCGAACTTTATCGACGAAATCGAGATCAGCGACGATGAGCTGCTGGCCCGCTACGAACACAACCGTGAGCGCTTTGGCGCCGGCGAGCGGCGCCTGGTGTCGCACATCTTGTTGACCATCCCCGAAGAAGCCGGCGAAGAGGCCAAGGCTGCGGCCGACGAGGCGGTGCGGCAACAAGCCGAAGAAATCGCCGCGCGGGCCCGCGGCGGCGAGGATTTCGCCGCGCTGGCCAAAGAATACTCCGCCGATCCCGGTTCGGCGGAAATCGGCGGCGATCTGGGCTGGATCGAGCGCGGCGTGATGGTCACCCCGTTCGAGGACGCGCTGTTCGCGCTCGCCGCCGGAGAGATTTCCGCGCCGGTGAAAACCGGCTTCGGTTACCACATCATCCAGTTGCGCGAGATCGAGGGCAGCCGGCAGAAACCGTTCGAGGAAGTCAAGGCCGAACTTAAGCAGGAGTTGCTCGACGAGCGCACCGAGTGGCGCTACCAGGAAGCGGTGGACCGGCTGGCGACGATCACTTACGAAGACAACGGCAGCCTCGACGGGGCCGCCGAGGAGTTGGGCCTTGAGGTCAGGAAGACGCCGCTGTTCGGCCGCGGCGGCGGCCCTGACATCGCCGCCCATCCGGCGGTACTGCAGGCGGCGTTTTCCGACGAAGTGTTAGTCCAGCGCCTGAACAGCGATCCTGTGGAACTGGCGACCGGCCGCACCGTCGTCGTCCGGATCGACGAGCACCGCCCGGCCGAACAGCGCTCGCTGGAGACGGTCAGCGACGAGATCCGGGGCATCTTGCAGCAGCAGGAACAGCGCCGTCTGGCACGCCAGGCGGCAGAGGCACTGCTGGCCCGGATCGAGAGCGGCGAACTGACCCTCGACGAGGCCGCCGCGACCGTCGAGGCGGCGGTCACCGAAAACTCGGCGCTCGGCCGCAACGACTTCCAGTTGGGTGCCTCGTTCCTCGATGAACTGTTTTCCCTGCCGGTCAGTCGCGACGCAAGCGGCAAGGTGATCGCCGCTTATCATCTGGTGCCCCGCAACCTGACCGATACGGCGATCGTCGCCCTTCGGGACCGCCGCCCGGGGGCGGTCGCCGGCGCCGAAGCGGCGCGCCGCGAACAGCTCGAGCGCGAAATCGTCAACCGTCAGGCGCCGGTCGAATACGAGGCCCTGCTCGCCGCCCTGCGCCGGCGCTACAAAGTCACCGTTTACGACGATCGTTTGTAACCGGATCATGAACCCTCCGGAGCAAATCGCATCGGCGGCGACCGGCAACGACCGGAGGTAGAGAGCATGATACGCAACGTCACATCTTACGGCCGCGGTACGGAACCGCCGATCGATTTTGCCGAATGGGTGAAAAAATCGGGCGGGCCGCCGCGCCGCTGGACCTTTGGCCTTTTGCTTCTGCTGGTTGCCATCTGGGCCATACTGAGCTCGTTTTATACCGTCCAGCCTGAAGAACGTGCGGTGGTCAAACGCTTCGGCGCGGTGCGCGGTATCGAAGATCCCGGTTTGCACTTCAAGATCCCGTTCGGCATCGACCGGGTGCAGCGCGTGGCCACCGAACGGGTGCTGAAACAGGAGTTCGGTTTCCGCACGCAAAGCGTCGGCGCCGGCGGCCGCACCGTTTACAACCCCGGGCGCTTCGAGGACGAATCACTGATGCTGACCGGCGATCTCAACATCATCCATCTCGAATGGGTGGTGCAGTACCGCGTCGCCGATCCCATCAAGTTTCTGTACAACATGCGCGAGCCGACGAGTACGCTGCGCGACATCTCCGAATCGGTGATGCGCCGCGTCGTCGGCAACCGCCTCGGCTCCGATGTCCTGACCGTCGGGCGCACTGAGATCCAGGCCAAGGGGCGGGACGAAATCCAGGACATCATGAATCGCTACGATGCCGGCATCCATGTGATCACGGTCGAACTGCAAGATGTCGTGCCGCCGCCCGCCGTGCAACCGGCTTTCAACGAAGTCAACGAAGCGCGGCAGCAGCGCGAGCGGATGATCAACGAGGCGCAAAAGCGGGTCAACCAGGAAATACCGCGGGCCGAGGGCGAGGCGATCCGCATCGTTGCCGAAGCCGAGGGCTACGCCACCGAACGGGTCAATCGTGCCCGTGGCGAGAGCGCCCGCTTCACCGCCGTGCTCGCCGAGTACCGGGGAGCGCCGGAGGTCACCCGCTCGCGGCTGTACCTCGAAACCCTGGGCCAGGTGCTGCCCAACGTCGGCCAGGTGCTGGTCGTCCAGGACGGGCAACTCGGGCCGCTACCGCTGCTCGACATCGATCGCCCGGCGCCGCAAAGGAAGGAAGGTGAACAATGAAACGCACGCTGCCGCTGGCTGCCGTCCTTGCCGTTCTGCTCGGCGCCTATACGATGCTCTACATCGTCGATGAAGCCGAACAGGCGATCATCGTCCAGTTCGGCGAACCCATCGGCGACGTGATCGCAGTGCCCGGTTTAAAGGCCAAATTACCGTGGCAGGACGTGCGCTATTTCGACAAGCGCCTTTTGGTCTGGGACGGCGACGTGACGCAGATCCCGACGCTCGGCCGCGAGTTCATCCTGGTCGATACCACGGCGCGCTGGCGCATCGCCGAGCCGCTGCAATTTTTGCGCAGCGTGCGCGATGAGCGCGGCGCGATCACCCGCCTCGACGACATCATCGATTCGGTCGTCCGCGATATGGTCAGCGCGACGCAACTGGAGGAGATCGTCCGCTCGCGGGATTGGAACGTCGATCTCGAAAAGGTCGAAGATCCGGTGCTAGCCGGCCGGGAGGACGTCGATCTGAAGCAGCGCCCGAAACTCGGCCGCGAGCGGCTCGAAGCGGAAATCCTGAACCGGGCGCGGCGCTTGATGCCGGAGTTGGGCATCGAACTGGCCGATGTCCGGATCAAGCGGGTCAATTACATCGACTCGGTCCGCCGCCAGGTCGAGAGCCGGATGATCGCCGAACGCCAGTCGATCGCCGAACGTTTCCGGGCCGAAGGCCAAGGGCGCAGCCAGGAAATCGTCGGCGACATGCAGCGTGAACTGCAGCGCATCCGCTCCGAGGCGGCGCGCACGGCCGAGGAGATCCGCGGCCGGGCCGACGCCGAAGCGACGAAGATCTACGGTGCGGCCTACAGCGCCGATCCCGAGTTCTACGCATTTTTCCGGACGCTGGAAAGTTACCGTGCCCTGGGTGCCAACAGCACGATCATGCTGAGCGCCGATTCCGACTTCTTCCGCTATCTGGAAAAGACGCGGCCCCGCTGATGCGGGGTGCGGTTGCTTCGGGCTTTGGCGCTCAGCCCCGCTCCGGCATGCCGAGAATGTTGTAACCGGCATCGACGTAGGTGATCTCGCCGGTGATGCCCGAGGCGTAGTCCGAGCACAGAAAAGCCGCCGCGTTGCCGACCTCGCCGGTCGTCACGCTGCGCCTGAGCGGCGCCGTCGCCTCGACGTGGTCGAGCATGCCGCGGAAACCGGCGATGCCCGCCGCGGCCAGGGTCTTGATCGGGCCGGCGGAAATCGCGTTGACCCGGATGCCTGCGGGGCCGAGACTTTGCGCCAGGTAGCGCACACAGGCCTCGAGTGCCGCCTTGGCGACGCCCATCACGTTATAGTTCGGCATGGCGCGGACGGCGCCGAGGTAGCTCAAGGTCAGCACCGCCGCCTGCCGGCCGCGCATCAGGGGCAGCGCCGCCTTGGTCAGGGCGGCGAGGCTGTAGGCGCTGACATCGAGGGCGATCCGGAAGCCTTCGCGCGTCACCGCCGTGGCGAAATCGCCCTCCAGTTGCTCGCGCGGTGCATAGCCGACCGAGTGGACCAGGATGTCGAGGCCGCCGAAACGCTCCCCGAGGCGGCTGAACACCTCCGCGATCTGTCCATCGTCGGCCACGTCGCACTCGAAAATCGGGCCGCCGCCGAACGCCTCGGCGGCCGCCTCGACGCGGCTTTTGAGCTTGTCGTTCTGATAGGTGAAAGCGAGTTCGGCGCCCTCGCGGCACATCGCCTCGGCGATGCCCCAGGCGATCGACCGCGGACTGGCGATGCCGACGATCAGGGCTTTTTTCCCGGCGAGCAGGCTCATAGGTCGGCTATCCTGGCAGTTTTGGGAGGGACGGGATCGTAGCCGCCGCGGGCCAGCGGCTGGCAGCGCAGGAGGCGCCACAGCGCCAGCCCGAGGCCGCGCCACGGCCCGTGCGCGGCGATCGCGCCAGCGGCATAATGCGAGCAGGTCGGCGTGAAACGGCACTGTCCGCCGAGCCACGGGCTGAGCCCATACTGGTAGGCCCTGATCAGGGCGAGCAGAGCGCTGCGGGCCCACTGCGAGAAGGCGGCCGGAACTCCAGTCATCATCGGGTCTTGCTCACGACAAACGATTAGGATATAACATCGCCCGCCTGGGGACAAGGAATACGAACCCTGAGGGGTGAACCGGGACGCCAACAAGCCGCGAACGAGGTCACTGATGCCCGAAACCATCACCGCCGATCTGGAACTGCCGGAAGGCTATGTGCCGACGCCCAATGAGCCGTACATGTGCCCGCGGCACCTGGCCTATTTCAAGCGCAAACTGCAAAAGTGGCGCCTGGAGCTGATCGAGGAGTCGCAGGCGACGATCGACAATCTGCGTGACGAGGTTCGCGACGTCGGCGACGAGGCCGAGCGCGCGACGCGGGAAACCGAAAACAGCCTGGAGCTGAGAACCCGCGACCGATACCGCAAGCTGCTCGGCAAGATCGACCAGGCGCTGGCCCGGATCGAGGACGGCACCTACGGTTATTGCGAGGAGACCGGCGAGGAAATCGGCCTGGCCCGGCTCGACGCGCGGCCCATCGCCACCTTGTGCCTCGATGCCCAGGAACGCTGGGAACTCAGGCAGAAACAGATGCGCGATACGCGCTGATCCGGCGCAGCCAATCCGTCATAGTGCCGTGATAAGATGGCACTCCCGCGGCGGGATCGGCGCCGGCCAACTGCCTGGCCAGCGTCCGGCAGGTGTTTTCCGCGGGCGCGGCGAGACCAACACCAACATCCTGTTATCGACCCGGAGCTAACCATGTTGCAGATTCTTCGTATCACCGCATTGGGCGCGTTCGTTGCCCTGTTGCCCCAGGTGCTTCTCGCCCAGGATGATTACGACCGCCGCTGGCAGGTCACCGTCTTCGGCGGCATCGCCTCGCTCGACGACGACCGGACGGGAATCGACGATACCGCGGTATACGGCATCGGCGTCGGCCGTTTCCTGACCACCAATTTTAGCATCGACCTGGAATATGACCGGATCGACTCCGACACCTCCAATCTCGGTCTCGGCGGACCAGGGCGCGCCGATTTCGAGATGAACTCGCTCGGTTTTGTCGGCCGCTATCACATCGCCGATCCGCAAAGCAAGGTCCGGCCCTATTTCATGGCCGGCTTCGGCGGCACCGATCATTCGGGCCTTTTCAGTTCGACCACCGACCTTTACATCACCGCCGGTCTCGGCCTCAGACTCGAATTTTCCGATCACTTTTTCGGCCGGGTGCAACTCGCTTACCGCCGCGATACCGACGATGTCCAGCAGCCGGTGCGGACAACGGGCTTCGACGATATCCTGGTCACCGCCGGCCTCACCTATGCCTTCGGCGAACGCCGCCGCGCGCCGAAGCCGGCGCCCTCCCCGGCACCGGTGGCGGCCGTCGCCCCGGCGCCGGTGGTGCAGTCTGCGCCGCCGCCGGTCGATGGTGATGACGATGGCGACGGTGTTAAAAACAGCAAGGACCGCTGCCCCGAAACGCGCCCCGGCGCGGTGGTCGGCCTCGACGGCTGCGAAGTGACCGAACGCATTGACCTGCCCGGCGTCCATTTCGCCTTCGACTCGGCGCGCCTGACGACCGAATCGCATTCCATCCTCGATGAGGCCGCCGAAATCCTGAAAAAGCATGACGCGCTGATCGTCATCGTCGCCGGCCACACCGACCATACCGGCACCGAGCGCTACAACCAGGGGCTTTCCGAACGGCGCGCTGGTGCCGTGCGCGAATACCTGATCGGCCGCGGCGTGAGTGGCGAGCGGATGACCGCCCGCGGCTACGGCGAAAGCCGGCCGATCGCCGGCAACGACACGCGTGAAGGGCGGGCCCAGAACCGCCGCGTCGAACTGGTGATCAACGGCCACGACTGAGCGGCCACGAGTCAGCGGGCTAAGTGCCGTAGCGCAGGCTGCGGAGCGGCCACGGTTTTGCCGTAGGCAAAGAGCGGCCGTGGAGCGCCATGGCGCGTGCGTGGGAATCCAGATACGGGATAATGCGCAGGTCCGATGAAAGGCGAATCGGCGTTTTCATGATTCTCCCATGACAGATTCGATGCCATGACCGCATTGCTCGTTGTCGCCCATCCCGATGATGAAGTCCTCGCTTTGGGCGGTGCCGCGCCATTACTGGCCGCCGCCGGGCCGCTGCACACCTGTATTTTGTCGGCCACTGCCGATATGCGGCTAAACCGCCCCGCCGATGACCAACTGTACGGGGATCTCCGCCAGGCCCATGCCCTGGTGGGGATGCAGGCCAGTTATCTGGGCGCCTTTCCCAATCTCAGCATGAACACCGTGCCGCACATCGAGCTGGTGCGATTCATCGAGCAGGCGATCGAGGACTGCGGTGCACAATACATCTACACCCACCACCCTGAGGATCTGAACGACGACCACCGCCACACTTCCCTGGCCTGCCAGGCCGCGGTGCGGTTGTTCCAGCGCCGCATGAATATACCCTGCCTGCGAGGCTTCTACTTTATCGAGGTTCCGTCGTCCACCGAGTGGTCTTTCGCCGCCGCCGGAAAAGTGTTTCAACCGACCGGCTTTTTCGAGATCGGCGAGCAGGGCCTGGAGAAAAAAATCCAGGCTGTGCAGTGCTACCGGGGCGTGATGCGCGACTATCCGCATCCGCGCAGCGCTGAAGCCATCCGGGCGCTGGCCGCCAGGCGCGGCAGCCAGGCCGGCGTGCATTACGCCGAGGCGGTGCAGGTTGTCTTTCAAAGATTGGACCTGTAACCCCGGTTATCCGATCCATCGCGATCATTGGATTACAGGGCGCAATGGCTACGTATGTATTCCGAACGCTTCAAGCGGCTGTTTGACGTGACGGCGGCGGCGCTGGGTTTGCTGTTGCTCTCGCCGCTTTTGTTGTTGGTCGCATGGCTGATCCGGCGGAGCGACGGCGGGCCGGTTTTTTTTCGCCAGCCGCGTGTCGGGGCGATGGGACGGCGCTTTGTCATGTTGAAGTTTCGCAGCATGCCGGTCGATGCACCGCAGATCCCGTCCGGCGCCGCCGGCGGCTTGCCGGTAACCCGGATCGGCAAACTGATACGGCGTCTGAACATCGACGAGGTGCCGCAATTGATCAACGTACTGTGCGGCGAGATGTCGTTGATCGGACCGCGGCCGGCGCTGCCCGAGCAAACCGACTTGCTTGCCTTGCGCCGGCAAAACGGCGCCTGGCGCCTGCGGCCGGGGCTGACTGGCCTGGCCCAGGTCCATGCCTACGACGGCATGCCGACCGCTGAGAAGGCGGCTTACGACGGCGCCTATTGTGCCCGATTGAGCCTGTTTGGCGATCTGAAAATTCTCGCCCGCACTTTGCCTTATTTGCTAAAACAGCCGCCGGTGTATTGATGGCCGCGCGTGTCGGTATTGTCACCTGCGTGCAACTCGGACTTGCCTGTATCGAGGAAGTGCTGGATGCGGGCGGGAAGTTTGCTCTGTTTCTCACCCTCAAAGATGACTTGGCACGCGACAAATCGGGCCGCGTGTACCTGGATCGGGTGGCGGCCGATACTGCGACACCGCTGATCAAAATCCGGCATATCAACGAACCAAGGGCCGTCGCCGCGATCGCGGAAGCCGGGCTGGATTGGCTGCTGATCATCGGCTGGTCGCAGATCGCCGGGCCGGAGGTGCTGGCCGCGGCAAAACGAGGGGCGTTGGGCATTCACCCCAGTCTGCTGCCCGAAGGCCGCGGGCGGGCCGCCATACCCTGGGCCATTTTGAAAAACCTGCCGCGCACCGGCGTCACCTTGTTCCGACTGGATGCCGGTGTCGATCGCGGGCCGATCGTCGATCGCGAGGTGCTGCCGCTGGCCGAAGACGAAACGGCAACCCGCTTGTACCGGCGAGTTGTCGCCGCGCATCGGACGCTGATCCGCCGGGCCTGGCCGAACCTGATCGACGGTCGCCTCGAGATGCAGGCCCAGGACGAATCGCGGGCCAGCTACTGGCCGGCCAGAACACCCGCCGAGGGTTTGCTCTATCCGGCAGAGATGACCCGCGCCGAAGTCGATCGCCACATACGGGCCTTGACCCGCCCCTATCCGGGCGCCCGGGTGGTGATCGGTGACCGGACCTATGCGCTGTGGGCGGGCGGTACCGCCCGGGACAGCGGCGGCCTGGTGCTGGCCTGCGTCGACGGCGACTATGTGGTCAGCGATTATCAGCTTATCGCCGATGCCGCAAGCCCGGCATGAGGCCGGGTGATCCGCTGCGCCGGGCGTCAGCCGCTGGTCTGGGCGTTGAGCGCTTCGTGCGCCAGCGTCTGAATCCGGGCCAGCATCGCCGCAAGGCCGTTGCTGCGGGTCGGCGAGAGTTGCGCTCCGAGGCCGAGGGCCGCGACGAACCACGGGCGGGTGGCGGCGATCTCGGTGGCCGGGCGATCGCTGTAAACGCGGAGCAGAAGGGCGATCAGGCCGGAGACGATCAGCGCGTCGCTGGTGGCGTGGATGTGCAGCACGTCGCCGGCCGGCTCGACCGCCATCCAGACCTGCGATTGGCAACCTTTGACCTTGTGCGCCTCGTCCTGCCAGCGCTCGGGAAACGGCGGCAGTCGGCGGCCGAGGTCGATCAGATATTGATAACGCTCGTTCCAGTCGCCGAGCAGCGAGAACTCATCGACGATGGCCTGCTGCGCCTCATCGGCGGTTGGGCGATTTACGGTTTCGGCGCTCATCTGGCCCACCGCCAGCGCGTGCCGTCGGCTTGGTCTTCGAGGGCGACGCCGAGTGCCGTCAACTCGTCGCGCAACCGATCGGCCTCAGCGAACGCCCGCGCCGCGCGTGCCCGGTTGCGGGCCTCGATCAGGTGTTCGATCTTAGCCACATCGGCCGCACCGCCGCCGGCCGCCTGTTGCAGCCAGGCTTCCGGCGCCTCTTGCAGCAGGCCGAGTAAACCGGCGTTGGCGCGCAGGGCACGGGCCAGGAGGGCACGTTGGCGCACGTCGCCGGCATTGGCCAACTCGCGACCCTGGCGGTTGATTTCGGCCAGCGCCTGCGGCGTATTCAGATCGTCGGCGAGCAATTCGAGAAACGCCGCTTCGGGTTCACCGGGCGGTTCGTCGTCCGCTTGCCCATGATCGCGCAGCACGGTATAGAGCCTATCGAGCGTGCGCTGCGCCTGGTTGACCGCCTCCGCCGTCCAGTCGAGCGGCTGGCGGTAATGGGCAGAGAGCAGCAGGTAGCGCAATGTTTCGCCGGGGTGGGCGGCCAGAAGATCGCGGACGAGCAGCACGTTGCCGACCGATTTGGCCATCTTACGGCTGTCCACCTGGACGAAGCCGTTGTGCACCCAGTAGCGCGCGAAGTATGCATGGCCAAAGGCGCAGCGGCTCTGTGCGATCTCGTTTTCGTGGTGCGGGAATATCAGATCCTGGCCGCCGCAGTGCAGATCGATCGTCTCGCCGAGCAGGGCGCCGGCCATCGCCGAGCACTCGATGTGCCAGCCGGGCCGGCCGCGGCCCCACGGGCTGTCCCAGCCAGGCAGCTCGGGCGTCGAGGGTTTCCACAACACAAAATCTTCGGGATTGCGCTTGTACGGCGCGACCTCGACCCGTGCCCCGGCGATCATCTCCCGGCGGTCGCGGCGCGACAGCGCGCCGTATTCGGGGAAATGGTGCACATCGAACAGCACGTGGTCTTCGGCCGTATAAGCGCAGCCGCGGTCGAGCAGGCGGGTGATCAGGGCGATGATTTCGGGGAGGTACCCGGTCGCCGCCGGTTCGTGGTCGGGCGGCGCGACGCCGAGGGCGGCCATGTCCTCGCGATAGGCCGCGGTGTAACGCGCGCTGATCGCGCCGATCGGTACGCCGAGTTCCCTAGCCCGGGTATTGATCTTGTCATCGACATCGGTAATGTTGCGGACATAGACCACCTGCGGGAAGTGCGCCGCTAGCACCCGGCGCAGCAGATCGAAAACCACCGCCGGCCGGGCGTTGCCGATATGCGCGTAGTTGTAGACCGTCGGGCCGCAGGCGTACATCGTCACGCGCCCGGGGTCGGCCGGGACGATGATTTCACGCTGGCGGGTGAGGGTGTTGTAAACTGTAACTTTCACGGGTAATCAGACTGGTGCGGCGGGCGCCGTCAGGCGGCCGCAGACAAACCATCATTGTACCTTTCCCGCGTCCCGCCCTGATGCCATTCGAAGAAACCGCCGCCATGCCCGACGACACCGCTTTCGCTCATTACCGGCCCCACCTCGAGCGCGTCATGGCCGCCACCGCCGAGGCGTTGGCCGCCGGCGGTCACGAGGCGCTGGTGATCCATTCCGGCACCCCGCATCTTCGCTTTCGCGACGATTACGAACTGCCTTTCAGGGTCAATCCGCTCATCGCCTGGTGGGCGCCGGTCGCGACGCCGCATTGCGCCTTGTATTTCAGGCCCGGGGAGCGACCTTCGTTGTGGTACTGGCAACCCGAGGATTACTGGTATCTGCCGCCGGCGGCACCGGACGAACGCTGGGCCGGCGAATTCGAGCTTTCGATCGTCAAGGGCGAAGACGACTGGCGGCGGATCGCGAAAGACCGGCCGGGATTGGCGGTGATCGCCGAAGATGCCGGCATGGCGGCGGCGAATTTTCCCGCCGCCGAGGTTAACCCGGCATCGCTGATCGGCCGCCTCGAACAGGCGCGAACCGTCAAGAGCGACTACGAGATCGCCTGCCTCGCCAAGGCCACATCGCGGGCCGTGCGCGGCCACCGCGCCGCCGCTGCGGCATTTGCCCGAGGCGCCACCGAGTTCGAGATCCACCTCGATTACCTCGCGGCGGCGCGCAGCGCCGAAGAAAACCTGCCCTACCACAACATCGTCGCACAGAATGAGCATGCCGCGGTGCTGCATTATCAGGGGCTCGATCGGGTGCCGCCGACCGCGCGCCATTCCTTTCTCATCGACGCCGGTGCCGAATGTGCCGGCTACGCCGCCGACATCACTCGCACCTATGCCGCCGGCGGCGGGCTGTTCGCCGAGCTGATCGCCGCCCTCGATGACGCCCAGCAGCGGCTCGCCGCATATTGCGAAGCGGGCTGCGATTACCGCGAAGTGCATTTGACGGCCCACAACGCGATCGCCGGCATCCTGCAGGAAGCCGGCATCGTTCGGCTGCCGGCCGCAGCCCAGGTCGAGCAGGGCATCAGCAGCGTGTTCTTCCCGCACGGTCTCGGGCATTTTCTCGGCCTCCAGGTCCACGACGCCGCCGGGCTCGTCGCCCCCGACGGCACGCCGCGGCCGCGGCCGGCCGGTCACCCGTACCTGCGCCTGACCCGCGACCTCGAAGCCGGCAACGTCTTGACCGTCGAACCGGGGCTGTACTTCATCCCGCAGCTTCTGGCCGGGTTGCGGGCCGACCGCGACAAGGCGGGCCATGTTGATTGGGCGCTCGTCGAACGCCTGATTCCGTGCGGCGGCATCCGGATCGAGGACAACGTCGTCATCCAGCCCGCCGGCCCGCCGCATAACCTGACCCGCGATGCCTTCGCCGCTGCATAAAGCCCCCGCGGCCGGTCCGCGGCATTGCTCCGCCGCCGCCGGCTGAAGTACAATAGCGCACCCGCGCGGCTGACCCGCCGTGCCGGTTCCGGTCCGGGGTGTAGCTCAGCCTGGTAGAGCACTGTCTTCGGGAGGCAGGAGTCGCTGGTTCGAATCCAGTCACCCCGACCACTAACCTTTCATCATTAACGTGCCGTTGCTGCATGAGGTGTGCCATCGGCCAGTTCCAGCGCCGCCTGCCACTGGAGGTTCACATTCAAGGGCAGATGCAGAAAACGATTTGCGACTCGACACAGATCGTTTTGTGACTCCGGTGTGGAATGGAATCAGGTGGGCCGTTGCCCGCGCCCGGTCTTATCGAACTGCATTTCCAGGCCATGCCGATCGGCCAGCAGCCAGATGATGTAAGAGGCCAACACGTCCGTCCGGCCGTTGTAGCCGGCGTATCGATGCTTATAGTAACGCTTGGCCAGTTCGCCGACTTGCTTGCCGGTCATCTGCTTGACCTCCTCGATCTCCAGGCCGCGCAAGCCAGGGTCGACGGAGATGTTGGTCGTGATTGTCGCTTTGTCTGAGGCAAGCCCCCGCATAGCACAGTTCTGGGCCATAAACGCAGTAAGTTGGTTAGCGGTGGGCTTGTCCAACGTCGCGGCGTCCCGGCTCGCCTCCGATTCCGCCCAGCGTGCCCCATAGGTGTGGCGATAATAGTGGGCAAATTCGTGGATAAACCCAACAATTGCTGAGCTGATTCTGGCATTGCAGGTTATTGTTCAGTCCGGTATCGCAGAACCAGGCATTGGATACGCCGCTGATGAACTGTCCATCAAATGCGGCTTTCGCCACCGCGATATTGGTGCCGGCTTGCGTGTTCGCCGGAATGGGGTCGAAGTCGAAGCCGAACCTGTCGAAACTGAATTGACTCGCCCAATCCGATATCGCGGGCGGATCAAGGGGCACCATGATTTCATTGGCGATGCCGAAGGCAAAGCTGCGTGAGGTAATGAGTGTGTTATTGGAAAACAGCTTGATACGGGCGTTGATATTGCCAAGGTGTTTTCGCATAACCCATGTTCCGGGCAATATTACCCTTCTGCCGCTCATGAGCATACGCATTCCATAGAGGCATGTCGAGTGCAGGGTAATCCGGGCACGCCCTGCTAATTACGCGCCCGATTCGCCGTTCAGGTTAAATTCAGTACGCCGGTCGATAATCGCGGTATGAATACGACCTGCACCTGCTGCCCGCGGCTTGCCGCCGCCTTTGTGGCCATCGTCCTTGCCGTGCTGGCCTTGCCCGCCGCAGCCGATAGTTTCAGGGTCGGCAACCGGCTTTTGGTGCCCGGCGACAGTGCGGCGCGGGCCGTGGCGCTGCTCGGCGAGCCGCTGGCGGTCGAGCCGATCGAAATCGAGCGCGTCTTTCACGACCGCTACGGCCGTGTCCACCACGTCGTGACCGTCGTCCGCGAACGCTGGTATTACGAATACCGCGGCCGGCCGCTGGCCCTGGTGATCGACTGCGGTGCGATCAGCTGGATCGAGCGCTAAGCGGAACAAAAAAACGGGCTCGCCGGCGGCATCTGTGCCCCACAAAAAGCACAACAGTTTTTCACCACGAACACGAAGGATAGAATTCAACGAGGTGTCGATTAAAATCACCTGCTAGGATTGTGGTTACACCCCCGCATCCGCTTACTCCTCGTCTTTGATCGGCCGTGCCGGCTGCGGCTTGAGCCGGCCGGATTGTTTCAACGCTTCGCGTAACGCCCACTCGATCTGGGCGTTGAGCGAGCGCAGGTCGTCGTCGGCCCAGCGCTGCATGGCCCGCATCACCGGTTCGCTCAGGCGCAGCGCGAAGGGCTTTTTCGCCCCTCGCGGGGCCTTACTGGTAGATGCTGCCCGCATTGATCACCGGCGCCGGGGCACGATCCGAACACAGGACGACCAGCAGGTTCGAGACCATCTGCGCCTGGCGCTCGGCGTCGAGTTCGACGATGCCCTGTGACTTGAGTTCTTTCAGCGCCATCTCGACCATGCCGACGGCGCCGTCGACGATCCGCCGCCGGGCAGCGACCACGGCGTTGGCCTGCTGGCGCTGCAACATCACCTGGGCGATTTCGGC
The DNA here is from genome assembly GCA_039794245.1 of Candidatus Jinrbaksania sp. Taxonomy (GTDB): domain Bacteria; phylum Pseudomonadota; class Gammaproteobacteria; order Xanthomonadales; family Wenzhouxiangellaceae; genus DAITQM01. Next base: position 46,673 of record JBDIVS010000012.1, read on the forward strand.
AGCGTAGGCCAGGTGCGAGATGCGCGCCTCGAGCACATCCACGCCGGCGGGGGTCAGGCGTTCGTCGAGCTGCTGTTTCAGATGCCGGCTGATCTCGTTGGCGTGGCTGCGCAGCGAGATCTGGCCTTCTTCGTGCTGGTCGTACGGGTATTGCGTGGCCAGCGAGCGCAGGGCGGCTTCGGACTGGATGTGGACGAAACTCTCGTAGTTGTCCACGTTGAAGGTCGCTTCGGCCGAATCCACCACCTTCCAGACGACCACCGCGGCGATTTCGATCGGGCTGCCGTCGAGTTCGTTGACTTTCAGTCGGCCCGACTCGAAGTTGCGCACCCGCAGGCTGACTTTGCGGTGGCTGTAGAACGGGTTGTTGAAGCGCAGCCCCTGTTCCCGCACGGTACCCACGTACTTGCCGAACAAGGTCAGCACCGCCGCCTGGTTCGGTTCGACCATGTAATAACCGACGAACATCAGGATCGCGAGCACGAACAGGAGGCTCGCGGCGGTGAGGCCGAGCGGGTCCACGGCGATCACGGCGACCACGAACCACCACATCGAGCCCAGCAGCATGGCGATGTTCAACACCAGAGCCGGGATACCCGGCCACGAACGGATTTCGATTTCCTGCATGATGGCGACGCCTCGACAGATTGAGTTATAATTATATCAAAATAATATTATATTGTCAAGCGGGGTCTGGCCCGACCCTAAGCCCGCCACTTAGCTCCCCCCGTACCTCGGCCTTCGGATGCCGTATTTTCGTCGGAAACCCCCGGTTCAGCCGGTGGACTCTCGAAGTTCGCGATTTCCGGGGGTTGGTATCAGCTCGCCGGCCGGGGCGAGCAGAGCGGCCATCTCGCGCAGGCCGCAGGCTTCGATATCCTTTGTGACGGGATGGTGGCCTTCGCCTGAGTGAACTACGAAGGAGCGGTCGGGTTTGAGATCCTCGCGTGCATGGTGGAATCCCCGCCGGGGCTTTGCCGACAAACCATATTTGATCTCGATGGCCCACCGGCCGCGGTTATCGGGTAGTTCGAGCAGCAGATCCACTTCGGCACCGGCCGCGGTGCGGTAGAAACTCGCCAGCGTGCGCTCCGGGGCGGCGGCCAGGAGGTTTTCGATCACGAAGCCTTCCCAGCTTGGTCCGACCACCGGGTGGCCGGCGAGCCTGTCGTAATTCTCGATGCCAAGCAGGGCATGGACGAGCCCGCTGTCGCGGACATAGATTTTCGGCGATTTGACCAGCCGCTTGCCGTTATTGGTGCAAAAAGGTGGCAGGCGGCGCAGCAGCAACAGATCGGCCAGAAGGTCGATATAACGCGTGACCGTTTGGGCGCTGATCGCAAGTCCAGCCGCCAGCCGGGAAGCGTTCAGGAGGCCGCCTTGACTGTGAGCCAGCATCGTCCACAGCCGCTCCAGGGTTTGGGCCGGCAGGCGCGGGCCGAACAGGCCCACATCCCGCTGCAGATAGGTGCGGATGAAATCCATGCGAATCGAGCGGCTTCGTTCGTCGTTTTCGGCCAGAAAGCTGTCCGGATAGCCGCCGCGCAGCCACAGCCCGATGAGCGCATCCGTGCCGCCGGACACTTCGAGGATATTGAGCGGCCCCATATCCACGTACGCAATGCGGCCGGCCAGAGTCTCGCCCGATTGGCGCAACAGGTTGATCGAGGCCGAACCGAGGATCAAAAATCGCCCCGTGCATTTTCCCCGCCGCCGGCCGTGGTCGATGATGCCGCGCAGATCCTCAAACAGCTCGGGCAGGCGGTGAATCTCGTCGAGGATAACGAGCCGGTCTTCATGGTGCTCCAGAAACAGCCGCGGCTCGTTCAGTTTCTCCCGGTCGGCGCGGTCCTCGAGGTCCAGATAAAGCGCGCCGGCCGCTTCCCCGATGTCGAGCGCCAAGGTGGTCTTGCCTACTTGCCGCGGGCCGATGATGGCCACCGCCGCCTGGTTACGAAGCGCCTGCTCTACCCGATGCCTGATACGGCGCTGAATCATCATTGCATATTATCCACCAGCGAGAAGAAATGCAATATTATCAAAGGTAGATGACGCAAATACCGGGACACGCAAATACCGGGACAGGCATCGTCTGCCCGGGCGGCACGCCGTTTCTTAGGGGCCGTTCAGAGCATCGGTAAATCGAGGCCACGGGCTTTCACGCAAATACCGGGACAGGCATCGTCTGCCCGGGCGGCACGCCGTTTCTTAGGGGCCGTTCAGAGCATCGGTAAATCGAGGCCACGGGCTTTGGCGACGGCGATGGCTTCGGGGTAGCCGGCGTCGGCGTGGCGCATGACGCCGCTGCCCGGATCGGCGGTCAGCACCCGTTCGAGGGCCAAGGCGGCGCGGTCGGTGCCGTCGGCAACCAAATACCGGGACAGGCATCGTCTGCCCGGGTGGCACGCCGTTTCTTAGGGGCCGTTCAGAGCATCGGTAAATCGAGGCCACGGGCTTTGGCGACGGCGATGGCTTCGGGGTAGCCGGCGTCGGCGTGGCGCATGACGCCGCTGCCCGGATCGGCGGTCAGCACCCGTTCGAGGGCCAAGGCGGCGCGGTCGGTGCCGTCGGCAACGACGACCATGCCGGCGTGCTGCGAATAGCCGATGCCGACGCCGCCACCGTGGTGGATCGAGACCCAGGTGGCGCCGCAGGCGGTGTTGAGCAGGGCGTTGAGCAGCGGCCAGTCGGCGATTGCGTCGGAACCGTCCAGCATGGCTTCGGTTTCGCGGTTCGGCGAGGCGACCGAGCCGGCATCGAGATGATCGCGGCCGATGACGATCGGCGCCTTGAGCCGGCCGTCGCGGACCAATTCATTGAAACGCAACCCGGCGCGGGCGCGTTCGCCGTATTCCAGCCAGCAGATACGGGCCGGCAGGCCCTGGAAGCGGATTTTCTCGCGGGCCTTGCCGAGCCAGCGGTGCAGCGCGGTTTTTTCCGGGAACAGTTCGAGCAGCGCCTCGTCGGTAACGGCGATGTCATCCGGGTCGCCCGACAGCGCCGCCCAGCGGAACGGTCCGGCGCCGCGGCAGAATAGCGGCCGGATGTATTCGGGGACGAAACCGGGAATCTCGAAGGCGCGCTTGAGACCGCGGTGGTCGGCCACCTGACCGCGCAGGTTGTTGCCGTAATCGAAGCAGATGCTGCCGGCCTTTTGGAGCGCCAGCATGGCTTCGACGTGGACGACCATCGCATCGAGGACGCGCTTTTCGTATTCGCCCGGATCGTTTTCGCGCAGTTCGGCCGCGGCTGCAAGGTCCGATCCCGGCGGGATATATCCGCACCTTAGATCGTGCGCCGAGGTCTGGTCGGTGACGACGTCCGGACGGATGCCGCGGCGGACAATCTCGGGCATGACCTCGGCGATATTGCCGACAAGGCCGATCGACAGCGGCGCTTTTGCAGACTCGAACCGGTGCAGCGCGGTGTCGAGGTCATCGGCCATTTCATCGCAATAGCCGGTTTCGACACGCCGCCGGATGCGGCTTTCGTCCACTTCCACGGCCAGGCAATGGCCGTCGTTCATCGTCACCGCCAGCGGCTGCGCGCCGCCCATGCCGCCGAGGCCGGCGGTGAGCACCAACCGGCCGCCGAGCGAGCCGCCGAAGTGTCTGGCGGCGAGCGCCGCGAAGGTTTCGTAAGTGCCCTGGACGATGCCTTGCGAGCCGATGTAGATCCACGAGCCGGCGGTCATCTGGCCGAACATTGTCAGTCCCTTGCGTTCCAGCTCGCGGAAATGGTCCCAGGTGCCCCAGCGCGGCACCAGATTGGCGTTGGCGATCAACACCCGCGGCGCGGCCTCGTGCGTCCGGAACACGCCGACCGGTTTGCCGCTCTGGATCAGTAAGGTCTCGTCGCCGGCCAAGCGTTTCAAGGTTGCGACGATGGCGTCGAACGAGGCCCAGTTGCGCGCCGCCTTGCCGGTGCCGCCGTAAACGATCAGTTGATCTGGGTGCTCGGCGACGTCTGGGTCGAGGTTGTTCATCAGCATACGCAGCGCCGCTTCCTGCGGCCAGCCGCGGCAGCTCAGATTGGTGCCGCGCGGCGCGCGGACCGGGCGCGGCCCTGCGCCGGTGGATGCACCATCGGCGGGCAACGGGTTGATTCGCGGCGCGGCTTGGTTCATGCTAGTGTTCCTGTCAACGGAGACTGAACCCAATTGTTGCATAAATTCCCGGGATTCTCGGTCAAGCGGGTGAGTGCAGCTGGTCCGATTTGCCGCGGAAGCGTAGTTATTCCTACGGTTCGAGGCAAAGCTGCCGCCCGCTTGGGCGAGAAACCGGACGCGTCGCTCCCGTTGAATTCAATTACTCAGCTAATATCATTATAACTATATGATATAGTTACAAATTTATAGGAATCGAGCATAATTTATGCAACTATTGGGTGCAGTATAAATGAGTGGATTGCAGCGAGCGGCAAGCGGGCTCACGAACCGTGCCGTCAACGGCCTGATCGCGCTGGCCGTCGCCGGCCTCATCGGTTTCGCATTGTGGCAGCAGCACGCGATGGGCCTCGATCCATGCCCGCTGTGCGTTTTCCAGCGCCTGGCGTTCATCGCCGCCGGCCTGGTCGCGCTGGCCGCCGCGATGCACGGCCCGCGCCGTGCCGGCCGGTATTTTTATGCCGCCGGCATCGTGCTGGCGGCGGTCGCCGGCGCGGTGGTGGCCATCCGCCATCTGTGGCTGCAAAGCCTGCCGGCCGATCAGGTTCCGGCCTGCGGCCCGGGTCTCGAATATCTGCTCGACAGTTTTCCCCTGGCCGAAGCGCTGAACATCGTGTTTGCCGGCTCGGGCGAGTGCGCCACCGTCGATTGGCAGTTCCTCGGCCTCAGCATGCCCGGCTGGACGCTGATCTGGTATGTGTTGCTCGGCGCGGCGGCGTTGTTCGCTGTCCGCCGTCCCGCCGTCTGAATCCTACAAGAGTGCGAACCGAGATGTTGGATCCTGTCCCGACACCGCATGATTGGACGCCTGGCAGTTGGCGGCAGAAACCCGCCGCCCAGCAGGCGACCTATCCCGATCCGGCCGTTCTTGAGACCGTACTCGGTCAGCTCGCCTGCCTGCCGCCGCTGGTCACCTCGTGGGAAATCAATACGCTGCGCGGCGAACTGGCGGCCGCGGCGCGGGGTGAGCGGTTTGTGCTGCAAGGGGGCGACTGCGCCGAAAGCTTCGCCGAATGCGAGGCGCAGGTCATCACCAACCGTCTGAAAGTGTTGTTGCAGATGAGCCTGATTCTGGTCCACGGCCTGGAGATGCCGGTGGTCCGCATCGGGCGTTTTGCCGGCCAGTACGCCAAGCCGCGGTCGTCCGATACCGAAACGCGCGACGGCGTGACGCTGCCGAGCTACCGCGGCGATCTGGTCAACAGCGCCGAGTTCACCGCCGAATCGCGCACGCCACAGCCGCAGCGGCTGCTGCGCGCCCACGCCTGTTCGGCGCTGACGATGAACTTTGTCCGCTCGCTGGCCGACAGCGGTTTCGCCGATTTGCATCACCCCGAATACTGGGATCTCGGCTGGGTCGAGCATTCACCGCTGGCCGCCGCCTACCAGCGCATCGCGCACGATATCGACCGCTCGCTGCGGTTTCTGGAGACCCTGAGCGGCCAGCGGGCCGGCAACCTGAAACGAGTGGACTTTTACACTTCGCACGAAGCGCTGCACCTGCACTACGAGCAGGCCCTGACGCGCGCCGTGCCGCGGCAGTGGGGCCATTACAACCTGGCGACGCATTTCCCGTGGATCGGCATGCGCACCGCGGACCCGGACGGCGCCCACGTCGAATACCTGCGCGGTGTACGCAATCCGATCGGCATCAAAATCGGGCCGGCGATGACACCGGAGCATCTCAAGGCGCTGCTCGGAATCCTGAACCCGACGCGCGAACCCGGCCGTCTGACGCTGATCCACCGCCTCGGCGCCGGGCGCATCGCCGAGACCCTGCCGCCCCTGATCCGCGCCGTGCGCGAGACCAAATCGCCGGTACTCTGGCTCAGCGATCCGATGCACGGCAATACTGAAACCACGGCCAGCGGCATCAAGACCCGGCGCTTCGACAACATCCTCGACGAACTGCGCCAGGCTTTCGACCTGCATCTGGCGCACGGCAGCCGGCTCGGTGGCGTGCACCTGGAGCTGACCGGCGAGAACGTCACCGAGTGCACCGGCGGGGCGCGCGCGCTGGGCGACGAGGATCTGAACCGCTCCTACAAATCCACCGTCGATCCTAGGCTCAACTACGAGCAGTCCCTGGAACTGGCGATGCTGGTCGTCCGCCACCACCGGCGCGAGGCTTGAGGTTCGAGGAACCGGGGGGAATGAACGAGGGACTAAGAACAAGCAACGTGCAACGAGCAACGACCCCCAGTGACTCACCCGACAGGAGAGACGATGTTTAATAAGCGAACAGGTTCGATCGCCGCGGCGCTGGTGCTGGCCGCTTCGGCCGCCACGGGCGGTGAGTTGCATCCACGGGCCGAAGACGTCCGGCCGCTGTTGCCGGGGATGAAAGCCCCGCCGTTCACCGTGCGCGACGTCACAGGCGAGGTCGTGACGATCGACCCGGCCCGGTTCGAAAAGCCGGTGGTGCTGACGTTTTACCGCGGCGGCTGGTGCCCGTATTGCAACTTGCAGCTCGCCGAGCTGCGGACCGCCGAGGATCGGTTGCAGGAGATGGGCTTCGATGTCTGGTTTATCAGCGCCGACCGCCCGGAAATCCTCTACGACAGCCTGAAACAGCAGGTCGATTACCAGCTTTATTCTGATGCACCACTCGCCGCCGCCAAGGCCTTCGGCATCGCTTTTCGGGTCGATGACGAAACGTTCGAGCGTTACAAAGCCTACGGCCTCGATTTGGCCGCCGCCTCCGGCGAAACGCACCACGGCCTGCCGGCACCATCGACTTTCCTGATCGGCACCGACGGCGTGATCCAGTTCCAGTACACCAACCCGGATTACACCGTGCGCCTGCCGCCCGAGGTGCTGCTGGCCGCGGCCGAGGCCTATCAGAAAGGGGCCCACCGGCGGATGAAAAAGCGGTCCTGAATCGCCCGGTTTTGCGACGTTTAACGCCGCCCGGCGCCGCCGGGCGGTGTATAATGATTGTTTTGTCGTCGCCGCTCCGCACAGGCCGAGTCTGATGGATTTTTCCTTTACCCCAGAACAAGAAATGATCCAGGCTGCGGCGCGCGATTTCGCCCGCGAGAAAATCCTGCCGGCCGCCGCCGAACTCGACGCCGAGGGGGCGTTTCCGCTCGACAATATCCGGCAGATGGGCGAGCTCGGCCTGATGGGCATCGAAGTGCCGGCCGAATACGGCGGCGCCGGCCTCGACCCTCTGGCCTATGTGCTGGCGATGATCGAGATCTCGGCCGCCGATGCCGCGCACGGCACGATCATGTCGGTCAACAACTCCTTGTTCTGCAACGGCATTTTGCTCTACGGCACGGAGGAGCAGAAGCAGAAGTACGTCCGTGCCGTCGCCGGCGGCGAGGCGATCGGCGCTTATGCCCTGACCGAACCGCAATCTGGTTCCGACGCGGCTAATATGCGGACTCGCGCCGAGCGCAGCACTGACGGCAACCATTACCGGATCAACGGCCGCAAGTCGTGGATCACCTCGGGGCCGTATGCCCGTTATCTTGTGCTCTTCGCCGCCACCGACCCTGGCGCCGGGGCGCGCGGCATCAGCGCCTTTTTGATCGATACCGAACGCGCCGGTTTCAAGCGCGGCAAGACCGAGCCCAAGCTCGGCATCCGCGCCTCAGCAACCTGCGAGGTGGAGTTCGACGATTACCTGTGCCCGGCGGCCGATCTTCTGGGCCGCGAAGGCGAGGGCTTCAAGATTGCGATGAGCGTGCTCGACGCCGGGCGCATCGGCATCGCCTCGCAGGCGGTCGGCATCGCCCGCGCCGCCTATGAGGCGAGCCTCGTTTATGTCCGCGAGCGCCAGGCTTTCGGCCAGCCGATCGGTGCCTTCCAGATGACCCAGGCCAAGATCGCCGACATGAAAACCCGGCTTGACGCCGCAACTTTGCTGGTCTATCGCGCGGCGTGGGCCAAACAGCAGGCCGCGGCCGGCGGCCGGCGTTACACCGTCGAGGCGAGTTGCGCCAAGCTGTACGCCTCGGAAACGGCGATGGCGATCGCCCACCAGGCGGTGCAGATCCACGGCGGCATGGGCTACAGCCGCGAGCTGCCGGTCGAGCGTTACTTCCGCGACGCCAAGATCACCGAAATCTACGAGGGCACCAGCGAAATCCAGCGCCTGGTCATCGGCCGTGCCGAAACCGGAGTTCGTTGACATCCCGCCATTTTTAACTTGCCGATAAAACAGCCATGCCCGCCGAAGCGCCAGATCGCCGCGCTCTGATACAAACGATCGAAACCGCCGTTGCCGCGTTGCCCGAGGCCGACGTTGTGCCCGAAGGGTTTACCGCGGTGTTCCTCAAGCGTGTACCGACCGCCGAATTGGCGGTGCGCAGCACGGCGGAAATAGCCCAGGTCGTCCTCTCGATGGCCCGTCTTGCGGCGCACCGCCCCCCCGGCGAAGTGCTGCTTCGCGTCTTCAATCCCGAGCGCGCGCGTGACGGCTGGGAATCGCCGCACAGCGTCATCCAGATCGTCAACGACGATATGCCTTTCCTGGTCGATTCGGCGACGATGGTGCTGGCCGAAGCAGGGATCGCGGTGCACCTGATCATCCACCCGGTGATCAACGTAAGGCGGGACGGGGCTGCGCTGCGCGGCCTGGCACCGGCCGACGACCCGGCCGGGCAGGCCGAATCGTTGATTCATCTCGAGATCGATCGTCAGGTCGGCGGTGCCGGCTTCGCCCACCTCGAACAGCGCCTGCGCAAATCGTTTGCCGACGTCGCACTCGCCGTCCAGGACTGGGAAGCGATGCGTGACAAAGCCGCGGCGATCGCCGCCCGGCTGCCGAAGATCGCCTCGTGCATCGGCGCCGAGATTTGCGCTGAAGCCGCGGCCTTCATCGACTGGCTGGCGGCTGATCATTTCACCTTTCTCGGTTTTCGCGAATACGTCGTCGAGGAGGTCGCCGGCGAGCGCGAGATGCGCATCGTCGAGGGTTCCGGCCTCGGTATATTGCGCCGCGTCAGTCCTAACCACCGGCCGCGCAAGCTGGCCAGCCTGTCGTCCGCGGCGCGCGATGTCGAGCACCGCCATCACCCGATCATCGTCACCAAGACCAACGCCCGCTCGACCGTACACCGCGCCGGTTACATGGATTACATCGGCGTGTTGCGCTACGACGCCGCTGGGAAAGTGGTGGGCGAGTACCGGATACTGGGCTTGTTCACTTCCGGCGCCTACCATCGGCGGGTCAAGGAAACGCCGCTCGTTAGGCAGAAAGCCGCCGAAGTGTTGGAGCGCTCCGGCCTTCGGCCGCGCAGTCACGAGAACAAGGCACTGCAACACATCCTCGAAACCCTGCCGCGCGACGAATTGTTCCAGGGCACCACAGATGAGCTTTACGAACTGGCGATGGGTGTGCTCGACTTGCAGGAGCGGCCGCAAACCCGGTTGTTCGTCCGCCGCGAGCGTTACGGCCGGTTTTATTCCTGCATGGTGTTCATCCCGCGCGACCGCTTCAATACCGAAACCCGCGAGCGGATTCAGGCGATTTTGAAACGCGCGCTGCGCGGCGAGCAGATCGATTTCACGGTCCAGGTCTCGGAGTCCAATCTGGCGCGGCTGCACGTCATCATCCGCAGCCGCGAGCGCGGCGAGTTGTCGTACGACCGCGATGAGATCGAAAAACGCATCGTCCTCGCCGTTCGCTCGTGGCTCGACGAGCTGCGCGCCCTGCTCGTTAGGGAACACGGCGAACTGGAGGGCCTGCGGCTGGCCGAGCACATCGGCAAGGCGCTGCCGACCGCCTACAGCGAGGAAGTGACGCCGGCGGTCGCCGTCGGCGACGTGATGAAAATCGCCGAGCTCATGAGCGGCGGCGGTCTGGCAATCAGCCTGTACCGGCCGCGGATCCGCACCAGCGCCCAGCGGCGGGTGTTGCGCTGCAAGTTATTCATGCACAACCAGGCGCAGCCCCTGTCGCGGATCTTTCCGATTTTCGAGAGCATGGGGCTCAAGATGATCAGCGAGCGGCCCTACGAAGTCGATCTTGGCCCCAACACCACCGTCTGGATTCAGGATTTCGATATGGCGCCGGTGGTCGAACAGCGGCTCGAACTGGAAGCCGTCGAGGCTTCGTTCACCGATGCCTTGCAGCGCCTGATTGACGGCACGATGGAAAGCGACGGCTTCAACCGGCTGATCGTCCAGGCCCAGATGGCGCCGCGCCAGGTGACGCTGCTGCGCGCCCTGAGCCGTTACCTGCTGCAAACCGGCATGCCGTTTTCGCAGGCTTATATGGAAGAAGTGACCAGCCGCTACCCGCTGATCGCCCGCCTGCTGGTCGCGCTGTTCGAAAATCATTTCGCGCCGTCGGGCTCGGGCGGGGCGGCGCGCCGCGAACTCAAGCATGCGCTCAAATGGCTGCTCGCCGGTAGCGGCGAGTCGCCGTTTGCCGACAGCGTCCGCCAGGTCATCGACCAACTCGGCACCGCACGCGAGGAGCGGGTGGCGGCGCTGCGCCGGGCGATCGAATCCGGCCTGGAGACGATCTCGAGCCAGGACGACGACCGCATCCTGCGCGGTTTTTACGAACTGATCGAAGCGACGCTCCGGACCAATTATTTTCAGCCGCCGGATCCCGAGTTCGGCGAATATCTGTGCTTCAAGCTCGATTCGGCCAGGGTGCCGGAGTTGCCCAAGCCGCGGCCCTATCGTGAGACCTGGGTCTATTCGCCGCGCGTCGAGGGTGTGCATCTGCGCGCCGGGCCGGTGGCCCGCGGCGGCTTGCGTTGGTCCGACCGCCGCGAGGATTTCCGGACCGAAGTGCTGGGCCTGATGAAAGCCCAGAACGTCAAGAACACGCTGATCGTTCCGGTCGGCGCGAAAGGCGGTTTCGTCGTCAAGCGACCGCCGGCCGGTGATCGCCAGGCACTGCACGACGAAGTGGTCTATTGCTACCGCAACTTCATCACCGCTCTTCTGGCGCTCGCCGACAACCGGCTCGGCAAGGGCATCCGGCCGCCGCCCGGCATCGTGCGCCGCGACGGCGACGATCCATACCTGGTCGTCGCCGCCGACAAGGGCACCGCGACGTTCTCCGATATTGCCAATCGGATTGCGTTGGACCAGGGCTTCTGGCTCGGCGATGCGTTTGCCTCGGGCGGTTCGAACGGTTACGACCACAAAGCGATGGCGATCACCGCCAAGGGCGCCTGGGAATGCGTCAAGCGCCACTTCCGCGAGCTTGGCCGCGACATCCAGCAGGAGCCGTTCACCGTCGTCGGTATCGGCGACATGTCGGGCGATGTGTTCGGCAACGGCATGCTGTTGTCGCGCCATATCCGCTTGCAGGGCGCGTTCAACCACCAGCACATCTTCATCGATCCCGATCCCGATTGCGAAAAAAGCTGGCACGAGCGGGAGCGGCTGTTCAAAATGCCGCGTTCGTCGTGGGACGATTACGACCGCGCGCTGCTCTCGCCCGGCGGCGGCATCTGGCGGCGCGATGCCAAGTCCATTGAACTTGCGCCCGCAGTGCGCGACTGGCTCGGCCTCGCGGCGGCCCGCGTCACGCCGCAGGAACTGATCCGCGCCCTCATCACCGCGCCGGTCGATCTGTTGTGGAACGGCGGCATCGGCACCTACGTCAAGGCCAGCGGCGAAAGCCATGCCGATGTCGGTGACCGAGCGAACAATACGGTGCGCGTCAATGCCGGCGAACTGCGCTGCAAGGTGATCGGCGAAGGCGGCAACCTCGGCCTGACCCAACTGGCGCGCATCGAATATGCCGCCCGCGGCGGGCGGCTCAACACCGATTTCATCGACAACTCAGCCGGCGTCGATTGCTCGGACCACGAGGTCAACATCAAGATCCTGTTCCGCGAGGCGGGCGAAAAAATCACCGCCAGTGAACGCAACCGGATGCTGCGCGACATGCAAGACGAGGTCGAGCGCCTGGTGCTGCGCGGCAACTACCTGCAAAGCCAGTCGATCAGCCAGATGGAAACGCTGGCCAACGCCCGCCTCGGCGCCCAGATGCACCTGATCGCGACGCTCGAGCGCCTCGGCCTGCTCGACCGCGAACTCGAATTTCTGCCGAGCGACGAGCAGTTGCGCGAACGCATGAACCGTGGTGCGGCGTTGTCCAGGCCTGAACTTGCAGTCCTGCTGTCGTACAGCAAAATTCACGTCTATCGCGAGCTTCTGGCCGGCGACGGGCCGGACGATCCTTACATGGTGCGCGAGCTCGTGAACTACTTTCCCTCGGCGCTGCGCCACGGGGAGTGGCGCGAAATCATGCTGCGCCATCCGTTGAAACGCGAGATCATCGCCACCCGCCTGACCAACAATATCGTCAACCGGATGGGCGCCTCGTTCGTGCTCCGCGTGCAGGAGGATACCGGCGCCGATATCGCAGCGATCATCAAGGCCTACGCCGTGGCGCGCGAAATCTTCGCGGTGCGCAAACTGTGGAAGCAGGTCGAAGCGCTGGACAACACCGCGCCGGCCAAGGTGCAGGGCGAGGCGATGCTCAGTCTGTGGAACGTCATGCGCCAGGCGGTGCGCTGGTTCCTCAACCGGCCGGGTGGCGAGCCATTGGCGATCCAGCCCCTGATCGACCGCTACGCCCCTGGTATCACCGAGGCGCGGCGGCTGTTGCGCGAGCACCTGCCGCCGGCGCACGCCGAGGTGGTCAAGCGTAACAGCGCGCATTTCGCCGCTGCCGGTTTCGATCCCGCTCTTGCCGCCGAAGTGGCCTTGAGCCCGCTGCTCATCGACCTGCTCGATATCGTCGATCAATCGCTGCTCACCGGCCGGCCGCTGGGGCAGGTCGTCGCCGTCTATTACGAACTCGACCGTGTCCTGGGCCTCGACTGGCTGCGCCGCGAAATCGAGGAGTTGCCGGCGCACGGCGACTGGGACGCGCACGCCCGCGGCTATCTGCGCAACGACATGCAGTTGCAGCACCGCCTGTTGACCGGCCAGGTGCTGAAACTGGACGGCAGCGAAGACGGCAGACAGCAGGTTGCGCGGTGGGCCGAAAAACACGGCGGCAGGCTGGCGCGCCTCGCTGCCATGCTCGAGGAAATGCGCAGCCGTCCGGGCTCCGATTTTGCCACCGTCACTGTCGCCACCCGTTCCCTGGCCCAGATGGTCACCGCCGGGGCATAGTTTTCCCCCGCAGAGCGGCGGCCGGCGCGGCAGTCGCCCGCCCGGCGGGTTTCGACTACGAGCCCTTGAGTTCGCGGTCGATTTCGTAACGTTTGGAAGTCAGGTAGGCTTCCATGCGTTGCAAGCGCAGTTCGAGTTCTCGGAAGCGGTGGCGGATCTCGCCGAACGTATTTTTGGGTTCGATCGTGGTTTTGCGCCAGAAGGTTTCTTCCTCGGTGCTGGCGTACAGGTCGCGCGGTTTGGCCGGCAGGATGAGGCACAAGATGATGTAGCCGGTGATCACGAACGGGGTGAACGGGACCGCCGCGATCAGGGTCACCACCCTGACGGTGCGCCGGTCCAGGCCGAGATAGTCGGCGATACCGGAGCAGACGCCGCACAAGATGCGGTCGTCGCGGTTGCGGTACAGGCGGTGGGGGTTGATCCTGTCGCCGGGGTCGGGGCGGTCGTAGCGGCGGTTCATGAGTGGCGTCTCCAGTCGGGTACCTCGGCGTCGAGGATACGTTCGAGGTTGTGGATGCGGTCTTCCATGCGTCTGGACGATTCCCACATCTCGCTCAGCATTTTCTCATCCTCGCTGGACAAGCCGCGGTTGGCGCGCATCTTGGAGAGGTAGTGGAAAACGATCCAGATGGGCGCGACGACGGTCAGAAAGATGATGCCGAAGACTTCGCTCATCGTTCACTCCTTGGCCGGCGACGCCGGTTTGGGGCTTTTGGCGAGGCGGGCCTTGAGGGCGGCCAGCTCGTCGGCGACTTTATCCTCGTCGGCGAGTTTGGTGAGTTCTTCGCCCACCGTGCTCTGCCGGCCGAGTTCGAGCGCCTCGGATTCTGCCTCGAGGTGTTCGATCCGGCGCTCGGCCGATTCGAATTTGAACAGCATATCGTCGATTTTAGCGGTGTGGACCTGGCGCCGCGCTTTCAACTGCGTGCCGGCGTGCCGCTGGCGCAGGACCAGCGTGCGCTGGCGGGCCTTGGCGTCGGCCAGTTTGGCTTGCAGGCGCGAAATGTCCTCGGCGAAGCGCTGCTGTTGCTCCTCGAGATGCTGGCATTCTTCGGCGGCCGCCCTGCGGCGCTCGCCGAGCGCCGCTTTTTCGAGCAGCGCGGCTTTGGCCAGATCCTCGCGTTCCTTGCGCAGCGCGAGTTCCGCCTTGCTTTCCCATTCGCCCTGCTCCTGTTCGAGCCGGGCCAGGTGGCGGTTGCGCTCCTTGTGGTCGGCGATGCACTTGGCGGCCGCCGAGCGCAACTCGACGAGCGTGTCTTCCATCTCCTGAATCATCAGGCGGATGATTTTTTCCGGATCCTCCGCCTTTTCGAGCAGGGCGTTGAGATTGGCGTTGATGATGTCCGACAGTCTGGAAAAGATGCCCATGGCGATCTCCTGGTTTGGGGATGACGCTCCAGGTGATGCAGCGGGTGTGCCAATTGTGGTGTGGCCGGTGGCCGGGGCGCCGGTCCGCGAGGTGAGAAGATCACGGACCGCGCGGGTATTTTTGCCGTAATTGATTGATTAAACTAAGAAAATTCTTTCCGGCATTGCGGCTGTAGCGGGCCCTGGGCAGCCTGGTTTAGGGCCTTTGGCAGCCGCTGGCGCCGGGGTTTCAGGCGCCCGCCGCCGCCGGCGGGCGGTGTGGCAGGAACCCGTACCTGGCGGTTTTCCCCGGATGTTGGCGAATGACACCGGATGGCTCGTTATCGCTCGCGGAACCCGACTGCCCGGCTGTGGTCCCAGCGGGGCATGGCGATCTGCCATCGCTGCCGGTGGTGATAGCGCCGGTCGAGCCGCTCGCGGTACACTATGTCGGATATCCGCCCGGCGGATACCAGAACCATCGCCCCTGCACGCCGAGCGGCTGCGCCGCGGCAGATCGCGTTACCCAAAATTTCCGGAGGAGCCCGAATGATTCGTCACAATCCGTTGCTGCTGTCGCTGCTTGTGCTGGCCGGACCGGCCATGGCGCAGCAGTCGGCCGATGTCCTGTCCGACAAGAGCAAGCTGAGTTACGCCGTCGGTTTCGACATGGGCATGAACCTCAAACGGCAGAACATCGACCTCGACCTCGAACAACTGGTCCGCGCGATCCGCGACACTTTCAGCGAGGTCGAGCCGAGCGTGCCGCGCGAGGAGATGGCGACGATCCTGACTGCCCTGCAGCAGAAGATCCGGGCCGAGCAGATCGAGCGCTTCAAGCAGCTTTCCGAGGAGAACCAGAGCAAATCCAACGCTTTTCTCGCCGACAACGCCAAAAAATCCGGTGTCGTCTCGCTGCCGAGCGGTGTGCAGTACCGGGTGATCGAAGAAGGCGAGGGCGCGCGGCCGAAGTTGAGCGATACGGTCAGTATCCATTTCCGCGGCTCGAAGATGGACGGCTGGGAATTCGACAGCACCTTCGCCCGCGCTCAGCCGGAGATCTTCAAGATCGAGGACATCACGGTCCAGGGCTGGCAGGAGGTACTGCCGTTGATGCGTGAAGGTGCCACCTGGCGGGTCTATCTGCCGCCGGAAATGGCCTTTGGCGCGCGCGGTAACCCGCCGATCGGCCCGAACGAGGCGGTGATCTTCGAACTCAAGCTGGTGCAGATCAATCCGCCCGTTCCGGCACAGGCCCAGGGCGGCGGTTGAACGCATGACGGTGGCCGCGGTCCCGGACCCGGTTCAGGCGTTGCAGTCGCCGTGCATCGGAGTCTGCCGGCTCGACGCGGACCATTATTGTCTCGGCTGCCGGCGTCACAGTGACGAGATTGCCGCCTGGTCCGCGCTGCGCGAGGCTGATCGCCGCCGGATCGCCGGCGCACTGCCCGCTCGGTGGGCGGCGAGCCACGCCGCGCTGTCGGCTAGGCTTGCGCCGACGCTGCATTCGCTGGATCAACCGCTTTCGACGCTGCCGCTGCATGTCCCGCCGTTGCCGGCCGGCCACGGCCGCCGCCGGCCGGCCGCGGTGCTGGTGCCGGTGGTTCTGGCGCCCGAACCGGGTGTGTTGTTCACGGTGCGGCAGGCGGATCTGGCGCACCATGCCGGGCAGGTCGCTTTTCCGGGCGGCGGCGCCGAAGCGAGTGACGCCGGGGCGGTCGTTACCGCGTTGCGTGAGGCCGAGGAGGAAATCGGCTTGCCGGCGGCGCAGGTGAGGCCGCTTGGCTATCTCGACCGGATCGAGACCCTTTCGGGATTCAGGTTGACACCGGTCGTCGGCCTGATCGCCGTGCTGCCGGAATTGCGCCTCGCCGCCTCCGAAGTCGCTGCGTCCTTTGTCCTGCCGCTGAAAACGCTGCTCGCCGGCGGGGCTTTTACGATGGGCGATCACGCGAGCGGCGGCCGGCGCTATCGCCTGCCGGAATTGCAGTACCAAAACTGGCGTATCTGGGGGGCGAGCGCGGTGATCCTGGCCGCGCTCCGCAGCCGTCTTGCCGCCGCCGGCTTGTGCCCGGCGTGAGTGTTGCCCCACGGCGGATCGTCTGGCGGTGAATGGAGCGCGCTTTTCCGGCCGCTGGCCGGTTCTCGAACAGGGTCTGTTGAACCCGGGGCTCGATCTCGCCCCTTACGCCGGCCAGTTCCAGCGCCGCGGCGTCGTGCAGATTCCCGATATCCTGCGCCCCGAAATCGCCGAGTTGCTTTATTCCACACTGGAACGCGAGGTGCCCTGGTCGCTGGCTTATCGTGACGCCGGCGGCAATCGCCGGCTGCCGCCGGTCGAAGGGCAGGCCTGGGGCAGCGGCGATATGGCCCGGCCTGACCAGGCCCGGATTGACGAGGAAATCTACGCCATCGCCCGCGCCGGCCGCTTCCAGTTCCGCTATCGCACCTATATGCTGGTGTCATCGTATCTCGACCCGGCGACCCGGCCGTTACCGCTGCACCGGCTGCTCGAGCTGTTCAACCGCGGCGACTGGCTGGCGGCGATGCGGCGGATCATCGGCGAAGCCGGCGTGGCACGCATCGACGGCCAGGCGACCTGCTACCGGGCCGGCGATTTTTTGACCTGCCACGACGACGCCGAGAGCGACGACAGCATCCGCTACGCCGCCTACGTGCTCAGCCTGACGCGCGACTGGCGCGCCGACTGGGGCGGATCGTTGCAGATGCTGGACCCAGGCGGCCAGGTCACCGAAACCCTGCTGCCGCGCTTCAACTGCCTCAATCTGTTCCGCACCCCGCGGCTGCACTGCGTCTCGCCGGTGGCGCCGTTCGTCACCGTGCCGCGCTACGCGATCACCGGCTGGCTGATGCCGCTCGCCCAACCGAGGGACTGACCCGGCGGAGCCCGAAGCGGCGCCTCGGGCCCGGTCCGGTTCTTGACTTACCCCCCAGTATTAAGAGATAATGGCAAGCTTCCTGCGCGGAGGGGTACCCAAGCGGTCAACGGGGGCAGACTGTAAATCTGCTGGTTCTACCTTCGGAGGTTCGAATCCTCCCCCCTCCACCAACTGGAGACTGGAAACTAGAGACTGGAAACTGGATCGGCTTGTGTCGCGCGGAGCGCGACATTATTATGCGCTGCTGCGCAGCACGCAAACCCTTCTAGTTTCGAGTCTCTAGTTTCTAGTCTCCAGACGCGGGTGTAGTTCAATGGTAGAACCTCAGCCTTCCAAGCTGATGATGGCGGTTCGATCCCGCTCACCCGCTCCAGCTCGCTGGCGCTGATCGGAGTCCGGGTGCCCGCATAGCTCAGTGGTAGAGCACTCCCTTGGTAAGGGAGAGGTCACTGGTTCAAGTCCAGTTGTGGGCACCATCTTACACCGTTTTTTCGAATTTATCGTGGAGTCGATTCGATGGCCAAAGCAAAATTTGAACGCACCAAGCCGCACGTGAACGTGGGGACGATCGGGCATGTGGACCATGGCAAGACGACGCTGACGGCGGCGCTGACGAAGGTGTGCGCCGAGGCGCGCGGCGGCGAGTTTCGGGCGTACGACCAGATCGACAACGCGCCTGAGGAGCGGGCGCGGGGCATCACGATCGCGACGTCGCATGTGGAATACGAATCGGAGAAGCGGCATTACGCGCATGTGGACTGTCCGGGTCACGCCGACTACGTGAAGAACATGATCACCGGGGCGGCGCAGATGGACGGGGCGATTCTGGTGGTATCGGCGGCGGACGGGCCGATGCCGCAGACGCGGGAGCACATTTTGCTGGCCCGTCAGGTGGGTGTGCCGTACATACTAGTGTACCTGAACAAGGCGGACATGGTGGACGACGCGGAGCTTTTGGAGCTGGTGGAGATGGAGGTCCGGGAGCTGCTGTCGAGCTACGAATTTCCTGGCGACGACACACCGATTGTGGTGGGCTCGGCGCTGAAGGCGCTGGAAGGGGACGGCAGCGACATTGGGGTGCCGTCGATTCTGAAGCTGCTGGAGGAGATGGACCGTTACATCCCGGAGCCGGTGCGGGCGACGGACAAGCCGTTTTTGCTGCCGATCGAGGATGTATTTTCGATTTCGGGGCGCGGCACGGTGGTGACCGGGCGAGTAGAGCGCGGGATTGTGAAGGTGGGCGACGAAGTGGAGATTGTGGGGCTTAGAGAGACGGCGAAGACGACATGCACGGGCGTTGAGATGTTCCGCAAGCTGCTGGACGAGGGGCGGGCGGGCGACAACGTCGGGGTGCTGCTGCGCGGTACGAAGCGCGAGGAAGTGGAGCGCGGGCAGGTATTGGCGAAACCCGGAAGCATTACGCCGCACACCAAGTTCGAGGCGGAGGTGTATGTGCTGTCGAAGGAGGAAGGTGGGCGGCACACGCCGTTTCTGGAAGGGTACCGGCCGCAGTTTTATTTTCGGACGACGGACGTGACCGGCGCGGTGCACATGCCCGAGGGCGTGCAGATGGTGATGCCGGGCGACAACGTGAAGCTCAAGGTGGAGCTGATCGCGCCGATTGCGATGGAAGAGGGGCTGCGCTTTGCGATCCGCGAAGGCGGGCGCACGGTGGGCGCCGGCGTCGTTTCCAAGGTCATCGAGTGAGGCGAGGGCGGACTGAAGGCGAGTAGCTCAACTGGCAGAGCAGCGGTCTCCAAAACCGCAGGTTGGGGGTTCGAGTCCCTCCTCGCCTGCCATCCCCCCGCGACAACGGAAATTGTGAGTTCAGATGAACGCTGAAGCGCCAAATTCGATCGTCAATCTGCTGCTGCTGGTGTTGGCGGTGCTCGTCCTCAGTGCGGCGGTCGCCGGTTACAACCTGCTGCCGGACGGCACCCCGGATTATGTCGGGATGCTGCTTTTGCTCGGCGGCTTGCTCGGCGCCGCGCTGATCGGCTACTGGACGGTGCAGGGGCGGGCTTTTTTCGATTTCATGCGCGGCGCCAATCTCGAGCGCCGCAAGGTGGTCTGGCCGACACGCAATGAAACGGTACAGACCACGTTGATCATCGGCGCGGTCACCGCCGTGACGGCGATCGTGCTGTTCGTGCTCGATACCGTTTTCAGTTGGGGTGTCAAGCTGCTGCTCGGCGGGGCCTGAGATGGCCAAGCAATGGTACGTCGTCCAGGCCTATTCCGGTTACGAGGGGCAGGTGCGCCGCTCCCTTATCGAGCACATCGAGCGCGCCGGGATGCAGGACCACTTCGGGCAGATCCTGGTCCCCACCGAGGAAGTGGTGGAAATGCGCCACGGCCAGAAGCGCAAGACCGAGCGCAAGTTTTTCCCCGGCTACGTGCTGGTCGAGATGGATATGGACGAGGCGACCTGGCACCTGGTCAAAAGCGTGCCGAAGGTGCTGGGCTTCATCGGCGGCACTTCCGACCGGCCGGCGCCGATTTCGCAGCGTGAAGCCGAGACGATTTTGCAGCGCGTCCAGGAGAGCGCCGACAAGCCCAAGCCGAAGGTGCTGTTCGAGGTCGGGCAGATGGTGCGGGTGACCGACGGGCCGTTCAACGATTTCAACGGCGTGGTCGAGGAAGTCAATTACGACAAGAACCGCCTGCGCGTGGCGGTGCTGATCTTCGGCCGCTCGACCCCGGTGGAACTCGAATTCCACCAAGTGGCAAAGGCTTGAGCGCCGCTGGCGGCGCATGGTTTTTTTTCGATGCCCCGCACAGGTGGGGTGTGGTCCATGACCGGGGAGCCGGGCGGTCCATCAGGACACGCAGGCGATTGAACCCGAAGGAGTAGAGAGAGATGGCAAAGAAAATCGAGGCTTACATCAAGCTTCAGATCCCCGCCGGGCAGGCCAATCCCAGCCCGCCGGTCGGTCCGGCGCTCGGCCAGCGCGGCGTCAACATCATGGAATTTTGCAAGGCGTTCAATGCCGCGACGCAGGCGCTGGAGCAGGGCATGCCGATTCCGGTGGTGATCACCGTTTACAGTGACCGCAGTTTCACGTTCATCACCAAGACGCCGCCGGCTTCGGTGCTGTTGAAGAAAGCCGCCGGCCTGCAAAAAGGCAGCGGCAAGCCGAACACCGAGAAAGTCGGGACCGTCAACCGCGAGCAGCTCGAGCAGATCGCCAAGACCAAGTCCCCTGACCTGACGGCGGCCGATCTCGACGCCGCGGTGCGGACGATCGCCGGCAGCGCGCGCAGCATGGGTCTTAACGTCGAGGGGGTGCACTGATGGCCAGGCACGGTAAACGTTTGCGCGCGGTCAAGGAAAACATCGACCGCAACCGCCTGTATCCGGTCGATGAAGCGCTCGACCTGTTGAAGCAGGCGAGCTGCGTGAAATTCGTCGAATCGGTGGACGTTGCCGTCCGCCTCGGCGTTGATTCGCGCAAATCCGACCAGGTGGTGCGCGGCGCGACCGTTCTGCCCCACGGCACCGGCAAGTCGGTGCGGGTGGCGGTTTTCGCCCAGGGCGAGGCGGCCGACAAGGCGCGTGAAGCCGGTGCCGATATCGTCGGCTTCGAGGATCTGGCCGACAGCATCAAAGGCGGCATGCTGGATTTTGACGTGGTCATCGCCTCGCCGGATGCGATGCGTGTGGTCGGCAAGCTCGGCCAGGTGCTCGGCCCGAAGGGCCTGATGCCCAACCCCAAGGTCGGCACCGTCACCCAGGACGTTGCCGGCGCGGTGCGCAATGCCAAGGCCGGCCAGGTGCAGTTCCGCACCGACAAGGCCGGCATCGTGCATACGACGATCGGTAAGGTGTCGTTCGATACCGCGGCGCTGAAGGACAATCTCAAGGCCCTGGTCGGCGATCTGATCAAGGCCCGGCCGGCGACGGCAAAAGGCGTTTTTCTTCAGAAAATCGCACTGTCGACGACGATGGGCCCGGGACTGGCGATCGACCAGGCATCACTGGAACTCTGAACCTGGATGATTCAGGGTTTTTGCGAATGAACCTCCGATTTGTGCGGAGGTTCGATGGAACGGGCAGTCGCCGGTCCGACCGGCGCACCGTCCAAGACCGCAGGCGCTTGGCGCTTAATCGCGGTACGCCCGCCGGGCAGTGCGTGCACTGCCGGGCAGCGTCCCGGCCTGCGCAGATGGTGGTCCCAGTCCCGCGACCTGTGGCGCGCGTGCGCCCCACAGGTCGCGGGGTCGGGTTGCCACCGCACGCTGGTAAAGCGCGATTACCGGGCTTTGCCATCAAGTGGAGGTAGCAGTTATGGCACTCAATCTGGAGCAGAAGAAAGCGGTGGTCGAATCGCTGGCCGATGTCGCCCGCCACGCTCATTCTGCACTGGCCGCCGAATACCGGGGCTTGACCGTGAGCCAGTTGACCGAGCTGAGACGCCAGGCGCGTTCCGGCAAGGTGGCACTCAAGGTCGCCAAGAACACCTTGGTGCGCCGGGCTTTGGCGGGGACCGATTTCGAATGTATGAACGAGAGCCTGACCGGTCCTCTGGTCTATGCCTTTTCGCTGGAAGATCCGGGCGCCGCAGCCCGGCTGGTCAAGGACTTCGCCAAGGTCAGCGACAAGCTGGTGGTCAGATTGATCGCCCTTGGCGGACGGACTTACCAGGCTTCCGAGCTTGCCCGTCTGGCCAGCCTGCCGAACCGCGAGCAGGCGTTGTCGATGCTGCTCGGCGTGATGAAAGCGCCGGTGGAAAAACTGGTCCGCACCCTCGCCGAGCCGCACGCCAAACTGGCGCGCACGCTGGCCGCGGTCCGCGACCAGAAGCAGGCGGCATAGGCCCGGACGAGATAGACCAGGGTTGCCGGAAAGCTGAGCATACCGATTCTTTATACCGATTATCCGTATCAGGAGAACACTCATGGCAGTTGCCAAAGAAGACATTCTGGAAACCATCGCCAATATGTCGGTGATGGAAGTCGTCGATCTGATCAAGGCGATGGAGGACAAATTCGGCGTTTCGGCCGCCGCCCCGGTGGCGATCGCCGCGGCACCGGCGGCCGGCGACGGCGCTGCGGCCGCGGCCGAGGAGCAGACCGAGTTCAACGTCATGCTGACCAGCTTCGGCGAAAACAAGGTCAACGTGATCAAGGCGGTCAGGGCCATCACCGGCCTCGGCCTGAAAGAGGCCAAGGATCTGGTGGAAGCGGTACCGTCGGCGGTCAAGGAAGGGGTTTCCAAAGCGGAAGCCGCGGATCTCAAGAAACAGCTCGAGGATGCCGGGGCGAGCGTCGAGGTCAAGTAATCAACACTCGTCCTCGGAGTTTCAGCATAGTGGCTGGGGGCGAAGGCCCCCGGCCTGCCGCTGTTTGCCGCATATCAGCCGCCGGTGGTCCGGCGCGATCGGCGGCACGCTCTGATTCAGTCCGGCAAATTTAATCAGAGTTTTTCTTACTGTCAAGACGGGCGCAACATGGCAACGACCTACTCTTTCACCGAACGCAAACGGATCCGTAAGAACTTCGGCAAGCGCGACACCGTGCTGGAGGTTCCATACCTGCTCGAAATGCAGTTGAATTCCTACGAGCTGTTTCTGCAGACGGCCCGGATCGGCGGCGAGCTGCAGAACGTCGGGCTGCACGCGGCGCTCAATTCGGTATTTCCGATCAGCAGCTATTCGGGCAACGCAGTGCTCGAATATGTCAGTTATCGCATCGGGGACCCGCAGTTCGACGTCCGCGAGTGCAAACTGCGCGGTGCTTCCTACAGCGCGCCGCTGCGCGTCCTTGTCCGCCTCGTCCTGTTCGACCGCGATGCACCGGCCAAGAACCGCAAGCCGAAGCAGGTCACGGAACAGGAAGTTTACATGGGCGATATCCCGTTGATGACCGAGAATGGAACGTTCATCATCAACGGCACCGAGCGCGTCATTGTCTCGCAGTTGCACCGTTCTCCCGGTGTGTTTTTCGACCACGACAAGGGGAAGACCCACTCCTCCGGCAAACTGCTGTTCAACGCCCGGGTGATCCCGTACCGCGGTTCATGGCTCGATTTCGAGTTCGATGCGAAAGACAACATCTTCACGCGCATCGACCGCCGCCGCAAACTGCCGGTGACCATCCTGCTGCACGCCCTCGGCATGAGCGACGAGGAGATTCTCGGAGTCTTTTTCGAGAAGAGCCGGATCACGCTCAACAAGCAGGGCGCCCAGCTCGACCTCGTCCCCGAGCGCCTGCGCGGCGAGAACGCGGTTGCCGATATCGCCGATACCAAGGGCCACGTGATCGTCGAGGCCGGCAAGCGCATTACCATGCGCCACGTGCGGCTGATCGAAAAGGCGGGCGTCAAATCCCTCGACGTGCCCGACGATTACTTGCTCGGCAAAACCCTGGCGCACGACGTGGTCGATGAATCGACCGGTGAGCTGGTCATGCGCGCCAACGACGAAATCACGGAGGAGTCGCTGGCCGGGCTGCGCGAAGCGGGCATCGAGAAGATCGAGATTCTCTACGTCAACGATCTCGACCAGGGGCCTTACATTTCGACCACCTTGCGCATCGACCCGACGACTTCCGAGTTGGAAGCGCTGTACGAGATCTACAAGATGATGCGCCCCGGCGAGCCGCCGAGCAAGGACGCGGCGCAGAATCTGTTCAAGAACCTGTTTTTCACCACCGAACGCTACGACCTGTCGGCGGTCGGGCGGATGAAATTCAACCGCCGCGTCGGGCGCGACGCGATCGAAGGTGAAGGCGTGCTCGATCGCGACGACATCATCGCCGTGATCCGCGAACTGATCAATATCCGCAACGGCCGCGGTGTGGTCGATGACATCGACCACCTCGGCAACCGCCGCATCCGTTCGGTCGGTGAGATGGCGGAAAATGTTTTTCGCATTGGCCTGGTCAGGGTCGAACGCGCAGTGCGCGAGCGGCTGTCGATGGCCGAGAGCGAAGGCCTCAAGCCGCAGGATCTGATCAACGCCAAACCGGTGGCGGCGGCGGTTAAGGAGTTCTTCGGTTCGTCGCAGCTCAGCCAGTTCATGGATCAGAACAACCCGCTTTCCGAAGTGACCCACAAGCGCCGTGTCTCGGCGCTCGGCCCTGGTGGCCTGACCCGCGAACGCGCCGGCTTCGAGGTGCGCGACGTGCACCCGACGCATTACGGGCGGGTCTGCCCGATCGAAACACCTGAAGGCCCGAACATCGGCCTGATCAACTCGCTGGCCGTCTATGCCAGGACCAATTCCTACGGTTTTCTTGAAACCCCTTACCTGCGTGTCGAAAACGGCACAGTGACGCGCGAGATCGATTATCTGTCGGCCATCGACGAGGGCGATTTCGTCATTGCCCAGGCCAACGCTATCCTCGACAGCGACGGCCGCTTCGTCGGCGAATTGATCCCCTGCCGCCATCAGGGCGAATTCAATCTGCGCGCTCCGCAGGAAGTCCAGTACATGGACGTCTCGCCCAAGCAGATCGTCTCGGTCGCCGCTTCGCTGGTGCCGTTTCTGGAACATGATGACGCCAACCGTGCGCTGATGGGTTCCAACATGCAGCGCCAGGCGGTACCGACGCTGCGCTCCGAAAAGCCGCTGGTCGGCACCGGGATGGAGCGCGTCGTGGCGCGCGATTCGGGCGTCACCGTGGTCGCCCGGCGCGGCGGTGTGGTCGATCAGATGGACGCCGGGCGTATCGTCATCCACGTCAGCGAAGATGAAGTGAGCGGCAGCGATCCCGGGGTCGATATCTACCCGCTGATCAAATACCAGCGCTCGAACCAGAACACCTGCATCAACCAGCGGCCGCTGGTCAGGGTCGGCGACCGGATCGCGGCCGGCGACATCATTGCCGACGGCCCATCGACTGACCTCGGCGAGCTGGCGCTCGGCCAGAATCTGCTCGTCGCCTTCATGCCGTGGAACGGCTACAACTTCGAAGATTCGATTCTGATTTCCGAGCGCCTGGTGCAACACGATCGTTTCACCAGCATCCACATCGAGGAGCTGACCTGTGTGGCGCGCGACACCAGGCTAGGTTCGGAGGAAGTGACCGCCGACATCCCGAACGTCGGCGAACACAACCTCAACAAGCTCGACGCCTCGGGTATCGTTTACGTCGGTGCCGAGGTACGGGCCGGGGACATTCTGGTCGGCAAGGTGACGCCCAAGGGCGAAACCCAGTTGACACCTGAGGAAAAGCTGCTGCGCGCCATCTTCGGCGAGAAGGCGTCCGACGTCAAGGACACCTC
This sequence comes from Candidatus Jinrbaksania sp., assembly GCA_039794245.1. GTDB lineage: Bacteria > Pseudomonadota > Gammaproteobacteria > Xanthomonadales > Wenzhouxiangellaceae > DAITQM01. The sequence goes on from JBDIVS010000012.1 coordinate 72,417, forward strand.
GCTGCGCGTGCCCTCGGGCATGGACGGCACCGTGATCGACGTTCAGGTTTTCACCCGCGACGGCGTCGAGAAGGATGCCCGGGCGGCGGCGATCGAACAGGAATACATGCGCCAGGTGCGCAAGGATCTCAACGATCAGTTGCGCATCGTCGAGGGCGCGATCTTCGGCCGCCTGCGCGAAGCGCTGGCCGGCGCCGTCGTCGACAAGGCACCCGGCCTGAAGAAAGGCGCGGCGCTCAACGCCGAGTATCTGGGCAAGCTGGCCGCCGACGACTGGTTCAAGATCCGCCTGCGCGACAACGCAGCGAACGAACTGTTGGAGGCGGCGGCCGACCAGATCGCCGCGCAGCGCAAATTGTTCGACGAACGGCTGGCCGATCAGCAGCGCAAGATCAGCCAGGGCGACGACCTGGCTCCCGGCGTGCTCAAGATGGTGAAAGTCTATCTTGCGGTCAAACGGCGGATTCAGCCTGGCGACAAAATGGCCGGCCGCCACGGCAACAAGGGCGTGATCTCGATGATCGTGCCGACCGAGGACATGCCGTATCTCGCCGACGGTACGCCGGTGGACATCGTGCTGAACCCGCTCGGTGTGCCGTCGCGTATGAACATCGGCCAGGTGCTGGAGACCCATCTCGGACTCGCGGCGCATGCTCTGGGCGGCAAAATCGCCGCCTTGGCGAAGACGGCGAAAAAAGCGGACGGGATCCGCAAGCTGCTGGACGAGATCTACAACTTCGATCGCCGCGGCCGGGTCGATCTCAAAAAGTTCAGCGACGAGGAGATCTTGGCGATGGCCGACCAGCTTGCCGCTGGGGTGCCGATCGCGACGCCGGTGTTCGACGGCGCCAGTGAGGTTGAGATCAAACACCTGCTCAAACTTGCGGACATGCCGGAAGACGGCCAGATGGTGCTTTACGACGGCCGGACCGGCGACCCGTTCGACCGCCCGGTCACCGTGGGCTACATGTACATGCTCAAATTGAACCACCTGGTCGATGACAAGATGCACGCCCGTTCCACCGGCCCGTACAGCCTGGTGACGCAACAGCCGCTTGGCGGCAAGGCGCAATTCGGCGGCCAGCGCTTTGGCGAAATGGAGGTCTGGGCCCTCGAGGCTTACGGCGCATCCTATACCCTGCAGGAAATGCTGACCGTCAAATCCGACGATGTCAGCGGCCGCAATGAGATGTACAAGCACATCGTGGCCGGCGATCATCGCATGTCGGCGGGGATGCCGGAATCCTTCAATGTGCTGGTGAAGGAGATCCGTTCACTGAGCATCAACATCGAAATGGAAGAGTCCTGATCCTGGAGGATAACGCGGTGAAAGATTTAATCAATTTGTACAACAGACAGCGCGAGCCGGTCGATTTCAACGCGATCCGCATCGGCCTGGCTTCTCCGGATCTGATTCGTTCGTGGTCGTATGGCGAGGTCAAAAAGCCGGAAACGATCAACTACCGGACATTCAAACCAGAGCGCGACGGTTTGTTCTGCGCCTCCATATTCGGCCCGGTGAAGGATTACGAGTGCTTGTGTGGAAAATACAAGCGCATGAAGCACCGCGGCGTGGTCTGCGAGAAATGCGGCACCGAGGTGACCTTGGCCAAGGTGCGGCGTGACCGCATGGGGCACATTGACCTCGCTTCGCCGGTGGCCCACATCTGGTTCCTCAAATCGCTGCCGTCGCGCATCGGTCTGATGCTGGATATGACGCTGCGCGATATCGAACGCGTGTTGTATTTTGAATCCTACGTCGTGATCGAGCCCGGTATGACGGCCCTCGAACGCGGCCAGATCATGACCGAGGAGCAGTATATCGAGGCGCTCAACGAATTCGGCGACGAGTTCGAGGTCAAGATGGGCGCCGAGGCGATCCGCGACCTGTTACGCGGCATCGACCTCAACAGCGAACTCGCCAAGTTGCGCGAGGATCTGGCGGCGACCAGTTCGGAGACCAAAATCAAGCGTCTGACCAAGCGCCTCAAACTGATCGAGGCCTTCATTCGTTCCGGCAACCGGCCGGAATTCATGATCCTCACGGTGCTCCCCGTGCTGCCCCCCGACCTGCGGCCGCTGGTGCCGCTCGACGGCGGCCGTTTCGCTACCTCGGACCTTAACGATCTTTACCGCCGGGTCATTAACCGCAACAACCGCCTGCGCCGGCTGCTCGAATTGAGCGCCCCCGATATCATCGTGCGCAACGAAAAGCGCATGCTGCAAGAATCGGTGGACGCACTGCTCGATAACGGCCGCCGCGGCCGGGCGATCACCGGCGCCAACAAGCGTGCCCTGAAATCGCTGGCCGATATGATCAAGGGCAAGCAGGGCCGGTTCCGGCAGAATCTGCTCGGCAAACGTGTCGATTATTCGGGTCGCTCAGTGATCGTGGTCGGGCCGACGCTCAAGCTGCACCAGTGCGGCCTGCCGAAGAAAATGGCGCTCGAGCTGTTCAAACCGTTCATCCTCAGCAAGCTGCAACGCCTCGGTTACGCGCCCAGCATCAAGGCGGCGAAAAAACTCGTCGAACGCGAGAGCGCCGAGGTCTGGGATATGCTCGAGGACGTGATCCGCGAGCACCCGGTGCTCCTCAACCGCGCACCGACCCTGCACCGCCTAGGCATCCAGGCTTTCGAGCCGGTGCTGATCGAGGGCAAGGCGATCCAGTTGCACCCGCTGGTGTGCACGGCGTTCAACGCCGACTTCGACGGCGACCAGATGGCGGTCCACGTGCCGTTGTCGATCGAAGCGCAACTGGAAGCGCGCGCCTTGATGATGTCAACGAACAATATTCTATCGCCGGCCAACGGCGAGCCGATCATCGTGCCGACGCAGGACGTGGTTCTCGGTCTGTATTACATGACCCGGCAGTTGGCCGGCGCCAAAGGCGAGGGCATGGTGTTCGCCGATCTGTCCGAGGTGCACCGCGCTTACCAGACCGGTCAGGTGGCGCTGCACGCCGCAATCCGCCTGCGCCACAGCGAAACCACGCGCGATGAAGATGGCCGGGAGGAACAGCGCCGCGGCATCGTCGAAACGACGGTCGGCCGCGCCCTGCTGCTTGAAATCGCCCCCCGCGGCCTGCCGTTCGCGCTGTTCAACCAGACACTGAAGAAAAAGCAGGTGTCGCAATTGATCAACGCCTGTTACCGGCACCTGGGGCTGAAGGACACGGTGGTCTTTGCCGACCGCCTGATGTACACCGGTTTTTATTACGCCACCCGTGCCGGAGCGTCTATCTGCATCGACGATTTGATCGTCCCACCGGAAAAGAAAACCATTCTGGCCGCCGCCGAGCAGGAAGTGCTCGAGATCCAGAACCAGTATTCCTCGGGCCTGGTGACCGCCGGCGAGCGTTACAACAAAGTCGTCGATATCTGGTCGCGGACCAATGAACTGGTTGCCAAGGCGATGATGCAGCGGATCGGCAAGGAGCGGGTCATGGACGGCAGCGGCAAGGCTGTCGAGCAGGATTCGATGAATTCCATTTTCATCATGGCCGATTCCGGGGCCCGCGGTTCGGCGGCCCAAATCCGCCAGCTCGCCGGCATGCGCGGCCTGATGGCCAAACCCGACGGCTCGATCATCGAAACGCCGATCACCGCCAATTTCCGCGAGGGCCTGAACGCCCAGCAGTACTTCATCTCGACGCACGGCGCCCGCAAGGGTCTGGCGGATACTGCCTTGAAAACCGCCAACTCGGGATACCTTACACGCCGCCTGGTCGACGTGGCGCAGGACGTGGTGATCACCGAGGACGACTGCGGCACCGAAGATGGGTTGATGATGGTGCCGATCATCGAGGGCGGCGACGTTGTCGAACCGCTGCGCGAGCGGGTTCTCGGCCGCCTGGCGGCGGCGGATATTCTCCGCCCCGGCAGCGATGAGGTGCTGTGCCCGCGCAACACGCTGCTCGACGAGAATTGGGTCAATGTCCTGGAAGAAGCCGGCGTCGATCAGGTGCGAGTCCGTTCGGTGATCACCTGCGCGACGCGCTTCGGCGTCTGCCAGTCGTGTTACGGGCGCGATCTGGCGCGCGGCGATCGGGTCAATATCGGCGAAGCGGTCGGGGTGATCGCGGCGCAGTCGATCGGCGAGCCGGGTACGCAGTTGACGATGCGGACTTTCCATATCGGCGGCGCGGCGTCGCGGGCGGTGGCGATCGATCACATCCAGGTCAAGACCAGCGGCACGGTGCGCCTGCACAACCTGAAATTCGTCAAAAACAGCGACGGCCACCTGGTGGCGACTTCGCGCTCCGGCGAAGTTTCGCTGATCGACGAACACGGCAGGGAGCGCGAGCGTTACAAGCTGCCTTACGGGGCGCTGATCCTGGTTGCCGATGGCAGCGTGGTTGCGCCCGGTGATCGGATCGCGCAATGGGATCCGCACACCCATCCGATCATCACCGAAGTCGCCGGCAAGGTGCGCTTCGTCGATTTTGTCGATGGCGTGACGATGACCGAACAGATCGATGAGATCACCGGACTGGCCAGCATCGTGATCACCGATCCGAAACAACGCGGTGCCGCCGGCAAGGATCTGCGGCCGATGGTCAAACTGCTCGACAATCGCGGCCGCGAAGTGAAGATCACCGGGACCGAACTGCCGGCGCATTACTTCCTGCCGCCCGGTGCCATTGTCGGCATGCAGGACGGCAGCGAGGTCAATGTCGGCGATGTCATCGCCCGCATTCCGCAGGAAAGCAGCAAAACACGCGATATCACCGGCGGTCTGCCGCGCGTCGCCGATCTGTTCGAGGCCCGCAAGCCGAAGGAATCGGCGATCCTGGCCGAAGTTTCCGGGGTGGTCAGCTACGGCAAGGAAACAAAAGGCAAGCAGCGCCTGCAAATCACGCAGGCCGATGGCGAAGTATTCGAGATGCTGATTCCAAAATGGCGGCAGGTCATCGTCTTCGAGGGCGAGCACGTCGAAAAAGGCGAAGTGATCGCCGACGGCGAGTCCAACCCGCACGACATTCTGCGCCTGCTGGGTGTCGCGCGGTTGACCGAGTACCTGGTCCAGGAGATCCAGGACGTGTACCGGCTGCAGGGCGTGCGCATCAACGACAAGCACATCGAGGTCATCATCCGCCAGATGCTGCGCAAGGGCGAGATCCTCGACCCCGGCGAGACCCGTTACCTGCCCGGCGAGCACACCGAAATCAGCGACATCCTGAGCGAGAACGAAAGCGCGGCCAAGGAAGGGCGCCGGGAAGCGAGCTATCAGCGCATCCTGCTCGGCATCACCAAGGCGTCGCTGGCCACCGAGTCGTTCATCTCCGCCGCTTCCTTCCAGGAAACGACGCGGGTGCTGACCGAGGCGGCGGTACACGGGGCGATCGACCATCTGCGCGGCTTGAAGGAAAACGTCATCGTCGGCCGCCTGATCCCGGCCGGCACCGGTCTGGCGTATCACAAACTCCGGCGCAGCGAGCGTGATGCCGATGTCGAAGCCGAGCTGAGCGCCCTAATCGGCGTCGAGCAGGCCGCGGCCCAGGCGGTCAAACCGCCGCCGCCGCTGCCCAGCGAAGACGAGGAAGAGATCGACTCGGCGCCGTGAGCGGTGTTGGCCTTTGCGCTGTTCACGGCTCACCGCCTGGTAACGCCGGTGGACTCCCGAGGTTTGGGATTTCCGGTGCATCGTTGCTGCCCCGCCCGCGGCCGGGTGGGGCAAATGATTGAAATATAAAGAAATATAACCACCACTGAAGCCGCCTGTGCGCCGGATTGCAGCCGCCGGGCAATGCTTTCGACCGCTCTCTCCTCCCGTTTTTTAACAGGGGGTGTTGACATCAAATTGTCATGCTGCTAGTATCGAAATGTTGCCCCCGTTCCGCGCACCGGCGGGCGGGCGGCTGTTTGTTTCCGGTTGCGATAGGGGGAGGCATGACAGGACCGTTATGCTTGATGCGATGACTTCTGCGCCGCAAATCGGTGCCGCTCGCCGTCCGCCGGCGATTGCGGCGCTGCCGGGCAGGCGGTCACGATGCCGGCTGCCGCAGGGGAATATGCGGGCGGTGGCCTCCTACCTCCTTTATCGTTCACCGTCACTCTCTTGTCCCGCCGGCCCGGCGATGCCGGGGTTGCGGGGTTTCGGTCCCTGGTTGTCACGGCCGAAGCATCGTTCTTCCATCGACGGATTCGACTAACCGATTGCCGCGATTGCGTTCACTCTGCGTAATCCGCCGGGGATCTGCGGCGCCACCGTAGCTGGTGGTGCGGTCGTTTCGTCTTAAGGGTCTTGCCGTTGCGCCAGTGACGGCAAAGGTCCATGTCTTGGCCGCCGGTTTGCGGCCCGCATGGATTGAAAGGGGGGGAGGCCTACCAGCTTCCCATGATGGAATGGACCAGGCATTGCGCCTGGAATTTCAGGAGAGTTGAATGAAACGTCTATTTTTACTTTGTTTTTTGTCGATCGCCGTTGTGGCTGGTGCGCAAGCACAGTTCAACGCAGCGGCCGGACCGGCCGCCGGGCGTGACACACCGGCGCCGGAGGCCAAACCGCAGGATCTGATCCGTGGTCTCGACAATCCTCGCCGCATCCCGGGACAGTACATTGTGGTTTTTAAGTGGGGTGAACAGCGCGCCGCGAACCGGGCCATGTCACTCGCCGCTGAACACGGCGCCAAGCTGACCCAGGTTTACGAGCATGCCTTGCAAGGGTTCGTTATCCAGGCCAGCGAGAAAGAGGCGATGGCGATCGCCAAAAGCCCCGACGTCGATTTCGTCGAAGCCGACCAGATGATGTCGATCAAGGCCACCCAGTCGCCCGCGACCTGGGGCCTCGACCGTATCGATCAGGTCAGTCTGCCGTTGAACAACAGCTACACGTTCAATTTCGACGGCACCGGGGTGCACGCCTACATCATAGATACCGGCATCCGCGTCACGCACAACGATTTCGGCGGCCGTGCCTCCGGCGCGTTCACCGCGATCAATGACGGCAACGGCTCGAACGACTGCAACGGCCACGGCACGCACGTCGCCGGTACGGTTGGCAGCGCCACCTACGGTGTCGCCAAGAACGTCACGCTGCACGCCGTGCGTGTACTCGATTGCAACGGCTCGGGCAGCAACTCGGGCGTCATCGCCGGCGTCGATTTTGTCACCGCCAACCACATTTCGCCGGCGGTGGCCAATATGAGCCTCGGCGGTGGTGTTTCCACGGCGCTCGACAACGCGGTCAACAACTCGGTCGCGTCCGGCGTGTTCTACGCCGTCGCGGCGGGCAACGAGAACACCAATGCCTGCAATTCGTCGCCGTCCCGCGCCGCCAACGTTTACACCGTCGCTTCCTCGACCAATACCGACGCCCGCTCGTCGTTTTCCAATTTCGGCACCTGTGTCGAAATTTTTGCCCCCGGTTCCAGCATCACCTCGACCTGGAGCACCAGCAACACGGCGACCAATACGATCAGCGGCACGTCGATGGCGACACCGCACGTTGCCGGCGCCGCAGCGCTGCTGCTTGACGAAAATCCGGGTTGGACGCCGACGCAAGTGGCCAATGCGCTGACCAACAATGCCTCGACCGGCAAATTGTCGGGCATCGGCACCGGCTCGCCCAATCGCCTGCTGTTCTCTCTGACCAGCGGTGGCGGCGGCGGTGGTGGCGGTGGCGGCGGTGGCGGCGCCACGCCTCTGACCAGCGGCGTTCCGGTCAGCAATCTGTCCGGGGCACAGAACGCCCAGTCGTTCTTCACGATCCAAGTGCCGGCTGGCGCCAGCAACCTGAGCGTCCAGATGTCCGGCGGCACGGGTGATGCCGACCTCTATGTGCGTTTCGGCAGCGCGCCGACCCTGAGCACCTACGATTGCCGCCCGTTCCTGAACGGCAATAACGAAAACTGCTCGTTTACCAATCCGTCGGCCGGCACATGGCACATCATGATCAACGGCTTTACCGCTTATTCCGGCGTCAGTCTGGTGGCGACGGTCACCGGTGGTGGCGGCGGCGGTGGCCCGTCGATCGTCTATTCGGAGAACTTCGACACCGGTTCGGCGCCGGGCTGGAACAAGTCCAGCGGCTCGACCGACCTGTGGCGTGTGGCTTCGGATTGCGTCAATGCGCCGTCGGGCAACTTCACGATCTCGTTCAGCCGCGCCAGCCCGAACTGCGATTACGACGGCGGCACGCGCACCGGTTGGGCCCGCTCGCCGCGCATCAACCTGAGCGGCTTCAGTTCGGCGACGCTGATGTTGTCCCACCTCTGGCAGACCGAAACGTTCAGCGGCGGGGCCTTCGATATCATGCGGATCGAAGTCAGCACCAACGACGGTTCGACCTGGACGACGATCAAGCAGATCGACTCGCGCAACGCCAATTCGTCCGGCTTCGTCGTCGAGAGTCTGAACATCACCAGCTTCATCAGCGCCAATTTCCGCCTCCGCCTGTTCTTCGACACAGTGGACGGCACCTCCAATGATTTCCTCGGCTGGTATGTCGATGATATCGAGGTGTTGGCGCAATAAGTCCAATCAGCGTTTCACGTTTTCGCCGGCTCCGGCTGGTGTTTTCAAGGCCCCGCGCTCCGGCGCGGGGCCTTTTTGTTATGCTCGCGGGTCATGAATCATCCGGGATGCTGTTGTTCCATGCGCACCGTCGCATTTCGTATCGGACTGATCGCCACCGTTCTGCTGCCGGCCGCGTGCGCACCGCGCGGCGATGATGCGGCGGCGCTGCGGCAGGCGCTTGATACCATCGCGGCGGCCTTCGAAAACCGCGATCTCGAGCCGCTCGACGACTTTCTGGCGGCGGATTTCGCCGCCGACGAACTCGACCGCCGCGGGGCGTTGCTGCTTGCCCGCCGCTACCTGGCGATGCACCGCGACCTCGGCGTCACGCTCGCCGGCGTGACGGTCGAGGTGCTTGAGGATTTCGACCCGCCGCGGGCCACGGTCCGCTTCAAGGCGTTGCTGACCGGCGGCGAGCGTGCGCTGCCGGAGCGGGCCGGGTGGTACGATTTCGAGACCGGCTGGCGGCGCGACGGCGGCGATTGGCGGATGATCCGTGCCGCCTGGGAGCGGCAATGGTGAATCATCAGACAGCGATCCCGGGCTTTCACCCGGCGGTCGGCGACTGGTTCGGGGCGGCGTGCGGCCGGCCGACCGCGATGCAGCAGGAGGCCTGGGCGGCGATCGCCGCCGGGCGGCATACGCTGATCAGTGCCCCGACCGGCAGCGGTAAGACGCTCGCCGGTTTCCTCGCGGTAATCGACCGGCTGCTTGGCCGGGCGGTTCAAGCGCCGCAGCCGGATCGGGTCAGGGTCTTGTATATCTCGCCGCTCAAGGCGCTGTCTAATGATATCGAGCGCAATCTGCGCGCGCCGCTGGCCGGGATCGCAGCGCACGGGGCCGCCTCGGGTACGCCGCTTGCGGCGCTGCGCGCCCAGGTCCGCACCGGGGATACCACCGCCGCCGAGCGCCGCGCGATGCTCCGCCGCCCGCCGCACATCCTGGTGACGACGCCAGAATCGCTGTTCATCCTGCTGGCTTCGGCCGGCGGCCGGCGCCTGCTCGGCGGGGTCGAGACGGTGATCGTTGATGAATTGCATGCGCTGGCCGGCAACAAACGCGGGTGCCATCTGAGCCTCTCGCTGGCGCGGCTCGAAGCCCTCACGCCGGCGCCGCCGCAGCGCATCGGCCTGTCGGCGACGGTCCAGCCGCTCAGCCTGGCCGCCGACTGGCTGACCTGCGGCGCGCCTTGCGCGCTGGTCGATCACGGCCGCCGCCGGGCGCTCGATCTCGATCTCGAACTGCCGGCCGAGGAATTGAGCGCATTGCTGTCCAACGCCGGTTGGGAGGAAGTTTACGACCGGCTGGCGGCGCTGGTCGAGGCGCACCGCACGACCTTGGTTTTTGTCAACAGCCGGCGCCTGGCCGAGCGCGTCGCCCGCCATTTGAGCGACCGCTTGGGTGACGAGTGTGTTGCGGCGCACCACGGCAGCCTGGCTCGGGAGCAGCGCCTCGCCGCCGAGCAGGGCCTGAAAAACGGCCGCCTGAAAGTGGTGGTCGCCACCGCCAGCCTCGAGCTCGGCATCGACATCGGCCATATCGATCTGGTCTGCCAGTTGCAGTCGCCGCGTTCGCTGGCCGTGCTGTTACAGCGCGCCGGGCGCGCCGGCCACGCCCTCGACCGGCTGCCCAAAGCGCGGCTCTGGCCGCTGAGTCTGGAAGACCTCGCCGAGTGCACGGCGTTGCTCCACGCCGTCCGCACAGGCGAAATCGACGACCTCGAACCGGCCGGCGCGGCGCTCGATGTGCTGGCCCAGCATCTGGTCGCCGCCGCCGAACCGGCGGTCTTAGCAGATGAGCTTTACCGGGTGATTTGCCGCGCCTGGCCTTATCGCGACCTTGAGCGGCACGAGTTCGATGCGGTGCTGGACATGGTCGCCGGCGGTTACAGTCCGCGCCCTGGCCGCCGGCTGCCGTATCTGGAATGGGATCGCGCCGCCGGCCTGGTCCGCTCGCGCGGCCGCGGTGCGCAGGTGGCGATGATGAACGCCGGGGCCATTCCGGATCATTTCGATTACGACGTCCACCTGTTGCCAGACGAGCTGTATATCGGCACGCTGAACGAGGACTTTGCGTTCGAGAGCATCCCCGGTGACATCTTTCAGCTCGGCAATCACAGTTACCGGATCGTCAAGGTGGAGAGCGGCCGCGTGCTGGCCACCGATGCCGAGGGCGTGCCGCCCGGCATTCCGTTTTGGTTCGGCGATGCCCCGGGGCGCAGCGATCGTTTGAGCCGAGCGGTGGGCGACCTCAACCGTTTCGCCGGCGCGGCGCTCGACCGCGGGGCCGAGCTTGCCGCCGCCCTGGCCGCCGAGTACCGGATCGCCCCGCCCGCCGCGGCGCAACTGGCCGCGTATCTCGAAACGGCGTACCGGGCGCTCGGCGCGTTGCCCGACGGTCATACGCTAATTTTAGAGCGGTTTTTCGACGATACCGAAAATTACCACCTGATCGTCCATACCGCGCTCGGTGTGCGCCTGAACCGGGCGCTGGGTCTGGCGCTGCGCAAGCGGTTCTGCCGCCGGTTCAATTTCGAGTTGCAGGCGGCGGCGACCGATCAGTCTGTGTTGTTGTCGCTTGGCCCGACGCACAGCTTTCCACTGGCTGAAGTCGCCGGTTATCTCAAGGCCGCAACGGTGCGCGAGCTGCTGATCCAGGCGCTGCTCGTCTCGCCGATGTTCAAGGCCCGCTGGCGGTGGAACGCGACGATCGCCCTGGCCGTGCTCCGCGTCCGCAACGGCAAGCGCCAGCCGCCGCAGTTCCAACGCAACGATGCCGAAGACCTGCTGGCCCTGGTGTTCCCCGACGCCCTGGCCTGCCAGGAGAACCTGAGCGGCGATCGCGAGGTGCCCGACCATCCACTGATCCGCCAGACCTTGCACGATTGTCTCGAGGTGACGATGGACTGCCGCGGCCTCGAGCGTTTGCTGGCATCGCTCGAAGCAGGCAGGATCCGGGTGCTGGCGGCCGATCTCAACGGCCCGTCGCCGCTGGCCGGCGGCATCCTGAACGCCCGCCCGTGGGCGTTCCTCGATGATGGCGCTGCCGAAGAACGGCGGACACTGGCGGTTCGCCAGAGGCCGGCGCGCCAACCCGGCGAGGCCGAGGCCCTGGCGGTCGCCGGTCCCGGGGCGATCGCCACGGTCAACGCCGACGCGGCGCCGCGTGCCGCGTCGCCCGACGATCTGCACGATGCACTGGTCACCGCCGGTTTCATCACCGCGCGCGAGGCGACCGAGGTCTGGGGCGGGCCGTTGTGGGGCGGCTGGTTGATGGCGCTGGCCGGCGAGCAGCGGGCGTTTGCCTGGCGCCGCGCCGATGGTGAAGTGCTGTGGTGTGCGGCCGAACGGGTGGCTTTGCCGCCCGCCCTGTGGCCCGACGGCGTCTGGACCATTGCCCCGCCGGAGTGGTTGTCGGCGGACTCGGCAGCGGCACCGGCGGTAGAGCCGCTGATCGCCGCTCTGGCGCTTCGCCTGCAAGTGCAAGGACTGGTGACCGCCGCCGAGCTCGCTGCGCAGTTCGCCATGCCGCCGGCCCGTGTTGAAGCCGCGCTTCATGCCTTGCAGGCGGAAGGAACCGTGATTGCGATTGCCGAAAATAGCCGAGAAGCATCCGCGGCGCCGCTGTGGGGTTTGCGCCATCACGCGGCCCGTGCCAGGCGGCTGGCGCGCGAAGCACGGCGCAACCGGGAGACCTTGTGCACACCGCAGGACTGGTTCGCCTGGCTGCTCGAGCATCACGGGCTCGGCGTGGCCGGGCCGCTCATCGACGGCCAACAGGTCTTCGGCCTGATCGAAGGTTGGGCGGCGCCGGCTGCGGTCTGGCGGCGCGAGTTGTGCGCCACCCGCCATCCCGGCTGGCAGGCGGACGACATGGACCGCCTGTTGCTCGGCGGCCGCTGGCTGTGGCGCGCCGCCCGGCCGGCATCGTCGGCGCTGGTCAGGTCGTCGCTGGTGACGATCGGCGCCCGCTACGGCGTTGTCCGCCCCGCCGCCGGAGACGAACCGGTTCCGGAGAGCACTGCCGGGGCGATGCTGGCGCGCCTGCGCCGCGGCGGCGCGCTGTTCATCGACGATCTCATCCGGCCGCGTGACGGCCCGGCCTTGCTCGCCGCGCAGGGCGAGGCGGTATTGCGCGAACTTGCCGGCCGCGGCCTCGTCAACGCCGACAGTTGGAGCGCGCTGGAGCGTTTGCTTTTGTCCGATCGGATCAAGCGGCGGCTGGCCCACCGACTCCCCGCCGGTTACCGCCAGGACGATATCCCGGGACGCTGGTCGGCACTCGTCGATGCCCCGTTCAGCGAAGAGGACTGGTTGAAAGGCTGGGCGGCGATCCTTTTGCGCCGCTACGGTATCGTCCACCGCGCCGTCGTCGAACCCGAGAACCTGGCGCCGCCGTGGCCGCGGCTGCGCGACATGCTGCGCCGGATGGAAGACCGCGAGGAAGTCCGCGGCGGCCGTTTCATTTCAGGCGTACCCGGCGAGCAGTTCGCCGCTCCCGGCGTCACCACACGGCTGATCCGCCAGACCGCCGAACGCCTCGGGCAGGCACCGCCGGAACACGCCTGGTGCCGTCTATCGAGCCGCGATCCACTGGCCGCCGCCGCGGTCTCGGCCGGGGCACCCAAATTGCCGGCGAAGGCCGGCTATACGCTGGTGTTCGTCAACGGCCGTTTCCGCGGCGCCGGCGAACCCGGCGCCTGGCGCTGGCAAGGCGAACCGTGGGCGGCGGCGATCAAGCCACCGGCGAGCATGCAAACGGAATAAAGGGCAGGGGTGTACATCGCCTTGCCGGGTGGCCGATTGTTTCTTGCGCCTGGGGCTAGGCGGCGGGGCAGGCACACGCCAAGGCGCCGCCTGCCGCGCATCGCCCGGCAGCCTCAGCCGCCGGTCATGCAGAAGGCATTGAGCTTGTTGCCGTCCGGATTGCGGAAATAGCCGGCGTAAAAGCCGTTGCCGCGGTCGCCCGGCGCCCCTTCGTCGGCGCCGCAGAGTTGTAGTGCCTTGCGGTGCAGGTGATCGACCTGTTCGGGCTTTTCAACGTAAGCGGTCATTCCAGGCCATACTTCCCACCTCTCAATTTACCCGGTAACCTGTCGGCCTGGTTGATTGACAGGAAGATTGGGCATGAGTGTAACCGGAAAGGGCCGGATTCGGCGTTCGGTGACGGATTGGCGGGGGATATTTGCGCGGCAGCGGGCGAGTGGTCTCAGCCAGGCGGTATTTTGCGCCCGGGAGGGGATTGCGCCGAGTTCGTTTGCCCTGTGGAAGAAGCGGCTCGGGGCGGCTCAGGGTGCTGACGGTGGGCTGATGGCGGCGGTTGCGCCGTGGATCGAACTGGCGCCGGCGAGGAGGCCGGATCAGGGCTGGACGATCGAACTGGATCTGGGCGATGGGGTATGCCTGCGCCTGCGGCGCGGGGGTGGATGATGTTTTTGCCGGAAGGGCGGGTACGGGTGTGGTTGTGGGCACCGGCAACGGATATGCGCAAGCAGTTTGACGGGCTGGCGGGATTGGCGAAGCAGCAGATGAGCGAGGACCCGTTGTCCGGGCATCTTTTTATGTTTGTCAATCGCCGGCGGACGCAGGTCAAGGTGTTGTATT
>JBDIVS010000013.1:0-81439 GCA_039794245.1 Candidatus Jinrbaksania sp.
CTCCTCCGCTCCACCATTTCTTTACGCTTGCGTCTCCGTTATGAACGCGACGCTTGGAGCGTCGCGTTCGCGGCACGTTCACAACTGGGAAGGTCGGGAGTTCGATCCTCCTCCGCTCCACCATTTCCTTACGCTTGCGTCTCCGTTATGAACGCGACGCTTGGGAGCGTCGCGTTCGCGGCACGTTTACAACTGGGAAGGTCGGGAGTTCGATCCTCCTCCGCTCCACCACCTCTAACCTCAGAGGTTTCACCAAGCACGCGACGCTTGGGAGCGTCGCGTTCGCGGCACGTTTACCCAACTGTTGCATAAATTCCCGGAATTCTCGGTCAAGCGGGTGAGTGCAGTTTGTCCGATTTGCCGCGGAAGCGTAGTTATTCCTACGGTTCGAGGCAAAGCTGCCACCCGCTTGGGCGAGAAACCGGGCGCGTCACCCCAGGTGAATTCGATGCTTTGACTAATATTCTCATAAATTATTGATTTAATTAAGAAATCCATAATCTATTATGGGGGTGGTTACCACTACACTAATTGCGAAAATGATGATGTAATCTATAATAAATTTGGTCGCTTCCCCAGCCGCGCAGGAGGCCCACCACATGAGCGCCGATGAGACTACGCCGTCAGTGAACGCCGCGCGTTGGTTCGCGCGCCTGCGGCGTCATATCGGCCAGCTGCTGCTGGCCAAGCTATGCTTGTTGCTGGCGCTGTTCTTCCTGTTCTTCTCAGCCGCGCATCGTCCCGACATCGATGCCGCAGGCGTCTCCGAACGACTCCAACTTCAAGGCGACAAGCCATGATCGATCCCCATGTTGTAGACCTGTCACGACTGCAGTTTGCCGTCACCGCGCTCTACCACTTCCTGTTCGTGCCCTTGACGCTCGGCCTGGCGTTGATCATGGCGATCATGGAAAGCGTGTACGTGATGACCGGCCGCGTGATCTGGCGCCAGATGACGCGCTTCTGGGGCGTGCTGTTCGGCATCAACTTCGCGATGGGGGTGGCCACCGGCATCACCATGGAGTTCCAGTTCGGCACCAACTGGGCCTACTACTCGCACTACGTCGGCGACATCTTCGGCGCGCCGCTGGCGATCGAGGGCCTGATGGCGTTCTTCCTCGAAAGCACCCTGGTCGGATTGTTCTTCTTCGGCTGGGATCGCTTGAGCCGCTTGCAGCACCTCGCCGTCACCTGGCTGACCGCGCTGGGCGCCAACCTTTCGGCCTTGTGGATATTGATCGCCAACGGCTGGATGCAGAACCCGGTCGGCGCCCGCTTCAACTTCGAGACCATGCGCATGGAAGTCACCGACTTCGCGGCGGTGGTGTTCAATCCGGTGGCGCAATCGAAGTTCGTGCACACGGTCAGCGCCGGCTACGTCACCGGCTCGATCTTCGTGCTGGCGATCAGCGCCTGGTACCTGCTGCGCGGCCGCAATCTGCAATTCGCGCGGCGTTCGATGGCGGTGGCGGCCAGCTTCGGTCTGGCCTCGGCGCTGTCGGTGGTGGTGCTGGGCGACGAGAGCGGTTACACCGCATCGGCAGACCAGAAGATGAAGGTGGCGGCGATCGAGGCGGAATGGGAAACCCAGCCGGCGCCGGCCAGCTTCACCCTGCTCGGCTTCCCCGATCGGGACAAGCAGGAGACCAAGGCGGTGGTACGCATTCCCTGGGCCTTGGGCCTGATCGCCACACGCTCGCTCGATGGCGAGGTGCCCGGTATTCGCGAGTTGGTGGCGCGCAACCGGCAACGCATCGAGAACGGCATCGTGGCGCACGCCGCCTTGCAGGCACTGCGCGCCGACCGTACCAATGTCGCCAAGCAGCAGGCGTTCACGGCGCTTGCCGACGATCTCGGCTACGGCTTGCTGACCCTGCGCTACGTCGATGACCCGGCCAAGGCCGATGCCGCGGTCATCGATCGCGCGGCCTGGGACACGGTGCCCAACGTGCCGGTGATGTTCTGGTCGTTCCGGGTCATGGTCGGGCTCGGGTTTTTCTTCATCGCCCTGTTCGCGACGGCGTTCTATCTGTCCGCAACACGCAAGCTCGACAGCCCGCGCTTTTTGCGCATTGCGATGTGGAGTCTGCCGCTGCCGTGGGTGGCGGCAGAATTGGGATGGATCGTTGCCGAGTACGGCCGCCAGCCGTGGGCGATCGATGGCGTGTTGCCGACCTTCCTCGGGGCGTCCAGCCGCAGCGCGGGCGAGGTCACCCTGAGTCTGCTGGGTTTCGTGGTGCTCTACACCGGCTTGGCTGTGGTCGATGTGATGCTGCTCCGGCGCACCATCAAGGCCGGCCCGGACGGGCTTGGCTACTGGCCGCGCAAAGGCCAGGATCCCTCCACCACCCATCCAGCCCAGACCGATTGAGGGGGATATCATGTTCGACTATGGAACGCTGCGTGAAATCTGGTGGCTGCTGCTGGGCGTGTTGCTGATCGGCTTCGCACTGACTGATGGCTATGACCTGGGAGTGGGCGCGATCTTGCGTCTGCTCGGCAAGGACGATGTCGAGCGGCGCATGGTGATCGAGGCGATCGAGCCCAATTGGGAGGGCAATCAGGTGTGGTTCATCCTCGGTGGTGGCGCCATCTTTGCCGCATGGCCGGCGCTGTATGCGGTCTCGTTCTCCGGCTTTTACTTCGCCATGTTGCTGGTGTTGCTGGCGTTGATCCTGCGCCCGGTCGGTTTTGTGTTCCGCAACAAGCTGCCGAATCCGGCCTGGCGCAATACCTGGGACTGGGCCTTGACCATCGCTGGTGCGGTGCCGTCGCTGGTGTTCGGCGTGGCCTTCGGCAATTTGTTCCTGGGCGCGCCGTTCCAGTTCGGCGACGACATGCAGGTGAGTTACGACGGCGGCCTGTTGGGCTTGCTGAGCCCCTTCGCCCTGCTCGCGGGTGCGGTGAGCCTGTCGATGCTGGTGATGCATGGCGCGAGCTTTGTCGCGATGCGGGTGGAGCAGCTGATCGGGGCGCGGGCGCGGCGCATCGCCCGCATCGCCGCCGCCGCGACCGCGGTGACCTTCGTGGCGGCCGGGGTCTGGTTGCTGTGGCTGGATGGTCACGTCATCGCCAGCGCGATCGATCCGCTGGCGGCATCCAATCCGCTGTACAAGCAGGTCGGTATTCAAGCCGGCGCTTGGCTCGGCAACTACCACAGCTATCCGTGGACCATGGTCGCGCCGGTTGCGGTCGCCATTGGCCTGCTGGGCGTGGTGTTCGTGCGCCGTCCCGGCCTGGCCTTCATCGCCAGCGGGCTGAGCGTTACCGGGGTGATTCTCACCGCGGGCTTCAGCCTGTTTCCGTTCCTGCTGCCCTCATCCAGCCATCCCGCGCACGGGCTGACAGTGTGGGACGCTTCGTCGAGCGAGCTGACCCTAGAGATCATGCTGCTTGCCACCGTGGTATTGCTGCCGATCGTGCTGGCTTACACCACCTGGGCATTCCGGGTGATGCGCGGTCAGGTCACCCGCCAACATGTCATCGAGTCGGAGGATGCGTACTGATGTGGTACTTCTCATGGATTCTTGGTCTCGCGCTGGCCTGCAGTGTCGGCATCCTCAACGCCATCTGGTACGAAGTGCATTCGGACCAGGCGCATGGCCGCACGAGTCCGTTCAAGCAGCCGTGATTCGGTAGTGTCGCGTTCTTCAACGCACTTGGGTAGGCTCGGCGAAGCGGTTCGGTTCGATGGGGTTGCTCAGCAGCCTTCGCAATAGATGCCATGCAGGGTATGGACGATTGCGCTGACCGGGCCCGGCGCCAGTGTGTAGTAAACCGTTTGCGCGTCGCGCCGGGTTTGTACCAGTGCTTTCGCGCGTAGCACCGCCAGGTGCTGGGACAGTGCCGACTGGCTCAGTTCGACGTGCTGGTTGAGCTCGCCGACCGACAGCTCGGCGTCGTGCAGCAGGCACAGGATGCGCAGCCGCTGCGGGTTGGCCAGCGCCTTGAGCAGGTCGGCGGCATCGTCGGCCCTGGCGGCCATCTCCCGAGCGGCAGTTTGCATTGATGCCGGCGCCGGCTTTTTGCGGGTGCGGACGGCCATGGTTACTTCGCGCCCTCCACGGCGCCACCGGCCTCGGCCCAGGCCATAAAGCCGCCGGCCAGCGACAGCGGTTCGCGAAAGCCAAGGCGATCAAGCGCTTCGGCCGCCAGCGCCGAACGCCCGCCCGTGCGGCAGTAAAGCACCACCGGTTGCTGGCGGTGGCTCAGCGCCGCATCCTTGCGGCAGTTCACTGCCGGGTGGCCATCCACCTCGAACTCCAGCACCCCGCGTGGGATGTTGACCGCGCCGACGATATGACCAGCGGCGTATTCGCCGGGCTCGCGGACATCGATCACCGGCACGCCGGCGGTTTGCAGGGCGCGCAGGCGCTCGGCGTCGATTTCGGTGATGGCGGCGCGGGCTTGGGCAACCAGTTGCTGGGCGGTCAGGGACATGGCGGTGCCTCCACAGGATTCGGTGCTTGACATGATACGAGAATCTTAATTAAGCTACAACTAATTTAGGTAGTCATCAATACGCTGCTCAGGAGGGCTGAGGCATGACGCGGATCTGTGTGCTGGGTGCGGGTATCGGGGGTATGAGTCTGGCTTACGAACTGCGCGCGAGTTTGGGCAAGGAGCATCCGATCACGGTCATCGGTGAGGGTGAGTTGTTCAGCTTCGTTCCTTCCAACCCTTGGCTCGCGGTCGGTTGGCGCACGCCGGAGGCCATCCAGATCGCGGTGGCGCCGCATCTTGCCCGCAAGGGCATCGATTTCGTGTCGGTCGGGGCGGAGCAGGTGCTGCCCGCGCAAAATCAGGTGCGGTTGCGCGATGGCCGCACCCTCGACTACGACTACCTGATGATCACCACCGGTCCGCGCCTGGCCTTCGATGAGGTGCCGGGTCTGGGCCCGCAGGCTTTCACCCAATCGATCTGTACCACGCCACACGCCAGCGCGGCGCTGGTGGCGTATCAGAAATTTCTCGACGACCCAGGCCCGGTAGTGATCGGTGCCGCGGCTGGCGCCAGTTGCTTCGGGCCGGCCTACGAGTTCGCCATGATCCTCGATGCCGACCTGCGCAAGCGCCGCGTGCGCGATCGCGTTCCGATGACGTTCGTCACCAGCGAGCCCTACATCGGTCACATGGGCTTGGGTGGGGTAGGCGATTCCAATGGGCTGCTGGAATCGGAGTTTCGTCAGCGCCACATCCGCTGGATATGCAACGCGCGGATCAGCGCGGTGCAAGCGGACACGATGACGGTCGATGAGTACGATGCCGACGGCAAGCCGCACAAGACCCATACCCTGGAGCATCGCTACGCCATGGTGTTGCCGGCGTTTACCGGCGTGGATGCGGTGCGCGGCATCGAGGGGCTGAGCAATCCGCGTGGTTTCATCCAGATCGACGCCCATCAACGCAACCCCACCTTCCCGAATATCTTCGCGGCCGGCGTATGCGTCGCGATTCCGCCGGTGGAAGCCACGCCGGTGCCGACCGGTGCGCCCAAGACGGGGTTCATGATCGAATCGATGATCACCGCGATTTGCCACAACCTGCGGGCCGAGATCGATGGCAAGCCAGCGCTTGCCAAGGCGACGTGGAATGCGATTTGTCTGGCCGACATGGGCGATACCGGCATCGCGTTCGTGGCATTGCCGCAGATACCTCCGCGCAACGTCACCTGGTCTCGCACCGGCAAGTGGGTGCATCTGGCCAAGGTGGCGTACGAAAAGTATTTCTTGCGCAAGATCAAGACCGGCAACACCGAGCCGGTGTATGAGAAGTACATACTGAAGGCGCTCGGCATCGAGCGGTTGAAGCCGTGAGCGGCGATAGGGCTATGGTTGATTTGAGCAACAAGAAGGAGTTCGTCATGAATATCGATCGCATGGTACTGGCATTTGCTGGCGTGATGATCTTGGTCAGCGTGCTACTGACGCATTTCGTGTCGCCGTGGTGGTTGCTGCTGACTGTTTTCGTCGGCCTGAACCTGCTGCAATCCGCGTTCACCGGATGGTGCCCGGCGGCAAAGGTGTTTGCGAGATTGGGCTTCAGGCCGGGGAGTGCGTTCCGATGACGGTGGTGCGGCTGTGCGTGCTGGTTTCCTGCGCAGTCGCGCTGCTGGCTTGCGGTGGAGAGTCATCGGATCGGCCAGCAGCCATGGCCTTCGCGGATCTGGCCGAGCAAACGCTGCAGCCGGAAACCGCGCCGCGCGAGCGGATCTGGGATGGCGTAGTCGAGGCGGTCAACCAGGCCACCTTGTCGGCGCAGACTGGCGGCCGCGTGCTGGAGTTGCCCTACGACGTCAACGACTACGTACCAGCCGGTGCGGTGGTGGTGCGCTTCACGGCGGTCGAGCAGCAATCCGGACAGCGCCGCGCCCAGGCGGCGCTGGCGGCGGCGCAAGCGGCGGCCACTGAGGCCGAGGCCAACTACCAACGTATCGCCATGATATTCGAGAAAAAGCTGGTGGCCAGGGCGCAGCTCGACCAGGCCACCGCCCAGCGCGACGCCGCGCGCGCGGCGCTGGAATCGGCACGCGCCGCGCTGCGCGAGGCCAGTGAGCAGGTCGATTACACCGTCATCCGCGCGCCGTATTCGGGCATCCTCACCCAACGCCATGTTGAACTGGGCGAAACAGTCCGGCCGGGCCAGCCCTTGGTTTCCGGGCTGTCGCTGAACCAGTTGCGGGTCAATGTGGAGATTCCGCAGAGCGACATGACGGCGGTGCGCGAGCACGCCAAGGCATCGGTGTTGCTGGCCGAAGGCAAGCGTCTGGCTGCCGAGCGGATCGTGGTATTTCCGTTCGCCGATCCCGCTACTCACAGTTTCAAGGTGCGTCTGGAACTGCCGGAGGCCGAGACCGGGTTGCAGCCGGGCATGACGGTAAAAGCCGCGTTCGTGATCGGCGAAGCCGAGCGGTTGCTGGTGCCGCTGAGCGCACTGGTGCGGCGCAGCGAGATTGCTGGCGTGTACGTGCTCGGCGAACGCGGCCCGCAATTGCGGCAGTTGCGCCTCGGGCACCGTTACGGCGAGCGGGTGGAAGTGCTGGCCGGGCTGAGTGCGGGCGAGCGCATTGCGCTCGACCCCAATGCCGCGCGGTTTGCGCTGGCGGCGCTGCGGGAGCCGCTCGATGAGTGAACACCTCGGCTTTTCCGGGCGTATCGCCAGGGCGTTTCAGGGCAACCCGCTGACGCCGGTGCTGGCATTGGCTGGGCTGCTGCTGGGCTTGGCGGCGGTGATGGTGACGCCGCGCGAGGAGGAGCCGCAGATCGATGTGACCATGGCCAACGTCACGGTACCGTTCCCCGGCGCCAGCGTCGAGGATGTGGAGAATCTGGTCAGTTACCCGCTGGAGCAGGTGCTGTCGGAAATTGAGGGCGTGCGCCACGTTTATTCCGCGAGCCGTCCCGGTGTGGCCGCGCTCACCGTCGAGTTTCAGGTCGGCGTGCCACGGCAGACTGCGATCGTGCGCCTGTACAACCAGGTCTATGCCAACGCCGACTGGGCGCCGGCTGGGCTGGGCGTCGGCCAACCACTGGTGCAGCCGATGGGCATCGACGATGTGCCGGTGATGGCGCTGACGCTATGGACCGATGACGGCGAGCGCGGCGCCACCGAATTGGCCGAAGTGGCGCATACGCTGGAGGCCGAACTCAAGCGGGTGCCTGGCACGCGTGATGTCTACACCCTCGGCGCGCCGGATCGTGCGGTGTTGGTACAACTCGACAGTGCGCGGCTGGCCGCCTACGGGCTGACCGCAGAGGATCTGGTCGGCGCACTGCGCGCCGCCAACGTGGTGACGCAAGCCGGTGAGCGGGTCGGCACCGACGGCGTGGTACCGGTGACCGCCGGCACCTTTCTCGCTGATGCCGATGAAATTGCGGAACTGGTGATCGGGCTGCATCAGGGCAAGCCGGTCTACTTGAGCGACGTAGCGCAGGTGACGCGTGGCGCCGATCTGCCGAGTCAATACGTATGGCATGGCGCGCCGGTGCGGCGTGCCGGGCCCGCAGGCATAGTGCCGGCGGTGACCTTGGCGATCGCCAAGCAACCGGGGCGCAACGCCGCCGACATCACCCAGGCCATCGCGCAGCGGATGCAGGCGCTGCGCGGCAGCCTGATTCCCGACGGTGTGCAGTTCACCCTCACCCGCGATTACGGCCAGACCGCTACCGACAAGGCGATGAAGCTGATTCACAAGCTGATCTTCGCGACCGCGGCGGTGGTGTTGCTGGTGTTGGTGGCGTTGGGCTGGCGTGAGGCAGTGATCGTCGGTACCGCGGTGGTGGTTACCCTGGCGTTGACCCTGTTCGCATCCTGGGCGATGGGCTTCACCCTGAATCGGGTGTCGCTGTTCGCGCTGATCTTCGCCATCGGCATTCTGGTGGACGATGCCATCGTGGTGGTCGAGAACATCCACCGTCACGTCCGTGCCGGTGCGCACAGCCTGCGCGAGGCGATCGCACCGGCGGTGGACGAGGTCGGCGGGCCGACCATTCTCGCCACCTTCACCGTGATCGCGGCGCTGCTGCCGATGGCCTTCGTCAGTGGCCTGATGGGGCCGTACATGCGCCCGATCCCGATCAACGCCAGCGTCGGCATGCTGTTGTCGCTGGCGGTGGCGCTGGTGGTGACACCGTGGTTGTCGGCGCGGTTGCTGGCTGGCACCGGTAGCCATGCCGACGCCAGTGGTGGACGCCAGGACCGGCTGGCGGGCGTGGTCGCCGGTTTCTTCGAACGCCTGCTGCGCCCATTTCTTGATGTGACCGCCGGCAGTCGCCGTCGCCGCCTGCTGTTCGCTGGCATGGGCGCCTTGGTGCTGTTGGCGGTGGGCTTGGTGGCGGTGCAGGCGGTGGTGTTGAAGATGCTGCCGTTCGACAACAAGAGCGAATTCCAGGTCGTGGTGGATCTGCCCGAAGGCAGCACCCTGGAGGACACCAGCGCGCTGCTGGCGCGCTTGGCGGCGGCGCTGGAAGACGTACCCGAGGTGCGCGACTACCAGGCCTATGCCGGCACCTCCGCGCCGATGACGTTCAACGGGCTGGTTCGGCAGTACTACCTGCGGCGCGGCGCCAACGTCGGCGACTTGCAGGTGAATCTGCTCGATGCGCATCAACGCAGTCGCCAGAGCCACGCCATCGCCCGTGCGCTGCGGCCGCGGCTTGCGGACATCGGCGCGCGGGTCGGGGCTTCGGTGAAAGTGGTGGAAGTGCCGCCGGGGCCGCCGGTGCTGGCGCCGATCGTGGCCGAGATCTACGCGCCGACCGATGCCGATGCACGCGCGGTCGCTGCGGCCCTGCACGAGCGCTTCGCTGCCACCGAAGGCATCGTCGATATCGACACCAGCGTCGAGGCCGACTCGCCACGCGAGATCGTGGTGGTCGATCGCGCCCGCGCCGCGCATCTGGGCATCAGCCAGGCCAGCATTGCGCAGACCTTGCAATTGGCGCTCAGCGGTTTCGATGCCACCTACCTGCGCGATGGCGCGTCGAAATACGCGGTGCCGCTGCGCCTGCGTCTGCCGGCCGGCGATCAGGCCAGCATGGACGCGCTGCTGGCGCTGCGGGTGCGCGCCGGCGACGGCGGATTGGTGCCGCTGTCGGAATTGGTACGGGTGCAACGCGCGGGTTGGGAAGGCGCGATCCTGCACAAGGACCTGCTGCCGGTGGTATACGTCACCGGCGACGAAGCCGGTGCCAGCGACAGCCCGCTGTACGGGATGTTCGATCTGGTTGGACAACTGCGCGATACGCCGCTGGCCGGGCATCGCATCGCACAGCACTTCATTGCGCAGCCATCGCACAGCGATGGGTTTGCGGTGAAATGGGACGGCGAGTGGCAGATCACCTACGAAACCTTCCGCGACATGGGGATCGCCTACGCGGTGGGTTTGGTGCTGATCTACCTGCTGGTGGTGGCGCAATTTCGCAGTTATCTGGCGCCACTGGTGATCATGGCGCCGATTCCGCTGACCGTGATCGGGGTGATGCCGGGCCATGCGCTGCTCGGTGCACCGTTCACTGCCACCTCGATGATCGGCATGATCGCACTGGCCGGGATCATCGTGCGCAACTCGATCCTGCTGGTCGATTTCATCAACCACGCGCTGGCCAAGGGCCAGGCGCTGGAAGACGCGGTGATCGCGGCCTGCTCGGTGCGCGCGCAGCCGATCGTGCTGACCGCGCTGGCGGCAATGCTGGGCGCGTTCTTTATCCTCGACGATCCGATCTTCAACGGGCTGGCGATCGCGCTGATCTTCGGACTGTTGGTCGCCAGCGCGCTGACCCTGATCGTGATTCCGCTACTGTATTACGCCATGCTGAAATCCCGTTCACCCGCAGGAGCCACACCATGAGCGAAGGCGCGCAGATTGCCATCACGCTTGAGCAAACCGGCGACTACGAGTTCCGCATCCATTTCGATGGCAGTGCGTTCGACGATCTGATCACCGACGAGCCGGCGCCGCTGGGACACGATAACGGCCCGAATCCGTCGCGGTTGCTGCTGGCGGCGGTGGCCAATTGCCTGTCGGCAAGCCTGCTGTTCGCGCTACGCAAGTTCAAGAATCAACCGGGCCCGCTGCGCACTACCGCCACTGCGAGCACCGAACGCGACGCCCAGGGCCGCTGGCGCATTCCACGCGCCGAAGTGGTGCTGCATCTCGCCGAGCCGGCGGCGCAATATCAAAACCTCGAGCGCATCCTCGCCCAGTTCGAGAACTTCTGCGTGGTCACGCAAAGCGTGCGCGCCGGCATCGCGGTGGTGGTGCGGGTGTGCGATGCAAAAGGCGTTACCGTGCACGAGGTGTGAGTGTTGTTCGGTGTGCGCCTGCCGATCCAATAACGCTCAAGACCCAGCCTGCAGGCTTTACCCAACAGTTGCATAAATCTTGTTCGAATTTATATATTTCTTCATTAAATCAATAAGTTATGATAATTTTAGTTAAAGCATCGAATTCACCTGGGGTGACGCGCCCGGTTCTCGCCCAAGCGGGCGGCAGCTTTGCCTTGAACCGTAGGAATAACTACGCTGCCGCGGCAAATCGAACAAGCTGGACTCGCCAACTTGACCGAGAATTCCGGGAATTTATGCAACAGTTGCGTCAAATATCCCGGTACCCAGGTTCCGAACACCGTGAGCGGCATTCCGAATCCGGGCCGTTGCCATGCGCGTTCTGGAACGCGATCTGCGGGCGGAAATCGCCGCCGCGCTCGAAAGCAATATGGCCTGTAAAACCGGCGACAAGGACGTCGGCCCGGCGGCACGCTATTTCACCGAACGGGCGCCGATTCCCGTCTTCTGTCAAGTCCATTTGTGCGGGCGCCACTTTCAATCGGACATGATCACCGTTTTGCCGTTGGCGCGTTCTTGCCGCGAACGGGGCCTTCTGTAAGGAAAATATCGGCGGTTTGCGTATAGTTCAGCGCCGTGATGCGGTCGCTGAACTCCATGGTTTCTCCGGAATAAACGACATAGCTTCGCGCCAATGGCGCTACCTTGGCCGTGAAGGTTTGGAGGCGTTTCTTGAAGTCCATGTTGTATGTCGATGCCGACTTGACTTCGATTCCGACCAGGCCATCGGCGGAGCGGTACATCAAATCGATTTCAAGGCCGTGCTGGTCGCGGAAGAAAAAGAGATTCGGTGGTAGGGCCTTGTTGGCCCGGGCCTTGATCGCCTCCAGCACAACCAGATTCTCAAACAGGTTGCCGACCAGAGGATCGCGCGCCACCTGCCCGGCGTTTTCGATACCCAGAATGTATGCCAGAAGTCCGGTGTCCATAGGGCTCTCGGATCCTCAAGGGCGATCGTCCGGGTATCCGGGTCTTCAAGCGTGACGTAATCGTAGTCGGGGAGGGCATTGCGGACGAGCGTGGTCTTTCCGGACTGTCGCGGCCCCAGCACGGTGACGACCGGAAATTCTTTAAGTTGCTGTAACAACTCGGATTCGAGCGCGCGTGGAATCATTCGATGATTGTATTCTGTACAAATCCGGAATTCAACTCCATATTACCCAAGTCTTGGCGGCCCTGCTCGAATTTCCTACTGGACGATACCGCAGGAAAAATTCAGGTCGAATTCGAAGCGGGCATCGAGGCTTTTGCCGGCCGCTTCCTGGTTGCCTTTGAGTCCCTCACCGCGCATCACGCCGGTCATCCGGCGGCGGCCGGGTGCGGCGTCGTGGCGGGTGATTTCCAGTGTGCCGGGGCCTTTGAAAAACAGGCTGTCGATGTCGCGGGTCAGGAAACTCACGTCCAGCCAGTCGAACCGTATAGCGCCTGTCTGCCCGGCGGCGATCGGGTCTTTGGTCATCACCGTCACCGCCAGCCACTGATAATCCGGATGGTTGAACTGGATGCCGAAATTGGCCCACATATCGGTCGGGCAGTTGCCGCGCAGCACGGTGGTCTCGTCGGCGGGTGCGACAAAACGGCCGGCGATGGCGCCGGTGGTTTCGAGCACCGCCGAGCGGACGACGGACGCGCCGCCGAGCGATGTGCCGGTGTCGGTAAGGCCGGCCTGTTCAGCAGCGCCATCGCCGCCGTCGCCGCAAGCGGTGAGCAGCAGCAATATCAATATCGGCAGAACATACAGTTTGGGGTTCATGGTCGATCTCCAGCCCGGGACATCAGTGCGCGTTTCTTCGGCCTGCGGTCACCAGCCCGATGGCGGCCAGCAGTATGACCATCACGAGAATGCCGGTCCGGGACAACCTTGGAATCGGTTGAAATTCTTCCGGTGGCGGCGTTCCGGGTTGTAATTCGAAGGCGCCGATATCGCAGCCCGCCCCTTGCGGCCGGGCGACACCGCGCTGGTCGCCGGGCGGGCAGAGCAGACCGTTGCTGGCGGCGAACGCCAATGGCGCATAAACGGACAACAGTCCCCAGAACAACAGCTTGAATAACCGGCTTGTGGCCGTGATTTGAAATAATGCTCTTCCGGCGGGGCGTCGGACAGGCAGTAAAGGTGCAGCCGGTTGGAATTGCAGGAAGCACTTTCCGCGCCTGCGGTGAGCGGGTCGCCTTCCGTGGTGCGGCTATTTGCGTTGGCGGCGTCCTTATCTGAACCCTGAAGCCTGCAACTGCAAGGATCGATCCGGCAAAAGGCGTGTTCCGGTCAACTGGCGCAACACGACAGTTGTCTGACGTCCCTGGTGAAGGTCTGGGCGGCGAGTTTCAGGCCTTCGACCATGGTCAGATACGGGAACATCTGGTCGGCCAGTTCGTGCACGGTGAGCCGCTGGCGGATGGCGAGCACCGCGGTCTGGATCAGTTCGCCCGCTTCCGGCGCCACGGCCTGCACGCCGAGCAGGCGGCCCGTTCCGGCTTCGGCCACCAGCTTGATGAAGCCGCGCGTCTCGAAGTTGGCCAGTGCCCGCGGCACATTGTCGAGTGTGAGGGTGCGGCTTTCGGTTTCGAGCCCTTCATGCTGCGCCTGCGCTTCGCTGATGCCCGCCGTCGCGACCTGCGGCTCGGTGAACACCACCGCCGGCATCGCCGCCAGGTCCAACGCCGCATCGCCGCCGGTCATGTTGAGCGCGGCGCGGGTGCCGGCCGCCGCTGCAACATAAACGAATTGCGGCAGGTCGGTGCAGTCGCCGGCGGCATAGATATGCGGGGCGCTCGTTCGCATCCCGTGGTCGATCACGATGGCGCCCTTGGCGTTGACCGCGACACCTGCCGTTTCCAGGTCGAGGTCGCGGGTGTTCGGCGCGCGGCCGGCGGCGATCAGCAACTTGTCGGCGCGCAGCTCGCCGCGCTTCGTCGCCAGCACAAATTCATCGTTGGTATAGGCGATATCGTCTGCCTGGGTCTGCTCCAGTACCGCGATGCCCTCGGCGCGGAAGGCGGCACCGATGGCTTCGCCGATGGCCGGGTCGTCGCGATAGAGCAAAGTATGGCGCGCCAGGATCGTCACCGCGCTGCCCAACCGGGCGAATGCCTGGGCCAGTTCGACGGCGACCGCCGACGAGCCGATGACTGCCAGCCGCCTGGGTATCGTGTCGCTGGCCAGTGCTTCGCTGGATGTCCAGTATGGCGTCTCATGCAAGCCGGGGATCGGCGGAATTGCCGGTGCGGCGCCGGTGGCGATCAGGCAGCGGTCGAACGTGAAATGCCGTTCGCCGCCGGCATGCAGTTGCACAACGAGACTCTGGCGGTCCGTGAAACGGGCCGCGCCGTGCATCACGGTGATGGCCGGATTCCCGGCGAGGATGTCTTCATATTTGGCCTGGCGCAGATCCGCGATGCGCGCCTGCTGCTGCGCCAGCAATCTGTCGCGCAGGATGGCCGGCTTTGTGACTGCGATGCCCCCGTCGAACGGGCTCGTGCCGCGCAGGCGGGCGATATGTGCGGCGCGAATCATGATCTTGGACGGCACGCAACCGACATTGACGCAGGTGCCGCCGATCGTGCTGCGCTCGATCAAGGTCACGCGCGCCCCACGCTCGGCAGCCTTCAGTGCCGCCGCCATTGCCGCACCGCCACTGCCGATCACCGCGATATGAAACTCGTTGCGCGGCGTCTCGTTGCAGGTCCAACAGTCGCTCATTTCAGGTCTCCTTGGGCGGGCCGACAACTGTTGGGTCGATCGTCGCAGCGCCGGCTTGCCGGAGAGAGAAGATCCAGGATCGAGACGGCCACCATCAGGCCCAGCGCCGCGTAAGTAACATAGGTGCTCCAGCGATACCTGAACCAGGGATACAGCGAGAGCAGCAGCAACACCGGCCCGATCATGCCCAGCAGGCTGCGCCGCCACTGCCGGTGCGCAACCCAACCCAGGGCATGGATGGCCAGAACCAGCCAGGCAAAAACCGGGAGCAAGGTGTTGACAAACAGCCCCTCCCAGCGGCTCAAAAAACCCAGGCCGACGGCGGCGCCGAGACTGGCGATGGCGGGAAAACACATCGCGCAGCCCATTGCCGAGACCAGCGCGCCGAGCGAGCCGGCCTTGTCGCCGAGGCGGGTGGCCCAATGGAACAAATTCATCATCGTGGGGCTCCATGCCGGCGAAAATCTCCTGTAGGATTTTTCGTGCTGAGGTTCGCCGCTGCGACCCATTCGCTTTCGTTCACGCGCCAGAAACGCATCTCATCGCCTGCAGCGCAAGGAACGACGAAATCGACAAACTCGACCGCATGCCTGGCGCCTAGGCGAGAAACCGGGCGCGTCACGCCAGGTGAATTCGATGCTTTAACTAAAATTCTCATAACTTATTGAGTTAATTAAGAAATCTATAAATTCGAGCAAAATTTATGCAACTGTTGGGTTCATCTCCCGAAGCTGCCGCCGGATGTCCATTGCCGGCGGAGGGCGCGCAATTGCCGCTTGACGATAGCGCGGTTTTCCGGCCCGATACGCAGCAGGGTTTTTTGTCCCCAGGAGAGGGTTTCGAGTGCCTCGTCGGCGTATTGGTACAGCACCTTGGGCCGGGTGAGGCGCAGTGGGGTTTCGGGTTCCGGAGTGGCGAGCAGGTGGTCGATGATTTCGACCAGACGGTCGTCGAAGCGCCGGCCAGGGTAGCCCAATTCGACATAGGCCTGCTGAAACAACGGTTGGTGGCGGCGATAGAGGGCGGCCAGCGCGGCCGGGTCGGCGGCTTCGAGAACTTCGACCAGCGGCCGGTAACGCGCCCCGTTGGCCGGATCCCAGACGATGTCGTCGCCTTCGCCGGCGATCAGCGGCGGCCCTTCGAGCGGCCGCAGCGGCCGGAAGCGCAGCGGGATGGCTTTGCCGTCGAGGCTGTCGATGGTGCTGACCAACCGTTCGATCAGATGCTCCGGCAGGACATAACGGTCGAGCGCCGCGGGATCGAAGATGGCACGCAGTGCGGCGAGAAACGGCGCATCGCTTTCGGCCAGTGAGGGGAGCGGTTCGGGTTCGGGGATGGCGGATGCTCCGCTGCTCGCTTCGGGCATCGGCGGGGGCAGTGCGGGCTGGGCCGCCGGCGCGGGGCCTTCGCGGCTGTCGGGTGACCGGCCCTGCTCATGGGAAATCCGGCCGGGATACCAATAGACGAGCGCCCCGGCGACGGCTACGATCAGGACGACGATCGCGTGCCGGGTCCACTGCCGTCGCTGGTTTTGCTGTCGGTTCATTCACTTCCCGCGCCCGGGCCGGGCGCCTGTTTGGCCGGTGTCCGCCATTCAATTTTGCCCGAAAACCGTGATACCTGCACGACAAGGACCACAACTTACTGACCCTTACTTATCCCAACAGTTGCATAAATTTTGCTCGAATTTATATCTTTCTTCATTAAATCAATAAGTTATGAGAATTTTAGTCAAAGCATCGAATTCACCTGGGGTGACGCGCCCGGTTTCTCGCCCAAGCGGGCGGCAGCTTTGCCTTGAACCGTAGGAATAACTACGCTGCCGCGGCAAATCGAACAAGCTGCACTCACCCGCTTGACCGAGAATTCCGGGAATTTATGCTACAATTGGTTTATTTTGTAAACGATGCGTCTCGCCCACCGCCCCCACCCCGGCCCTCCCCCGCAAGCGGGGGAGGGTGTGGGGGCTCACTTGGCGTGCATATTACCGAACACGGTTTATGATTTATGAAGGTCACCATCATGTGCGAGCGAACCGTATGAAGGCCGATGACGGCCGGTTTCGGGGGTGATCATGACTCAAAGGGCAAAATACCTGCTTGGCGGTACGGCGGCGATCGCCATCGCTCTCGGCTTGGCGGTGGCGGTGGTCATCGGCAATCTCGGCCGACTCATCAAGCAGGGGGTGGAGTATTACGGCAGCCAGGCAACCGGCACGGCGGTAACGATCGGCGCTGTCGAGGTTTCGATTTTCTCGGGTAAAGGCGGGTTGCGCGATTTGGCAATAGCGAATCCGGAGGGGTTCGATAGCGGCGCGGCGTTCCGCATCGCCGCCGGCGATATCGCAATCGATATGGCTACGTTGACCGGCGATATTGTCGTCGTTGAATCTCTCACCGTGAATGCCGCGCACCTGACCGTCGAATTCCAGACACCGACGCGGAGCAATCTGGGCGTGATCATGGACAATTTGCAGCGCTACGCCGCAGCGCAGCCGGCCACTGAAGAGACAGCGATCAAACTGATCGTCAAGCGCTTCGCGTTCCGCAACTGCGAATTGCAAGTGCTTTATCGCGACCTGGGCGTCGAGGAGACGATTCCGATACCGGATGTTGTCCTTAGCGGTATCGGCCGCAAAAGCGCCGGCGTGACGGCGGCCGAGGCAAGTCTGCAATTGCTGCAGCCGGTGATCGATCAGGCCCTGGCCGCGGCGCGTGACGAAATCGTGCGCCGCGGCCGCCGCAAACTGGGCGAAAAAATCAAGCGGGCCGCCGAAAAGATCGGCAACAAGATCGGCCGCCTGTTCGGCGGCGGGGACGATGGCGGGGACGATGGCGGGGGCTGAACCGGATTCTGCCGCCCTCCATTGACCCATAGATGAAAAGAGCATTCCTCTCGCCAACGTGCAGAGCACGCCAAGAACACCAAGATTGTATGGGGATCAGGAGAGCACCGGAAAAACGGCCACAAAAAGCACAAGAATATTTCACCACGAGCACGAAGGGATGTGGTCGGAAATTTTCATCCTTCGTGCCTTCGTAATTCAATCCCTGCTGTCGCCGGCCGTTGCGAGGGGTTGTATTTTGGCCGCTTGGCGTGAGCAACAGGCCCCCGGCCGGGTGGGCTAGGTGCGCAGTAATTTACGCCGCGGTGCCGGGCGCGGACCGCCGACGGCCGGGACTTTCGCTTCGGGCGTTTCGATCCTGACCTCGATTGGCCGTTCGTGGCGCAGCACTTCGAGGTGCATCGACTCGCCCGGTTCGTAGGACTGGAAGATCCGGAAGGCGTGGTCGATACCCTGCACCTCGCGGCCGTCGATACTGAGCAGGATATCGCCGCGTTTGAGTTGATCGGCGAAGCGGTCCGGCACCTGGACGATCAAGATGCCCGACTCGCGGCCGAAATACGAGCCGAGCTCGGCATCCAGTTCGACCAGCTCCAGTTCGCGCCACGGCCAGCCCGGGCGGTGCAGCCGATGGGCGAAAACGTGCGGCGCCGAAAAATCGATGGCCGGCAACGATTCGCTCAGGCCCTCGAGTAGCGGGGCGAGTTCGAGCGGCGGCAAGGTGAGGGCGAAACCTTCGAGTTTGCGCGGCGTGACCTCCACGGTGTGCTCAGCGTCACCGCGGCGGTAGGTCACTTTGATGGCGGTGCCTTCGTCGAGATCGCCGAGGCGGGCGATGAAATCGTGCAAACGATCGGCAGGGTCGTCACCGCCAACCGGTTTGCCGTCGAGTTGGACGATCACATCGCCGCTTTCAAGGCCGGCCTCGTCGGCCGGGCTTTGTGGCGTGACCGACAGCACGCGGACGCCGCCGCCGTCGTTTTCGCCGGCGACGATGCCGAGCCGCGGCTTGTCGAAGCCGCCGTCGAAGCCGTAGAAAAAACGCCGGCCGACCGGCGCGCGGCCGGCAAGTTCGCGGCTGAGTTCGGCGACCTGGCGCGCCGCCTCGCGCAGCTGGTCGCGGGCCGCGGCCAGTTTAGCCTGTAAATCGTCGTCGGCCTCCGTTTGACCGTTGAGTTCCTGTTCGCCGCTTGTATCGCCGGTGTCTAGTGCCGGCAGGGTGGTCGCCCAGAGCGCTGCGGCGAGGAATAGAACAATCAGGGATGGCATTTTCATAACGTCTCGCTCCTCGTTTGTTGCACGGCAGCGGCCGGGATCGTTTCGGCCGCCAGAAGTTCGTTCATCAATACGACGCGCTGCCGCCATAGTCGGCGGGCACGCTCGCGATCGGCCGGCGGCGGCATCAGTTGTTCATCGACTAGGCCGATCAGCGCCGCCAGATCGTCGATACGCCGGATTTCGGCACCCGAAACGATGCCGCGGCGGCTGCGTTGTTGACGCCATTCGCTTTCCAAAAGGCCGGAGAGACGGGCCAGGGCCTCGACTTCGGCCGTGGCGCTCGGCGGTGCCGGCACCGGCGTTTCGCCGGTGTGCAACAGCACTGCGAGCAGCAGGATCGCGCCTGCCGCGCCGGCCCAATATAGCGGTTGCGCCACCCGCCGGTGGCGGGGCCGCAGACGCGATTCAAGGCGCGGCCAAAGATCGGGCGTCACTGGCACCGGCAGCGAACGCCACAGCGCGATGAGGTCGGGAAGCGCCAGCGGTTCGTCGCTTTCCCGTGCCGGAGATCGATTGGGGTGATCCTGTTTCATACCGATTCCTGATTCCAGGCGGTGGCGCGGGGGATGGCCGACTCGGCGGCGCGCAGGCGGTCCTTGAGCCGCCGTTCGGCCCGGGACAGGCGGGATTTGGAAAAGCTCAGGCTTTTCCCCCACAGCTCGGCGATTTCGGCATGGTGGTAGCCTTCGCCGTGGTACAGCCAGAGCACGGCGCGGTCGGTGGCGCAAAGTCCGGCCAGCGCCCGTTCGAGATCGGCGGCGGCGGCGAGCGGCAGGGTGCTATCCGGCAGCGCCGGTTCCGGAATCTCGTCAAGGCCCAGACAGCGGCGGTAGCGCCCGCGCCGCAGGTGTTGCAGCGCCGAGCGGGCGGTCAGGCTTTTCAGCCACGCCCAAAACGGCGCCGCGCTGCGGTATTGGCCGAGCGCCGCATGGGCTTTGAGAAAACTGTCCTGCATCACATCCTCGGCATCGGCCCGGTTGCCGGTCAGGCGATAGGCCAGTTGAAAAACCGCGGCCGCATAGCGGCGGTACAACACTTCGAACGCGCCAAGGTCGCCGGCCAGGGTGCGGGCAATCAGCGATCCGTCGTTATCCGGGGCCGGCAGGTTCATCTTGCGCCGTCACTCGTTGTGCCGGCTGCGGCCGGCATTCGGTTTCGTTGTCTGTAAGATGCGCGGGATGCGAAAAAGGTTGCAGCGGTTGGCGCGAATGCGGGAAGTAGGCGGCCGCTTGCGGTGTCTATGATATGTGGGGCCGGTGCCCGTGCCGATCCGGGCGGTTCCGGCAGCGGGTATCGCTGTTCGCGGCATCGATAATCGCAGCTGAACAGCGCTGCCCTGTTATTGCAGGTTTGCCAAGCGGTATTGCCGCCGGGCGGTACTTGTCCACGCTCAGTGCGCCTCCGCCTTGTTTTGTCCGATAAACCACTGCCGGCGTCTCGTTGGCCAGCGCGATGTGCGGGCGCTCTTCGTTGTAGAATGGAAAGTACTCAGCCAGCCCAAGGGTCACTGCGCTCAGATCGGCGTAGTCCTTGAGGTAAATGTCCTCGTACTTCACGGTCCGCCAGAGTCGCTCAACAAATATATTGTCGAATGCCCGTCCGCAGCCATCCATGCTGATTGTGACGTCCTCCCGCTTCAGAATGCCAGTGAACGCCTCGGCGGTAAACCAGGAGCCCTGGTCACTATTGAAGATCTCGGGTGCCGGATAAAGCTGCAGGGCATTTTCAAGACAGTCAACGCAGAAGTTTGCCTCCATGGTATTGCTGATCCGCCAACTCAAAACCTTACGACTGTACCAGTCCATGATTGCGCCCAGGTAGCAGAACCCCCGAGCGAGTCGGATGTAGGTAATATCAGTGCTCCAGACCTGGTTGGGTGGGGTGATCGAAACGCCGCGCAACAGGTAAGGATAGACCTTGTGCTGCGGGTGCGGGCAAGAGGTGTGAGGGCCCGGCGCGATCGCTGTCAGGCCCATGCCACGCATCAGGCGCTGAACCCACTTTCGGTTGACTTCATAACCCTGAGTCCGCAGTTCGACCACCATGCGTCAACTCCCGTAGAAGGGCCGTCGCGTGTAGATTTCGTCAATCAGCCCACAAAGCAAATGGTCAGTGGCATCTTCTGGCCGCGAGTGCCGGCGAGCGTAAATGGTCACCCGCGAGACTCACGCCAGCTCACACTGGCGGACAATCGAAATCTCGTCGCTCGCGTCGATCCAGCTTTGGCGGGTCATGGCAGGCTGATCCCGGACTTTTTTTTGAGCCAGTCCAGTTCCATCGTCAGGCGTCCGATTTCACCATACAGGCGGTCTGGAGCATCCTTTTCCGCTACCGGCTTTGAGCCGCGTTTGCCTTCAAAGATCGTGCCGGCCTGATCCAGAATGGCCTTCTTCCACTGAGTCACCTGGCCGGGATGTACCCCGTAGGCTTGACCGATCTCGTTCACAGTCTTGAGCCCGTAAATAGCCTCGAGCCCGACTTTCGCCTTGAATTCAGGGCTGTAGGTATTCCGTTTCCGCTTCTCGCTCATTTTGTTTTTATCCCGAATCCGAGGCTCGGCTCTAGCTTAAACTGCTGTCTAGATATTGGGGTCCACTATACGGGATTTGCCAGGGGATGAGCGATGAACAATCTGTTTTTGTACGGTGTGGCGGTGCTGGTCTGGGGTTCCACATGGCTGGCCATCGGTTTTCAATTGGGCGAAGTGGCGCCGGTGGTGTCGCTGGTTTACCGCTTTGCGCTCGCCGCCGCCATCTTGTTCGTCTGGTGTTGGCTGC
This sequence comes from Candidatus Jinrbaksania sp., assembly GCA_039794245.1. Lineage (GTDB taxonomy): Bacteria > Pseudomonadota > Gammaproteobacteria > Xanthomonadales > Wenzhouxiangellaceae > DAITQM01. The sequence continues at coordinate 21,443 of JBDIVS010000013.1, forward strand.
GCCGCCTGCCGCTGCGTTTCGGGCGTCAGGCGCACGGCCGTTTCATGCTGCTCGGCCTGTTTCTGTTCGGCCTCAATTACATTGCCACCTATTCGGCGCAGCAATACATCAGCTCGGCGCTCAACGCGGTGACGTTCTCGACGATGATGTGGCTGAACGTCATCAACAGCCGTCTGTTCTTCGGGACGCGCATCGAGCCTAAGGTTTACCTCGGCGCGGCGCTCGGCATGCTCGGCATCGTGACCTTGTTCTGGCCCGAAATCGAGGTCGTGAGCTGGAAGGACGAGACCTTGCTGGGCGTGGTCTGGTGCCTGGGCGGTGCGCTTCTGGCCTCGCTCGGCAACATGGTCTCGCAGCGCGCCCAGCAGGAGCGGGTACCGCTCGTCCAGGCCAATGCCTGGGGCATGTTCTATGGGACGTTGCTGCTGCTGGGCGTCGCGCTGGCCGGCGGCCGGCCGTTCGATTTCGAAAACACGACCGGTTATATCGTTTCATTACTTTATCTGGCGATATTCGGTTCGGTCATCGCCTTCGGCACGTATCTCAAGCTGCTCGGCCGGATCGGTGCCCATAAGGCCGGTTACGCGGTCGTGATGTTTCCGGCGGTGGCACTGCTGCTATCGGTGTTGTTCGAGGGGCTTGAAGTCGATCTGCACCTGATCGCCGGCACGGGGCTGGTTTTGCTCGGCAATCTTGCCATACTGGGCTTGGGAAACGGGCGGCTTGGGGCGCGAACAGCGCGGGTTGGAAGAACGGCGTTTGCGCCGGCGCCCACGGCGGCGGAGAAAAAAGTGGCGTGATGTGGCTACCTCCGCCCGGCATCAGACGCGATGCGCTGCGGCGTGCCACTGGTGGGACTGCATTTCGTTAAGGCGGCTTTGGGTGCGCGCCCAGGCAGCGGCCAGGTGGCGGCCGGTGTACAGGTATTCGGGTTCGGCGGCGGCGGTGGCGAGCAGTTTGACGCGGTGGTCGTAGAGGGCGTCGATGAGGTCGATAAATCGCCGTGCCGGATCGGCGTTGTGTTCGCCGAGCGCCGGGATACCGCTGAGCAGCAGGGTGTGGTACTGGCGCGCCAGTTCGACATAATCGGCGGCCGAGCGTGCAGTTTGGCCCAATTCGACAAAGTCGAACCAGACAATGCCTCCGGCGGCGGCGCGTGCCACTAGCGGCCGGCCGTTGATCTCGATGGGTTGCCGGTGTGCGGCGCTGCTCGCCAGTTGCATGAAGCAACGTTCGAGGGCGCTGTCCGCAGCGGCGCTGTGCGGCACATGCCAGGCCGGGAGGCGGTCGAGCAGCGCCAGCCGGTAATCGGCGCCCGGCGCGATCTGGACGACGCGGTTCAGCCGTTCAAGCAGGGCGATCGCCGGCAGGAAGCGGACCCGCTGCAGGCCGTCGCGGTATAAATCGGCCGGCGCGAGGTTCGAGGTCGTCACCAGCGTGATGCGCCGGTCGTGCAGGGTTTCGAGCACGCCGGAAAGCAGCATCGCGTCAGCGATGTCGGTGACGATAAATTCATCGAGGCAGACGACGCGCGACTCGCCGGTCAAGTGCTCGACCGCCCGCGCCAGACGGTCCGTGATACCGGACGGCAACCGGCCGAGAGTCTGGTGCAAGTGCATCATGAAGGCGTGGAAATGCCAGCGCCGGCTGGGGAGCGGAGCGAGCCGGCGGTGGAACAGGTCCATCAACCAGGTCTTGCCGCGGCCGACGCCGCCCCACAGGTACAACCCCGGTACCGGCCTGGCCCGCCGCCAGAAGCGCGGCCGTGAGGCGGCGAGGGCGGTGGTGATGTCGTCGAGCAGTGAGGCGACGTGTTCCTGCCCGGGATCGGGTGTATAACCGGCGCGCACGGCGCAGCGATATTCGGCCAGTACGCCGCCGGGGACGGTCATGCGGCAGGTTTCAGCGGCAGATGCTCGTGCAGGCAGTTTTTGATCAGGCCACGCAGGTCCATCAGACGGCGGTGAAAATAATGTCCGGCCTGTTTCATGACGATCAGTTCCGGCGCCGGGACCGTCTGCGCCACCCACTCGATCACCGCCTGCGGGCTGACGACATCGTCCTCGTCGCCCTGGATCACGAGCCAATGACAGCCGGGGACTTGCAGCGCGGCGAAATCCGCGCGCTCGACCGGTGGGGCGATGGTCAGCAGTTGGCGCGGCGCGGCTTGTGATGCGGCCCGCGCGGCGATCCAGGCGCCGAACGAGAAGCCGGCGAGCCACAGTTCGTCGTCCGGCAGGCGGCTCCGCACCCAGGCGATCACGGCGTTCAGGTCTTCGAGTTCGCCATCGCCGCCGCCGAAGGTGCCGCTGCTCTCGCCGACCCCCCTAAAATTGAAACGCAGCGTCTTCAGGCCCAGCTCGCGCAAGGCGCGTTCGGCGATCGTCACGACCTTGTTGCGCATCGTACCGCCGTGCTGGGGGTGGGGGTGGCAGATCACCGCGACCGCCGGCTGAGCCGTTGCCGCTGCTGGTACGTCGCTCAGGCATTCGATGACGCCGGCCGGGCCGGGCAGCAAAAAATGTGCGGCTTCGGTTGGAAATTCGCTCGCGCTGTGATATCGGGGCAATGTACTCATCGTAGGACGGTCATGGCCGACTGCGGCCGGACGGCAAGCGCCCGGCCCGCCAACACCTACTGGAGCTGCGCCAGCATCCAGTCCACCGCGGCGCGGACCTGGGGGTCGGTCAGGTCGGTGCGCCCGCCCTTGGCCGGCATCAGATTGATACCCTCGAGCGCCGATTTGTATAAAGCCTCGGTGCCTCTGGCGAGCCGCTCGGTCCAGTCGCCGGCGGCTGCCAGCTTCGGTGCTCCGGCGGCGCCGATTGTATGGCAGGCGGCGCAGACGTTCTGATAGATCACCGCGCCGTCCAAGGTGCCGTGAAACGGCGCTTCGGGGGCGGCGGGCGCAGTCTTGGCCATGGCGCTTGCCAGGTCGGCGGCGCCGGTATAGACCGCCGTGGTCGGCGCGATGCGGGCCAGTTTGTTCGCTTCGCGGCTCGGATTTTCTTCCGGGACCAGTGTCTGGTGGGCGTTGTACGCCAGCACGGCGATGATCACGGCAAAAACGACAAGCCCGGTGATGACCCCGCCGAAATGGACCATGAATGTGCGGTCTTCCTGATTCACGTCGATACCCCGTACCTTGGATGCGTTGCGGCACGGCGAAACGGCCGTGCGCGGCTCGGCATTATATCGCCCTATACCGCGCCGCGTTCGGCGAGCGATACCGGTTCGGCGTCGCCGATGATCAGATGGTCGAGAAGCCGGATTTCAACCAGCGCCAGCGCCTCTTTCAGGCGGCGCGTGATTGCCAGGTCGGCGGCGCTCGGTTCGGCGACGCCCGAGGGGTGGTTGTGGGCGGCGATCAGCGCCGCGGCGTTGTGGTGCAGGGCGCGTTCGACGACGATGCGCGGGTGGACGCTGGCGCCGTCGATCGTGCCGTGGAACAGGTCCTCGCAGGCCACGATGCGGTGGCGGTTGTCGAGAAAGACGCAAGTGAAGACCTCGCGCCGCCGGTCGCGCAGGTGGGCGCGCAGGAAGGCCCGGGTATGGCCGGGCGAGGTCAGGGCGTCGCCGCGGGCGGCGGATTCGTTCAATTGCCGGCGCGCCAGTTCGACGACCGCGGCGAGCCGGGCACTTTTCGCCGGCCCAAGGCCGCGCGCCTTGCATAACTCGCCAGGTGCTGCGGTGAAAAGACTGCGCAGCCCGCCGTGGGTGGTGAGCAAGTCGCGCGCCAGGTCGATGGCCGAGCGGCCGCGGTGGCCGTGGCCGAAGACGATGGCGAGCAATTCGGCGTCGCTGAGTGGCCCCGGTCCGAGGGCCAGTAGGCGTTCGCGCGGCCGTTCGCTGGCCGGCCATTCGCGGATCGACATCGGTGGTTTCCTGTTGCAGATGGCGTTGCGGCCACTGTAGCCGGGGCGGGCCGCCGTGTCTGTCAGCCGTGGCCGACGCGCGATGTAGGATAATGGCGCGATGGATCGCAGAAATTCGGACAAACGGCGCATTCTCCTCGGCGTCAGCGGCGGCATCGCCGCGTACAAGGCGCTCGAGCTGGTCCGGCTGTGGGTGAAGGACGGGCACGAAGTGCGAGTGGTGATGACCGAGGCAGCCGAGCGCTTCGTGACCGCACTCAGTTTTCAGGCGCTCTCAGGCCACCCGGTCCGCACCACGCTGTGGGATCCAGCGGCGGAAGCGGCGATGGGTCATATCGAACTGGCGCGCTGGGCCGAGGCGGTGGTGGTCGCCCCGGCGAGCGCTGATCTCGTCGCCCGGCTCGCCGCCGGCCGGGCCGACGATCTGCTGACGGCGCTCTGTCTGGCGACGGCGGCGCCGCTGTGGCTGGCGCCGGCGATGAACCAGGCGATGTGGCGCCACCCGGCGACGCAACACAATGTCGCGTTATTGGCGGCCCGTGGCGCCCGCTGGCTGGGGCCGGGCGAGGGCGTGCAGGCGTGCGGCGACGAAGGTCCAGGGCGCATGATCGAGCCGCAGGCGATCGCTGCGGCGGTGCTGGCCGGCACGTCGCTGCTCGCCGGGCGGAGGGTTTTGCTGACGGCCGGCGCGACCTTCGAGGATCTCGATCCGGTGCGTTTCATCGGCAACCGCAGTTCCGGGCGGATGGGCTATGCGCTGGCTGCGGCGGCACGTGACGCCGGGGCGCAGGTGGTGCTGGTCAGCGGCCCGGCGACGGCCGCGCCACCTTGGGGCGTCGAACTGATCCGCGTGCGCAGCGCCGCTGAGATGCACACTGCCGTGCACGAGGCCATTGCCCGCCACACGCTGGGTCCTGACGATGTCTTTATCGCGACCGCCGCGGTGGCCGATTTCCGCCCGCCTGAGATCGCGGCGGACAAAATCCGCCGTGCCGGCCGCGAGCGGCTGGTGCTCGAGCTGGTACCCAACCCCGATATCCTGGCCAGCGTCGCAGCCTTGCCGGGACGGCCGTTCACGGTGGGTTTTGCCGCCGAAACCGGTGATCCGGCGCGTGCGGCCAAGGCCAAACTCAGGGCCAAGGGCGTCGATCTTGTCGCCGCCAACCGGATCGGCCCGGACGAGGGTTTCGATAGTGAGGACAATGCACTGATCGTCGCCGGCCGCGATCTGGAACAGTGCCTCGAACGGGCGCCCAAGCCCGTATTGGCGGTACAACTGATCGAACTGATCGCCCGCCGTTTACCCAGCCGGCCAAAGCAGCAGGAGACGGGGGCGCCATGCTCGAGGTCGCGCTGAAAATCCACGATCCGCGCCTCGGCGGCGAGTTTCCGCTGCCGGCGCCGGCGACCGCCGGCGCCGCCGGACTCGATCTTCGGGCCATGATCGCCGCGCCGCTTTCCCTGGCCCCCGGTGACTGTGCGCTGTTGCCAAGCGGCCTGGCGATCCACATCGGCGACCCCGGCTGGGCGGCGCTGGTCTTACCCCGTTCCGGGCTTGGGCATCGCCACGGCCTGGTGCTCGGCAATCTGGTCGGTTTGATCGACAGCGACTATCAGGGCGAAATCAAGATATCCTGCTGGAATCGCGGCGCGCAACCTTATACCATTGAGGTCGGGGAACGCATCGCCCAGTTGCTGTTCATACAGGTGGCGCAAGCCCGCTTTGCCGTCGTCGGTGATTTTTCGGCCTCCGGTCGGGGCGCCGGCGGTTTCGGTCACAGCGGCCGGAATTGAACGGCGGTGTTTTGGTCAGCGACGGCGCGGCATGGCAGTTTGGATGACATAACGAATGGCCGATAAAAATCCTAAAACCATCCGTTTTGCGATCGCGCCGCGCTGGCTTTTGGGACTGACGCTGGTCGCTTTCGGCGTTTTTCTGCTGCTGACCGGCGGCTTTTTTGTCTGGCAGAGGGTGGATGCCCGGCTGGCCCAGCAGGAGCTGGAACGCACCGTCGAGCTGACCGGCGCGGAACTGGGCAACGAAATCCAGCGCATCCACAATCTCCTCGGCTCGCCGCAGGTTCTGGCCCAGGCGGCGAAGGCGGCCGGCGGCGAAACCGGGGCGCAGGAGGCGTTGCGCGAGATGGTGCAGCGCGAGCTGCCCAACATCCTGGTGTTGAAAGTGCTCGCCGAGGCGCAGGAGGCGATCGAGACCGGGGTTTTCCCGGCCCCGGGATTCGCCGTGCTCGAGATGACGTTTATTGCCGAGGAAAACGGTTTTGCGCCGGCCCAGGTGCATTTTGCCGGAACCGAACGGGAAAACCTGTCGTTTGTCCAGCAGATCGCCAGTGAACACGGACCGCAAGGTTATCTCTGGCTCAGCATGCCGTCCAGTGTGCTGACCAGCCATTTCCGCGATTACGGGATCGGCGACCAGTACCTGGCACTGGAACAGGTTGCTGCGCCCGGCGGCAACGGCGGGGGAATGATCGTGAAATCGTTCGGCCGCCCCGGCGGCGCCGAGATCCAGCGCGGCGAATTGATCCCCGGCAGCCTGCTGCGCATGGCCTGGGCGAGCGCCGCGCCGCCGCTGTCGCTCGCCGCCCCGGACCTGGTGATCACGCTGGCCGGCGGCCTCCTGCTCCTGGCCTTGGGCATCCTGACGCTGCGCAAGGAAGAGCAGGCACGGCGGGCGCGGGAGGCCGGCGAGGCGGCGGCGCGGCGGGTGGCGGCAAAGGCCGATCAGGAACAGGTGCTCAGGCCGCAGGGCGCCACTTTACCGGCGGCAGAGCCGGTGGCGCTGCCGGCAGCGGAACCGGTTGCCGCGGCTCCGCCACGCAAACGCTACGGCGCCCCGGTCGGTGTGCCGGTCGACGCCGATGCGGCGCCCCCGTCGCCGCTCGACGAGGTCGGGCACAGTCTGCATCCGGGTATTTTCCGTGCCTACGATATCCGCGGGGTTTACGGCCGGACCCTCGATGCCCCGGTGGCCGAAGCGATCGGCCAGGCGATCGGCAGCACCGTGCTCGACGGCGGTGGGCAGCAGGTCGTCGTCGCTCGCGACGGCCGGCTCTCCGGGCCGGCGGTCCTCAATGCACTGACCGAAGGATTGCTCGCCACCGGCTGCGATGTGCTCGACATCGGCGCCGTACCGACGCCGGTTTTGTATTTTGCCGTACACGAACTCAGCGCCGGCTCCGGGGTGATGGTGACCGGCAGCCACAATCCCCCCGAATACAACGGCTTCAAGATCGTCATCGCCGGCCAGACGCTGGCCGGCGACGAGATCCAGGCGCTCAGGGCGCGGATCGAAAACGGCGATTTCCGCCGCGGCCAGGGGCGGTTGATGGATCATAAGATGCTGGATCTGTACGCCCAGCGCATCGGCACCGATATCCAGATCGAACGGCCGCTGAAGGTCGTCGTCGATTGCGGCAACGGCATCGCCGGGGTGATCGCCCCGAAGATCCTGCAGGCGATCGGCGCCGAGGTGACGCCGTTGTACGCCGACGTGGACGGCGCATTTCCGAACCATCACCCCGACCCATCGGTGCCGGCCAATCTGATGGATCTCAAATTGTGCGTCCGCAACTTCAACGCTGACCTGGGCCTGGCTTTCGACGGCGACGGCGACCGGCTCGGCGTCGTGACGCCGGACGGCGAGATTATCTGGCCCGACCGCTTGCTGATGCTCTTTGCGACCGATGTGCTCAGCCGCAATCCGAAAGCGAGCATCATTTATGATGTCAAGTGCAGCCGGCGGCTGGCGGAAGTGATCCGCCAGGCCGGCGGCCGGCCGGTGATGTGGCGCACCGGGCATTCGCTGATCAAGCGCAAGATGGCCGAGGAAAATGCGCCGCTGGCCGGCGAGATGAGCGGTCACTTTTTCTTCAAGGAGCGGTGGTACGGCTTCGACGACGCGATCTACGCCGCCTGCCGGCTGCTCGAAATCCTCGCCCTCGACCGGCGGCCGCCGGCCGAGGTGCTCAGGGCATTGCCCGCCGGCATCGCGACCCCCGAAATCAAGGTGGCGATGATGAAGGAGGGCCGGGCGGCCCAGTTCGTCGAGGAGTTCGTCGCCCGTGCCCGTTTCGAAGGCGCCCAGATCCATACGATCGACGGCCTGCGCGCCGATTTCCAAGATGGTTTCGGCCTGCTGCGCGCCTCCAATACAACGCCGGTTCTGGTTCTGCGCTTCGAGGCCGACGATGACGCCGCGCTGCATCGCATCCAGCGCCTGTTCCGCGAGCAGATCCTAGAAGTCAATCCTTACCTCGATCTGCCGTTTTGAAACGGGCTGCCGGCGGAACAGGGCCGGGTTTTGCCGGTCAAAATGAAAAAGACGAATCAGCGGTCATTAGAACGGCAATGGGCTACACCTTGTTCAGGAGAACACGCATGAAACGACTCGTCATCGGATTGCTTCTTACCACCCTGGCAGCGCTGCTTGCCGCCCCGGTATTCGCCCAGGGTGTCAAATCTCTCGCCGACCGCGGCGAGCCGCGCGGCACGCTCGTCACCGGCGTCGAAATGCCGTCCGACAGCATTTTTTCGGTGACCGTCAGGGCCATCGACGGTCGCGAGATCCCCCAGAACGCCTATCCCAACGGCCTGTGGCTCAAGCCCGGGCGGCACGAGATCAAGGCCTTCGGCAACGTCGATCTGAGCTGGGTGCGCGGCAAGGGCACCGGCCGGGATATTCGGCCGAGCGACCCGATCGAGATTGACGTCGAGGAAGGCAAGACCTATTACCTCGGCCTGAAAGCCGACGGCCGGCCGGACGACTGGCACCTGGTGGTCTGGAAGACCGAAGAAAGTTGACCCCCGCCGGCCACCAGGGTTTCATCCTACGAACCGCGCGCCGGCCCGTTTACGGGCCGGCGTGATCTGAACCTGCCCGGCAGCCGGTATCTTGCCGTTAACCCCGTCGTTAACCCCGAGATCCCGCAACAGACCGCCGAGCGACGTGCCTGTTCCGGCTGTTCGCTCCCTTTTCCAGCCGTAATGGGCATTTCAAGCTCAGTCGGTTCGCCGGCCGAACGATACCGGCTGCCGGGTATGGACCCTCAATAAGCGAACTCGGCGAACAACGGTTCGATGTTTTGCCGCCATACCGTATTGAAACGGTCGAGCTTCAGTTCCGCCGCGGTTCGGCCGCCGGCCGCAGTCTCCTCGAGCTGCGCCAGGTAAATCCCCTCGTCCTGGCCGCGGCAATCGAGCCGCGCGCGGCGCTCGAGCCCCTGGCGGGCGATGGCCACCATATCCCGGGCGACGTCCGCCGCGCTTCGCCGGCCGGCCCGGGCACGAAGCCCATCGCGGGCCGCGGCGCGGCGCAAGCGTTCCAGCGACGCCGGGGGCAGTTCTGCGGCCAGTTGTTCGGCCTGATCGAGTGCGCCGCCGTCATACAGCAGCCCGACCCACAGCGCCGGTAGCGCGCACAATCGCTCCCACGGCCCGCCGTCGGCACCGCGCATTTCGAGAAAGCGTTTGAGTCTGACCTCGGGAAAGGCCGTCGTCTGGTGATCGCGCCAGTCGGCGAGCGTCGGGTATTCGCCCGGCAGGACAGGCAGTTTGCCGTTCAAAAAATCGCGGAACGACAGGCCCGCGGCGTCGATATAACGGCCTTTGCGGTACACGAAATACATCGGCACTTCATCGAGAAGATAACGGGCGTAACGCTCGAATCCCATGCCGCTTGCGAAGACGAACGGCAAAAGACCGGTGCGCGCCTCATCGGTCTCCTGCCAGACTCGGGCGCGGTAGCTCTGGTAGCCCGCGGGGCGGCCTTCGACAAACGGCGAATCGGCGAACAGCGCGGTGACGATCGGTTGTAGGGCCAGGGCGACGCGGAACTTGCGGACCATGTCGTTTTCGCTGGAAAAATCGAGGTTGACCTGCACCGTGCAGGTGCGTTTCATCATGTCGAGCCCGAGGCGGCCGACTTTGGGCATGTAGTCGCGCATGATGCGGTAGCGCGCCTTGGGCATCCAGGGAATTTCGTCGCGCCGCCACAGCGGGTGGAAGCCCATGCCGAGAAAACCCAGGCCGAGCGGCGCCGCGGCGTTTTTCGCCAGTTGCAAGTGCTGGTGGACTTCGGCGCAGGTCTGGTGGATATTGTCGAGCGGCGCGCCCGACAGCTCGAGCTGGCCGCCGGGTTCGAGCGTGACGCTTGCCCGGTCGCGGTGAGTGCCGATCAGCCGGCCGTCTTCGACGATCGGCGCCCAATCGTGGGCGGTGAACACCGAAAGCAGCGCGGCGATGCCGTCATCGCCGCCGTATTCGACCGGCCCGAGCGTCGCCCAGTGGAACACGAACTTTTCATGTTCGGTGCCGATGCGCCATTCGGCCGGCGGTTTGCACCCGGCTTCGAGATCAGCAACAAGTTCGGCCAGCTTGGTGACCACCGGGCTATGATCGTCGTTATCATTGCTGCGCTGCGACATGAGGTTACCCGGTGTTGTTCAGAAGCCTATTATGCCGCTTGATCGGCGGTCTTGCCATTGTTTTTTTCAGTCTGCCGACCGCCGCCGGCGAGGCCGGGGCGACGCTGGTCAGAGGACTCGGACCCGAGCCGGATTCGCTCGATCCGCAACTGGCGCGCGGCCTGTCGGCGCTCAATGTGCTGCGCGATCTTTACGAAGGACTGGTCACGCTCGATGCCGCGGGCCGGCCGGTACCCGGCTGGGCCTCATCGTGGCAGCGTAGCGACGACGGCCGGCGTTACGAATTTGTGCTGCGCCCCGGGGCGCGCTGGTCCGACGGCGCGCCGCTCAGTGCCGAGGATTTCGCCCGCGGCCTGCGCTTTGCACTGAGCGCGGCGAACGGTGCGCCGTTCGCCGGCCTGTTGGCGCCGATCCGCAATGCCGGCCCGGTGCTGGCCGGCAAGCTGCCGTTGGAACGTTTAGGCATCGAAGCTGAAAACGGCCGCCTGACGATCACGCTCGAAACCCCCACCCCCTGGCTGCTGCACGTACTCGCGCACCCGGTCAGCGCCCCGCGCCGTGCCGCCGGCAGTGCGCCGTCACGCCGCGCCACGAGCGGCGCTTTTCGCCTGCGTGAAGTGCGGCCACAGAGCGCCATCGTCATCGAGCGCAATCCGTACCACCATGCCGCCGCCGATACGGCGATCGACACCGTCGTCTGGACGGTCAGCGAGGATCCGGCGGGCGAACTGGCGCGTTACCGCAGCGGCGAGATCGATATCACCGAGACCATTCCGCCGGGGCAATTCGCCTGGCTCAAGACGCATTACCCCGACGATCTGCGCAGCGCGCCCTATCTCGGTACGTATTATCTGACCTATAATCTGACCCGCCCGCCGTTCAAGGACAACCCCGAGTTGCGCCGCGCCCTCAGCCTGGCGATCGATCGCGACACGCTGGTCCGGATCGTGACCGGTGCCGGCGAGATCCCGGCGTACACACTCGTCGCCCCCGGCCTTGAAGATTACCCTTATCCAGCTTCCGATACGGCGTTGATGAGCCGCGCAGAACGCCTCGCCCTGGCCCGCACGCTGTATCAGCAGGCCGGTTATGGTCCTGAGCGGCCGCTGGAAGTCGAACTGCGTTACAACACTTCTTTGCAGCAACGGCGCATCGTCTCGGCGATCGGCGCCATGTGGCGCGAATACCTGGGCATCGTCACCCGCCTGCATAACGAGGAATGGAAAGTGTTCGTCGTCAACCGCCGCGCCCGGCGCATCACCGAAGTGGTGCGCGGCGGCTGGATCGCCGATCTGCCCGACGTGCTGAGTTTTCTCGAGCCGTTCACCGCCACCAGCAACAGCAACGACAGTGGTTACCACGATCCGAAATTCGAGATGCTTTTGGCCCGTGCCGCGGCCAGCGAGGATCCGGGCAGCCGCCTGTTATGGCTGGCCCGCGGCGAACACCACCTGCTCGCCGCGCAGCCGATCATTCCTGTTTACCACTATGTCTCGCGCCACCTGGTGCGGCCGGGGATCGAAGGTTTTGCCGCCAATCCGCTGGATCTGCACTTGTCGCGTTATCTCAGGTGGCAGGAGCGGTAGATGAGGCAGGTGGCGGTTGCGTTGTTTGCGCTCGGTACTGCGGCAGGGTGCGGCGCGCCGCCGCCGCCACCGCCGGTGGTGGACGAGCGCCCGGCGCCGGCCGCGGCGCCGTTTGTCGCCGGTACGCCGGTCTTGCGCCGCGGTAACGGCGGTGAACCGGAGACGCTTGATCCGCACCGGGCGCAAAGCGTTCCGGCGCAGAACATCCTGCGCGATCTGTTCGAGGGCCTGACCGCCGAGGCGGCCGACGGCAGCGTGATTCCGGGGGCCGCGGCGCACTGGGATATCAGCCGCGATGGGCGGCGTTACACGTTTTATCTCGACTCCACAGCCCGCTGGTCGGACGGTGTGCCGCTCGCTGCCGAGGATTTCGTTTACAGCCTCAGGCGCAGCGCCGATCCGGCGACCGGCTCGCCGGCCGTGCAGGTGCTCTCGCCGATCGCCAACGCCCAGGCGGTGTTCGCCGGGCATCTGGCGCCGGCCGAACTCGGCGTCCGGGCCCTGAATCCGCGGACCGTGCAGATCGATCTCGAAAACCCGACGCCTTATTTTCTCAGCCTGCTGGCGCTGCCTCCGGCCTATCCGCTGCGCCGCGCCAACGTCGAGGCGGCGTCCGACACTTTCACCCGTCCCGGGATGCTGATCAGCAACGGGGCCTACGTTTTGGCCGAATGGCGCGTCGGGTCGCGCATCCGGCTGTTGAAAAACCCCCATTACCGCGACAAAGACCACATCGCGATCGGCGAAGTGCACTATTACCCGATCGCCGATCAGAATGCCGAACTGGCCCGCTACCGGGCGGGCGACCTCGATTGGACCTATGACCTGCCCAATGCCCGGCTCGACTGGTTGCGCCAGCAATTTCCCGAAGCGCTCACCGTAGCGCCGTGGCTCGGCACCTATTACCTCGGCTTCAATCTGACCCGCCCGCCGTTTTCCGATGCACCGGATCTCAGGCGGGCGTTGAATCTGGCCATCGATCGCGAACTTCTGGTTGACAAGGTCACCCGCTTCGGTGAATTGCCCAGTTTCAACATCACGCCGCCGGGGATGCCCGGTTATCACCAACCGCGGCCGGTCGAAACCGGTTGGGCACAGGCCGAGCGCGAAGCCGAAGCCCGCCGCCTGTACCGGGAAGCGGGTTATTCCGCCGAACGGCCGCTGCGCCTGGAACTGCGGTATAACACCAGCGCCAACCACAAAAAGATCGCGCTCGCCGTGGCCGCGATGTGGCGCGCCGTGCTCGGCGTCGAAACCACGCTGCTCAACGAGGAATGGAAGGTCTTTTTGCAGAACCGCCAGCAAAAACGGGTCACCGAAGTGTTTCGCGGCGGTTGGATCGGAGATTACAATGATCCTTATGCCTTTCTCGAGATTTTTCGTTCGACGCATCGCCAGAACGACACTGGATACGCCGACCCTTCGTATGACCGCCTGCTCGACCGGATCGCCGCCGAGCCGGTGCCGGTGCGCCGCTTCCGGCTGCTCTCCGAAGCCGAGCGCCGGCTGCTCGCCGCGCAGCCGGTGGCGCCGCTTTATACCTATGTCACCAAACGGCTTGTCAACCCCGGGCTCAAGGGCTGGCAGGACAACCTGATGGATCACCACCCGAGCCGTTGGATGTATTTCGCCGGAGGTGGTTCGACGCCTGACGATCCGACACCGGTGGCCGGCGGGGAAGGGCCATGATCCGCTTCGCCCTGCGCCGCCTGTTGACTGCGGTGCCGACGCTGTGGCTGTTGATCACCGTGGCGTTTTTCATGATCCGCCTGACGCCCGGCGGCCCGTTCGATGACGAGCGCGCCCTGCCGGCCGACATCGAGGCGAACATCGCGGCCCACTATCACCTGGACGAGCCGCTGATCGTGCAGTATGGCCGCTATCTCGGGGCGGTGATCAAACTCGATTTCGGACCGTCATTCGCCTACCGTGACTGGACGGTCAACGAACTGATCGCCGCCGGCTTTCCGGTATCGGCTTTGCTCGGCGCGCTGGCCGTCATTGCCGCCCTCGTCCTCGGTACGCTGGCCGGGGCCGGCGCCGCACTCCGCCAGAACCGCCCGCTCGATCACACCTTGATGGCCTTTGCGCTGAGCGGGATTTCGATCCCCAACTTCGTCATCGGGCCGCTTCTGATCCTGCTTTTCGCACTGCACCTCGGCTGGCTGCCGGCCGGCGGCTGGAGCGGCGCGCGGCGGGAAATGATCCTTCCTGTCGTCACCCTCGCCCTGCCGCTCATCGCCTATATCGCCCGCCTGACGCGCGCCAGCCTGCTCGAGGTGCTGAACAGCAATTACATCCGCGCCGCCCGGGCGCGCGGCCTTGCGATGCACCAGGTCATCGTCCGCCACGCGCTCAAACCCGCGGCGCTGCCGGTGCTGTCCTTTCTCGGGCCGGCGATCGCCGGGGTTTTGACCGGCTCGGTCGTCATCGAACGGATCTTCAGTATTCCCGGCCTCGGCGGACATTTCGTCCAGGGGGCGCTGAACCGCGATTACACGCTGGTACTCGGCGTCGTGGTGTTCTACGGCATCTTGATCATCGCCCTCAATTTCATCGTCGATCTGCTCTATGCCTGGCTCGATCCGTTGATCCGCTATGACCGGCGTTAATCAATCGGCCACGGGTTCGGATGCCGAAACGGCACCGGGGTTGTTGCCCGCCGCGCCGCCGCGTGGCCGTTCCCTGTGGCGCGATGCCGGCCGCCGCCTGTGGTCCAACCACGCGGCGGTGATCGCCGGGTTTTTGCTGCTCATCATCGTCCTCGCGGTGATCGCGGCACCGTGGTTTGCACCGCACGACTACCTGACGCCCGACTGGGAAAGGGCGGCGAGCGGTCCGGGAACGGCCGCCGGCCACTGGTTCGGCACCGATGCGATCGGCCGGGACCTGTTCGCCCGGACGATGATCGGCGGGCGTATCTCGCTGGCCGTCGGCCTTTTGGCGACGCTGGTCAGTCTGCTCATCGGGGTGGTCTACGGCGCGATCGCCGGTTATTTCGGCGGCCGGATCGACGATGTGATGATGCGCCTGGTCGATGTGCTGTATGCCCTGCCGTTCATGTTCTTCGTGATCTTGCTGATGGTCGTCTTCCAGCGCCACATCGTACTGGTATTCGTCGCCATCGGCGCCGTCAACTGGCTCGACATGGCGCGCATCGTGCGCGGCCAGACGCTGGCCCTGCGCAACCGGCCGTTCGTCGAGGCGGCGCGGGCGATCGGCGTTAGGCCGGCGGCGATCATCCGCCGTCATATCGTGCCCAATCTGCTCGGCGTGGTCATAGTCTATGCGACGCTGACCATGCCGCAGGTCATCCTTGTCGAATCCTTTCTGAGTTTTCTCGGTCTCGGCGTGCAAGAGCCGATGACCAGTTGGGGGCTGCTCGTCAACGAGGGGGCGCAGGAACTCGAGGTGGCACCATGGACGCTGATCTTTCCCGCGCTGTTTCTGGTCGCCACCCTGTTTTGCCTGAACTTTCTCGGCGACGGGCTGCGCGACGCACTCGACCCGAAGGATTACTTCTGATGCCGCTGCTCGAAGTCCGCGACCTCGAAATCAGCTTTGCGACGCCGGAAGGGACGGTGCATGCGGTCAACAGCGTCGATTTCGATGTCGAGGCCGGTGAATTCATGGCCATCGTCGGCGAATCCGGGTCGGGAAAATCGCAGACCGCACTGGCCATCGCCGGCCTTATCGCCGCCAATGGCCGCCTTTCGGGCAGCATCCGTTTCGCCGGCGTTGAACTCATCGGCCTGCCGGAACGCGATTACCGGCGCTGGCGCGGTGGCGGCATCGGCCTGATTTTTCAGGATGCCGTCACGGCGCTGAATCCCTACCGGACGATCGGCAGCCAGTTGCGCGAGGCGTTGGTCACGCACTTTCCGTGTTCGCGCCGCGAAGCCGAGCGCCGGGCGATCGCGATGCTCGAACAGGTCCGGCTGGCAGACCCTGAGCGTCGCTTGAGGCAATACCCGCACGAGTTGTCCGGCGGCATGCAGCAGCGGGTGATGATTGCACTGGCCTTGTTGCCCCGGCCGCGGTTGTTGATCGCCGACGAGCCGACCAGCGTTCTCGACGTGACGGTGCAGGCCGATATCGGGGCACTGCTCAGAACCTACCAGCAACGGCACGACACGGCGGTGATGCTGATCACCCACGACCTGGGCTTCGTCGCCGGCCTGGCCGAACGGGTGCTCGTGATGTACGCCGGGCAGGTGATGGAATATGCTGCGATTGACGCCCTGTTTCACCACAGCGAACACCCCTATACACGCGGCCTGCTGCGCTCGATACCGCGGCTCGATGCGCCGGCCGACGACGCGCTGCACGGTATCCCGGGCAATCCA
The DNA here is from genome assembly GCA_039794245.1 of Candidatus Jinrbaksania sp. Lineage (GTDB taxonomy): Bacteria > Pseudomonadota > Gammaproteobacteria > Xanthomonadales > Wenzhouxiangellaceae > DAITQM01. Next base: position 37,693 of record JBDIVS010000013.1, read on the forward strand.
CCAAATCCGCTGGCCCGGCCGGCAGGTTGCCCGTTTCGCGAGCGCTGTCCCTATGCCTTCGATACGTGCCTGACGATGCCGCCTCTGGTCAGGGCGGCACACGGCGGTCTGAAGCGGTGCCACCTCGAGGCCTTGGGACCGTGAGCGCACCGATACTGGTCGTCGAGGATCTGACTGCGGTTTATCCGGCGCCGGCCGGTTTTTGGTTGCGGCGCCGCCGGCCGGATCTAGTCGCCCTCGACGGTGTCGGGTTTGCGCTCGAGCGCGGTGCGACGCTCGGTGTCGTCGGCGAATCGGGCAGCGGCAAATCGACGCTGGCCAGGGCGCTGCTCGGCCTCGGCCCGGCGGCGGTCAGCGGCAAGGTGTACTGGCGCGGCGAAAACCTGCGCGCCCTGCCGCCCGAGGTGCAGCGCGAACGGCGCCAGCAGATGCAACTGGTGTTCCAGGATCCTTTAGGCTCCCTGAACCCGCGCCTGACGGCCGGCGAAATCGTTGCCGAACCGCTCAGAACGTTCCATCCGCGGATGGCGCGGGTGCAGATCGCCGAGCGGGTGCGCGGTATGCTCAAGCTGGTCGGCCTCGATCCTAATCACCTCAATCGCTATCCCCACGAGTTTTCGGTCGGCCAGTGCCAGAGGCTCGGCATCGCCCGCGCCCTGGTGCTGAACCCGCGCCTTTTGATCTGCGACGAGCCGGTCAGTGCCCTCGATGTCTCGATCCAGGCGCAGATCATCCATCTGCTCAAGGACTTGCAGGCCAAAATGCAGTTGACGATCGTGTTCATTGCTCACGACCTCGGCATTCTCAGGCAGGTCAGCGACCAGGTGCTGGTGCTCTATCTCGGGCGGGTGATGGAGTCCGGCGACCGGCAGAGCATCTACCAGGCGCCGCGCCACCCCTACACCCGGGCGCTGCTCAATGCCGTGCCGTGGCCCGATCCGGAGCGCGAGCGGCGCCGCGTCCGCGAACCATACGGCGAATTGCCGTCGGCGCACGAATTGCCGGCGGGTTGCCTGTTTCACCCGCGCTGCCCGTTCGCGATCGACCGTTGCCGGCAGGAAAAACCCAGCCTCAGGCCCTGGCGCGACGGCCGCACGGCCTGTCACCGCAGCGAGGAGCTGGCGCTCGGCAGCCAAACGGCGCTGCCCGCGGACAAGACCGGTTAACCAAAAATTTTGACAACCGTGCGTTAGAATGAGCGGTTCCTAATAAGGCAAAGCCAGGCGGAAAACCATGTCCGACCGCGCATTTTTATCGTTCATCCCGCTGCTTTTCGCAATGGGGCTCGCCGCCTGCGGCTCCCAGCCCCGCACCGCACCGGCATTGACCCCGCCGCCGGTCACCCGGGTGATGGTCGTTGGCATGAGCAACGACCCGATCCAGATCAGCGCCTTCGAGAACATCTACTCCAACACACTGCGCTCCGAGTCGCAGACCGTGTGCCTGATCGGCACCGGCCTGCCGGACCTGCGCGAGGGGATCACGCTGCAATCCCTGCAATCCGCGGCGGCCAAAGCCAACGCCCATGCCATCGTGATCAACCGCATCGTCAGGCCGGGGACGCGCCCGGCCGGTGAAACAACGCTTGCCGATTATCTCGACCAGGCGCGCCGCGAAGCCGGCCTGTGGCGCGAGCTCGACAAGGGGATCATCGAATCGGTGCTGTTCGATGCCGATAGCGGCGCGCAGCTCTGGCGCGGCGAATCGGGGAACGTGAATCCCAAAGGCCGCCTCAAGGAGCTGTCCAGGGCGAGCGAGCGATTGGCCAATCGCCTGGCCGGCAGCGACAAACTGCCCGAAGCGCTGGCCGCGGACGATGGCGAGCGGGTCAACAGCAGCGAATAAACCTTAGGAAACTCTGATTCAGAGTTTCCGCGAACCATGGACGGGTTTGCCCGCGTATCAAGTACGTAAGTGCTTGATTAAACTTCCCTTATTTTTCGGATTGCTGCCCAGCCCCGCGGCGCGGCCGTTTCCAGAGCACCTCGCCGTTGCCGCCCTGGCGCGCGAGACGGCGGGCGATCACGAACAAAAAATCCGACAGGCGGTTCAGATAGCGCCGGCCGGCGCTGCCGGGCTCCGGCTTTTCGCGGGTCAGTGTCACGTAACGCCGTTCGGCCCGGCGGCAGATGGCGCGGGCCAGGTGGGCCGCGGCCGCGGCCCGCCCGCCGCCGGGCAGGATGAAGTTTTCGAGCGGCGGCAGATCGGCGTTGAGACGATCGAGTTCGTTTTCGAGCCAGGTGACGCGCGAGGCATCGAGCAGGCAATGGCCGGGCAGGGACAACTCGCCGCCAAGGTCGAACAGGTCGTGCTGTATTTCGCTTAGTACGGCGCCAATCACGGCATCGGTGGTTTCTGCGGCAACCAGGCCGAGCGCCGAATTCAGCTCGTCGACCGCACCGATCGCCTCGATGCGGGCGTCATCCTTGGCAACGCGCCGGCCGTCGCCGAGCCCGGTTTCGCCGGCATCGCCGGTGCGCGTATACAGCTTGCTGAGTCTAAATCCCATCGATCGATCCGTCAGTCCACCCAACTGTTGCATAAATTCCCGGAATTCTCGGCCAAGCGGGTGAGTGCAGCTTGTTCGATTTGCCGCGGAAGCGTAGTTATTCCTACGGTTTAAGGCAAAGCTGCCGCCCGCTTGGGCGAGAAACCGGGCGCGTCACCCCAGGTGAATTCGATGCTTTAACTAAAATTCTCATAACTTATTGATTTAATGAAGAAATCTATAAATTCGAGCAAAATTTATGCAACTGTTGGGTCCAGAGGTTCGAAACAATTCCGCTGGCGGTTCTTGCGCACCCGCCCAGGGTGCCAGACGCGGCCGTTCATCACGATCCAGATGCCGGCTGGCAGGGCCTGCACGGCACCGACCGCGGTGCCGATGTTGAACACCGCATCGGAAGCGATGAAGCCCGCCGGCTGCAGGGCGCCGGTCAGGACGACGACCTTGTCGCCGAGACCGGCCAGGGCGCGGGCGGTTTCGATCATTGTATCGGTGCCGTGGGTGACGATGAAATGCCGGGCCGTGGACGCTTCGATCGCGGCCCGGATCGCGGCCCGGTCGCTGTCATCCATGGCCAGCGAGTCCTTGCGCATCAGTTGCGTGATCTCAAAGGTGAAGGCGACCTGCATGTCGCGCAGGACACGGACGATTTGCGGTTCGCCGATCTGGTAATCGCTGAGCTGATCGAAATAGACCTTGTCGATCGTGCCGCCGGTGGTGATGATGACGAGGCGTTCGAGCGGCGGCAGGCCGGCGGCGGGGTACCCGCTCCGGGTATCGCTCATTGGGCCGCCGGACCGCCGGCCGCGCTGTCGAGCACAGGGATTTCATCCAGCCGGTCGTCCGGCTCGAGGTGGCGCGCCAGACGTTCGGCCACGGCCCGGTAAAACCCCGCACGAGCCGGGGTCGCCGCTGCCTGTTCGAGCAGCGCGACGGCCTGGATCATCCGGGCCTGGGCCAGGGCCAGGTGGCGCGCGCCGCTCTGCCGCCCGGCGTCGTGCTCGGCATCGAACCATTGTTGCCAGGCGGTGGCGGCGGCGCTCAGGCGGCCGCACCACTCCGGTTTCGCCGGGATCCGGGCGAGCCGTTCGGCGAGCCAGTCGTGCAGAACCTTGAGGCCGCCCACTTGGCCGAGAGCACGGAGCAGATCGAGGGCCAGCACGTTGGTCGTGCCCTCCCAGATGGTCAGCACCTGGGCGTCGCGCAGCAGTTGCGGCAGGCCGGTGTCTTCGAGATAGCCCGCCCCGCCGAACGATTCGACCACTTCCGACAGGCCGGCCACCGCGTCGCGGGCCGTCGCCAGTTTGGCGATCGGAGTGACGAGGCGCAGCACCGCTTCGCCTGAGGTGCCGTGCTCGGCACGGCCGAGCAGGGCGACCTGGGTGAAGGCCAGGTGCAATGTTGCGGCACACCGCGCGTGCAGCGCACCGAGCGTCGCACGGTGCAGCGGCAGCGCGGCGAGCGGGGCACCGAAAGCCGAGCGCCGCGGCGCGTAATCGGCGGCGAGCAGCACGCCGCGGGCGAGCAGCGCGGCGGCGGTCACCGCGTTCCACGTCCGGGTCAGGGTCAGCATCGGCGCGATGTTGGGGACTCCACGGTCGAGGCCGGCGACCGGTTCGGCGGGCACGCCGTCCAGCCACAATTCGGCGGTCGGCAGCTTGCGTGTCCCGAGTTTGTCCTTGAGGCGGAGGATTTCAATATGGTTGAGCCGCCCGGCGCGATCGTGCGGTTCGAGGTAAAACAAGGCCAGGCCGGCCGAGCCGGCGGGCGCCCCTTCCGGCCGGGCCAGCGTCAGGGCCATCTCCGAGGTCGCCGCCGAGGTGAACCATTTGCGGCCATACAGCCGCCACAGGCCCTGGGCGTCCTGCCGGGCCACGGTTTCGGTGCCGCCGACATCGGAACCGCCGGTGGTTTCGGTCATCCATTGCCCGGAGGTCCAGCACGCCTCCGGGTCGCGGCTCATGAGGCGTGGTTCGGCGCGGCGGCGCAGCATCTGGTTGCCGGTGTGGCGCAGCACCGCGAGCGCGCCGTCGCTCATGGCCAGCGGGCAGCCGTAAATGTCGGTCGAGGGCAAGAACAGATAGGCCAGGGCGAATTCGTGGAGCCGGGCATCAGCGCCGTACCGCTCATCGTAGCCGGCGGCCAGGATGCCGAACTCGGCCGCGACGCGCCGGGCCCGCTGCCAGACCGCGGTCAGTTCGATCCGGTCGATCCGCCGCCCCCAGGCATCGTACTGGGTCAGTTTCGGTTCGTTGGGCAGGTCGAGCAGTTGCAATTCGTACAACGCACCGCCGGCCAGCTCGCCGAGCGCATCCAGTTGCGACTCGATCGCGCTCAGCGTCTCGAGCGGTAAGTAACCGGCCAGCAGGTCACGGAACAAGACATCGCCGCGCCAGGTGTTGCCGAGGCGCGGCGGATCTTGGATGAACAAATCGTCGAGTTTCATCGTGTTCAGGCGGCCGGCGGCCGGCCTGCCAGTTTGACGGCTACTGCGGCGAGGCGCGTGCCGAGCGCCCGGCACAGCTCGATTTCATAGTCGTCGAGCGGCCTTTTGGCATCGGCGCCGGCCAGGTGGCTCGGGCCGTAAGGGGTGCCGCCGCTTTTTGTCTCGAGCAGCGCTTTTTCGCTGTACGGCAGGCCGACCAGCAACATGCCATGGTGCAGCAGCGGCAGCATCATCGACAAAAGCGTGCTTTCCTGGCCACCGTGCAGGCTGGCGGTCGAGGTGAATGCCGCTGCCGGTTTGCCGGCCAGCGCGCCGCTCAGCCATAAATTTGCCGTACCGTCGAGAAAGTATTTCAGCGGCGCGGCCATATTACCGAAGCGCGTCGGACTGCCGATGATCAGGCCGGCGCAGTCGGCAAGCTCGTCGTGCCGGGCCCACGGCGGCCCGTCGTTGGGTGCGGCACCCGGGTCGGCGGGCCGGCCGTCGCTGACCGGCGGTACGGTACGCAGCACCGCTTCGGCGTTTTGCACGGTCTCGACGCCGCGGGCGATGTGCCGGGCCATCGCCGCGGTGTTGCCGTGGCGGCTGTAATAGACGATCAGGATTTTGTGCATGGGCCGTTGCCAGGGTCTATGATGAATCATCCGGGTCACAGCAGTTCCAACACCCGCTCCGGCGGCCGGCCGATCACCGCCCGCCGGCCGGTGGAGACGATCGGTCGTTCGAGCAGGATCGGATGGGCCGCGACGGCGGCCAAAAGCGTATTTTCATCGGCCAGGTCAGGGTCGATGTCAAGTTCGCGCCACACCGGTTCGCTGCGGCGCACGATCTTGCGCGGCGCCAATTGCAGCGCGGTGATCAGGGCGCGAAGTTCGGCCACCGCCGGTGCATGTTTCAGATAGTCGACGATTTCAGGCTCGATGCCGTGCTCGCGGAGCAGGGCCAGCGCCGCCCTCGACTTCGAGCAGCGCGGGTTATGATAGATCGTGTAATGGCCGGGGGGTGCAACGTTCATGTGGATGGGGTATGTCTGAGCCGCCGACAGTGCAGCACGCGTCGCTCGCCAGTATAGCGAAAGCGCTGGCCGGCCGGCGCCGCGTGCGCTACTGGCGCGGCCTTTTGGTCCAGTGCTGGACGCAGTTCGAGCGCGACGACAATTTCCGGGTGGCCGGCGTTTTGAGCTACACCACGCTTCTGGCGCTGGTGCCGTTGCTCGCCGTCGTGCTCGGCGTGGTCAGCGCTTTTCCGGCCTTTGCCGAATGGTCGGAGCGCGTCCAGGATTTTTTGTTCAGCCAGTTTGTGCCGGCTGCCGGGGCGACTGTCCAGCAGTATGTCCGGCAATTCGTCGGTAACGCCCGGGTGCTGACCGGTCCCGGCGCGCTGTTTCTGGTGCTGACCGCGCTGCTGTTGATGTCGTCGATCGAGGCGGCGTTGAACCGCATCTGGCAGGTCACCGCGCCGCGCCGCTGGCGCAGTCGCATTCTGGTGTATTGGGCCATGCTGACCCTAGGTCCGCTGCTGCTTGGCGGTTCGCTGGCCCTGACCTCGGCGCTCGGCCCGGCAGAGGACGGCTGGTGGTCCGGGCCGCTCGCCTGGCTCACCGGCTGGCTGCCGTTTCTCGTCGCCTTCATCGGCTTTGGGATCTTGTTCGTCGTCGTTCCGAACCGGGCGGTGCCGTGGCGCGCCGGCTTCGCTGGGGCGCTGGTCGCGGCCTTGCTGTTCGAGGGCGCCAAGCTGGCGTTCGTCTGGTACGTGACGACGTTTCCGACTTACGAGAAACTCTACGGCGCGCTGGCCGTGGTGCCGATTTTTCTGGTCTGGATCTACCTCACCTGGACCGTGATCCTGATCGGCGCCGGTATCAGCGCGGCGCTCGCCTCGTATCGGCTGGCCGACGGTCAGAAAATCATCTGCCCGGGGCGTTACGATGCGGCCGTCGCCTGGCGTGTGGTGCACGAAGTGCGGCGCGCGGCCGAAGCCCAAACGCCGCTGCGTTTCGCGGAGTTGGCGGCCCGGCTGCCGGCCGACGAGGCGGCGGTGAGCCGGGTTGTCGGCCGCCTGCGCGAGCTGCGCTGGGTGGCGCTCAGCGAGGAAGGCTGGCTGCTGCCGGTCGGTGATTGCACGGCCCTGACCCTTGGCGATTTGTGCCGCGAATTCCCGGCGCCGCTGGTGTTGCCCGGTGATCCGGCCGTCGCCGCCATCGCGCCCGATCTGGCCGCGGCGCTCGCTGAAGTACGGCTGGCGGCGCAGGCGAACCTCGACCGCCCCTTGCAGTCATATGTTCAATCTCCACACACCCGGGATGCCCGATGAAGTCTCTTCTGACCCTCGCTCTCGCCGCCGCTTGTTGTGCGGTTTTACCGCTCCACGCCGGCGATGGCGATCGGACGCCGATCGATTTCACCTTGCCCAAGCTCGGCGGTGGCGAACTTGCCCTTTCCGAACTGCGCGGCCAATGGGTCGTCGCCAATTACTGGGCCACCTGGTGTGCGCCGTGCCGCAAGGAGATTCCCGATCTTTCGGCCCTGCACGACCGGCGCGCCGATGTCACCGTGCTCGGTCTGGCCTACGAGGAAGTCGATCCGGAGGTCTTTGCCGAGTTTCTGCTCGAGTTCCCGGCCTCCTATCCGATTCTGGTTGCCGATGTCTTCGAGCCGCCGGCGGCGCTCGGCCCGCCGCGTGTCCTGCCGACGACGTTTCTGATCGATCCCAAAGGCGTGCTGGTCAAAACTTTTTATGGCCCGGTGACCAGCGGCGATATCGTCGCGGCCATCGATTCGCCGCCGGCTGCCGCCGCCACACCCGCCGCCAGATAACGCCGTACCGGCGCGTACGAGCGCCGGTGGATCGCGCACGGGCCGTGCCGGGCGAGTGCCGCAAGGTGCCCGGCCGTCGGGTAGCCTTTGTGGCGGGCGAAGCCGTATTCGGGATAACGCCGGTCGTACTCGGCCATCAGCCGGTCGCGGCTCACCTTGGCGATCACGGCCGCGGCGCTGATTACCGGAACCCGCGCGTCGCCGCCGATCAGCGCCTGGCAGGGAATGGCCAGTGGCGGCCGGTGCGGCCCGTCCACGACGGCAAAGCGCGGCCGGATCGCCAGCGCTTCGATGGCACGGCGCATCGCTTCAAGACTGGCGGCGAGGATGTTCAAGCGATCGATTTCGTCGGCCTCGACGCTGGCCACAGCGAATGCCGCGGCGGTCGTGATAATCCGCCGGTACCACACCTCGCGTTGCGTGGCGCTCAGTTTCTTGGAATCGCGGATACCGCCGTAGTCATCGTCACCGGCGATTACCGCCGCGGCCACAACCGGCCCGGCGAGCGGCCCGCGGCCGGCTTCATCGACGCCGGCGCACGGCGCGGGCCAATCGGGCAGGATGCCGAACAGCGCGCTTGTCATCCGCTTTCGATCACCTCGCCGATCGCCGCGGCGGCGCAGTCGGCGGCAGTGCAGCGCAGCTTCAGGTGCAGTTCACGGAACCGCGCCTCGATCGCCGCCCGGCGTGGCGCGTCGTCGAGCAGGCGGCTGACCGAGGCGGCGAGGGCCGCGGCCGTGGCGCCGTGTTGCAGATATTCTTCGACGACGGTCTCGCCGGCCAGCAGATTGGGCAGCGAGAACCAGCGGGCCTGGTACAAGCGGAAGAGCCGCAGCAGATGATAGGTCGCCGGATGCAGCCGGTAGGCGACCGTCAGCGGGCAATGATGGAACAGGGCTTCCAAGGTCGCCGTCCCGGAGGCGACGAGCGCTGCGTCGGCGGCGGCCAGCGCCCGGCCGGCTTCGCCGGTGGCGATCGCCAGCGGCAGATCGGGTTGCCAGATCTCGCGCAACGCCGCAAGGTGGGCGGCACCGGCCTCGTCCGGCTGTACGGCGAGCAGGCACAGGCCGGGGCGATTGGCGGCCACGATGGCCGCCGCGTCCAGGAAGGCCCGGCCCAGGCGCCGCCGCTCGGCGCTGCGGCTGCCCGGCAACAGGGCAAGTACGGGGGATTCGGGCGCGATACCGAGCGCCCTTTTCGCGGCGGTGCGGTCGGCAACGAGCGGGATGCGATCGGCCAGCGGGTGGCCGATATAACGCGCTTGTATCCCGCTACCTTCATAACAGGCCGGTTCGAATGGGAACAGGCAGAGCAGCAGGTCGGCGGCCTTGGCCACGGTGCGCACCCGGCCCGGCCGCCAGGCCCAGACGCTCGGGCTGACCAGGTGGACGACCCGGATCCCGGCGCGGCGCAGCCTGGCGCCGAGCGGCAGCGTGAAATCCGGGTTGTCGATCGTCACGACGACCGCCGGCCGGCGGGCGATGATCCTGTCGTAAAGCCGGCGGCGCAGCCCTAGCAACCGCGGCACGTGGCGCAGCACCTCGGCCAGTCCCATGACCGACAGCGCCTCGATATCCCACCAGGCATCGAACCCGGCGGCACGCATGGCCGGGCCGCCGATACCGCACACAGCGAGATCGTCCCTTTGCCGGCGTAGGGCGGCGATCAACTCGCCACCCAGGCGGTCGCCGGAGTGCTCGCCGGCGACCATCACCACCAGGTCGTTCATGGTTCAGCGCAGGATGGCGCGTTCAGGAGCGGCGAAAAATGCGACCAGGGGTTCGATTTCAGCGCCCTCGGCAGCCAATTGATCGAGCGCGGCGCGCAATTTGTCGAGTGGCAGCTTGTCGCGGTAGATCAGCCGGTAGGCGCGCCGCAGGCGGGCGATCTGCTGCGCCGAGTAGCCGCGGCGTTTGAGCCCCTCGACGTTGACGCCGCGTGGTCTGGCCTTGTCGCTCGAGACGACGACATAAGGCGGGACGCTCCGGTTGATATGGCTGCCGAACGACAGCAGGCTGTGGGTACCGACGGCGCAAAACTGGTGGACCAGCGAATAGCCGCTGATGATCGCGTAATCGCCGACCGTGACATGGCCGGCGATCGCCGCGTTGTTGGCGAAGACGGTATGATCGCCGACTTGGCAGTCGTGGGCGATATGGACGCAGGCCATCAGCCAGTTGTCGTCGCCGATCCGGGTCGTGCCGCCGCCCTGCACCGTGCCGCGGTTCAGCGTGCACATCTCGCGGATCGTATTGCCATCGCCGATGATCAGTTCGGTGTCCTCCCCGCAGTATTTTTTGTCCTGCGGTTCGTCACCCAGCGAGGCGAACTGGAACACCCGGTTGTTGCGCCCCAGGGTCGTCCGGCCGGTGATCACGACATGGCCGGCGATCCGGCAGCCGGCGCCGATCGTCACCTCAGGGCCGATCAGGGTGTAAGGGCCGACCTCGACATCGCTCGCCAGGCGGGCGCCGGCGGCGACGAGCGCCGTTGGATGAATCGCCATCAGTCGCGCTTTTCAGCGCACAGGAACTCGGCGCTTGCCACCACCTTGCCGCCGATCGAGGTCGTGCCGTCGTAAACGCCCATGTTGCGCAGCGTCCGGCGCTGGTGGATTTCCATGATCAACTGGTCACCGGGACGGATCATGCCGGTGAACCGCGCCTTGTCGATCTTGACCAGGTAGAACATCGGGCAGTATTCGTTGCGCCGCCGGTGCCAGAGTTGGACCATCACGCCGGCCGCCTGGGCCATCGCTTCGAGGACCAGCACGCCGGGCATGATCGGTTGGTTGGGAAAGTGGCCGGCGAAGAAGGGCTCGTTGTAGGTGACGTTTTTCAGCGCTTTCAGCCACAGTTCGCCGTCGAGCGAATAATCGAGTACCCGATCGACCAGCAGGAAGGGCTGGCGATGGGGCAGACAGCTCATGATGCCCTCGATATCGAGGGTTCGGTTGTTGTCGTCAGCGGTCACTTCTGTTCTCCGCGGCGCGGTTCGGGGCCGGTGGTACGAATCATATTATCGAGTTTTTTGAACAGCGCATCCAGCCGGGCCAGGCGTGCGTGGTTGCGCCACCAGCGGCGGGCCGGCTGCGCGGCGACCACAGCGCCGTATTCGCCCGGTTCGGCGATCGAATGGCAGACGCTGCTCATGCCGTGGATGGTCACCCGGTCGCAGATCCGGATATGGCCGAGGATCGATGCTGCGCCGCCGATCAGGCAATGGCAGCCGATCACTGCGCTGCCGGCGATGCCGACGCAGGCGGCAATCGCCGTATGGGCGCCGATCCGGACGTTGTGGGCGACCTGCACCAGGTTGTCGATCCTGACGTCGTTCTCCAGCACCGTATCGCCGAGCGTCCCGCGGTCGATCGTCGTGTTGGCGCCGATTTCGCAGTCGTCGCCGATATCGACAGTACCGATCTGCGGGATCTTGCGCCAGCCGCCGGCGGTCGGCGCCAGGCCGAAGCCGTCGCTGCCGATCACCGCTCCGGGATGGACGATGACACGCGCCCCGAGCCGGACCCCGTGGGCGAGTACGGCGCGGGCGTGGATCATGCAACCGGCGCCGAGGGTGCTGTTGGCGCCGATCACCGCGCCGGGGCCGATCGTGCACCCGTCGCCGACCACGGCGCCTGCCGCGATCACCGCCAGCGGGCCGATGGCGACGTCCGCGCCGAGCACCGCGGATGGGTCGATGACCGCGGTCGGCGCCAAGCCGGACAGCCTGGGCGCGGGGTCGAACAACGAGGCGAGGCGGGCGAAATCGGCAAGAGGCTCGGTACTGTAAAGATAATGGCCCGGACGATCGCCCTCGGTGCCGGGCTTGAGCAACACGGCGCCGGCGCGCGACGCGGCCAGCGCCGCGCGGTAGCGCGGCGACGCAAAATAGGCGATGTGGGTTGGCCCGGCGTTGTCGAGTGGGGCGGCGCCGGTCAGTTCAAGGCCGCCGTCGCCGGCGTATTCCAGCCCGAGGCGGGCCGCGATCTCAGCCAGACGGTAAGGTGAGCTCACGGCCGGCCACCGGCGGGGAGCCGCTCAGGAGCCGGGTGGGTTTTGCGCTTCCGCCTGGTCACGGGCGAATTCCACTTTGAGGTGTTCCAGAACCCGGTCGGTGATGTCAATGGCCGGGCTGGCGTACACCACCGGGCTGGCGACCACCAGTTGGTAACCCTGTTGCTCGGCGATGGCCGCCACCGCGCGGTTGACATCGTCCTCGACTTTGCGGATTTCCTCGTTGCGCCGGAGTTGCAGTTCCTGGCGCAGTTCGCCGCGCCGCCGTTCGATCGAGCGCTCGAGGATGCGGATCTCCTGTTCGAGGCGCAGCGTCTGTTCTTCATCCAGCGTCAAATCGAAGCGCAGTTTCTCGCGCAACTCGGCCAGCCGGCCGTCGTCGGTCTCGAGTTCGTCGTTGCGGGCGCGGAACTCGGCGTCCAGCCGTTGGCGCCCGGCGATGACCTGCGGTGCCTGTTCCAGAAGCCGCTTCATTTCGACATAGCCGACCCGGGTCGCGGCCGGAGCCGGCTGCCCGGGCGCGGCGGCGGGCAGGGCGAGCAGTGATAAAAATCCAATGACGTAACAGACTCTCAAGGTCTTCTAGAAAACCGTGCCGAATGTAAACTGCAAGCCTTCGGTCACGTCGCCGGGTTTCTTGCGGACCGCCTTGCCGATGCTGATCGTGATCGGCCCCACCGGGGCGTCCCAGGTCAGTGACAGGCCGGCCGAGGCGCGCAGGTCATCGACGCTGAAATCGCTGATGCCGCGGAAAACGTTGCCCCAGTCGAAAAAGACGCCGAGCCGGGAGCCGGCACGGCCGCCGAAGGTCATCGGGATGAAAAACTCGAAGCCGCCGGTGGTTTTGAAATCGCCGCCGACGGCGCGGCAGAACTGGTCCTTGGGGCCGAGCGTGAAATCGTCGAAGGCGCGCACGTCCTGGACGCCGCCGACGAAGAAATGTTCCCAGAACGGCAGGCCGCTGTCGATGGTCACGACGTCATCGACCGAGCAGTCGCCGGAGACCACCAGCGGCTCCAGGCCCGGGTCGCCCCTTCTCTGATCGAAATTATCGTAACTGTCGCCGTAGCCGACGCTGGCCTTGACGGTGAAGACCAGCGGCTTGGCCACCGTCCAGTACATCTGCCCGTCGTAGATTGCCTTGAAATACTTGCGCGAGCTGCCCGGGACGTTGGCCTCCAAGCCCAGTTGGTGCAGTGCGCCTCTGGTCGGTACGAAAAAATGGTCACGCGAATCGAGCGACCAGTTGGCGTTTAATTCGACGCCGGTCACCTGCCGCTCGTCGCTGTCCAGTATTCCGTCCTGGTTCAGATCCAGCGAGGCGCCGAGCGGGATCGTCGGAATCAGCACGAACTCGTTGCAGATACCGTTCATGTTGATATCGTCGCACACACCGTTCTCGTCCTCGAGTTCGCGCACGAAGTTGCCGACATTGATGTCGGTCTCGCGAACTGCGGCGCCGACGGTGAGAAAACCGAACTCGCTGAGCGGCACGCCGAAGTTGATTCCGGCGCCGATCTCGCTGGTGGTGAAGGCCGAGAGGTTGGCGTCGCGGCTCTGGAATTCGGAAAAGCGCAGGAAAAAGCCGCGGCTGATGCCGTCCTCGGTCCAGTACGGGTCGTTGAACGACAGGTTGAACTGGGTCAGGATGCCGCTACGGCTCAGGGTCAGGCCGATCCGCTTGCCGCTGCCGAGAAAGTTATCCTGGTTGATCGAGATCGAGGCGATCAAGCCCTGCACCTGCGAGAAGCCGAGGCCGAAACTGATGCTGCCCGAGGCCCGCTCTTCGAGCGAGACGATGATATCGACCTGGTCGTCGGTACCCGGCACCTGCGGCGTTTCGATGTTGACGTTCTCGAAATAGCCGAGGCGCGACAGGCGCTGCTCGGAACGATCGATCGCCGCCTGCGAGAACCAGGCACCCTCGAGCTGGCGCATCTCGCGGCGCACCACCTCGTCCTTGGTCTTGGTATTGCCCTTGATGTCGATGCGCCGGACATAGACCCGTTTGCCCGGCTCCACCTGGTAGAGCAGGTCCACCGTGCGGTCTTCGCGGTTGACGCGCGGCTGCGGGGTGATGTTGGCGAAGGCGTAGCCGATGTTGGCGAGCACAGCGGTGATGTTGTCGATGCTCTGTTCCATCTGCTTGCGCGAGAAAGTGTCGCCCGGCTGGGTCAGCGTCAGGCGCCGGATCGTCGATTCGTCGAGGATCAGATCGCCGGCGAAATTGACGGTGTTGATCGTGTAAACGTCGCCTTCGCGGATGTTGGCGGTGATGTAGATCGTGCTCTTGTCGGGGCTGATCGCGACCTGTGTCGATTCGATCGCAAAATCGACGTAGCCGCGGTCGAGGTAGAAAGAGTTCAGTCTTTCCAGATCGCCGCCCAACTTCTCCTGGGAGTACTGGTCCTTGTCCTGCCAGAAGAAAAGGCCGACGCCGGTGTCAAGTTCGAATTCCTTGCGCAGTACCTCGTCACTGAACACCGTGTTGCCGACGATGTTGATGTGGCGGATCTTGGCGGTCTTGCCCTCGTCGACATTGATGCCGATTCTGACCCGGTTGCGGTCCAGTTCGGTAACCTGGGTATCGACCGTGACCGAATATTTGCCGCGGTTGAAATACTGGCGGACCAGCTCCTGTTTGACGCGGTCGAGCTGCAGCGGGTCGTAGACCTCGCCTTCGGCCAGGCCGATGCCGGACAGCGCCTGTTGCAGGTCTTCTGTCTTGATTGCCTTGTTGCCGCTGAAGGCGATGGTTGAAATCGCCGGCCGTTCGGTGACCCGGATCACCAGGATGTCGCCGTCGCGGGCAAATTCGATGTCGGTGAAAAATCCGGTGCGGTACAGGGCGCGCAGCGCGCCGCGTAGCAGCACCGGGTCGGCGCGTTCGCCGACCTCGATCGGCAGATAGGTGAAAATCGTCCCCTCGGCGATGCGCTGCAGGCCCTCGATCCGGATATCGCGCACGATGAACGACTCCGCCGACAAGGCCGGCGGCGGCGTCTGGGACTGCGCCGTCCCGCCGGCCAGCAGGGCCAGCGCCCCGGCCAGTAATGTCAACGCGGACCAGACAGCGGTGTTCTTATCGGCTCGTTTTTGCATGCCTCAGCAACCTGGTATTTTTTGTATGGTGGTCTTACAAAATCGTCCCCCGGAAGGACGGACAGCATTGTAGCCGGGATAAGTCAGGGCAAGCGGGATTGACCGCCGGCCCGCCCCCGCCTGGACGATCGACCACGCCGGCTCAACCCGTCAAGCGCAACAGATCGTTGAACACCGCCAGGCCGATCAGGCCGCCGAGCATGGCGAGTCCGATGTATTGGCCGGCGATCATCACTTTTTCGCTCGGCGGCGCCCCTTTGAGCCACTCGATCAGATTGAACAGCAGGTGCCCGCCGTCGAGCAGCGGGATCGGCAGCAGATTGACGATCGCCAGCGACAGGCTGACGATGCCGAGAAACCACAAAAAGCGCGCCACGCCGAGGTTGGCCGAGACGTTCGCCATCTGCGCGATGCTGATCGGGCCGGCCAGATTGTCCAGCGAGGCGCGGCCGCTCAGCATGTGCCAGGCCATCTGCAGCGAGTCGGCGGTGGCTTGTGCGGTCTGCGCCAGCGCCTTGCCGAAGGCGGTCAGCGGCCCATGGCGCAAGGTGACGAGATAGCGGGCTCGATAGTCGGTGAGGGCCTGGTCGTCCAGCGGTGCCGGTGAGATGCCCAAAATGGCGCGCGGCGGGTCGGAATCGGGTTCGGCGACCGGCACGACGGTCAGCTCGCGGCGTCGCTCGGTGCGTACCACGGTGACCTCGAGCGGTTCGCCGATCCGCGCCGAGCGTTTGAGCGCCGCGGTCATCTCGTCCCAGTTTCCGACCGCTTCTCCGGCGATCGCCGTAATCCGGTCGCCCGGTTCGATGCCGCCGCGGGCGGCTGGCAAACCGCTGCGCACTTTGCCGATCACCGCCGGCAGAGCGGGCCTGAAATTCGTCATCCCGATCGCCTCGAGCAGCCGGCTTTCGCGGAAATCGGCCGGCAGTTCGTCAAGGGCCAGCGTGGTTTCCCGCCGCCCACCGTCGGGGTGGGTATAGACCACCTGGACGGCACGCCGCTCCACTGCCGGCAGCAAGAGCGCCTGCACGGCCTCGGGCCAGGTCGCCACGTCCCGCCCGTCGATGCTTTCCAGTTCGCTGCCGCGGACCAGCCCGGCCCGGGCGGCAAACGCGGTCGTCTCGCCGATCACCGGGCGTGGCTCGACGATGCCGGTCATGAACATCAGCCAGAAAGCCAGCACCGCGAACAGCAGATTGAACAACGGGCCGGCGGCGATGATCGCACTGCGCTGGGCGAGGGGCTTGCGGTTGAACGCGGCGTCGAGGTCAGCGGTGGCGACCTTGTCTTCGCGTTCGTCGAGCATCCGCACATAGCCGCCGAGCGGGATCGCGGCGACGACGAATTCGGTTCCGTTCGCCGCCGTGTGCGACCACAAAGGCCGGCCGAAGCCGATCGAGAAGCGCAGCACGCGCACCCCGAGCCGGCGGGCCACCCAGTAATGTCCAAATTCATGGAACGTGACCAGGATCCCGATCACCACCACCATCCAGACGATCGAGCTGATAATTTCGCTCATTGCACCATTATGCGGTGAGAGGGGTTAAGGAAGCGCCGATTCGACCCCGGGCGATGGGGATGGTTCATGGCGCAGCCAGCACTGCCAGGGCGTAGAATGGCGCCGCCGCCGCCAGAGAGTCGATGCGGTCGAGCAGGCCGCCGTGTCCCGGCAGCAGGCTGCCACTGTCCTTGACGCCGGCCTGGCGTTTCAACAGGCTGACGAACAAATCCCCGGTCACCGAAATCGCGGCGATACCGACCGCGATCAACACGACCCACCCCGGCGAAGGCAGACGCGGCCCGGCCAGCCGGATGATCAAGATGGCGACCAGCGCCGCGGCGAGCAGGCCGCCGGCCAGACCCTCGATGGTTTTTCCGGGGCTCAGGCGCGGCGCGAGGGGATGGTGCCCGATCGCCTTGCCGGTAAAGTAGGCGCCGGTGTCGGCGGCCCAGATCACGGCCAACAGGGCCAGTGTATAGCCGGGGCCGCGCGTTTCGATCAGGCCGAGCGCCAGCCAGAAGCCGGCGATGATCACCACGCCGGCGGCCAGCTTCACCGGCCGCCCCCACAGCGCCGCCCCCCAGCCGGGCCAGGCCAGCCAGGCCGCCAGTGGCAGCCAGGCGGCGGCGCAGGCGCCGAGCACGGCCGGTTGCCAGCCGGGGGTGAGCGAGACTGCCAGCATCGCCAGCGCGATCGCGGCGGCGTACACCCGGCGTTGCGGAGCGTCGAGAGCGGCCAGCGCGCCCATTTCCAGACTCGCCGGCACGAGGAGCAGGGCGAACATCAGGCTGAACAGCGGCGGCGGCAGAAAAACGACGGCGGCGATCAGTGCCGGGGCCAGGGCCAGCGCCGTCAAAACCCGCTGCCGCACACCCTCAAGCATGGTTCTCGAGCGCGGGACGATCGCCGTTCGCAGGCACTGTGCCCCCCGGTAGCAAACCGAACCGGCGATCGCGCCGGGCAAATTCGGCCAGTGCCCGATCGAGTTCCGCCGGGCCGAAATCGGGCCAATACACCGGGCTGAAGTGCAATTCGGTATAGGCCAGTTGCCAGAGCATGAAATTGCTCAGGCGGTGTTCGCCGCCGGTGCGGATCAGAAGATCCGGCGGCGGCAGGTCGGCGAGCGCCAGGGCCTGTTCGAAATCGGCAATGCAAGGTTCGCGGCCGGCTCGCCGGGCCGCCTGGAGGGCCCGCCGCGCCGCCTGCAACACATCCCAGCGGCCGCCGTAATTGATCGCGACATTGAGCCGCAGGCAGTCGTTGTTCGCCGTCAACATTTCGGCGGCGTGCATCCGGCGTCTGAGGTTCGGCGCCAGCCCGGCGCGTTCGCCGACAAAGCACAAGCGAATCCGTTGGCGGTGTAACTCCGGCACTTCGCGCTGCAGGGCGCGCAAAAACAGCGCCATCAGATCGTTGACCTCGCTCGCCGGCCGCCGCCAGTTTTCGCTGCTGAAGGCGAACACGGTGAGGTTGGGTATGCCGCGCCGGATCACCGCTTCGACCATCTGTTTCAATGCCTTGCGCCCCGCCTGGTGGCCGGCCCGCCGCGGCAGACCGCGGGAGGCGGCCCAGCGGCCGTTGCCGTCCATGATCACCGCCAGATGGCGTGGCAGAACCGCTGGAGCGAAGCTGGGTGCGGCGGGCGGACCGGCGGCGAAGCCGGCTCCCGGCCGCGCTTCGTCCGGCAACACCAGGGGAGTGTGTTGCAGCGGGGAGTGGGTCATCGGCTCTGGCGGGGTGAGCGGCGGAAGTGGACCGTCACAGCGCCATCAGCTCCTGTTCTTTTTCACTGATCAGGCGGTCGGCGTCGGCGATGGCCTGGTCGGTGAGCTTTTGGATCTCGCTCTCGGCGCGCCGCTCGTCGTCCTCGGAGATCTTTTTTTCGTCACGCAGCGCTTTCAGATGATGGTTGGCATCGCGGCGGATGTTGCGGATCGCGATCTTGCCGTTTTCGCCTTCGTGGTGGACGACCCTGGACAACTCGCGGCGCCGCTCCTCGGTCAAAGGCGGCAGCGGGATGCGGATCACCTGGCCGACGGTCACCGGGTTGAGCCCGAGATCGGAGGTCATGATCGCTTTTTCGACCGCCTTGACCATGCCCTTGTCCCACGGCGTCACGACCAGCGTGCGGGCGTCGTCGATCGTCACGCTCGCCACCTGGTTGACCGGTGACGCATTGCCGTAATAATCGACATGAACGTGGTCGAGCAGGCTGGGGTGGGCCCGGCCGGTCCTGATTTTGCTGAGTTCGGTGCGCAGCGCTTCCAGGCTCTTGGCCATCCGCGCCTTGGCGTCTTTTTTGATATCTTCGATCATCCGATCCACTCCTCACAGCCCGGTGCAGGCCCCGCCGGCCCCTCGTGCACCACAGTCCGACCACAAGCCGAGGATTGTACCAGCAGCGCTTTTTCCAGAACACAAGGCGCCGGCATCGCCCGGTACCCGGACCCTGACCGCGCCGTTGACCGATTCGAAACGGGCACGCTGCTCACCGCCGAGCCGGATCAAGGTCGCTTTTACGCTGCCGTTGACGGTCTCGAGATGGATATCCCGATGGCTGTCGGGTGCAATCGTGCGGTCGATATGCAGGATCGGATGGCGATTTAACCCGTAAATCGGCGTAATTGACCGGTAACTATCAAGATATCGAAGGGCATTTCTTTAATTTCCAACAGATTATCACGGCATTCGATTGCTCCCGGACTTGCAGGACGTTGTCTGCCAGGGTTTTCCGGCTGTGTCTTTCGGCCTATGGCCAGGGCTTGGTACGGCGAGGTAGAGTGTCTTAGTGATATAGGACACTATATCTCGATTCGGTGTGTATTCGAGGAGGGTATTGCTCGATGCGTAGGTTGCATGCAGTTGATGTTGGCCGGTTCCACCGGCGATGGGATGATCGGGTGCGTTTGATCCTGGTACCGGGCCTGTGCCTGGTGTTGCTCGGCGGCTGCGGTGCCGGTGCCAGTGACGACCCGGCCGGTGAGGCCGGTGAGGCACCGGCGGTGCCGGTCGAAACCGGTACGGTCGTGCTCGGCGACATCTCGGCCTTCTATGAGGGGACGGCGGCGCTGGAAGCGGAGGAACAGGCGGTGGTGGTGGCCAAAACCACCGGCGTGGTGCTGGAAATCCTGGTCGAGGAGGGCGACGAGGTCGTTGCCGGCCAGGTTCTGGCACGCCTCGAGCGCGACCGTTACGAACTCGAGGCGGCCCGCACCAAGGCGACATTCGAGCGCTTGACGCACGAGCTGGTACGGGCCGCCGAACTGCACAAACGCCAACTGATCAGCGCCGAGGACTATGACCGGGCGCGCTTCGAGGCCGAGGCGCAACGCGCCGCTTACGAACAGGCCCCGGTTTGTTCGGCCGTGTCCGCATCATCCACGACACCCGCCGCGGGGTACCGTGATGCACTGCTGAGTGAAGACGGCCGGTACGCCGCTTTTGTGATCGACGAACATCAGGTCGCCGCCCGGCGCGAGGTGCTGATCGGTTATGAGGAAGGCGGGATGGTGGAAGTGGCCGGCGGCCTGGATGCGGGCGATGTGGTGGTCACCGCCGGCAAGGACAGTCTGCGTGACGGGGCCAAGGTTGCGATCATCTCCACCGGCTCCGATGAGGCGGCGGGCAACGCCGCGCCCGGCATTGCAAACCGCTGATGAGTATGGTCGAAATTGCCGTACGCCGGCCGGTGACGGTCGCCATGGGGGCGGTGACCCTGGTGCTGTTCGGGGCGATCTCCCTCACCGATCTTAGAGTCAATCTGCTGCCCGATCTGTCGTATCCGACGCTCACGGTGCGCACCGAGTACAACGGCGCGGCACCGGCCGAGATCGAGACTCTGTTGACCCGGCCGATGAGGAAAGCGTCGGTGTGGTCAAGAATGTGCAGGCGGTGAAATCCGTGTCGCGTGCCGGCCAATCGGATGTGATCTTGCAGTTTGCCTGGGGCAGCGATATGGACATGGCCGGCCTCGATGTCCGCGAGAAACTGGAAATTCTGCAACTGCCGGTCGAAGCGTCGCGGCCGCAGATTCTGCGCTTCAACCCGGCCACCGATCCGATCATCCGTCTGGGCCTGAGTTTCGGCAGCGGTAGCGCGGCCCTGGCCGATCCGGCCGATGACCTCAAGGCTTTGCGGCGCTTCGCCGACGAGGAGATCAAAAAACGCCTGGAGCCGGTCGCCGGCGTCGCGGCGGTCAAGATCAGCGGCGGACTTGAGGACGAAGTCCACATCTTGGTCGATGAACAAAAACTGGCACAACTGGGTATCACGGTCGCGGCGCTCAGCGCCCGGCTGGCCGCCGAAAACGTCAACGTCTCCGCCGGCCGCCTGGAAGACGGTGTGCAGCGTTACCTGGTACGCACCGTCAACCAGTTCGAAAGCGTGCCGGAAATCGCCGGCCTGATCGTCGCCGCCGGCGATGGGCGGCCGGTGTATCTCGGCGACGTGGCCGCTGTCGAACAGCGCTACAAGGAACGGCAGGCGGTGATCCGGATGAACGGCCGGGAGGCCGTCGAGATCGCCGTTTACAAGGAAGGCGATGCCAATACCGTGGCGGTCGCCCGGGCGGTGCACGAGGTGCTGGCCGGATTCGGTGGCGCACTGCCCGCCGGTATGGCGCTCATCACCGTCGATGACCAATCCGAGTTCATCGACCAGGCCATCGGCGAAGTGGTCAAAGCCGCCCTGCTCGGCGGCCTGCTGGCGATGGTGGTGATTTTTCTGTTTCTCCGGGATCCCGGGGCGACGACATCCTCTTTTCGGTGGTCGGCGTTTACTGGTTCTTCCTGCTCACTGGCACCACGTTCTCGTTCATGGCAATGATCGGCATCCTGATCCTGATCGGCGTGGTGGTCAACAACGGCATCGTCCTGATCGACCATATCAACCAACTGCGCGCCGCCGGCCGGCCGCGCGACGAAGCCGTTGTCGCCGCCGGCCGCGACCGTCTGCGGCCGATCCTGATGACCGTCGGTACCACGGTGCTCAGTCTGCTGCCGCTGTGCTTCGGCACGACGCAGATCGGCGGCGACGGTCCGCCTTATTTCCCGATGGCCCGTGCCATCGTCGGCGGTCTTTTGTTCTCGACCGTGGTCAGCCTGTTGTTTCTCCCCTCCATCTACAACTGGCTCGATGACCTGAGCCGCGTTCCGGCCCGCCGCGGGCGGGTGGCCGGCGCGATGTTCACGGTGCGGCGCTCGGCGCTCGGCGGGCGAAAGGCGTCTCTTCGACAGCCGTCGTGAACCGCCGGGCGGGATGACCGTGGCGGCCACTGCGCCGGCCGGATTGAACGGCAGTTTGCGGCTTTTCGGTTGTTGCTCTATGCCACGTGGATGAAACTCGCCTATGCTATATTTGCACGGTGTCGACGTACTTGGGGAGATTTTCATGAAAGTGTTCACAAGCCTGCTCGCCGGCCTGCTGCTCGCCGCGCCTGCCTTCGCCCGCTGGACAGCGGATCAGCCGCCGGCGCCGAAGGCGGCGAATCCGGCTGAGATCAGGGCCAGTGTCACCGATCCGGTCGGCGACAATTTCAATCCCGGGCCCGACCTGACCGGTTTTTCCGCCACCACCGATGGGACTAATCTGACGATGGTGTTGACTTTTGCCGGGGCGATCGAGCCGCCGCCCGGCACCGGTGGCGGGAACGAAGTGGTTGGCGGTATCGATATCGATACCGATCAGAATGGGGCGACCGGTGATCCCGCAGGTGCCATTGTTGGCACCTTCTGCCCGCAGCCGCCGGCCGGTTTCGGGCCGGAATTCGAGGTCAGTCTGTTTACGTTCGATCCCCTGACCGGCACCGCGGACGTCCTGGAAACCGCCGGCTTCACCCCGGTGGGCACTGCCGATGTGACGTTCGCCGCGACTTCGGTCACCATCGTCGTCGCCAACAGCGTGCTCGGCGGTGACGACGGCATCGCCGATCTGGCGACCGTGATCGGTAACAGCGCCACCCCCACCGATTGTGCGCCGGACGGCGCGGTGCTGGCCAGCGATCTGCAAGGCACCGTCCCGCCGGCAGCCGCGGTTCCGGCGTTGTCTGTGGCGGGCCTGATGGCGTTGCTGCTGCTTCTGGCCAGCGTGGCCGTTGTCGTGATGCGCCGCCGCGCTGCGGCATAAGCCGTCGTCGGGTATTTTGGGTTTGGGGCGCCGCGCCAGGCGCGGCGTCCTGCCATCCGGCCCAGGCGGGGTGGTCGAGGTCCACTCGAAGGACGGCCTCGAAGGCCGGGCTCGAAGAACGGAGTTACCCGTTCGGATAACGCCGGCAGGCCGTTTCAGCCGGCAGCCGGCCAGAGCCAGGCGAAGGTGCCGGCGGTGACCAGGGCATAGACCGCGCCGTCGATAAAGAAGCGGGTGGTGGTGCGCCATGGTTGCCCATCCCAGATCGAATCGGGCATATTGCCCAGCACATAGGGCAGAAAGGCGATGGCGCCGGTCAGCCGGAACACCGTCAGGTAGTCGCTGCCCGGCGGCAGGGTCTGGAATGCGGCGTAAGCGGTGAACAGGCTGACCAGGATCAGGTACAACCCCCACAGCGCCAGGGACTTGCCCATCGCCCAGCCGCCGGTGACGGTGACAAACCCAACCGGCCCCTGCTTGAATTTAGCCTCCATTGCCTCGCGGTCGCCCGCCTGCATGACACCGCAGTGCGGGAACATGTAGCGTCCCGGCGCGATGTTGTGGGCACGCAGCACGGCCAGAAACTCCGCCTCGCCGGCGAGCGGCGCAAAATCCTTATTGTGCGTTTTCAGCACCATGTGAATGATGGAACTGGCGACGAAGACCAGCACGGCCGATGCCAGGATCGGCAACCAAAGCGCGGTGATGAAAGTCATAGCAGTTTACCCCCTGGTGAGTGACCCCGCCCGCAGGCCGGGCGGGGCGTTGTTACGGGCGCTTCCGGACAGGTCCGACGACCCTTGAAGCCGCCCCCGAAATCGTTATTTCAGCCGGCCTTCCTGCCCCAGGTGTCGCGCAGGCTGACGGCGCGGTTGAAGACCGGCCGGCCGGCGGTGCTGTCGCGATCGGGTGTGAAATAGCCCTGGCGTTCGAATTGTAACGCCTCGCCCCCGGCCGCTGCGGCGAGCGCCGGCTCGAGCTTCGCGCCGGCGAGGGTGACCAGCGATTCGGGATTCAGAAATTCCTTGAAATCACGGTTTTTGTCGGCTGCCGGGTAGGGCACGGTGAACAGCCGGTCGTAGAGCCGGATCTCGGCGTCGATGGCATGCCGGGCGCTGACCCAGTGGATCGTGCCTTTCACTTTACGCGCCGCGCCGGGCAGGCCGCTTTTGCTTGCCGGATCGTAGGTGCAGTGCAATTCGGCGATGCCGCCGTCTGGGCCGGCGATCGCCTTTTCGCAGCGGATGATATAGGCGTTGCGCAGCCGGACTTCGCCGCCGGGTTTGAGACGGTGGAAGCCTTTCGGCGGATCGATATCGAAATCGTCGCGCTCGATGTACAGCTCGCGGCCGAAGGGGATCTCCCGGCTGCCCAGGGTTTCGTCCTGCGGATGATTGGCGGCACTGATCGTTTCGCTTTGCCCTTGCGGATAATCGACCAGCACCACTTTCAGGGGTCTGAGCACCGCCATGCGGCGCGGCGCTCGGCGGTTGAGGTCGTCGCGCAGCGCATTTTCCAGGACTTCCATCGGAATCACGCTCTCTTGTTTGCTGATACCGATGAGCTCGCAGAAAGCACGCAGCGCTTCGGGCGTGTAGCCGCGGCGGCGGAAGCCGGCCAGCGTCGGCAGGCGCGGGTCGTCCCAGCCTTCGACGTGGCCACCGTTGACCAACTCGTTGAGCCGCCGTTTACTGAGCACCGTGTAATCGAGATTGAGGCGGGCGAATTCGATCTGCTCAGGCCGGCTGGGCGGCAGCCAGAGCCCGGCATCGCGAAGCGGCGCGGTCAGCTCCGGATCGTTTTCGATATCGAGCCGGTCGAGAAACCAGTCGTACAGCGGCCGGTGGTCCTCGAACTCCAGCGTGCACAGCGAATGGGTGATGCCCTCGAAGGCGTCGGAGATGCCGTGCGCGAAGTCATACATCGGATAGATGCACCACGCCTCGCCAGTGCGCGGGTGGGCCAGGCGGCGGATGCGGTAGATGGCCGGGTCGCGCAGGTTGATATTGGCCGCCGCCATGTCGATCCGGGCGCGCAGCGTGCGGCTGCCGTCGGGAAATTCGCCGGCGCGCATGCGGGCGAAAAGATCGAGGTTTTCCGCGACCTTCCGGTCGCGCCACGGACTGTCGCGGCCCGGCTCGGTCAGTGTGCCGCGCGCCGCCCGGACCTCGTCGGCTGAAAGGTCACAGACATAGGCGTCGCCCTGGCGGATCAGTTTCAGGGCGCAGCGGTAAAGCGCCTCGAAATAATCCGAAGCGTGGCGCAGGTGCGACCACGAGCAGCCCAGCCAGGCGAGATCCCGCTCGATCGCGTCGATGTATTTTTGTTCTTCCTTCGCCGGATTGGTGTCGTCGTAGCGCAGGTGCGTGCGGCCGCCGAATTCGGCAGCGATACCGAAGTTCAGAAAAATCGACTTGGCATGGCCGATGTGCAGGTAACCGTTCGGTTCCGGCGGAAAGCGCGTCACGACCTGCCCGCCGTGCTTGCCGGCGGCGACGTCGCGGCGGACGATATGGCGGATGAAGTGGCTTGGCGGCTCGGGGGCCGGTGCTGCGCGATCGGCGGCGGTCGGTAAGGTCATCGGAATGGCGGTCATCGGGGGGCGATATGATCGCATACCTGCCGGCGTTCTGACAGCGATCGGCCGTTTTCCCGGTCTCACTTGAGACTGTTCCCGACATTCTGTCCGCGCTTGAGGATTGCACCATGCAGATTTCGCCCCGCCTCCTCGGCTCTCTCGCTTTGGTTGTATTGTTCATCGGCCTTGCGCCGCCCATCGCCGCCCGCGAGCGCTCGCCGTTTCCGACCGACATCCTGGTCGAGACCTTCGGCTACGGGCCGGGCACGCCGAGCAACATCGACTACGACGAAATTTACCAGGGTTGCCCGGTGCGCGACTGCATTCCGGCGTTGACCGCGCCGGAATACCTCGCCGCCGGCGACGCCGATTTCATGCAGGCCGGCGACCTGGTGCTGGGGGTCGAGATCAACGGCGATGCCCGGGCCTATCCCGAGCTCATCATGAACTTCCACGAGATCGTCAACGACACGATCGGCGGCGTGCCGGTCGCGGTGACCTTCTGCCCGCTGTGCGGCTCGGGTGTCGCGTTTGAACGGCGGGTGGCCGGCGAGGTCGTCGAATTGGGCGTCTCGGGCCTGCTGCACGGCAGCGATCTGGTGATGTACGACCGCAAGACCGATTCCCTCTGGCAGCAGATCACCGGCGAGGCGGTCATCGGGCCCAGGCGCGGCGAGGTGTTAAAGACGGTGCCCCTGGCCATGGTCGATTGGAAAAGCTGGCGCGCGGCGCACCCTAAGACCCGGGTGTTGAGCCGCGACACCGGCCACGTCCGGGATTACAGCCGCGGCCCCTATGGCAACTACGCCGCCAGCGATCAGGTCATGTTCCCGGTCCAGAAGCGAGACCTTAAGCTGCACCCGAAAACCGTTGTCCACGGCTTTACGATCGGCGGCCAGCCGTTCGCCGTGCTCGATTCGGCGCTCGCCGGGGATGAACCGATCGCCGCCGAATTCGGTGGCCGTCAGCTCACGATCCGCCGTACCGCGGGCGGCGGCGTAATCGCCGGCGACCCGGCCGGCGGCGAAAGCTGGCACGGCATGCGGCTTTTCTGGTTCGCCTGGTACAACTTCCATCCCGATACCGCGCGCCTGCCGGAATAATCGGGCGGGGCGGAGTGCATAAATTGTAATTCTGATTTACAATTTATGCATGTCAAAGCCACGTAAGTTCGAAATCATCCTCCGCGACCTGGCCCGCCAATACCCGGCGCTGACCGTGACCGGGCCGCGCCAGTCGGGTAAGACAACGCTGTGCCGGACGGTATTCCGTGAGCATGGCTACGTCAACCTCGAACCGCTGGACCTGCGTGAATACGCGCGCTCCGACCCCCGCGGGCTGCTGGCTGAGTATCCCGGTGGGCTGATCCTTGACGAGATCCAGCATGCCCCGGAGATCCTTGGCTATTTGCAGGAAGCCATCGACGAGGATCCTAGGCCGGGGCGCTTTGTACTGACCGGTTCGCAACATTTCGCGCTTTCTTCATCGATCAGTCAGTCACTGGCCGGACGGACTGCGGTGCTCGAGTTGTTGCCGCTCAGCCTGGAGGAGTACGAAGGGTTCGGGGTAGCGGTCGAGGATCTGTTCGAAGTGATGTTCGCCGGCGGTTACCCGCGCATTCACGATCGCGGCTTAACGCCGGGCCGCTGGTTGGCCGACTATGTTGCGACCTACGTCGAGCGCGACGTGCGCCAGGTCGCCAACGTTTCCGACCTGACGGCTTTTTCGACCTTTCTGCGCCTGTGCGCCGTACACACGGCCCAGGAAGTCAACCTGAGTGCACTCGGCGCCGATGCCGGTATCTCGCACAACACGGCGCGTGCCTGGCTTTCGATACTGGAGACGAGTTACCTGGTGAGGCGGGTGCCGGCTTGGCAACACAACATCCGCAAGCAATTGGTCAAGGCGCCGAAGATGTACTTCCTGGACTCGGGGCTCGTGTGCCACCTGCTGGGCATCCGCGGCGCCGATGAATTGCGGCATCATCCTTTGCGCGGCGCGATTTTCGAAAGTTGGGCGGCCAGTGAAATCTACAAGCACCAGACGCACCGGGGCGGGCAGCCGGCGCTGTTTCATTACCGCGAATCGCGCGGCGCCGAGATCGACTTATTGGTCCAATCCGGCCCGCGGTTGATCGCCTGCGAGATGAAATCGGGCGCCACGCTGCACGCCGGTTTTTTCCAGCATTTACTGAAATTCGAGGAGCGCTTAGGATTGTTGCCGTCACCTCCGGAACTGAGTCTGCGGCTGGTTTACGGCGGCGATCGGCGGCAGCGGCGATCGGGCGTCGATTGCCTCGACTGGCGCCACATCCACGCGCTGGATTGGTCATAACGGTGACCTTTCCCGCTCACTCCCGTCCTCGTTCACTCAATCGGAAAATAATCCACCACGAATGACACGAAGGGAAACGAAAGCTGGCGCCGCGCGATACATCCTGAAACCGTTTCGTACGCTTCGTGGCCTTCGGTGAAATCCGATTTTTTTCCAGCCATCACTCATTAGAATATATTTATCGTTCGAGTTTTTTCAGGGCGTAGAGGGCGTCGAGCGCCTGGCGCGGCGTGAGCTGATCGGGGTCGATTTCGGCGAGCGCTTCGAGTGCCGGGGCGGGGCGGGCTTCGGGCAGCGGCCGGTCGAACAGGCCGGGTTGTGCCGGATCGATCGCGGCGTTGTGTTCGAGGATGCGCAACCGCTCGCGGGCGCGGCGGATCACGGTGGCCGGCACGCCGGCCAGCGCGGCGACTTCGAGTCCGTAGCTCTGGTTCGCGGCGCCGTCACGGACGGAATGCAAAAAGACGATCCGCTCGTTGTGTTCGACCGCCGCGAGGTGGACGTTGACGATGCCGGGATATTCGCCGGCCAGCCGGGTCAGTTCGAAATAGTGCGTCGCGAACAAGGTCAGAGCGCGGATCTTCGTCGCCAGTTCGACGGCGCAGGCATAAGCCAGCGACAAGCCGTCGTAAGTACTGGTGCCGCGCCCGATCTCGTCCATGATCACCAGGCTTTCGGCGGTGGCATTGTGCAGGATGTTGGCCGTTTCGATCATTTCGACCATGAACGTCGATTGGCCGCGGGTCAGGTCATCGCCGGCGCCGATGCGCGTGAAAATCCGGTCGAGCGGACCGAATTCGGCCTCCTCGGCCGGCACAAAACTGCCGGCGTGGGCGAGCACGGCGATGATCGCGACCTGCCGCATGTAGGTCGATTTACCGCCCATGTTCGGGCCGGTGACGATCAGCATCCGGCGCTCGGCGTCGAGCACACAGTCGTTGGCGACGAACGGTTCCTGGCGCGCCTGTTCGATGACCGGGTGGCGGCCGGCGCGAATCCGGATGCCGGGCACGTCGCTGAAGCGCGGTGCGTTGAAGCCGAAGCGGGCGGCGCGCTCGGCGAAGCAGGCCAGGGCATCGAGGCGGGCGATAAGCGCCGCCTGGCGGCGCATCGTCGCCTGCGCTGTGGCGAGGCGGGCGAGCAGCGCCTGGTAGAGCTCGTTTTCGCGGGCCAGCGCCTGGTCGCGGGCCTTGAGGATCTTTTCCTCGAAAGCCTTGAGCTCGGGCGTGATATAGCGTTCGGCGTTTTTCAGCGTCTGGCGGCGGACATAATCGCCAGGCGCCTGGGCGGCGTAGATTTTTGACAGCTCGAGATAAAAACCGTGAACCTTGTTGTAGCCGACTTTCAGGGCGTTGATCCCGGTGCGCCGGCGCTCGCGGCTTTCGAATTCTACGAGCCAGTCGTCGCTGTTGCGGCTCAATCCCCGCAGTTCGTCGAGTTCGGCGTCGTAGCCGGCGGCGATCACACCGCCGTCGCGGATCTGCGCCGCCGGCTCGGCCTCCACGGCGCGGTGCAGAAGTTCACGCTCTTCCGGGCCGTCGGGTAATTCGTCGACCAGCAGCCTGAGTTCGACCGGTTCGCAGGATTTCAGCCATTGGCGCAAAGCCGGCACGCGATCCAGACCGGAGCGCAAGCCGGCCAGATCGCGCGGCCTGGCGCTGCCGAGCACGACCCGCGTGATGATCCGTTCGAGGTCGGGGATTTCGTTGAGCAGGGCGCGCAGTTCGCGGTGGCGGTCGCTGTCGAGCAGCGCCTCGACGCTGGCCAGCCGGCGGCGGATGCGCTGGCGGTCGCGCAGCGGCTGGCCGAGCCAGCGGCGAAGGAGGCGGCTGCCCATCGCTGTTTTGCAGCAGTCCATCAGCGCGGTGAGCGTGTGCTCGCTGCGCCCCAGAGGATGTTCGTCGATCTCGAGATTGCGGCGGCTCGTGCCGTCGAGTTGCAGATCGTCGCCGCCGGACTCGAAGCGCAGGCCGGTCAAGTGGGCCAGCCGCCCCTGCTGCGTGTTCCGGACGTAATATAGCAGGGCGCCGGCCGCAGCGATCGCCGCCGGCCGGCCATTGACCCCGAAGCCGTCCAGCGATTGGACCGCGAACTGTTCACACAGCAGCCGTGCGCCGCCGGCGGCGTCGAAATGCCAGGGGGGGATGGAGCGGATCGCTTTCAGCCAGGGCAGGCGGGATGCCAGATTCGAGCCTTCGGCGGCGATCAGCTCGGCCGGTTGCAGGCGTTCCAGTTCGGTGATGAGGGCGGCGGTGTGCGGCACTTCGCGGACCAGGAAGCGGCCGGCGGCCAGGTCCAGCCAGGCGAGCCCCGCACCGTGGTCGAATTCGGCCACCGCGGCGATCAGCGCCTCGCGCCGTTCGCTGAGCAGCGCCTCGTCGGTCAAGGTGCCGGGGGTGACGACGCGCACCACGCGGCGCTCGACCAGTGCCTTGCCCGGCGTCACCTCGCCGACCTGTTCGCAGATCGCCGCCGATTCGCCCAGTTTCAGCAGCCGGGCGAGGTAGTTGTCGGCGCTGTGGTGCGGGATGCCGGCCATCGGGATCGGCGCACCGGCCGACTGGCCGCGGCGGGTCAAGGTCAGGTCGAGCAATCTGGCGGCGCGGCGGGCGTCGTCGTAGAACAGCTCGTAAAAATCGCCCATCCGGAAAAACAGCAACGTGTCCGGATAATCCGCCTTGATCCGGAAGTACTGCTGCATCAGCGGGGTGTGCTGGGCGATGTCCATGGCCTATCCGTCGTGCGTGCCCCGGCCGCCGGCCGGTGGTGCTGGCAAAGATGAACGAGGAAGTGTAACGTAGCCGTTTGTGGCACGACAGCGGAACGAACATGGGCGCTGAAATGACAAGCACGGCGGCCGAGGCGCACTGCGTCGCCGAGGTGGCGACGCTGGCCGCCGCCCTCCAGGCGCGTGGCTGGTCGCTGGCCACCGCCGAATCGTGTACCGGCGGCTGGCTCGCCAAGATACTGACCGACCTCGCCGGCAGCTCCGCGTGGTTTGAGCGCGGCTTTGTGACCTACAGCAATGCCGCCAAGTGCGACATGCTCGGGGTCAGCGAAGCACTGCTCGAAAGCGAAGGCGCGGTCAGCGAAGCGGTGGCCGTGGCGATGGCCGCCGGTGCCTTCGACCGCAGCCAGGCGCAATTGGCGATCGCCCTGACCGGGATTGCCGGGCCCGGCGGCGGGACGGCCGGCAAACCGGTCGGTACCGTCTGCTACGCCGTGGCGATGGCCGGCCGGATGCCGCACGGCGGCACCTGGCATTTCGCCGGTGAGCGCGATGCCGTCCGCTGGCAGACAGTGTGCGCGGCGTTGGATCTTCTGATCCGCGCGATGCGGCATTGAGGATTGACCGGGAGAACGGGTTTGGTAGTTGTAATCAACGACTGGCTGCGCCGGACCTTCGCCAATCAGGAACTGGTGATCCTGGCTCTGGTGCTGGTTTTCGGCGCGCTCCTGGTGATTTTTCTCGGCCGGATGCTGGCCCCGGTGATCACCGCGCTGATTTTCGCCTACTTGCTCGAGGGTTTGGTCAAGCGCCTGGAGCGCTTACGCCTGCCGCGCTGGGCCGCGGTCTGGGCGGTGTTCCTCGCCTTTCTGACCGGTTTCGTTTTCGTGCTGTTCGGCATGGCGCCGCTGCTCTCGCGCCAGGTGGCCCAGTTGGTGCAACAGATCCCCGAATACCTCGGCCGCATGCAGCTTGTGATCCGGCTGCTGCCGGAGCGCTACCCGCAGTTGATCACGCCGCAGCAGGCCGATGACCTGACCGCCAGGATCGGAGCCGACCTCGCCCAGTTCGGCCAAAAGCTCCTGGCCATGTCGTTCTCCTCGGTCGTCGGCCTGATGACGCTGATGGTGTTTCTGGTGCTGATCCCGCTGCTCGTTTTCTTTTTCCTCAAGGACAAGGAAAAGCTCATGGGCTGGATCGGCGGTTTCGTGCCGCGCAACCGAACGCTCGTCCGCCAGGTGTGGCACGAAGTGGACGGCCAGATGGGCAATTACGTCCGCGGCAAGGTGCTCGAAATCCTGATCGTCGGCGCCGTGACTTACGTGACCTTCTCGCTGCTCGGCCTGCAATACGCCATCCTGCTCGCCACGATCACCGGCTTTTCGGTGCTGATCCCGTATATCGGCGCCACCATCGTCACCGTGCCGGTGTTCGCTGTGGCCTTTTTCCAGTGGGGCTGGGGGCCGGACCTCTTCTGGGTGATGGTTGCCTACGGCATCATCCAGGCCCTCGACGGCAACGTCCTGGTGCCGCTTTTGTTCTCCGAGGTCGTCGATCTGCACCCGGTCGGCATCATCATCGCGATCCTCGTCTTCGGCGGTATCTGGGGCTTCTGGGGCGTCTTTTTCGCCATCCCGCTCGCCACCTTGGTCAACGCCGTCCTCCGCGCCTGGCCCCGCACCCCGCCCGATACCCCACCGCCCCAGCCCGAATAAGGCGCCCCCGCATTTTTGTCGCCTGCCCGCGCGACGGCGCTCCATGGCCGCATCTTTGCCTACCGCAACACCGCGACCGTTCCGCAGCCTGCGCTACAATGCCCGCCCTGAACCCCAGAACCCGGAGAGGTGCCAGAGCGGTTGAATGGGCTCGCCTGGAAAGTGAGTGTACGGTCAAAAGCCGTACCGTGGGTTCGAATCCCACCCTCTCCGCCACCCATAAAAAAAGGCCCGTCTGGGCCTTTTTTTATGGGTGGCGGAGAGGGTGTAGGCCCGCCTGATTGACCATCCGTTCTACTGCGGCGGCGCCATGACTTGCGTCTGCGCCGTTTCACTCGGTCGCGCCTCCTCGACGTACAATCAAGTACGCCTGCGGTGCGCTCGGTCGCGAAACGACACAGCCGCAAGCCCTGGCACCCCCTCGCGACGAACGGATGGTCAATCAGGCGGGCTTGATGCGAACCCTGTTCGACAAACGCGGCAGGACTGCCGCGTTGACGCACGAAGTGCGCCCGCAGGGCGAGCGCCATGGATGGCGCGAGCCAAAAAAATCATGATCAACCCACCCTCAAAACAATCCCGGCCCGGAAGCCAGGGATGGCTTGCCCGCGGCGCCGGTGCATGCACCGGCGCTGCGAAGCCAGGTGCGGACATGCGCCGCACCTGGCGTGTTCCGAGCCGCCCGGGATGGGCGGATTCGGAACCGAAATCCAGCCGACCTCTCGCCACGAATTGCCCTATCCCAGTCGCACTGTGATAAGCCTTGCCACAACGGGCCTTTTTTTATGAGTGGCGGAGAGGGTGTAGGCCCGCAAGCCAGGGATGGCGTGTTCCGAGCCGTCCGGGACGAGCGGCTTCGGACCCGACATTCAGTTCTTGTGTCAGCGGCGGCCTACACGCCGCGCCAGCGGTGGCCTACAATCCGATTGGTAAACCGCCGCTATCGGGGATGCCGGCGGGAAGCTATGCTGGCGGCACAACACCGAAAGAACCTCATCCCCGGAGTGGCGCATGATCAAAGTAGTGATAGTCGATGACCATGATCTGGTCCGAACCGGCCTGAAACATATCCTGGCGAAGGCCGGCGATATCGAAGTGATCGCCGAGGCCGCCGACGGCGAGCAGGCGATTCGCCTGTACCGCGAGTTGAAGCCCGATGTCCTGCTGACCGATATCGGCATGCCGGGCCTGTCGGGCCTCGAAGTCACGCACCGGCTGCGCGCCGGCCACCCCGACGCCCGGATCATCATCCTGACGGCGTTTGCCCAGCAGCCGTTTCCGCGGCGCTTGATGGAAGCCGGCGCCAGGGGCTATCTGACCAAGGCTTCAGCCGCCGAGGAACTGATCGCCGCGATCCGGGCGGTGGCCGCCGGGCAAACTTACATCGGCACGGATATTGCCCAGCAGATGGCGGTGACGTTGTTGGAAGGGACGAAGAAAACGCCCATGGATGCGTTGTCGGCCCGTGAGATCGAAGTGATGATGTTGCTGGTCCAGGGCGTGCCATTACCCCAGATCGCCAGGGCGATTGCGATCAGCCCGAAAACGGCCAGCACTTATAAGACCCGGATTCTGGACAAGCTCCGCGTCAAAAATGTGATTGAGCTGACCCGGATGGCGGTGCACTTCGGGATGATCGAAACCATCCCGGCAGGGCCCGCGCCGGCGCCTCAGGAGGACGAGACGGCGGCCGGCGGCGCGGCCGCCGAGGGGGCCGAAGGAGGCGGTTAAGGTTCGCCGATGGATTCGGCTTGTCTGACCTGTTCCGCGGGCTGGTTATCCCCAGTTGCCGCGGCTGCCGGATGAGCCGTCCTGATCGGGTCCTGTACTGTCACCGGCCGGGCAGGGTGGTCTGCTGGGGCCGGGGTTTCTACGGCCGTCGCAGCACCGGGCGGTGCGGTGGAGGGGGCGTTCTCCGCAGCGGCCGGGACAGCGGCCGGTGTGGCGGGTGATCGGCCGGTGCCGTCCTGGCCGACCTGACCCACTGGCGCAGCCGCCTGTTTTCGCGCCTCCCGCGCTTCCCGCGCTTCACGGCGGCGCCGGCCACCGCGCCGGCCGCGGCGGCGTTCGGGACCGGAGCGGGCCGGGGCGGCGGGCTGGGCCGATGGCAGTCCATGCCCGGCTTCGGCCGCGGCCGCTTCTGCCACCTGCCCCTCGGCCGCGCGCGGCGGGGTTGGGGTTTGCGTTGCCGTGCCACCTGGAGGTGACGCCGGGCGGGTTTGGGGCGGGCGTTCCGCCGGTCGCGGCGCCCCCGCTTTCCCCCTGCGCTGCTCCTCGCCGGACTGATCCGGCACTTTGTGCTTTGCCGGCCGCCGGCCGCCGGTCGCTACGTCGCGGCGGTGGCGATATTCACCGGGCCGCGGCCGGATGGGAGGTTTGCGTGCCGCTTGGGGTGGATGCCGGTCGGCAGGTGCGGCCGGAGCGGCGGATTTTTGCGGCGCGAGCGATTGCCACCAGGCATGCAGATTGCGCCACAAGGCGCGCCACGGGCGTTCTTTGACGACGGGGGGCGGCGCTTCGGGTTTGATGCCGCGTACCGCGGGCACTTCGCGCTCGATCATCTCGCGGGCGGCGGCCAGTGGCGTTTCGGCCGCTGTCTCTTCCGCCACCATCAGATAGCTGGGTTCGCTCGATGTTTCGCCGGTCCGCAAACGGCGGATCTCGAAGTGCGGCGTTTCCATGGACTCGTTGGCGACGATCAGCACCGGCAGCTGGTTGCGTTTTTCCAGTTCGCGGAGCTGTTCGCGTTTTTCATTGAGCAGGAAATTGGCGGCGGCGACCGGCGCCTGGACGATGATCTGCCCGGTGTTTTCCTTCATCGCCGCCTCCTCGATCAGCCTCAGGATCGACAAAGCGAGCGATTCGACGCTGCGAATCACGCCGTGTCCCATGCAGCGCGGGCAGGTGATCTGGCTGGCTTCGCCGAGCGACGGCCTGAGTCTCTGGCGCGACAGTTCGAGCAGCCCGAAACGCGAGATCCGACCGAGTTGGACGCGGGCGCGGTCTTCGCTCATCGCAGCGCGCAGGCGCTCCTCGACGGCCCGCTGGTTGCCGCGGTCGTTCATGTCGATGAAATCGATGACGATCAGACCGCCGAGGTCGCGCAGCCTGAGCTGGCGGGCGATTTCGTCGGCCGCCTCGAGATTGGTCTGCAACGCGGTGGCTTCGATATCGGCGCCCTTGGTGGCGCGCGCCGAGTTGATGTCGATCGACAGCAAAGCTTCGGTCTTGTCGAAAACCAGGGCGCCGCCGGACGGCAGCCGGACGTCGCGGCGGAACGCGGTCTCGATCTGGCTTTCGATCTGGAAGCGGCTGAACAGCGGCACGTCGCCCTCGTAGGACTTGAGACGTTTCAGGTGCCGGGGCATCACCATCTGGATGAATTCCCGTGCCGCGTTGTAAACCGCTTCGTTGTCGATGATGATTTCGCCGATGTCGTCGCGGAAATAATCGCGCAGCGCGCGGATGATCAGATTGCTTTCCTGGTAGATCAGGCACGGCGCCCGGCGCTCGGCCGCCGCGGCTTCGATCGCCCGCCACAACTGCAAGAGGTAATCGAGGTCCCATTGCAGTTCTTCGACGGTGCGTTCGACGCCGGCCGTGCGGACGATCAAGCTGGTGTCCGGGGGGACCGTCAGTTGGTCGAGCAGGTCACGGATCTGCCGCCTTTCGTCGCCGAGGATCCGCCGCGAGACACCGCCGCCTTCGGTGTTGTTTGGCATCAGAACCAGGTAACGGCCGGCAAGGCTGATATAGGTGGTCAGTGCCGCGCCCTTGGTGCCGCGTTCTTCCTTGTTGACCTGGACCAATAGTTCCTGCCCTTCGGTCAGCGCTTCGCGGATCGGGGCACGGGGATTGTTGCGGGCTTTTTCCTGGTACAGGCGCGGCTGGATTTCCTTGAGCGGCAGAAAGCCGTGGCGCTCGGCGCCGTAATCGACGAAGCAGGCCTCGAGGCTGGGTTCGATCCGGGTGACCCGGCCCTTGTAGATGTTGGCCTTTTTCTGTTCCTGGGCGGGGGTCTCGATGTCGAGGTTGAGCAGGAGTTGGCCATCGGCGATGGCGACCCGCAGCTCTTCGGGCTGCGTGGCATTGATCAGCATGCGTTTCATTGTTTTCGTCCTCGGATGCCGCCGGGAATACGCGGCGGGCGCGGCACCGAAATTCGGCGCCGGCACCGGACGGCAAGTCCGGTGAGCGCGGACGGCGCGCGTTAACCGCGCCGGCATCCATTTGTCTGGGCCGCGGCGCCGTGTTTCGGCGCCGGCGGCGGTTAATCGGTTGACCGCCCCCGGCAAACAAGGCGGCGGTCGGTCTTCAATGCCGGGTGCAACCGTTGCGGGCGGCGCCAGGCGGTGCCGCATCCCGGTTACCGCCAGGCGGGCCGTTTTAACGGGATGCTACACTAGGGAAGCCCTGATTTATTCAGAGTCTCCCTCTGGAAACTCCGACTGACTCGGAGTTTCTCTCGATGGGTTCTGAAGTCGCCCTAACGGTCCGCTTCAGGGTCTGCTCGGCCCATGCCCGCACGGCTTGCGTCGCCCTGCCGGGATCGGCCGGTTCGCTTCACTGCTCTGCCGCGGTGGTGACTGGATCGGCGGGCATTGCCCGACGTGGAACGTACCGGCAATGACGGGATCGGACAGCTGAACAGCGTACCGAGCGTTGACATTATATAACGGGACTGGATGATCTTGCGAATTCGAGCGTTGCCCGGGCGGCGGGCCGGCCCATGAACCCCGCGGCGGAACAGGCTTTATCCGGTGCGGCGCCGGGACGTGGCACGAGTCGGCCGGGCGGCGGGGTGACGACGGTCGAGGTGCCGCCGGCCGCCGCCGGCCAGCGGCTTGATAATTTTCTTCAAGCCCGCCTGCGCAATCTGCCGCGCGGCCTGATATACCGGCTGGTGCGCACCGGCCAGGTGCGGGTCAACGGCGGGCGTGCCAAACCACTGACCCGCCTCAAGGCCGGCGACCGGGTACGCCTGCCGCCGGCGCCCGGCGCCGAACGCGGCACGCCGCGCCGCGTGCCGCCGGCCCTGGTGGCGGCGCTCAAGGCGGCGGTGGTCCACCGCGACGCGCGGCAGGTGGTGATCGACAAGCCGGCGGGGCTCGCGGTGCATTCGGGCACCGGCCTCGATTTCGGGGCGATCGACGCGCTGCGCGAGATGTTTCCGGGGCGGGACGTACAGTTGGCGCACCGCCTCGACCGGGCGACCAGCGGTCTTCTGCTCGTCACGCTCGACGGCGAGGCGCTGAAGATGCAACAGCGGGCGCTGGCCGCCGGCCGGATCGGCAAATATTATCTGGCGCTGCTGCACGGCCGGCTGGCCGAGGACAAGGTCATGGTCGACCGGCCGCTCGACCGCGATGCAGGCCATTTTGGCGAACGCAAGATGGCCGTCAGCGCAACCGGTAAACCGGCGCGCACCGAGTTTCGCCGCCTGGCGGATTTGGCGGGCTATACACTGGTCGAATGCCGTATTCTAAGCGGCCGGACGCACCAGATCCGGGCCCACGCCGCGTCTCTCGGTCTACCGCTTGCCGGCGATGAGCGTTATGCGTCAAAAGCGCTGCTGGCCGGCGATCGGGCAGCCGGGCTCGGCCGGATGTTCCTGCACGCCCACCGGCTCGATCTCGAGTGGCCCGCACCGTGTACCGTTGCGGCGCCGCTGCCGGACGAGTTGGCGGCTTTTGTGGAGCGCCTGGAACGGCGGGGTGGGGGATGTTGAATTCGCTTCCTTTGTTTATCGGTTTACGCTATCTGCGCGCCAAGCGGCGCAACCGGTTCATTTCGTTCATTTCCTTCAGCTCGATGATCGGCATCGCCCTCGGGGTCGCGACGCTGATCGTCGTGATCTCGGTGATGAATGGCTTCGAGCAGGAGCTGCGGGCGCGGATCCTGGGCGTCGTGGCGCATGCCACGATCCAGGGTTGGGACGGCCCGCTCGCCGATTGGCCGGCGATCGTGGCACGGGCCGAACGGCACCCCGAAGTGCTGGCTGCGGCGCCGTTCATCGAGCAGGAGACGATGCTCAAGGGCCGGCGCGTCGCCGGGGCGCTGGTGCGCGGCGTCGAGCCGGCGCTGGAACGGAGCGTTTCCGATTTGGCCGGCGAAATGGTTGCCGGCAGCATCGACGATCTGACCGCCGGCGACTGGCGCGTACTGCTCGGCGAGGGCCTAGCCAACCGCCTTGGCGTCGGGCCCGGCGATCCGGTGACGATTTTCGCCCCCGAAATCCGCGCTTCGCCGGCCGGCCTGCTGCCGCAGGTCCGGCGTTTCACCGTCGCCGGCATTTTTGCCGCCGGGGTCAACGAATACGATACGGCGCTGGCCGTCATTCACCTGGACGACGCCCGCCGCCTGCTGCGCATCCCCGGCGACAGAGTCGGCGGCATCCGGCTGAAACTCAACGACCTGCTGCGTGCCTGGTCGGTGGCCCGCGAGTTGGCCGACACGCTGCCCGGCCGCATCCAGGTGCGCGACTGGAGCCAGCAGCACGCCAATCTGTTCCGCGCGATCAGGATGGAAAAAACGGTGATGTTCATCATCCTGTCGCTGATCGTGCTGGTTGCCGCCTTCAATATCATCTCGACGCTGGTCATGGTCGTCACCGACAAGCAGGCGGACATTGCCATTCTGAAAACGATGGGCGCCGAACCCGGGACGGTGCTCGGCATTTTCATGATCCAAGGCTCCCTGATCGGCATCGTCGGGACGGTCACCGGGGTGGCGCTCGGTGTGGCCCTGGCCCTGAACGTCGAAACCGTCGTCCCGGCGCTCGAACGATTGTTCAACGTGCAGTTTCTGTCGGCCGATATCTACTACATCAGCGAGCTGCCCTCGGAGCTGCGCGCCGCCGACGTGATCCGCTTCGCCTCCCTGTCGCTGTTGATTTCGGCTCTGGCGACAATCTATCCGGCGTGGCGCGGCGCCCGGACGCAACCGGCCGAGGCGCTGCGTTATGAGTGAGGCGCCGGCGCGGGTCCTTGCCGCCGAGGCGGCCCCGGCCGCGGACCCCGTGCTCGCCTGCCGCGGCTTGCAAAAGCGGTTCACCCAGGGTAGTTTGCACGTTGAGGTATTGAGTGGCGTGGATTTGGCGATCCGGGCCGGGGAGCGGGTCGCGATCCTCGGCGCTTCGGGGGCCGGCAAAAGCACGCTGCTCCATCTGCTCGGCGGCCTCGACCGGCCGAGCGCCGGCCGCATCACGCTGGCCGGGATCGATCTTGGCAGCCTCGGCGAAGGCGCCCGCGCCCGCCTGCGGAACCGTTATCTGGGGTTTGTCTACCAGTTTCATCACCTGCTGCCGGAGTTCACCGCGCTGGAAAATGTCGCGCTGCCGCTGCTGTTGCGCGGTATCGCGCCGGCTGCGGCGCGGGCGCGGGCGGCGGCGCTGCTCGGCCGGGTCGGGCTGGACCTGCGGCTGGCGCACAAGCCCGGTGAATTGTCCGGTGGCGAGCGGCAGCGCACTGCCGTCGCCCGTGCCCTGGCCGGCGAGCCGGCCTGTATCCTGGCCGACGAACCGACCGGCAATCTCGACGAGCGCAACGCGGCGCAGGTCTATGACCTGATGCTGGAACTGAACCGCGAATTCGCCACCGCGCTGGTGCTGGTCACCCACGACGGGCGGCTGGCGGCGCGGCTGGACCGGCGGTTGGAACTGACCGGCGGCCGCCTGCACCCGCTGCCCTAGTACCGGCGTAGGGCACGGCCGGCCTGATCCATGCGCGCCCAGCTCGCCGGTTTCGCCGCCGGGATACTGGCGCTGCATCTCTTACCGTCCCTGCCGCCGCCGTTCACCGTCTTCGTCGCCGGCCTGCCACTCGCCGCGGTCCTGGCGATCGGCCGGCGGTGGGTGGGTTTGGCGTTGGTACTCGGCTTCGGCTGGGGTGTACTGGTGGCCGGTGTCCGGCTCGCCGAGCGGCTCCCGGCCGGCGCCGATGTCGTCCGGGACGTCAGCGGCAAGGTTGTCTCGCTGCCGGAGCGCGCGGCCGATCGCGTGCGATTTGTGCTGGCCCCAGACCGCACGCCTGGCAACGCCGGCTTGCCGTCCCGGATCCGAGTCGATTGGTACCGCCCCGGCGGCGCGGCCAGCCCGCCCGGTGACGAGATCGGCGCCGGCGAGCGCTGGCGTTTCACGCTGCGCCTTCGGCCGCCGAACGCACCTTTCAACCAGTACGGTTATGACGCCGAACGGCAATTTCTGCTGGCCGGTATCGGGGCCAGCGGGGTGGTGCAAAAATCGGCGGCCGAGCGCCTTACGCCGGCCGCACCGGGATCGCTGCTCGCCTACCGCGCCGATCTCGGCGATTGGCTCGAGCGGACCTTGCCGGCGCGGACTTCGGCGCTCGCCCGGGCGTTGCTGCTCGGCGACCGGAGCGGTTTCGACGATGACGACTGGGCGCGTTATACCGCGACCGGTACCGGCCACCTGGTGGCGATCTCGGGTTTGCATATCGGCCTAGTGGCGGGCTTTGGTTTAGCGCTTTGCCGCCTGTTGTTGCTGGCCTTGCCGGGTGTGACCCGCCGTTGGCCGGCACTGGTGCTCGCCACCTGGGGCGGGGTGCTGCTCGCCGCCGCTTACGGTGTGCTTTCCGGTTTGCTGCTGCCGTCGCGCCGGGCGCTGGTGATGCTGCTGGCCGCCGCTCTGGTGCTCGGCACGCAGCGCGCGGTGCGACCGTGGCAGGCCTGGTGGCTGGCGTTCGCCGGGGTGCTGGCGCTCGATCCGAGCGCCGCG
Organism: Candidatus Jinrbaksania sp.; assembly: GCA_039794245.1. Taxonomy (GTDB): domain Bacteria; phylum Pseudomonadota; class Gammaproteobacteria; order Xanthomonadales; family Wenzhouxiangellaceae; genus DAITQM01. Next base: position 78,289 of record JBDIVS010000013.1, read on the forward strand.
CTGGGCGCCGGATTCTGGTTGTCGTTCGGCGCCGTCGCCTGGCTGATCTACGGTTTCGCCGCCGGGCGCGGCCCGCGGCAGTGGTTCGCCGGTCTGGCCTTCGCACAGCTTTTGTTGTCGTTCGGGCTGGCACCGCTCGGCATCTGGTTTTTCGGGCGGATCAGCCTGGTCGGGCCGCTGGTCAACCTGTTAGCCGTGCCCCTGGTCGGGTTGCTGGCCCTGCCGCTCATGTTCATGGCGCTGTTGCTCCATCTCGCCGGTTTGCCTGCCGACGGGTTGCTGCAGATCGCCTCCTGGCCCTTGCAAGCGTTCGAGGCACTGTTGGCGTTCGCCGCGGCGCCGGAGTGGGCTGTGCTGCCCGGCCATGCCGGCCTGCCGGCGGTGCTGATGGCCACCGCCGGCTTGCTCTGGCTTTTCGCGCCGCGCCCGGTGCCGGGGCGGGGGCTGGCGGTGGTCTGGTTGTTGCCGTTGCTCATGCCGCGGCAGGATGCTCCAGATACCGGCGATTTTGCGGCGACCGTGTTCGATGTCGGGCAGGGACTGGCGGTGGCGGTGCGCACGCCGGAACATCTGCTGCTCTACGACACCGGCCCGGGCGACGGCCACGGCCGTGACTGGTTGGCCGCCGCCGTCGCGCCGGCGCTTCGGGCCTATGGCGCGCCGCCGCTCGATCTGGTGCTGGTCAGCCACGGCGACCTCGATCACCGCGGTGGCCTGGAGACGGCCCTCGCCTTCCGGCCGGCAACGATCATCGGCAGTGAACCGCACTACGCCGAGCGCTGCACCGCCGGCCGGCGCTGGGTCTGGGACGGTGTCGAGTTCCGGATTCTGCACCCCGGGCCGCACCTGCCTTATCTCGGCAATGATTCGTCCTGTGTCTTGCAGGTCAGCGGCCGTCACGGCCGGTTGCTGTTGCCCGGTGATCTCGGCCTCGCCGGTGAGGCTGCGTTGCTGGCGCGGCATGACGATGGAGATCTCGGTGCCGAAATCCTAGTCGCCGGCCACCACGGCAGCCGCGGCTCGACCTCGCCTGCCTGGCTGGATGCCGTGCGCCCGGCACTGACGATCATTTCACAAGGGCGTTACAACCGTTTCGGCTTCCCCCACCACGAAGTGCTCGAACGGCTGGCCGGGGCCGGCAGCGCCGTGCTCGATACCGGCGCTTGCGGCGGGATCACGCTGCGCTACGACGGTACCCAGTGGACGGCGCGCGGCGCCCGGACCGCACGCCGCTGGTGGCGCGCCCCGCCGCCGGCCGCCTGCCGCTGGCCTGTGGTGCCGGGCGGTTAACCCAACTGTTGCATACATTTGATTTCAATGGTTCGCAAACGCCGGTCACTGAATGGATTCCACAACGAAGGACACGAAGGGCACGAAGGTCTCGCTTCGGCAGATTCCATCCTTCGTGCCCTTCGGTGTGCCAGGCGAAGTCTGGTCCACCCAACGATCTGCGAGGAGATCGTCCATGTCATTGGCCGTTCGACAAGGTAGCTGAAGGAGCGGCGGCTCGGGGTAACCCGGCTGCCGAAGCCTCTGGAAGCAAACCCGTGAGCCGTAATGCCAGTGAACTCGATTCGGCCTCGTTACACAAGCGCAGGTGGCCAGCCTTCCGGAGATGGTGAAGCCCAAGACCGGTGATGAAGCAACGGACACGAGCAATCATCGGGCCTGCCGGGGTGATTGGAGACAGCGCGCGGGACGGCTGGCCTGCCACCTGCAGCGTCGCAGCCAGCGCCCCTTTCGTCCTCCCGAAGGGGTCACGGTCTACCGTCATCTGGCCGATCTGGGTCTGGTGTATCTGTAGCGCGGCGCGGCTTGCCCTGTGCATGCTTGTGACGAATCCACCGGGAGCGCCGGATGCGGGAAATCCGCACGTCCGGTGCGACGAGGGGCGAGGGCCCGGCATCCGTCGGGTTCCTCGCTTACTCTACTGAGAGACCTCTTCGGTGATCGAACAACGAGCAGGATTCCAGCCTTCGCCTCAGTGCCCCGGCCGCCACGCCCAGTGCCACGGCTCCCAGAGCAGGCCGTGTGGATTATCCGGCGGGTACGACTCGGCGAAACCGAACCGCCCGGCATGATCCTTGAGCCAGCGGTATGCGGCGCTGGCGGCGAAGGCATTTTCCAGCGGCGGTTGGCCCGGTGTGGTCAGATCGAGCGCCCGGCCGGTGTGGTGCTCGCTGAAACCGGGGGCGGCGGACACTTCCAGAACCCGTGCGATGGGCTGCCCGGCATCGAGCTTGCGGCGGATCAACGCCGCCTGATAATCGATATCGCGAAACGCCGAAACCACCTCGATGACGATCCCGTCGCCTGCCGCCCGGGCTTTGAGCCGGGCAAAGGCCCGCGCCGCGCCCGGTGTCAGGCGTTGCGGCCGGCCGAAGCAATCATCGCCGATGGCCACCAGCGAGCGCGCTTCAGGACAGAACGGCAGCCCGCGGCGGGCGGCGTAATCGGCGGGAATCCCGAGCGCGGCGTGCAGGTGCGCGACGCGATCCCGCACCGCGGATTCGTCATTGAATCGTCTGGCCTCCGGCGCCCGCTTCATCGGGCCATGATAGCGCAGTCATTCGGGGAGACGTTGATGGTCCTAGCGCATCTCCCTGTCGGGGACGGGCGGTTCGTGAAACACACTCATCGCCGTTTGAGTGTCCGCTGCTTGTCCGGTGTTGATACCATCGTGCGGCCATCCCGAGCGTAGCATCAACAAGCGTTCACCGCCGGGAGTGCAGGGTTCGATCCCGGCCACTTCACTCCTCCCGGCATTGGCCATACGGAAATGCCAGATGCCCTCTTCACTTGCTGCACTGGATATCGTGCATTCCTCGTGAAGAAACCTGTATCATTGCTTACCAATATTATTTCGATCCGTCCCGGCAATGAACGAGTGCGAACGACTCCACCGCATCCATCGGTCCATCCCCCGAAGACCTCGATCAGAAAACCATCGCCGATTATAGTGGACCCCAATATCTAGACAGCAGTTTAAGCTAGAGCCGAGCCTCGGATTCGGGATAAAAACAAAAGGGATCGGACCATTAATTCGGACCCGATTTTAGTATTTTGTACAGGTAACTGACGGCATCAGGATCATCACGGTGATTGAACCGAAACTCCATTTCGCGCATGAACAGCGGAAAATTGCGCTTGA
>JBDIVS010000014.1:0-81187 GCA_039794245.1 Candidatus Jinrbaksania sp.
AGCCAACACCCGGCCAGCAAAGTCGAAGAACTCACCCCCAGAATCTGGAAACAGAAATTCGCCGCCAACCCCCTATTGTCCGATATCAACCGCAGCACGCGGTAACGGTGTAGTTTGACCGCTTACTGGACGACGGCTTCCTGAGCCGGTGTCAGTGTGGTCTGCAAGCGATGAGCGGTATGCGATCGGTCTTCCACGGTGTCCCGATACTTCCAGCGCCGGATGGTGTCTTCGGAAACACCCAACTCCGCCGCCAGAGCCGCCACCGACAAAGGAGAGGATTGGATATAGGCGCGCCGAGCCGGCGTGGTCGTGGCGTTCTTGTGCAGGCGAATGTTCATAGGGGCTGGCTCCAGAGGTCATCAATCAGGTCGCGCATCGCTTCGCGACCCACAAAGAGTGCATGACGTTTGGAATCTATGCAATCGTCCGGTACCCTACAACTACCATGACCCGCGTTTCGCGACAAAAGTACCGGACTTCACCACGGGGAAGGTCATCCATAAAACAGGAGACAACATTTACAAACCGTTGCCGAATGGCGGGTTTCAACAGTTGCAGTCGATGCACTCCGACAAAAAGACAGAGAAAGAGGACCCAGAAACCAAGGCGCACGACTTGGGAGGTGTGAACGTTCTCATCGGGAAGAAGTTCCACTACTTCGGTGCCTCCGGCCCGGATTTACCTGCGCGGTTAAATGAATTGAAGGTCGGGCGGGGACACAAGAGCCGGTTTTCTCCGAAGACCATTTCAGATTTCCTGGAGTTCATTTCATCGTACCCTCTCGGGGTAAACGCTCCACCAACAAACTGGCCGACTGGTGACAGTTCTTGGCAGCAGGAGTAGGGATGAGGGTGATTCTTAGCAGAAAAGGCTTTGACTCTTCCGCCGGGGGCGTACCGAGTCCGATATTTCCGGATTGTCGGATGGTATCGTTGCCGATTCCTGACAGGCACTCGGCTGTCACCTATGGGGACATTTCCTACGATAGTAGCTCGCTTGGGAATCTCGTCGCCGACCTCACGAGTGGACGCGTTCCTTCGCACTACGGCGCCCACATAGACCCTGATCTGGTACAGGACAGTTTGCCGCGTTTGCCTAATTGGCGACCTATTTTTGGGCAGACGGGCCAAGCCCAAAGTCACCTACGGAACAACGACATTGGCTCGGGAGATATATTCCGCCTCTTTTAAATTTCGAGTGGGTAATGGCGCGTGACGGCGCTGGTAGCCCGAGGCCGGGGGGCAAGGGCGGGCTGCGGGGTCATCGCAGCCCGGCGAAGCACACCCTTGACGCCCGGGATCGGGCGATACGCTGGCCCATGGCTGGATGCAGCGGGGTTGTGCATTCAGCCATGGAGACAAGCGCGGCGATGGGCTACGCGATGGCGGAAGTAAGATGCACGCCCCTGTGAAACCTGAGTGACCGCAACATGACCAACAAACTGTTCGAAGCCGCCTTGGGCATTGCCTCCCCGTGGTACATCAACGGGGTCGAGTTCGACGTGGCGAAGAAGACCTTGTCCATTGCCATCGACTTCATCGCCGGCAGCCGCTTTACCGTGCCCGGCGTCGAGGGGGCGCACCCGGCGCACGACACCGTGACCAAGCGCTACCGGCATCTGAACTTCTTTCAGCACGAGTGCCATCTGGCGGTTCGTGTCCCGCGCGTGCACTTGCCCGATGGCGGCATTCGGCAGGTCGAACCCGACTGGGCCGGACGGCTCGCCGGCTTTACCCTGCTCTTCGAGGCGCTGATCATGGCGATGTGCCGGGAAATGACCTTCGCGGCGGTGTCCCGGCTGGTGGGCTTGTCCTGGCATCAGGTCGTGGCGATCTGCAAGCGTTACGTCGATCTGGGGCTGGAGCAGGCCGACTTCTCCGAGGTCAAGCGCCTGGCGGCTGATGAGACATCCAAAGCCCGCGGACATGACTACATCACGCTGGTGGCCGATGCCGACCTGCGCCGGGTGCTGTTCGTGACCGAAGGAAAGGATGCCGACACGATCAAGGCCTTCGCCGCCGACTTCACCGCCCACGGCGGCGATCCGAAGGCCGTCGAGTCCATTTCCATCGACATGTCGCCCGCCTTCATCAAGGGGATAACCAGGCATCTGCCCAACGCCCGGATTACCTTCGACAAGTTCCATGTCATCGCCCATGCCAGCGTCGCCGTCGACAAGACCCGGCGCATCGAGCAGAAGACCGATCCGAGCCTCAAGGGCTTGCGCTGGAAACGCCTGCGGGATCGCGCCAGTCTCACGCCACAGGCCCGCGCCGATCTGGATGCGCTCATCGCGCAGGTCGCCACCAAACGCACGGCCCGCGCCTGGCTCTACAAGGAACAGTTGCGCGAAATTCTGGCGCGCAAACAGGTCAATGTCGTGCGCGCCATGCTCACGCAATGGGCCACCAATGTGATGCGCTCGAAAGTCGAGCCGATGAAAGAGGTGGCGAAGATGATCCGCAGCCATCTCGATGGCATCGTCGCCTGGACCCAGACGCGCCAGACCAACGGCTTCCTCGAAGCCATCAACGGCCTGTTTCAGGCCGCCAAGCGCAAGGCGCGCGGCTATGGCAATTTCTCCACCATCCGCACCGTCGTCTTCCTCCTCGCCGGCAAGCTCGATTTCAGCAAGATCAACCCGCATGCCGCTTAACCCACTCGTTTTTCAAAAGAGCCACTTGACTTGGATACAAGCGCGAACCTCAATTGTCGGCTTGCCCCGGTCGGTGACAATCAACGATTCACCGGTATTTTCCACGTCGCGCAGCAACTCCAACGCTCGGGTTTTGAATTCGGATTTTGAAACCAGACGTTGCATCTGGTTACGCCCGTAGTCACATGCTTATAAGTATATTGTATGGGTATTCGCCAAGATGTCAAGCGCCAGGTGCGGCCCATCGCCCACCATGCGGGTTGGATTTCTCGCCTGATCGTCCCGGCCGAATCTTGTCTGGGGAGTGAAGCGGGCAGGTCGGTGTACCGGCTCGTATTATCTGGACACAGTTTTGCACCTCAGGCCGCCTTTCGCATGACATAGGCCTGACGGGCTTCGAGGGGTGACATGAAGCCCAATTTTTCGAGACGCCAATGGCGATTGTAGTGATCCTTGAACGCGGTGACGGCGGCGCGCACTTGCTCGACGTTGCGGAAAAGGCGACCGTGGATGGCCTGCGCCTTGAGCGTGCGGTTGAAGCGCTCGGCCACGCCATGGGTCTGCGGTTCGGCGACAAAGGCGAAGCTCGGGGCGATGCCCCAGAACTTGACCTGGTTGAGGAAGTCATCAGCGGTGTATTGCGTGCCGTTGTCCATGCGCAAGGAGAGCCCCCGTCCCGCGCCGGCGCCGGTGGCGCCGAACTCGGTCAGCAGCCCTTGGGCGATCGGCTGCAAGGCCGCGAAGCGGTTGCCGATCTTGACCGCATGGCTGCCCACACAGCAGGCGTCGAAATGATCGACTGCCGAGAACACCCACACCCAGCCGTCTTCCACGGTCTGGATACGGATGCCGTCGGTGCCCCACATGTCGTTCGGGCGATCCGTCGTAATCGTCCCATCATGCCGAACCGGTGCCCCCTGGGGCCGGCGATGCGGCGAGAGCAACGCGTTCTCGCGCATCAGACGCAGCACGACGCCCTTCTTGCGGCCAACTGACCAGCGCTTGACCTCGGCGGCCCCGGCGCAACCACTCCCACGTTCGATTCATTCAGCATTTCACGACTCCTTTTTCAGACACGATTTAACCCCAAATTCGGGTCCAGAAAAATCGGAGCCGCGGCAGATGACTGTCTTTGAAGCTTCTCTTGATGACTGTCCTTGAAGCTTCGCTTGAAGCTTCACTGATCCGGCCTCCTCGCCGGCGCCAGTTCGATCCACGGCGCAACCGCCGCCATCAGCCCACCGTCAGCGCCCCGCGCCGCCCCGAGCCGCTTCTTCCACAGGGCAAACGAACTCGGCGCAATCCCCTCCCGGGCGCAAAATACCGCCTGGCTGAGACCACTCGCCCGCTGCCGCGCAAATATCCCCCGCCAATCCGTCACCGAACGCCGAATCCGGCCCTTTCCGGTTACACTCATGCCCAATCCTCCTGTCAATCAACCAGGCCGACAGGTTACCGGGTAAATTGAGAGGTGGGAAGTACGGCCTGGAATGACCGCTTACTCAAAAACAACCATCCTGGAAAATGCGTTGGCTAAGGTGCGTTCGGCCAGTAAGGAAGATAAGTAGGCAGACATTTCAGTCGACATAAAATTACGCATTCAAAAACTGCTCCACCGACGGACCGTGGCCCAGAGCGTACCGGCCTATGGTGCCGTCTCGTCCACCAAAACCGCCTTCGCATACGACGCCCTGGGCCGGACGCCACCGGAGGCGTGTGCAGTAGTTTTTGAGGCCGCTTATGGTATGGTAGTGACCAGCAGCGCTATCATCAACGCGACGAGAGCGGCCGCTGGACCTTCTACGTGGATAAGCTGTACGAGCAAAAGAGCAGCACCCTTCACAAGCTGTACCTCGGCGACTACGGCGTCTTCACCGTGGATGTAACCAGCGGCCAGAACAGCGGCATCACCTATCTGCACAAAGACCGCCTCGGCAGCATCGTGGCTATGACCGATGAGACCGGCAATCCGGTCCAGAATGCCGACCGCGGCTTCGATCCCTTCGGCAAGCCGAGGGAAGGCAACTGGGGCGATTCGGATAACGGCGACGAAGTCCCGTTCCCGAATCAGCGCAATGGCGACCTCAACCGCCCCGACCAGACCACCCGCGGCTTCACCGGCCACGAGCACCTGAACAACGTCGCCATTACCCACATGAATGGCCGGGCCTACGATTACAACCTGGGGCGCTTCCTGTCCGTTGACCCGGTGATTCAGTTCCCGGCCAACAGCCAGAGCCTGAATCCGTACAGTTACATCATGAATAACCCGCTGTCGGGCACCGATCCGACGGGGTATTCAACATGCACCGAACCAACTAATAAAGAATGTAATCCGCCTGAAGAAGAAGCCAAACCCCGCGATAAGACAGGCTCCACCACTGACAGATGCAATCGCGGTGGGGCGTGTACGGTTATACCGGTGAATGGTAATTCAAATGGCAACTCGAAGAATAAAGATAATGATCAACCCGATACTATCCAGGCTGTGGATCAAAGGGATAGAGAATAGACGTAATTTCTTACGCAATCGACTGCGGAGAGAGATTCAGGATCCTATTGAAACGGGAGTAGAGATTGGCTCAAAGCCAGTAACTACGGGCATTTCAGGATATTTCAGATGGAAAATTATGCAACTGGTGGGATAAGCTCTTCGATTTCGTCGTTTGCCTTACCGCCAAGAGGTTTTTATGAGCCCGCACGTTTTCTTTTATTTAGCGCTTTGGATCATGCCTATGCTGTGTTCCATGTCGGCCTTCAGTGCTGCTGACAGCCTGGCGGCGGATGAGGCCGCCCGGTTCAGGGCGCTTTACGAGAAGGAGTGGAATTTCCGGCTCAGCGAGTTCCCGCTACTCGCCACCGAAGCCGGCGATCATCGTTTTGACGATCGGCTGGGCTCGGCGACGATGGCGGCTGTCGAACGCCGCGAGCGTTTCTGGCGCGGCATATTGAACGAGCTGAACCGGATCGAAGTCGAGCGGCTGAGCGCCGGGGAGCGCACCGATGCGGCGATTTTCAGGCGCCAGATCGAGTCGTTTCTCGACGACATCCGGTTCAGAACCTATCTGATGCCGCTGAACAGCGATTCGGGATTTCACAGTTCGTTGGCGATGCTGCCATCCAGGGTGCCGCTCGCCACGCGCCGCGATTTTGAGCACTATCTCTCCCGCTTGGCTGCGATACCCCGCGTTTTCGCCGAACAAAAAGCGATGATGCGCCAAGGTATCGCGGATGGCTATACCGTCCCCCGCGCTATCCTAGTCGACCGCGACCGGACATTTGCGGCGCACGTGGTAGAACGGGCCGAAGACAGCGTATTCTACCGGCCGTTCTTATCGCGCCCTGCCGGTATCGAAGAAAGCGAATGGCGCGAATTGCAAACGCGGGCAATGGCAATCGTCGGCGAGGGCGTGATACCCGTCTGGCGCGATTTTCTCGATTTTTTCCGCAACGAATATGTGCCGGCGGCGCGCGAGTCGATCGCTGCCGCCGACTTGCCGGACGGCAAGGCGTTCTACGCCAACCAGATCCGCTATTACACCACGCTGCCGCTCGATGCCGAAACGATCCACCAGATTGGTCGCGACGAAGTGGCGCGCATCCGCGGCGAGATGCAAAAAATCATAGACGATTTGACGGCGCGCGGCGAGTTTCAAGGTGATTTCGCCGCCTTTTTGAAATTCCTGCGCACCGATCCGCGCTTTTACGCCGCCACACCGCGCGAATTGTTGATGACCGCATCGTATTACGCCAAACGTATCGACGCCAAGCTGCCATCGCTGTTCGGCCATCTGCCGCGCCGGCCGTACGGTGTCGCGCCGGTGCCCGATGACATCGCGCCGAACTATACCGGCGGGCGCTATGTCTCGGCGCCCGAAGGTAGCACCGAGCCGGGTTACTTTTGGGTCAACACCTACGACCTCAAAAGCCGCCCGCTGTATGTACTGCCGGCCCTGACCCTGCACGAAGCGGTGCCCGGCCATCACTTGCAGATCGCGCTCGCCGCCGAGCAGGCGGCGCAGCCGCCGTTCCGCCGCTACGAATATATATCGGCGTTCGGCGAGGGCTGGGGTCTTTACGCCGAATGGCTGGGCATCGAAGCCGGCATCTACGAAACCCCATACGAACATTTCGGCCGCCTGACTTACGAAATGTGGCGCGCCTGCCGGCTGGTCGTCGATACCGGCATCCACGCCCTGGGCTGGAGCCGCCGGCAGGCGATCGATTATCTGCTGGCCAACACGGCGTTGTCCGAACACGAAATCACCACCGAGATCGATCGCTATATCGGCTGGCCGGCGCAGGCGCTGTCCTACAAGATCGGCGAGTTGACCCTCAAGCGCCTCCGGCGCGAGGCCGAAAGTGCCTTGGGTGCGAAATTCGACAAGCGCGCCTTCCACGACCGCATCCTGGCCCTCGGTTCGGTGCCGCTGCCGATTCTCGAAGAAGAAGTCCGAAACTTCATCGCCGAACTCCGCGTTGCGCCATAGCCGCCCCGTTTGAACGCTTTCCGCGCGGTAAAGATCGATGCGGAGAAATCCAGTTTTTTCCACGATTTTGCCCAGCGTAAAATCAGGACACCGATCCGCTGGGCATTGCACTGTACGAAACCGGCGTTCTACCCCGCAGCGACCTATGCCGGCCGCCCAGCTCCAGCTCGATCTTAGGCAACGGAAATGCGCCTTACTTCTGATATGATTCTGGCTACTTGGGTATCTGCCGACCGGTGATTCTGCCAGTGGTGGGGGAGACGATGCATTTTCTTGTCGAACTCAAACGCCGCCACGTGCTCCGCGTGGCAGTCGCCTATGCCGTCACCAGTTGGGTGCTGATCGAGGTCGCCGATACGATTTTTCCGCGCCTGGCACTGCCCGAATGGACGGTGACGCTGGTGATCGCACTTTTGGCCATCGGTTTTCCGCTGGCCCTCGTTCTTTCCTGGTTTTTCGAGCTGACGCCGGAAGGTGTGCACCGCACCGCGTCCGATCCCACTCTCGCCGCCGAGACTCACGCCTCGTTGAAGATGACCGGCCGGCGGCTCGATTATCTGGTGATCGCGCTGCTGTCGATCGCCGTCGGCTATTTCTTCTGGGAAAGCCGCCTCAGGCCAGACGAATCTGCCGTCGCAGCCACACCGGGGCCGGTGGCCGTCGCCGTCCTGCCGTTCGCCAATATCAGCTCCGAGCCCGATCAGGAGTATTTCTCCGACGGCCTGTCGGAGGATATACTCAATCTGCTGGCGCAAATTCCCGAACTCAGGGTCACCGCCCGGACCTCGTCGTTCTCCTTCAAGGGTAAAAATGCGTCGATCGCGGAGATCGCCCACACACTTGGCGTCACGCACATTCTCGAGGGCGGGGTACGCAAGGCAGGAGATCGACTACGCATTACCGCACAGTTGATCAAGACCGACGATGGTTTTCACTTGTGGTCGGCAAGCTACGACCGCCGGCTCGAAGACGTGTTTGCGGTTCAAAGCGAAATCGCCGCGGCCATCGCCGCGGCGCTGCGGGTCAAACTGGTCGCGCCCGGCCGCGCCCGGCCGGCGCTGCCAAAAACCGATTCGCTCGCGACCTACGAACGTTACCTGCAGGCACACCGGCTGGTCCAAGGCCGTACACGGCAGGGACTGGAAGCGGCGCAAACCCTGCTCGCCGCGGCGCTTGAATTGGATCAGGACTACGCCCCGGCATACGCCGAAGCGGCAAAAGCGACATTGTTGCTGGCACATTCGCCATTCGCTTATGGTGAAACTCCGTTCGAGCAGGCATCGGCCGCGGCCAAAGAATACCTCGACCGGGCACTGGAACTCGATCCCGAACTGGCCGAGGCCCATGCCGTCACCGGCCTGTTGTATCTTTTCTCCCAGGAATGGGAACGGTCCGAAGCGGCACTGGCCCGCGCCCTAGAACTGAACCCCAGCTTGTCTGATGCGCTGAACTGGCGGGCGCTCGGCATCTCATCCGCCGGCCGCCTGCGCGACGCCGTCGCCGCCCGCCGCAGTCTGGCCGAACTCGATCCCCTGAACCTGTCCAACCTGGCCAGTCTTTCCGTATCGCTGATACTCAGCGGCCGGTCCGCCGAAGCCAGCACCGTCGCCCAGCGCCTCCAGCAACGCTTTCCCGACTTGCCGAACGGCTTCATTCGTCAGGCGGAAGCACTGCTCAATGTAGGGCGCCTGGCCGAAGCGCATACCGCTGCCGGACAGGCACTGGCGATGGCCCTCGCCGATCCTGCCGTTGCAGTTTCGGCCAGTCTCATTGACTACGCTCTCGGCGAATTCGAGCAACTGGCCGGCCGCCCGGCCAGCCGCTTTTACGGACCGGCGCAAGTCGCGCTCGGTCACCTCGATGAGGCGATGGAACAGATCTCCGCGCAGGCTGCCGTGGCGCCGGAAGACAGCGATACCGCCTTTGGACTGCTATGCACGCTGTCGGCAGCCGACCGCCCGGTCGAACTGCTGGATTACTACCGCGAAGCATGGGACAGTCCGGCGGCGCTGGCCGACTATTTCGGCTACGACATGCTGACCGCTGAAACAGCACCGATCGCCGCCGCCCAGCATTCGCTGGGCCACACTGAAGCGCTGGCCGAAACCCTTGCCGCGTGGGCCGAGCGTCTGGCCTTCATGCGCGAACAAGGCTACGCCTCAAGCGATTTCGTGATCCAGGAAGCCCACTACCAGGCGCTGACCGGCGAACGCGAAGCCGCACTGGCCAAACTCACCGTGGCCATCGACCTTGGCTTTCGAGATCCACTGTTGGCCCACGACCCGGCCTTCGTGACACTCGCCGGCGAGCCCGCCTTCCAGTCGCTGGTTCAACGCAACCTTGACCTGATCGACGCCGAGCGCGCCAAACTCGGCCTGGCGCCGCTGCTGCGAGCCCTGGAAAATGGGTTGACAAGTGATGGAGACCAATGATGCCGGCAGACGCACAGAGCCTGATTCAGATAACGGCGGACATCGCGGCCTTGCCGCGCGCTCGATTCGAACCCCGCATAATCAATCTCGAAAGCGAGTATCACGTCGATATCACCAATACCCTCGATTTCCTTTTTTTGGATTCTGGCGGGAATATATGAAACCTGGAATCTTCATTGCGGCACTGCTGGCCCCGCTGGCGGTCTTCGCACAAACCACGATCCGCTACGATTGGTTGACCCAGGGCATGGTATCCGGTGAGTTCGTACTGGCGATCGATGACTCTGGCGAACGCCGCGCGCATTTCGAATTCAACGACCGCGGCCGCGGGCCGAAGTTGGAGGAGCGCTATCGGGTCAACGATGCCGGGCTGATCCGCCAATACGAAGTGCGCGGCAAAGCCTACATGGGCGCGCCGGTGGACGAGCGTTTCGCTTTCGAGAGCGGCGCGGCTCGTTGGCAAAGCACGCTGGAGACAGGCCTTGCCGAAGGTCCGCTCCGCGCGTTCTACCTGGCCAATGACGGTACACCGGAACAAATCGCGGCGCTGGCCCGTGCCTTGCTCGCCACTTTGGACCGCTCTTTGCCTCTTTGGCCATCCGGTACGGCGCGTATCGAAAAAGCGGCCAGCGAATCGATCACGCACGATGGCCGGCGGGCCGATGTGGATCTTTACGCGATTTCCGGGCTCGGCTTCGGCCCGAGCTACGTCTGGCTGGACGACCAGCGTGAGCTGTTTGCGCTGTCGATGAGCTGGATGGGACTGGCGCCGAAAGGCCGGGGCGAAGTGCTGCCCCGGCTTGCTGCGCGCCAGCAGGCCGCGGAGCAGGCGCATTGGCAGGAGCTTGCTTCGCGGCTGACTCATGCGATGCCCGAGGCGATCTGCCTGAAGGACTTCGCTGTGCTCGATGTCGATGCCGGCCGCCTCATGTCCGGCCACACGGTGCGGATCGAGGACGGGGTGATTGCCGCGGCCGGCGCTGACGACGCCATCGACTGCCGGGGCGTCGCATCCATCGGCGGCGGAGGGCGTACGCTGATGCCCGGCCTGTGGGACATGCACGTGCACATCGACATCGCCGACGGGCCGCTGCATATCGCCGCGGGCGTGACCACGGTGCGCGACCTGGCCAACGATCACGACGAACTGATGGACGCGATCGGGCAGTTCGATAAGGGCACCGCAATCGGCCCGCACGTGCATCGCGCTGGGTTTATCGATGCCCGCGGCCCGTATTCGGCGCCGACCGGCAATCTGGCTGAAACTCTGAAAGAAGCGCTGCGCTTGATCGAAACGATAGACGCGCAAGGCTATCCGCAGGTCAAAATCTATTCGTCGATTCCGACCGCCTGGGTCGCGCCGATGGCCGCCGAAATCCACCGCCGCGGCCTGCGCCTTTCCGGGCATATTCCAACCGGTATGAGCGCCGCCGATGCGGTACGCTCCGGCTATGACGAGATCCAGCACATCAACATGCTGTTTTTGAACTTCCTGGCCGGTCCCGGAGACGACACGCGCACACCGCTCAGATTCAGTCTCGTGGCCGAGCGCGCTGCGTCGCTGGATCTGGACTCTAATGCAGTACAGGAATTCATCGCTTTGCTCGACGCCAGCGACACCGTGATCGATCCGACCATGGCGATTTTCGACAATATGTTCCGGCACCGCTCCGGGGCGATCAGCCCCTCGTATGCGGCTATCGCCGATCATCTGCCGCCGAATGTCCGGCGCTCGATGCTGGCCGGTGAGATGGATATCGGCGATAGCAACACCGAACGCTATATGGCTTCGGCCGGGGCGCTGCTGGCGATGATCCGCAAATTACATGAAGCCGGCGTGCCGCTGGTCGCCGGCACCGATGCATTGGCCGGTTTCACCCTGCACCGCGAGTTGGAACTGTATGTCGAAGCCGGCATTCCGAATGCCGACGTGCTGCACCTGGCGACGATCGGCGCGACCCGTGTCGCCGGCGCCGCTGACCCTACAGGCCGCATCGCCCCGGGTTACATCGCCGACTTGATCGCGCTGGAAGGCAACCCGTTGGATGACATCAGTGCCGTGCGCAATGTGGCAATGACGCTGAAAGGCAAGCGCCTGTACCGCCCGGATGAGGTCTATCGGGCATTGGGCATCGAGCCATTCGTCGCAAGCGTGACCCTGCCGCAAACTTCGAAATAATGTGGCAGGCGCAAGTACTAATCCAACAGTGTCATTGAGCACATCGCACACCGGCACCAGGCTCGCAACGAACAGATGATGAATAAACCCAACAAATGCGGGCTGCCGGCCGGTGAAGTCTCTGCTCACCGGTGGCGGGGGTGACGATGCACTTTCTTGCCGAGCTCAAACGCCGCCACGTGCTCCGCGTGGCGATCGCCTACGCGGTCACCAGTTGGCTGCTGATCGAGGTGACCGACACGATTTTCCCGCGTCTGACGTTGCCCGAATGGTCGGTAACGCTGGTGATCGCACTTTTGGCCATCGGTTTTCCGCTGGCCCTCGTTTTTTCCTGGTTTTTTGAGCTGACGCCGGAAGGGTTACACCGCACCGCGGTCGATCCCGATCTCGCCGCCGGAACCCACGCCTCGCTCAAGCTGGCCGGCCGGCGGCTCGATTTTCTGGTCATCGCGCTGCTCGCCGTTGCGCTCGGTTATTTGTTCTGGGAAAGCCGCCTGCGCTCTGACCTGGCGGACACTGAATCTGACCCGGGACCGGTCTCAATCGCCGTCCTGCCGTTCGCCAATATCAGCTCCGAGCCCGATCAGGAGTATTTCTCGGACGGCCTGACCGAGGAGTTGTTGAACATGCTGGCCCGCCATTCCGGCGTGCGCGTCGCGGCACGCACCTCCACTTTTCGCTTCAAAGGCAGCCACGATCCGGTGACCGATATCGGCCGCGCTTTGAATGTCCGCTATCTGTTGACCGGCACCGTCCGCAAATCGGGCGAAGCCTTGCGCATCAACTCTCAGATCGTCAAAGTGGACGGCGGCTACGTGCTGTGGTCGGCGAGTTACGACCGCACATTGCGCGATATTTTCCAGATTCAACAGGGGATCGCCGCCGCGGTCACCGGGGCGCTGAAAGGAGAACTGTTGGCCGGCGATGAAATGCCGCACCTCGACCCGAAGGCTTTCAACTTCGTCCTGCTCGGCCGTTACCACGGCCTACGATTCAGCGTGCAGGACATCCAACTGGCGATTAACGCCTATCAGCAGGCCATTGCCATCGATCCCGGATACGCCGCCGCCTGGGCCAACCTGTCACAGGCCCAGGCCAGGCTCGCCGATTTCGGCGCAGTCCCACCTGCTGAAGCCTATGCCGCTGCCCGCCATTCGGCCGAACGGGCACTGGAAATCGAACCCGATTTGGCTGAGGCGCACCTGGCGCTCGCCTGGATACAGCAGAACTACGATCTCGACTGGCTCGGAACCCGCGACAGTCTGCAAAAAACTTATGAACTCGAACCTGGCAACGAGCGGGTGTTGCGCCGGCTCGGCACTTTCGAAATGCTCATCGGTCACACCGGGCGGGCGATCGAGCTTTTCCGGCAAGCGCTCGCGATCGATCCATTGAATCCAGGCAGTCACCATAATTTCGGCCTTGCGCTGCTGTCCGCCGGGCGATATACCGACGCCGAACAATCCTTCAGAACCGCCCTCCATTTGGACAGCTCCGGCAGCGCCCGCCATGCGCAGGTCGCCAGCACGCTTTTACTGCAAGGCCGGTTAGCGGAAGCCGCAGCCGAAATCGAACACGATCAGTCCGAGTTATACCGCTTCATCTTCCAGGCGATGATCTATCATAGTATGGGGCGCGTTGCCGAATCCGATGCTCTGCTGGCCACCCTGGAAGAGCGCTACGGCAATGAATGGGCTTATCAGATCGCCGAAATATACGCCTGGCGCGGCGCCGCCGACTCCGCCTTCGACTGGCTCAAGCGCGCCCGCCGGCAGAACGACGCCGGCATCGTCGAAATCAAGATCAGCCCCTACTTCCGCAATCTTCAGGGCGATCCGCGTCTTGCGGCATTCATCGCGGCGTTGAATTTTCCGGAATGAGTGGCTGGCCAGCCGGTTAACGGCAACCACTGCCGTGAAATTGCTCACCGTGTTGAACCGAGACATTGCAGTGTATTGCGTTGAATCTGGTTGAGTTGTTAACATGTTGTGCGCATGAAAGGGATCTTCCATAACCCTTATGATCCAGATGCGCAATGTGCCGGCCCGGTTGCACCGCACCCTCAAAGCGCGCGCGGCAATGGAGGGCAAGAGCATGAGTGATCTGTTGTTGGAACAGATCGAAGCTTCACTGGCGCTGCTGTCGGAGTCGGAGTTACGCGATCGCCTGGGCGGCGCATAGCCGTTTGGCATGACACCGGCGGTTACGGCCAGCCGATCATGACCGGAATCCGGTTGAACGACACTGGCCTGATCCTCGAGGGCGCGATCCCGGCCGCCGCCCTGGCACTGGTCGTACAGGGTTTTTTTCGAGCTGGTCGAACGCGGCCTGACACCGCGCGGCTTGCGTCTTCACGCACGCGAATAGCCCACATTTCGATTGACATAGCTAGAAGCTTGATACCATGCCACCACGTTACCGCATACGATTCCCGAAAGTCGATTTCAGTCACCAGCCCGAAAGCGAGGTGTATTTCCTGCTCGACCGAGACGGTGAAAGCGAGCGCTTTCGGTTTCACGACTACAGCCATATCTATGACATCCCCGGCTTGTACGAGCAGGTCTTCTACGATCGCCTCAAATGCGACTCGCCGCACTTTCTGGTGCAGCGGTTGTACGATGTCGTCAAATGCGCTGGTGAACATTTCAACGGTCTGCGGGTGTTGGACTTCGGTGCCGGCAACGGCCTGGTCGGTGAAGCGCTTGCGGCTTATGGTATCTCGCGGCTGGTCGGCGCCGATATCTCGGAGTCGGCGCGCCAAGCACTCGAACGCGACCGTCCCGGGCTTTATGACGCCTACTATGTCGCCGATCTCAGTCAACCGCCGGCGGACCTGATCGAAGAACTCGCCACCTGGCACTTCACCTGCCTGACCACGGTTGCGGCGCTGGGCTTCGACGATATCCCGGAGGCCGCTTTCCGCAACGCATTCAACCTGATTCCCGAAGGCGGGTGGATCGCCTTCAATGTCAAGGAAACCTTTCTGGGCGAATCCGACGCCGGCGGTTTCTCGACACTGATCAAGCGCCTGCTGGCCGGTGAATCGCTGCACCTGCATCACCTGGAACGTTACCGGCACCGCATCTCGGTGGAAGGCAACCCGCTTTACTACTACGCGGCGATCGGCCGCAAGCTGGCGCCGTGGCACGGCTGAGCCAGTGCCACGGCGGACGAATTTCGATCAAACGGGTTGCACCCATCGATGACACCGAAGTCTCGATCCCGAAGAATCGATTGATATCGAATTCCGCGGTGTATACCTTGGCACCACTCCCTGTTTAAGGATAAAATCCGAGCATGAGGTCCACGGTTCCTCAAACCGAGCGGCATGCAGCCTGAGCCTTGATGAGGCGCTGGAGACGAGCCGGTGGCGAGATGGAGGCGCGGAGACTTGCAGCCTTGCGCGCTCTGAGCGAGCACGAGGCCGCACTGCGCTTTGCAGCCCAGCTTTGTCTGGAAAGCGCCTGTCCGCTGCGGCCATCCAGTGGTCTGGTCGAGCAGCAGCGCATCTGCGACCGGCTGCGCAACCAGCAATGAACTTCGGCCCGGTCCTCGATGCTGCGCTCGAAGCGCAACGTGCCTGCGCCAAGTTTGGGCTGAAGTGTTGCGTGATCGGCGGTGTGGCTTCGCAGCGCTGGGGCGAACCGCAGTTTCACTGCCGATACCCATCTGTCTGTACTGGTCGAGCCCGGCGCGGAAGGGCGCACCGCCCACGATTTGCTGGCCGAGTTGCCGGCCCGAATCGAAAACGCAGCCGAATTTGCCGCGCGCGACAAGGACTGGGCTGACGTCACCAGCATCCTCGAACGGCCAGGCGGCAAACTCGATTTGGAAATCGTCCGGTCCGAACTCGCGCCGCTCGTAGCGGCCAAGGAAGCGCTGGAGATTGACGAACAACTCAAACATCGAATTCAACGGCATTGGAAGCCTGATCAATGATTCAATTTGTTGGCCCGGAGATTGTGAAATGCTCGATTTTTTCTACCGAATAACCGCTGTTGCGGCGCGTTCCAGCCGGCGTGGGCATCTGCCGGCCCGATTCGCCTGCGGCGTCGTTTTCCTGCTGTCCATGACCGCCGCCGGCGCCGGCGAACCGACCGCCCTGCTTCGCCAGCCGGCCCTGTCGGCCGATCACCTGGTCTTTGTGTATGCCGGCGACCTGTGGGTCACCGACCGCGACGGTGATCATCCGCGCCGGCTGACCAGCGATCCGGCCGACGAGCATACGCCGCTGATTTCGCCGGATGGCACTGCCGTCGCCTTCGCCGGGGCCATGGGCGGCAACGTCGATGTTTATGTCGTGCCACTGGCCGGCGGCCAGCCCCAACGCTTGACTTGGCATCCGGGCGAGGATATCCCGGTGTCGTGGACGGCGGACGGCAAGGAAATCGCGTTCGTTTCGGCCCGCGAGACCGACCACGGCCGCTCCGGCCAGCTTTATCACGTCGCCCCGGCGGGCGGCGCACCGCGCAAGGTCATGGCGGCGCGTTTTTATCGCGGCACCTACGATCCGAGCGGCCGCTATCTGGCCTATATCGCCCATGGTTCGGGCTACAACGGCCTGTTCGGCGGCACCGCCGGCTGGAAAGGCTACCGTGGCGGCACCACGCCGGCGCTCAGGATTTTCGATCTTGCGGACAACAAGATCACGAAAATTCCCGGCCCGCGGTTCACCGATTTCAACCCGCTGTGGCTCGGCGGGGCGCTTTATTTTCTTTCCGACCGCGAGGACCGGACGTTCAATCTGTACCGCTACGATCCGCAAAGCGCAGCGCTCACCCGCCTGACGATGCGCTCCGATTGGGATATCCGCGCCGCCGCCGGTTATGGCGACGAGATCGTCTATGAAGCCGGCGGCCGGTTATATCGTTACGATCTGAACGGCGGCTCGACCACCGTACTGCCGATCGAAATCCGTGCCGATCTGCCGCAACTTGCGCCGCAATGGAAATCCGTGACCGATCAGATGCAGGGCATCGCAGTCTCGCCGAGCGGCCAGCGAGCGCTGATCACCGCCCGCGGCGAGGTCTTCACCGTCCCGGCCAAGGACGGTTCGGTGCGTAATCTGACCCAAAGCGGCGGGGCGCGTGAATATCCGGCACTGTGGTCGCCGGCCGGCGATCAGATCGCCTGGATCGTCGAATCACTTGCCGGGCAGAAGCTGGTTATCGCTGACCAGACCGGCCTCAGCGAGCGCCGCGAATATGACCTCGGGCCGCATTTTTACGAGCTCAAGGCCTGGCACGCCGCAAGTGGCCGGCTCATCTACAGTGACAACCATTTGGCGCTTTACGCCCTCGATCTGAAATCCGGCCGGCATATCAAACTCGACAGCAACGCCCGGCGCCAGGGATTCGACGTGGCTTTTTCGCCCGACGGCAGATGGCTGGCCTATACCGTCGAGCGGCCGAATTATTTCAGCGACCTGGTGCTCTACCGCTTCAGCGACGGCCTGCGTACCGCGGTCAGCAGCGGCGATGCCGATGCCGCCTCGCCGGCTTTCAGCCGCGACGGCAAGTATCTTTATTTCGCCGCCTCGACCAATTCCGGCCCGTTGCAAGTGGGTTTGAACATGACCAGCCAGGAGCGGCCTTACCGCGCCGGGCTTTATGCCGCAGTCCTGGCCGCCGATGGCACCTCGCCGGTCGCCCCGAAGCCCGGCGATGAAAAAAAGGGCGATGGAGCCGATGACTCGGCAGTGGACAAGGACAAAAACGGCGCCAACGGCAATGACAAAAAAAATGGCGCCAAATCCACCCGCCCCGAAACCGTCATCGATCTCGACGGCCTCGGCGGCCGGCTCGTGCCGCTGCCGGTCGGCGAGGGGAATTACAGCCGGCTGCAAGTCGCGGCCGACGGCAGCCTGTTTTATGTGCAAAGCCCGCAGTCGGGCGCTTCGGTGCCGCCGCCGGATCAGGAGCCGGCCGCCGAGAACCGCCTGCTGCGCTTCGATTTTGAAACCCTGAAGGCAACGTCACTGCTGACCGGTGTCGTTGATTTCGCCCTCACCGCCGACGGCAAAAAAATGCTGATCCAGCAGCCGGGCGGCAAGCTGGCGCTGGCCGAAGCCGGCAAGGAATTGAAACCGGAGGCGATCGACACCTCGGGCCTTAAAATGCAGGTCGAACCGCGCCTGGAATGGCGGCAGATTTTCGACGAAGCCTGGCGCATGGAACGCGAGTATTTCTACGCCGCCAACGTGCACGGCCTGGATTGGGACGCGGTCTATCGCAAATATGCCCCGCTCGTCGCCCACCTCGGGCGGCGCGAGGATCTCAATGCCCTGATCGTCGAGATGATCGCCGAGCTGGGCGTCGGCCACAACCGCATCGGCGGCGGCGATATCGTCAAGCAAAACGGCCCCCCGGCCGGCTTGCTCGGTGCCGATTTCGAGATTACCGGCGGCCGTTATCGGCTGGCCAAAATCCATCGCGCCAATCATTGGAATCCCGCGCTGCGCGCCCCTTTGGCCATGCCCGGCAACGCGGCGCATGAAGGGGACTATCTGCTGGCCGTCAACGGCCGGCCGCTGAGCGCGGCCGACAATGTGTTCGAGATGCTTGCCAACACTGTCGATCAGCAGGTTGTGCTCGACGTCGGGCCGCGCGCCGACGGCCGCCAAAGCCGCCGGATCACCGTCCGGCCGATTGCCGACGAGCGCGAGCTTCGGCTCTGGTCATGGATCGAGGACAACCGCCGCCGGGTTGCCGCGGCGACCGGCGGCGAGGTCGGTTACATTTATCTCCCCAATACCGCCGGCGCCGGTTATACCTACTTCAACCGGATGTTTTTCGCCCAGGTCGATAAAAAAGCGCTGATCATCGACGAGCGCGCCAACGGCGGCGGCCAAGCGGCCAATTACATCACCGAGGTGCTGAGCCGCCGGCACCTTTCGGGATGGATGGACCGCGACGGCCTGCCGTACAACACGCCGGCCGGCGCCGTTCACGGCCCGAAGCTGATGCTGATCGACCAGGATGCCGGCTCGGGCGGAGATTATCTGCCGTATTCGTTCCGCCAGCTCGGCATCGGCAAACTGCTCGGCACCCGGACCTGGGGCGGGCTGATCGGCATCTTCGCCAATCCACCGCTGATCGACGGCGGCACACTGACCGTGCCGTTTTTCCGCTTTTACGATGCTGCCGGAAACTGGTCCGTCGAGAACGAGGGCGTGGCGCCGGATATCGAAGTCGAGCTCGACCCGCTGGCTACCAACCAGGGGCGCGACACCCAGCTCGAAGCGGCGATCGCCGAGATCGAGGCCGAGCTTGCCGCGTTCCATGACCCGATCCCTCGCTCGCCGCCGCCGCTGCCTGAGGAGCTCCGGGGCTGGCCGCGCACCGCGCCGGACGCCGGCGGAGGTTGATGCGGCGGGTGGCTCTTTTGGGTTAACCCAACAGTTGGGTTAAAATACGCCGGTTTTGCGGGCGGCCCAGCCGCCCGTCCCTTACACTCCGGTCTGGAAACGTGATGTTCAATACCCTGATACCGCCGGTCCTCGGCGTTTTCGGCCTGCTCGTGGCCCTGGTTCTGTACCGCCTGGTGCTCCGCTACGACGGTGGCAGCGGCAAAGTCGCCGAGATCGCAGCGATGATCCACGATGGGGCGATGGTTTTCATGCGCAGCGAATACCGCATCCTGGCGATCTTCGCGCTGCTGTTGGCCGCCGGGCTGTGGCTGGCCTTCCCGTCGTGGCATACCGCGGCGGCTTTCGTGGCCGGCGCCCTATCTTCGGCGATCGCCGGCTTTATCGGCATGTACACCGCGACCCGTGCCAATGTCCGGACCACCGTCGCGGCGGCTTCGTCCGGCCCGGCCGCGGCACTGTCAGTCGCCTTTTTCGGCGGTTCCATCATGGGGTTGACGGTTGCCGCGATGGGCCTGCTCGGCCTTGGCAGCCTGTACTTCTTTTTCGGCGCCGATCCGCAGCACGCCGAAGCGATCCACGGTTTCGGCATGGGCGCCTCGACCGTGGCGCTGTTCTCCCGTGTCGGCGGCGGCATCTACACCAAATCGGCCGACGTCGGCGCCGACCTGGTCGGCAAGCTCGAAAAAGGCATCCCCGAGGACGACCCGCGCAATCCGGGGGTGATCGCCGACAATGTCGGCGACAATGTCGGCGACGTCGCCGGCATGGGCTCGGATATCTTCGAATCGTACTGCGGGGCGATGATCGCCTGCATCGCGATCGCCGCGACGTTCACCGCACTGACCGCGGTCGGCGCCCGGCACCATTTGATGTTTCTGCCGCTGGCGCTGTCTTCGACCGGCCTGATCTGTTCGATCGCCGGCATCGCCCTGGTCCGCTTCGCCGCCAAACTGCCGCCGGCCGCGGCTCTCAGGCTGGGCACCTTCGGGGCGGCCATTTTGTTCATCATCGCCGCCCGCTTCATCATGGACAACCTGGAAGTCGCCCCGGCGGTCTGGTGGTGCGTCGTCGCCGGTGCCGTCGGTGGCATCGGTATCGGCCTGATCACCGAGTACTACACCGGTGGCAAACCGGTGCGCGACATCGCCCGCGAAGGCCAGACCGGGCCGGCGACGGTGCTGATCTCGGGCCTGGCCACCGGCATGGAGTCGGTCATCGTACCGGTGCTCCTGATCGCCGGCATCATCTTTTTCGCCAGCTCCATGCTGCCCGAAGGCATGGGAGTTTACGGCGTCGGCATCGCTGCCGTCGGTATGCTGGCGACGGTCGGCATCACGATGGCGATCGACGCTTACGGCCCGGTCGCCGACAACGCTGGCGGCATCGCCGAAATGGCCGCCCTCGGTCCCGAGGTCCGCGAGATCACCGACGGCCTCGACGCCCTCGGCAACACCACGGCGGCGATCGGCAAGGGCTTTGCGATCGGCGCTGCGGGACTGGCGGCCCTGGCGATCATCGCCGCTTTCATCAAAACCGTGCAGCACCGGGTGCCCGATTTCACCTTGAACATCAGCGATCCCGAGGTGTTGATGGGGATGTTCATCGGCGGTATTTTCCCGTTTCTGGTCTCGTCGCTGACGATGCGCGCGGTCGGCACCGCGGCCTTCGAGATGATCAACGAGATCCGCCGCCAGTTCCGCGACATTCCCGGGCTGATGGCAGGCAAGGCGCCGCCCGATTACGGCCGCTGCATCGACATCGCGACCCGCGCCGCACTGAAAAAAATGGTGCCGCCCGGCCTGCTCGCCATACTGGCGCCGATCGTCGTCGGCTTCGGCATCAGCGCCGAGGCGCTCGGCGGGCTTTTGGCCGGGGCGCTGGTCTCGTGCGTGCTGATGGCTCTGACGATGGCCAACGCCGGCGGCGCCTGGGACAACGCGAAAAAATTCGTCGAAAAGGGCAACTACGGCGGCAAGGGATCGGAGGCGCACAAGGCGACGGTGGTCGGCGATACGGTCGGCGACCCGTTCAAGGACACCTCTGGCCCGTCGATGAACATCCTGATCAACGTCCTGGCCATCGTCTCGCTGGTTATCGCGCCGCTGCTGACCCACTGAGATTCGGCGCCGGCACCCACCCACGGCGGATGCCGGTGCGACGTTGCGTGCCCCGCTCTTCTGAGGAACATAGTTCCTATTCCGGATGGGAGGCCCGGCCCCCCATCCAGCATGTAAGACTTTAGACGGCAGCGCGGTCTTTACACGGTAAGCGAGCAGGAATCGATCGCACAGCGATGCAATAAGGGGCCGGTCGCAGCGATGCACCGTGTTGCGAAATGACTTCACAGCAAGGGGTGGCGAAAATGGCCGATGTCCAACACGATCTCAGGCGACGTCCTGCAGAGCATACTTGAAGCCCAGCAATTCAGGTTTCAGGTCTATTCCACACCGCGCATGTGCGGCATCTGGCAAGGTGTCCACGACCATCGCTACCAGTCCTCCCTGCACCTGATCGGCCGCGGCGCCTGCTGGCTGCATCTGCGCGATCAGGCGCCGATTCCGTTGCGCAGCGGCGACCTCGTGCTCCTGCCGCGTGACGATTGGCACGTCCTCAGCAGTCTGCCGGTCATCACCGGCCCCGACGATATCGAAGGCGATCTGGAAGGCCAGGTCACCTCGATGGTCTGCGCCGAAATCTCGTTTCGTGAAACCGCCGTCAGTCCGCTGTTCGAGGCCATGCCGCGCTACATACTGATCCGCCAGGGACAGGCCAGCGGTGCACTCGATCTGCTGGCCCGCCTGTTGTGCATGGCGGCCGAAGACCGGGGAATCGGCAATAAACTGGTGATCGACCGCCTGACCGAGGTTCTGTTCGTGCTCGCCCTGCGCGAGTATCTGCAACGCGTCGAGCAGCCCACCGGCCTTTTGGCGGCGCTCGCCGACCCCCGCCTGGCACGCGCCTTGAGCGCGATCCACGACCACTCCGAGCGGCGCTGGCAGGTCGCTGACCTGGCGGCGGTGGCCGATATGTCGCGCACCGTCTTCGCGCAGCGCTTTCACGCCGTGCTCGGCCAATCGCCGATCGAATACCTGACCCGTTGGCGGATGCACCTGGCCGGCAATTGGTTGCAGACGGGCAACCTGCCGGTCGCTACGATCGCCGAGCGCCTGGGCTATGTCACCGAAGCCGCGTTCCGCCGCGCCTTCCGCCGGACAACCGGCAAAACACCGGGACAAGTACGCCGCGGGCAATAGCGTCCACGGCAGGCCGGATGTTTCGATTCGGCGCCCGCAGAACTTGCTCCACCGGCCGCGCTGGGCGATGATGAGAGCCCGCTGTTACCCCGAGTCAATCCACACATGAAGCCATCGATCATCCGCCGCTGGCCGGCCCGCGCCGCACTCACCACCCTGCTGTTGTGGCTTGGCGCCACCGCACCGCTCGGCGCCGCACCGACGCCCGCCCCCGACCGTGACCGCGGCGCGGGGCCGTTTCCACGTTTGATCTTGCGCGCCGTCACTATCGTCAACGGCGAGGGGGCCCCGGCGCAGGGGCCGGTCGACCTGGTGGTCGAGCACGACCGGATCACCGCGATCGTGCCGCTCGGCGGGCCCGGCACCGCCATCGACGAAAGCAAACGCCCACCGGCCGATGACCACACGGAGGTCATGGCGCTCGCCGGATATTACGTGCTGCCCGGCTTCATCGACCTGCACGGCCACCTCGGCGGCGAGGGCCAGGGCGTGCCGGCTGAATACGTCCTCAAACTTTGGCTGGCACACGGCGTGACGACGGTGCGCGAGCCGGGCAGTTTCAACGGCCTGGAATGGACGCTCGACCACGCCCGGCGCAGCGAAACACTGGCCATCGTCGCACCGCGTATCATCCCCTATGCCGGCTTCGGCCTCGGCCGGGACTCACCGATCTCGACACCGGACGAAGCCCGCGAATGGGTCCGGACCATCGCCAAGCAAGGCGCCCGCGGCGTCAAGTTCTTCGGCGCTGCGCCGGAGATCATGTCCGCTGCGCTCGAAGAGGCCGAGCGGCTCGGCCTCGGCAGCGCCATCCACCATGCCCAGCTCAACGTCGCCCGCTGGAACGTGCTCGATTCGGCGCGCGCCGGGTTGACGACGATGGAACATTGGTACGGTTTGCCGGAAGCGCTGTTCGCGGACCGCACGGTGCAGGACTACCCTGCCGACTACAACTACAGCAACGAGGCGCAACGCTTCGGCGAGGCGGGGAGGCTGTGGGCGCAGGCGGCGGCGCCCGGCAGCGCGCGCTGGAATGCGGTGCGCGACGAACTGCTCGCGCTCGATTTGACGCTCGATCCGACATTCACGATCTACGAGGCCAACCGCGACCTGATGCGCGAGATGAACGCCGACTGGCAACGCGAATACACGCATCCGAACCTGTGGCGGTTCTTTCAGCCCAGCCGCGAGGCACACGGTTCATACTGGTACGACTGGACCACGGCCGACGAGATCGCCTGGCGCGACAACTTCCGGCGCTGGATGACTTTCGTCAACGATTTCAAAAATCACGGCGGGCGCGTCACGACCGGTTCCGACTCCGGCTTCATCTTCAAGGTTTACGGCTTCGGTTATATCCGTGAACTGGAGCTTTTGCAGGAAGCCGGCTTTCACCCGCTGGAGGTGATTCGCGCCGCGACGCTAAACGGCGCCGAAGCACTCGGCATCGCCGATTACACCGGCTCGATCGCCGTCGGCAAAAAAGCCGACCTCATCGTCGTTGACGGCAACCCGCTGGCCAATTTCAAGTTGCTCTACGGCACGGGCCACTTCCGGCTCGGAGCCAGTGGCGAACCTGAGCGCCACCACGGCCTGCGTTATACGATCAAAGACGGCGTCGTTTACGACAGTGAAGAACTGCTCACCGACGTCAGGCGAATCGTCAGCGAGGCAGTTGCCCAGCCGTAAGCGGCCCGCGCAACTGCCGCAGCAGGGCGCGGGCGAACGGCGGATCACCGGCCTCGAACTTCGTCGCCGCGGGCAGTGCGTTCCACGGCAACCCGGTGTCGCGATGATGCGTCCGGTGCAGATTGAAATTCAAGATCAACGGCGAAAGGCGCGCCAATCTGAGATTCAGCGCGTACAGGCGATCGCCGAGCGGTGTACCGTAGTGGAAGGAATTGTCGAGCATCGAGACGATGAGCGCGCGGCCGGCGAGGGCCAGCGCCGGCAGCCATAACGCCTCGCGCCACAACCAGAACAAGGCGATATAAAACAGGATGACCAGCGCGCCGTCGAGGCGCATCTCGCTTTGCGCCGCGGCGGACAACAGTTCGCGCTCGGCCATCTGGCGCTCGGCGGCCGGCAGCGAGCGATTCAACCCGCCCACAATGGCGGCCAGAACGCGACGCGGTAGAAACACCGCAAGCGCCGACGCCAGCTCTCCGAGATAAAGACCCATCAGCAGCCGCGGATAAAACACAAGGGCGGCGCCGATCCAGGTGCCGCCATCGGCATCGTAGATTTCGGTTCGATCGGCCGGCCCGCGACTGTGCCGGTGGTGAAATAAATGACCGTAACGCAGCACCCGGAACGGGCCGCCGAAAACCACCGCCAGCACCCGGCCCAACCCGCGGCTCGGCCCCGGCGCCGCGAGCAGGCGGCCGTGGACTGCCTCGTGGATCAAGGCCCACAGCGGAATCGTCACCGCCACGTACAAAGCGAAAAACGCAACGCCGGCCCACCCGGTGACGGGCTGTCCGGTGGCTAGTGGCCACACCAGAAGCAGCGCATGCAACAGAACGAAAAGCGCAGCTAAAACCAGATTGGTGCGCCACGGAATTGCGGCCATATCGAGGAGAAGCCTAGGAGCCAGGAATAGAGCGTCATATTATATCACCCGGCGCCGCCCCGGCCTTCGGCCATCACCCGGGCGACATAGGAACAAGTCGGGATCACCCGCAAACCACCGGCCGCAGCCCAGGCCAGCCCCGCCTCGACCACCCGCCGTGCCAGCCCCCGGCCACGCAGCTCGGGCGGCGTGTAGGTTGAAATAAAATCGACCGCCGTCTCATCGACCGGCCGGTAATGCACCACCACCTCAGCGCCACCGTGGCGCAGCACGAAGCGATGTTGATCGGCCTCGTGAATCACTTTTTGCATGGCTTTTCCTGTGAGTCAAATAGACATCGCGATCGAAGCGATGAACGGAAACAATCTCGGCTACTGGGATGATAGTCAGAGTTTTCTTTTTAGATTAAATCAGCAAATTATCAGGAATTTTCCAGATTTCATCTGCGACGAATAGGAAACCGCCGGCAAGCGGTAGCAACATCAAATTCCACGGCATATTCGAGACGTCTCGTGGCGACGTTTTCAGCTCGCAGGTGACTCAGCCGTTATGCTCCGAGGACTTATGGTCGTTCGAGTACTGCGCTCTGTTTTTGGCTGAATTTTTTGCGATTTCTTTCGATATCTCTTCAACGAGGAGATATCGGTAAGCATCGGCCAGATTGACCGACTGCGTCCCCGACGGCGCGGTGCGTACCTCGACGATATCGCTGAACAAGCCATGGGGTTTACGGCTTTCGAAACCGTGGGCCTGGGCCTCCGTTATGGGTTCAGCTTTTTCAATGTAGGCTGCTCAGATATCGTCCTCTCCCCTCGGTTGTGGCATCACCGGGTCGTACACGAACACACCACGCCCGTTCGCCGATACGTCAATCAGGCTGGTCAATCGACCAGCACCGCCCGCCCCAGGTTGTTGGTGTCGGTGCCGAACCAGATGCTGCGGGTTTCGGGATCGAAGACCATGTGGCGGACGGCACCAGCGCCGCTCGGAATGGCGGTCTGGCTGATGAACTCCTCGCCGGCAGTATCGAAGCCGACCAGCCGATTCGGGTTCTGCCAGGTTTCGACGAACCAGATGCGGTCGCGGTCATCGACGGTCATCGCGTATGGCCCGCTCTTGTCGGCGCCGGGATTGCGCCATTCCTTGAAGGTGCCACTCTTTGGATTGTAGACGCCGAGGTAACCGTCCTGGTAATCGCCGTACCAGATCCGGTCGTCACGGGTGATCGCGATCCGCCGCGGCCGGGCTTTTTCCCGCGGCAGGACGATTTCGCGCAGGGTTTTCGTTTCCGGATCGATCGTTGCCAGTTTGTTCGTGCCGAACAAGACGATCCACGGCCGGCCGGTGGAATCTGGACTGATGCCGTAGGGCCGGGCTTTCGGCGTCGGCACGGCGAACGCTTCGACTTTGCCATCGGCGAGCGTGAAATGACCGATATGATTGGCGCCCTGGGCGGTGAACCAGATATCGCCCTGCGGCCCGAAGACCAGCGTATGCGGATCCTTGAGCGCTGGTTCGGGCGTCGGATACTGCTTGATTTCGCTGCTGGCCGGATCAAGCCGGCCGAGATGGGAGGCGCGGTTGCCGGCGTACCAGACGATGCCGCCGGCATCGACGATCAGGTTGTGCGGCCCGGCACCGGGCGGCAGGTCGAAGCGTTTGAACGTTTCGCTCGCCGGATCGAAACGCGCCGCGTAATCGGCCCCCTGGCCGACGAACCAGATCGCGCCGTCGGGCGCGACGAAAGGGTCGCGCGGCCGGCTCTCAGGCCACGGCACCGGCCATTCCCGGATGCTCACCTCCACGGCGGATGTCGGTATTGCGAGCAAGGCAGCAGGCAATATCGACAGGATCGAACGGATAATGGTTTGGTACTCCTTAAGTCGCGTTGTTCAAATAATGCCAGCCTGTGATTCTCAGGCTTCGGGCGTTTGCAAGTCCGCGGCCATCAGTTTTTCCAGATCGGCCAGGACCATCGCAGTGTGTGTCTCGGGATCGACTTTTTCATAGTGCTTGGCGATCTTGCCTTGCGGGTCGATGATGAAGGTCTGGCGGCTGGCCATTTCGGCAACGATGTAGTCTTTCAAGACGCCGTATGCCTGTGCGGTCTTTCGTTCACTGTCGGCCAGAATCGTGAACGGCAGCTTGTATTTGCCGGCGAACGCCTGGTGCGAGGCGACGTCATCGACGCTGATACCGACGACTTCGGCATCGATTTTCTTGAAAGCATAGAAATTGTCGCGGATGCTGCATGCCTGAGCCGTGCAGCCGGGCGTATCGTCCTTGGGATAGAAATAGACCGTCAACCAGCGGCCGCGATAATCGCCGAGCTCGTGCCAGTCGCCGTTCTGGTCCTGGAGGCGAAAATCGGGTGCCGGATCGCCGGCAGCGGGTGCCGCGGCGGCGTTCAGGGCGAAGCCGGAAAACAGCACGAACGCGGCCAAAATGGATTGCTCTGCGTGGCGCATCGGATGGCTCCTTGGCGGGTGTCGGGATCGACTATCAATCTTATCTGACACCCTCCGGCAGTCCGGGTTCCGGTCCCGGCCAGGGCTGGTGATCGGCCGCTCGGCGGCGCCCGCGGCGTTGGCCCAACACGGTAAACCCAACAGTTGCATAAATATTGCTTAAACTGGGTGCCGCCGACCGCCACAGGAATCTGCCATGTACAAAGGTCTATTGCCCGCCATGATCATTTTCGCCTCCAGCCTGGCCGCCGCCCACGGCGTCGAACGCTACCCCGAAACCCGCCGCGGCGATACGCTTGACGACTACCACGGCACCACTGTCGCCGATCCTTACCGCTGGCTCGAGGGCGACGTCCGTGAGGTGCCCGAGGTTGCCGACTGGGTGGCGCGGCAAAATGCCGTGACCGACGCCTACCTCGCGACGCTTACCGACCGCCCGAAGATCCGCGCCAGACTCGAAACGCTCTGGAACTACGAGCGTTTCGGGGTGCCGGTGAAGGCCGGCGAGAGGTATTTCATGACCCGCAACGACGGCCTGCAGAACCAGGCCGTGCTGTATGTCCAGCAGGGGCTGGATGGCGAACCGCGCCTGCTGATCGACCCCAACACCTGGGCCGCCGACGGCACGATCGCGCTCGCCGAATGGGTGCCGTCGCCGGACGGCCGCTACCTCGCCTACGGCATCCAGGACGGCGGCTCGGACTGGCGTATCTGGCGCGTGCTCGACGTCGCGAGCGGCGAGCCGCTGGCCGATGAGCTGCGGTGGCTGAAATTCACTTCGGTCGCCTGGACACCGGACAATCGCGGGTTCTATTACAGCCGTTACCCGGCACCGGCCGAAGGTGCGGCGTTTCAGAGCCTGAATACCAAGATGGCGATCTATTTCCACCGGCTCGGCACCGCGCAGGATAGCGATACGAAGGTCTATGCCAACGACGAACACCCCGAATGGGGCTATGCCGCCGAAGTCACCGACGACGGGCGCTACCTGGTGGTCACGGTGTGGGTTGGCACCGATGATCGCTACCAGATTTTGTGCCGCGACCTGACCGACCCCGAAAGCCGCCTCGGCTTTCTGGTCGAGGGCTTCGACCATGCCTACCAGCTTGCCGGCAACGACGGCAAAACACTGTATTTCCGCAGCAGCCGCGAGGCGCCGCGCTACCGCGTGCTGGCGGTCGATCCGACGGCGGCCGATCCCAAGTGGCGCGAAATCGTCCCCGAACGGGACGACGTGCTGGAAACTGCGCTCATCGCCGGCGGCCGCCTGGTCCTCGAATATCTGCACGATGCGGCCTCGCGCCTCGAAGTCAGGGATCTGAACGGCGGCCAGGTGCGCTCCATCCCGCTGCCCGGCCTGGGCAGTGTCACCGGCCTGCGCGGCAAGGCGGCCGAGCCCGACGTGTTCTTCAGCTTTGCCAGTTTCAATCGGCCGCCTTCGATCATGCGTCTCGGCGCCGGGACTTTGGAGTTGAACGCCTTCAAATCGCCGAAGGTAGCGTTCGAGCCGGGCGCCTATTCGGTCGAGCAGGTGTTTTACCGTTCCAAGGACGGCACCCGCGTGCCGCTATTCATCACCCGCCGCACAGATCTCGATCCGCACAGTCCCCACCCGACGCTGCTCTACGGTTACGGTGGCTTCAATATTTCGCTGACCCCGAGCTACAGCCCATCGCGCATGGCCTGGCTCGAAATGGGCGGGGTACTGGTCGTTGTCAACCTGCGCGGTGGCGGCGAATACGGCGAAGCCTGGCACAAGGCCGGAACGAAGCTCGACAAACAAAACGTTTTCGACGATTTCATCGCCGCGGCGGAAGACCTGATCGCCCGTGGCGTGACGACCGCAAAGCAGTTGGCCATCCAGGGCGGCAGCAACGGCGGCCTGCTGGTCGGCGCCGTGTTGAACCAGCGCCCCGACCTGTTCGCCGTCGCCCTGCCGGCGGTCGGTGTGATGGACATGCTGCGCTTCCAGCATTTCACCGCCGGCCGCTTCTGGGTGGACGATTACGGCTCTTCGGCCGAGCCGGAAGAATTCAGGGCGCTTTACGCCTATTCCCCCTATCACAACATCAAGCCCGGTACGCGCTACCCGGCGGTGCTGGTCACGACCGCCGATTACGACGACCGGGTCGTGCCGGGGCACAGCTTCAAGTACATTTCTGCCTTGCAGGCGGCGCAGGCCGGTGACGCGCCGGTCCTGATCCGGATCGAAACCCGCGCCGGGCACGGCGCCGGCAAACCGACCGAAAAGCAGATCGACGAGGCCGCCGACCTGTGGGCCTATGCAGCGCATTTCACCGGGCTTGGGGCAGATGCCGCCAGCGCGCCATAAGCCGGCATTCCGGTCGCGCTCGCCGCGGCGAGCACGATCCGGAATCCAGGACGGAGACTCACCCATGCGGTCCGGGCGAGTCGATCGCCGCCCGGCCGGTCTTGATCAATGATGACGAACCAGATTCGATCACCTGCGGCGCGGCCGATACCTCCGGCATGGCGCCTGATCTTCGGGTTGCTCGCCGCCCTTGTCGCGGCCTGTGCCGCGGCGCCGCAACGCGACGCTCCCGGCCCGGCGTTGTGGGACGTCGGCGCAGTGGACGGCGGGCGGCTTTGGCTGTTCGGCACGATCCACCGGCTGGCCGATTCCGATCTGTGGCGGGCGTCGTTTATCGAACGGGTTTACGTCTCGACGCGCACCGACCGCAATATCCCGCCCTTGCCGTGGGTGACCCCGGCCGTGCACAAGGCGCTGGCCACCAGCCGCGCGATCGTGATCGAAACAACGTATGTCGAAAACGGCACCTGGGTCGGCGAGGCGCTCGGTACGCTCTACGGCAACCAGCGCCCGCTCCGCGAGCTGCTCCCCGCTGAGCGTTACGCACAGCTTGCCGCTGCCGGTCGGGCTTACGGTATCAGCGAACGGCATCTCGAGCGGGCCGGGCCGCTCGGGGCGCTGTTCCTGTTCACCTTTATCGCCACAACGCCAGAAGCCGAAAGCCGGATCGGAGTCGAATATTGGTTGGAAAATTATGCCCGGCGCCGCAACCTGAAACTCGAAGGGCTCGAAACCATCGACGAGCGC
This sequence comes from Candidatus Jinrbaksania sp., assembly GCA_039794245.1. Lineage (GTDB taxonomy): Bacteria > Pseudomonadota > Gammaproteobacteria > Xanthomonadales > Wenzhouxiangellaceae > DAITQM01. The sequence goes on from JBDIVS010000014.1 coordinate 30,503, forward strand.
TTTACTGCCCTGAGCTCGACGATGGCCGGTCACGAAGTTCAACAGCAGTGCGAAATCCTGCTGCGCTACGTCGAAGATGCGCTGTCCGACCCGGCGCGCGAGGATGACGCCTTCCGCCGGTTGCTGGCGCTCTGGCAGACGGGCGATATCGCGACACTGGATCAGGACATGCGGCGCTTTGCCGAGGCCCACCCGGAAATCCACCAGGCCCTGATCGTCGCCCGCAACTGGTTATGGATCGATCGGCTGGCGGCACTGATCGCAAGCGGGCGGCGGGAATTCGTCGCCGTCGGCGTCGGGCACCTGGTCGGGCCCGGCAACCTCATCGAGCTGCTCGCCGAACGCGGTTTTACCGTGCGCCGCGTGCAGTGACGCGCTGTAAAAAGGCGCCGAGCAGGCGGCGAAGATCGGCCGCCGCCGCCGCCCCGACGCGCATGGTCTCGTCGTGCGTCAAAGGTTCGGGGTTCAGTCCGGCGGCGTAATTGGTGATGGTCGATATTGCCACAACCGGCATGCCGAGATGGCGCGCCACCAGGCACTCGGGCACGGTGGACATGCCGACGACATCGGCTCCGAGCCGGCGAAACGCCCGGATCTCGGCCGGGGTCTCGAAACTCGGCCCCGAGACCATCAGATACACCCCATCGGCCAGGTCGATCCCGCAGTCGGCGGCGGCGGCATGCAGTACTTCGCGTAGCCTAGGATCGTAAGCTGCGGTCAGATCGAGAAAACGCGGCCCCAGCGTATCGTCATTCGGGCCGATCAGTGGGTTGGCGCCGCTCAGGTTGATGTGGTCACCGATCGCTAAAAGGCGGCCGGGTCCGATGGCCGGGTCGAGGCTGCCGGCGGCATTGGTCAGGATCAGCCGCTTCGCACCGAGGGCGTTGAGGCTGCGGATCATCACCTTCAGGGGCCCGAAACCACGGCCTTCGTAATAATGCACGCGGCCTTGCAACATGGCGACGGGGACGCCGTCGAGCGTCCCGAGCCACAGGCGGCCGGCATGGCCTTCGACCCCCGGTTGCGGGTAGCCGGGAATATCGGTGTAATCGACGATCAGCCGGGCATCGACCGCCTCGGCCACGGCGCTCGCCCCGCTGCCGAGCTGGATCACCGTTTCCGGAAACGGCGCCACGCGCGGTGCCAGATACGCCGCGGCGGCGGCGTGATCGTCAGTGTTCCGGCTACGCATCGGGCACTGCGCGGACATCCGGCCGACCGGCCGTCGCTTTGAGCGCGGCGAGATCCAGGCCTTTGCGTTGACGGATTTCGTCGTCCCGCAGGCCGTGGATTTCGTGCGGGAACACCAGCCAGTCGTCGGTGACGTGCAGAAAATAATCGGGCGCAAGATCGGTCGTATTGCGCTGCGGTTTGTAATACACCGTGGCGATACGGATCACTTCCGGCAGATTGCGCCGGCAGCGGCGTTGCAATTCATCGATGATGGCATGCAAGCTGCGGCCCGAATCGAACACGTCATCGACCAGAAGCAGGCTGTCCTCGGCGTCCAGGTTCTCGATCAGGTACTCCAGGCCGTGGACCTTGACGACTTTCTGCTGTTCCATGCCGTGATACGACGAGGTCCGGACCGCGATGTGGTCGGCCTTGTTGCCATGATAATCGAGGATCTCCTGCACCGCGATGCCGATCGGCGTGCCGCCGCGCCAGACCCCGGCGATCATCGCCGGCCTGAAACCGCTGGCCAGGATCTGGTAGCCGAGGCGGAACGAATCCTCGAGCAGGCTTTGCGCCGAGATGTAGGTTTTGGCGACCGCTTCGCTCGTGTTCATTCGACGGTGCCGTACAGCCGATCGCCGGCATCGCCCAGGCCCGGCACGATGTAACCCCGTTGATCGAGCCGCTCGTCGATCGCGGCGGTGTAAATCGGAACGTCCGGGTGGCGCGCCTGAAGTTCGGCAATGCCCTCGGGCGCGGCAAGCACCGAGATCAGCCTGAGGCGCTGCGCCCCGGCCTCTTTCAGAACGTCGAGCGCCGCGGCGGCCGAATGGCCGGTGGCCAGCATCGGATCGACGACAATGACCAGGCGTTCGGCAATACCGGCGGGCAGTTTGCAGTAATACCGCCTCGCCTCGAGCGTTTTTTCGTCGCGCGCCATCCCGATCATGCCGACCGGTGCTTCGGGCAGAAGCTGCCGGAAGCCGTCGAGCAGGCCGTTGCCGGCGCGCAGGATGGAGACCACGCAGGGCAAAGGCTCGGCCAGCACCTCGCCGCGCGCCGGACCGATCGGGGTAGTGACCTGGATTGCGTCAAGCGGCAGGTCATCGAGGGCGCGGGCGGCGAGCAGCAAGCCGATCTCGGCCAGCAGGCGGCGAAATTCGCCTTGCCCCGCCGCTGCATCGCGCAGCCGGGTCAGGCGGTCGCGGACCAGCGGGTGGGCGACGACGATCGCCCGCCCCGGTGTGTGTTGCATTGAATCCGGCTGCATTGCCTGTTCGCTTCTCAAAGCGAAGTATTATGACAGCCCGCCGGTACGCCGGCCATCGGCCCTGAAAACATGCCAGAATCCATACCGCCATCGCTTGCAACCTTGATCGCCGCCGCCCGCCGCCTGCGCGAGCGAGCCCATGCGCCGTATTCACGCCACCCGGTGGGTGCGGCGCTGCGCACGACCGCGGGGGCGGTTTACGCCGGCTGCAATGTCGAAAACGCCGCCTATCCGCTCGGCCTGTGCGCCGAGGCGGCGGCGGTGGCGGCGATGGTGGCCGGCGGCGGCGGGAGGATCGCCGAGATCGTCATCGCCGGCCCGGGCGAGCGGCCGTGTCTGCCTTGCGGCGGCTGTCGGCAGATACTGTATGAGTTCGCGGCGCCAAAAATGCAGGTCCATGCCGTAGGGGCGGGCGGCGAAGTTACGAGCCACCGTCTCGGCGACCTGCTGCCGGTCGCCTTCGGGCCGCGCAATCTACAAGACACGGAGCGCTGATGCCGCCCGCACCGTTTCTACCGCAGCGGCTGATCCGCCTCAAACGCGACGGCGGGACACTCACGGCGGCCGATATCGAGCGCTTCGTCGCCGGCCTGACTCGTGGAGAAATCAGCGCCGAACAGGTCGCGGCGCTGGCGATGGCGGTGTTTTTCCGCGGCCTGGACAGCGTTGAGCGGCGCGCCCTGACCCTGGCGATGGCGCGCAGCGGTCAAGTGCTGCGCTGGCCGTGCGACCGGCTTCGCGGTCCGGTGTTGGACAAACATTCGACCGGCGGCGTCGGCGACAAGGTGAGCCTGATCCTCGCGCCGCTGGTCGCCGCCTGTGGCGCGCACGTGCCGATGATCTCCGGCCGCGGCCTCGGTCACACCGGCGGGACGCTGGACAAGCTGGAAAGCATCCCCGGCTATCGCACGGCGTTGGCGAGCGATGAGTTTATGGCCCAGGTCATCGATCTGGGCTGTGCGATCGTCGGCCAGACGGCCGAGCTGGCGCCCGCCGACCGCCGCTTTTATGCCATCCGTGATGTGACCGCGACGGTCGAATCGATCCCGCTGATCACCGCCTCGATCCTGGCGAAAAAACTTGCCGCCGGCCTCGACGGCCTGGTACTCGATGTCAAGTTCGGCAGCGGTGCCATGATGCCCGACCGCGTGCGGGCCGCCGAGCTGGCGGCGGCTCTCACCGCCACCGCCGGGGACTGCGGCCTCAGGGCGCGCGCCGTGCTCGGCGATATGAACCAGGTACTGGGCCGGACGGCGGGCAATGCCCTCGAAGTCGGTGAAGCGGTTGCGGTTTTGACTGGGGCGGGCGCCGAGCCAAGACTGCTCGACTGCACGTTGACCCTCGCTGCTGAAATGCTGGTCCAAGGCGGCCTGGCGCCGGATCACGAAAGCGGCCGCCACGCCGCCGCCGCGGCGCTCGCTGCCGGCAAAGCCGCCGAAACCTTCGGCCGCATGGTCCGGGCCCAGGGTGGCCCGGCCGATTTCATCGACCGGCCAGGCCATTATCTCGCCGCCGCCCCGGTGATCCGGGAGGTGACCGCCGGCCGTACCGGATATCTGGCGGAATTCGACGTTAGGGCCATCGGCGAGGCCATTGTCACCCTGGGCGGCGGGCGGACCAAGACCGAGCAGCGCATCGACCCCCGCGTCGGCTTCAGCGATGTTGCCGCGCTGGGGACCAGACTCGACACCGGCGAGCCGCTCGCCCGGGTGCATGCGGCGGACGACGCGGCGGCGCAAGCAGCGATTGCCGCGTTTGATGAAGCGATCGAAATCGGCGATCGAGCCCCTGAGCCCGGCCCGGTCGCCGTAGTGCTCGACGCGATGGAGGCCTGACGGTGGGCCGCGCAGTGCTGCTCGTCATCGACAGCCTCGGGATCGGCGAAGGCCCCGATGCGGCGCGCTTCGGCGACAGCGGCGCCGATACGCTGGGCCATATCGCCCAAACGCTGGCCGCCGGCGCGCACGATGAGCGGCGCCCCGCCGGGCCGTTGCACCTGCCCCACCTGTACCGGCTCGGTCTCGGTCAGGCGGCGCACCTGGCCACCGGCCGCTTGCCGGCCAGGCACCCGCCCAGGCTCGACCTGATCGGCTTATACGCCGCCCTTGCCGAACTGAGCCGCGGCAAGGACACGCCAAGCGGGCATTGGGAGATGACCGGACTTACGGTCGATTTCGACTGGGGTTATTTTCCGCGTAAGGTGCCGGCCTTTCCCGAAGCGCTGACCCGGGCGCTGATCGCTGAAGCGGGCCTGCCCGGCATCCTCGGCAACTGCCACGCCTCGGGTACCGAGATCATCGCCGACCTCGGCGTCGAACACCTGGCCAGCGGCAAACCGATCGTCTATACCTCGGCCGACAGCGTCTTGCAGATCGCGGCACATGAAGAGGCGTTCGGCCTCGAGCGCCTGTACCGGACCTGCGAAATCGCCCGCCGGCTGGTCGATCCTTATCGTATCGGCCGGGTGATTGCCCGGCCATTCGTCGGCCGGCCCGGAGCCTTCAGCCGCACCTATCACCGCCGCGACTATGCCACGCCGCCGCATGCTCAGACCCTGCTCGACCGGCTCAAAAGCGCCGGCCGCGAGGTCATCGGCATCGGCAAGATCGGCGATATTTTCGCCGGCCGCGGTCTGACCCAAAGCGTCAAGGCCGACGGCACCGCGGCGCAGTTAGCCGCCACGTTGGAGGCGCTCGCCGCCCTGCCCGACGGCGGACTGGTGTTCACCAATTTCGTCGATTTCGATACGCTCTACGGCCACCGCCGCGATGCCGTCGGTTATGGCCGCGAACTCGAACGTCTCGATGCCTTGCTGCCCCGCCTGCTCGCCTGTCTCGTCCCCGGTGACCGCCTCTACATCACCGCCGACCACGGCTGCGACCCGACGTTCAAGGGCACCGACCACACCCGCGAATTCGTACCGCTGTTGGTCCACGGCCCCGGCCTTAAACCCGGCAACGCCGGCCGGCGCGAAAGCTTCGCCGATATCGGCCAGAGCATCGCGCTCCAGCTCGGCCTCGAACCGCTCGCTGCCGGCACGGCGCTCGTCTAACCGGCTATCGTCCTTGGCAACGAATGCTGGGTTTGTTCGAGGCGGGATGGCGCGGTGGGCGGTCCATTCCGTTCTCGGTTCAGTCGTCGGTGCCTTTGATCAGGTTGCGGATTTTGATGATCAGGATCGACAGTGACAGGATTCCGGTGACGAGGTTGGCGACGACGATCGCCGGGTCGCCGATCGCCCAACCGTACAGGAACCAGAAGACGACGCCGGCGGTGAATATGGCGTACATCGACAGCGCCAGAGAGCGGGTGTCGCCGGTGCGCAGGGTTTTGATCGCCTGCGGCAGAAAGGCGACGGTGGTCAACGTCGCAGCAGTATAGCCTAGCCAGAGCGCGGGCATGTCGCCTCCTGGTTGATGCAATGCTCGGCCAATCGGATGGGACTAGCCATCGTCCCGGGTCGATCCGTGCCGTTTCCGGCCGGCTGCGGCCAGCGTGTCGAGCGCGCGGTCGATTGTGTTTTTTGCGGCGGCAGTCATCCCGCCGTGCTCATACTGTTCGGGAGCTTCGGCATTGTCGTCTGCACTGCGGTCTTCGTCCAGGACGATGCGCCAGGCGGGGGTTTCGAGGTCGTCGAACTGGCCGCTTCTGGCGGCCCACCAGAATACGGCGAGGGCCAGTGCGATCAGCAGCAGGCCAAGCGGCAGCAGGACGGCGAGCATGCTCATCCGGCCGCCGCGCCGTGCAGGGTTTCGCCGCCTAGCGTGTGCTGTTCGCAACTCGTCTCGGCCATGGGCAGGCGCGCGGCGCGCAGGGCGTTGCCGACGACGACCAGCGAGCTCAACGACATGCCGAGCGCCGCCAGCCACGGGGCGACGAAGCCGAGGCTGGCGGCGGGGGCGGCGAGCAGGTTGTAGGCCACGGCCCAGGCGAAGTTCTGGCGGATGATGCGCCGCGTGCGGTGGGCGTGGGCGAGAAGTTCGGGAAGCTGCGCTAGGCGTTCGGCGGTGATGATCACGTCGGCGCCGGCCCGGCCGATCGCTTCGCCGCCGGCCAGCGCGATCGAGACATCGGCGGCGGCCAGCACCGGGGCGTCGTTGACGCCGTCGCCGGCCATCGCGACGGTATGCCCTTGCCGCTGCGCTTCCCTGGCGATCGCCATTTTATCTTCCGGCAATAAACCGCCGCGCCAGTCGGCGATGCCGAGCCGGGTCGCGGCGGCCTTGACCGCCGCCGGCCGGTCGCCGCTCAGGATTCGCACCATAAGGCCCAACCGCTCCAGCCGCCGCACGGCATCGGCGGCGTCGGCCCTGAGGCGATCGGCGAGCCTGAAGCGGGCGACGATATGCCGGCCGTCGCCGAGATAAAGCAAGGTGTGGCCGTCAATGTCTGCGTCCCACTGATCGCCGTCATGGCCGGCGTAATCGGCCCGTCCGAGGCGCCACCACCGGCCGCCGATCTGTGCCGTGACGCCGGCGCCGGGCACGGTTTCGCGCGCGCCTGCGCTTTCGGTGACGGGAATCCCGCCGAAGGCGGTGGCCAGCGGGTGGCGCGTGCCGGCCATCAGGGCGGCGGCGATGCCGATCGCGGCGGCGCGGTCGATGGCCGGCGAGGTCTCGATTCCGATGAGCGAAAAGCGGCCGTCGGTCAAGGTTCCGGTTTTGTCGAGCAGCACCAGATCGCACGAGGCGAGTTTGTCGAGCGCGGCAGCGCCGGCGATAAAGATACCGCGCCGCGCCAGGGCGCCGATCGCCCCGGCCAGCGCCGCCGGCGCGGCCAGCGACAAGGCACACGGGCAGGTCACGACCAGCACGGCGAGCGTCGCGGCGAAGGCGCGGGCCGGATCCATGTGCCACCAGACCACCGCGGTGCCCAGGGCGAGCAGCAGCACCAAACCGATAAAGCCCGCGGCGAGGCGGTCGCCGGCGGCCTGCCGGAGCGGCCGGCTGCTTTGCGCTTTTGAAAGAATGCGGCGCAGGCGCCCCAGACTCGAATGCTCGCCGGCGGCTGCCACCCGGCCTTCGGCCGTGCCCGAGACGACGCGGCTGCCGGCCAGAAGATAACGGCCGCATCCGGCCAGGCGGGGCACCGCTTCACCGGTCAGCAACGATTCGTCGACCGCGACTTCACCGTTTTCGATCACGATATCGGCCGGCACCGTGGCGGCGGCCTGCAACCGCACCCGGTCGCCTGTTTCCAGTTCGTCGGCAGTGACTGTGGTCCAGGTGCCGGCGGGATCGCATCGCTCGGCGCCGACCACCGCCGCTTCGGCCAGCCGCCGGCCGCTTGCCGCCGCCGTGCGCCGGGCGCCAAGCTCCAGAAAACGGGCGAGCGTCAGGAAAAAGACGAACATCGTCACCGCCTCGAAATAGACCTCGCCCGCGCCCTGCACCGTGTGCCAGACGCTCGCCGACCAGGCGAGCACCAAGGCCAGGGCCACTGGCTGGTCCATCACCGGCCGGCCGGTGAGCAGCCCGCGCCAGGCCTGGGCAAGGATCGGCCAGCCGGCGAACCACACGACCGGGATGCTGAGCACCAGCGAGAACCAGCGCAGGCCGCCGCTCACCACCGGGGGCATTTCAGATGCACCGCCGAAATAAAGCCCGACGGCGTACATCAACACCTGCATCATGCCGATACCGGCGACGGCGAGACGGAGTTGGGCGCGGCGCACTTCGCGGCGTTCGGCGGCGAGACTTTCGCCGCCGAGTTCGGGCGTCGGTTTGAAGCCGAAGCGGGCGATGGCGGCCAGCAAGGCCGAAAGCGCCAGCCGCTGCGTATCCCATTCGACACGCGCCCGGGCCGTGGCCGGGTTGACCTCCAGCGCCTCGATCCCCGGCGTCCGGGCGGCCAGCGAGTGCAGCAGCCAGGCGCAGGCGGCGCAGCGCATGCCGTCGAGGTGGAGCAGAATCTCGCGGCGCCGGTCATCGACCCGGCGGGTGAGTCGTTCGAGCACCGCCGGCCGGTCGTAAAGCGTAAAGTCGCCGGCCGCCGCCGCCGGCGCGGTGACCGCCGGCGCGGTGCGGTAGCGATAGTAGTTTTCGAGCCCCGAACCTTCGATCAACAGGGCAACCGCGCGACAGCCCTGGCAACAGAAATGCCTGAGCGCCCCAGCGATCCGGTCGTGCGGCGCCCCCGGCGGCAAGGCTTCGCCGCAATGAAAACAGCCGGCGGCCGGCGGGCGGGTTTCGGTGACTGTCCCGTCGATCGATTCGGTGACTGTCCCGTCGATCGATTCGTCGATCAGTTTGTTGACTGTCCCGTTCACGCCCGCAGGATTGAATTTGCCGTTCACATTGAACCCGGGTCAGTCATGACCCACTGGCCGCGCCTGACCGGGCAGCGGCGCGGCGAGCGTGAAGCGCGCGCCGATCTTTCGTTGTTCTGATTCAAGACGCCAGGCGCCGGCGGGATCGTGCAACAACCAGGTGCCGCGCTGGACATCGGGCAAGACCAGCGCGCCGTGATAGACGCCGTCGGGGCCGCGGGTCAGCACCGTGGCGCGATCGAGTTCGGCGCGCGTCGGGTGGATGTAGCGAAGCTGCACGGTAGCCGGCCGGGTATCGCCGGCCAGCAGCAAGCGCACGCGGCCGGCTTGCCGGTCGAGTGTGATGTCGGCGCGCAACGCCAGACGGGCGGCGGCCTCCAATGCGCTGCGCTCGTCGATCACCGCCTTGCCGAGCGGGTTCAGGTGTTTGGCGATCACCGGGTCGGGGTGGGCGAGCGCCAGCCAGATCGTCGCGAAGGAGCCGGCCATCGCGGCAAAAATCGGCACCAGCAGCCAGAGCCAGAGCGGTGGGCGGCGGGGTTTGGCGCCCTGAGCGGGCGCCGCTTGCCGGCCGGGATCAATCGCCATGGTCATCGCCGTCTCCGTCATGGTCCCGCTCGCCGGGCGGCGCGAAAAAGCGGCTAGGTTCGATCAACGGCTGCAAAGCGGCATCTTCCGGTGTGACGACAAAGTGGATCGTCTGCCGTTCAGATACCGCATCGCGTTCCGCCCGCACCGCGACCGGCACCGGCTGCACAGCGCCGGCGGCGATTTCGATCCGGGGCCAGGTGCGGACCTCGAACCCATGTTCCCGGACGCCGATCGCGACCTGCTGCGCGTGGGCCGTTTTATTGATCAGGCGGATCGTGTAGGTGTTTTCGACATCCTCGCCGGCCAGCCGGTACAACGCATTACGGTCGCGGATCACATCGGCGATCAGCGGCGCCCGGCCGCCGAGCAGCAGGCCGAAAGCGACGACCAGCGCCGCGAGCAGGGCGAGATAAATCAAAAGGCGCGGCCGGACGAGGCGCGTCGGGCGGCCGAGGACGGCGTTCTCGGTGGTGTAGCGGATCAGCCCGCGCGGGTAGTTCATCTGGTCCATGATCTGGTTGCAGGCGTCGATGCAGGCGCCGCACGCGATGCATTCGATCTGCAGGCCGTCGCGGATGTCGATGCCGGTCGGGCAGACCTGCACGCACCAGGTGCAGTCGATGCAGTCGCCGAGTCCGGCGGCGCGCGGTTCGAGGCCGCGCCGGCGGCGGCCGCGCGGCTCGCCGCGCCCTTCGTCGTAGGCGATGATCAGCGTATCGCGGTCGAACATCGCGCTCTGGAAACGGGCGTAGGGGCACATGTATTTGCACACCTGCTCGCGCAGAAAGCCGGCGTTGCCGTAAGTCGCGAGGCCATAAAACAAGATCCAGAAGGTTTCCCACGGCCCGGTGCTGAAGGTCTTCACCTTGCCGGCCAGCTCGCCGATCGGCGTGAAATAGCCGACGAAGGTCAATCCGGTCCACAGACTGAAGGCGATCCACAACGCCTGCTTGGCGCTCTTGCGCCCCCACCAGCTAAGATCGTGCGGCCCCTGGTCGAGCTTGAGGCGGTTTAGCCGGCGCCCTTCGATCAGGCGCTCCATCGCCAGAAAGACTTCGGTCCATACCGTCTGCGGGCAGGCATAACCGCACCACAGGCGGCCGGCGAGCGCGGTGAAAAAAAACAGGCTGAGCGCGGCGATGATCAAAGTCAGGGTCAGCAGCAGAAAATCCTGCGGCCAGAAGGTCAGGCCGAAGATATGGAACTTGCGGGCCGGCAGGTCGAACAGCAACAACGGCTCGCCGCCGGGCCTGAGCCAGGCGACGGTGTAGAACAAACCCATCAACAGCCACGCCGCTGTGGTTCTCAGGCGCGTGAAACGGCCTTCGATCTCGCGCGGATAGACTTTCTCGCGGCGGGCGTACAACGCCTCGCCACCGCCGGTCGGCAGCGGTTTCATGCTCGCCGCCGGAAACGCGCCGCCGGGCGGAGCAGCCACCAGGTCAAGGTCGAGGAGGCGAGGTTCAAGGCCCAGAAGCAGAAAAAGCCGATGGTGTAGCCGCTTTGCCGGTCCAGCTCCCAGGCCGGATCGAGCAGGTGGGCCAGATCGATCGGATCGTAGAGCCCGAAAACGACCAGGGTGCCGAGGCCGGCGGTCAGAAACGACGGCCAGAAAATGGCCCCGAGCCGCTGTACCAGCGGCCGGGGCGGGGGCACGAAATCATTGGGCTGAGAGGCTTTTGACATAGGCGGCAAGGACATGGATCCGTTCGGCGCCCAAGCGCTCGGCGAAGGACGGCATCTGGTTGCTGCGGCCGTTGCGGACGATGTCGGCGATGGTGGTTTCGGAGGCATCATACAACCAGATGCCGTCGGTCAGATTCGGCGCGCCGAGCAGGGGATTGCCCCTGCCTTCGGCACCGTGGCAGGCGACGCAGAACATCGCAAACTTCGCCTGTCCGGCGGCGGCGAGTTCGGGGTCGTGGTCGAGGTCGCTCAGGCTTAGGACATAAGCCGTCACTGCCTCGACGCCGGCATCGCCGAGCGCTGGCCCCCAGGGCGGCATCAGCCCCTGCCGGCCGCCGCTGATCGTCGTCAGGATCGTCGCCGCATCGCCGCCCCACAACCAATCGCCGTCGGCGAGGTTCGGAAAGCCGTGGGCGCCACGGCCGTCCGAGCCGTGGCACTGGGCGCATTCGTTGACGAACAGGTTGTAACCGGCAGCCAGTGCCCGGCTGTCGCCTTGCAGATCGTCGATCGGGCGCGCCGCGAAGGCGGCGAAGAGCGGACCGTAGCGCGCCTCGGCGTCGGCCATTTCGCTGGTATAGCGTGCCGTGCTCGACCAGCCGAGCACGCCGCCGAAAGAACCGAGGCCCGGGTACAACACCAGGTAGCCGATGCCGAAAAAGACGGTGATATAGAACAACATCATCCACCAGCGCGGCAGCGGATTGTTGTATTCGCGAAGATCGCCGTCCCAGACATGGCCGGTGGTTTTTGTTTCGTCCGAGGAGGTCTTATCGACCCGTATTTTCGCCGTGCGGTACAAAAACCACAGCGTCGCGACGATGGACAACACCGTCAGCGCGATGATGTAAACGCTCCACAACTCACTCATGGTTCGATGCTCCCAAAGGCGCCGCCCGGCCCGCTGCCGCGTCGTCGTCGAGCGGCAGGCGCGCCGCTTCGTCGAAGCGGCGGCGGTCGGCGATAAACCACAGCCAGATCACCAGGCCGGTGAACAGCACGATCAACAACACGATGATCGCGCCGCGCAAAAGATCGAGGTTCCACATCACCCACCCCCCGGACCGAAGCGGCTCATGCCCTGGAGGTAGGCGATCAGGGCCATAAGCTCGGTCGTCTCGCCGAGCCGGGCGGCCTGGGCGATATCTTCGTCGCTGTACGGATCGCCGATGGCGCGCAGGGCACGCATATGGGCGGCGATCCGCTCCACGTCGAGCCGGCGTTCGGCCAGCCACGGATAACCGGGCATGTTCGATTCGGGCACCACCGCGCGCGGATCGATCAGGTGCACCCGGTGCCATTCGTCGCTGTAGCGCCCGCCGACGCGGGCCAGATCGGGCCCGGTTCGTTTCGAGCCCCACTGGAACGGCCGGTCGTACACCGCTTCGCCGGCCACCGAATAGGGCCCGTAGCGTTCGGTTTCGCTGCGGAACGGCCGAACCTGCTGCGAATGGCAGACGTAGCAGCCCTCGCGGACATACACATCGCGGCCGGCGAGGCGCAGCGCGTTGTAGGGCTTGACCCCCGGCGCCGGTTCGATGACCTGGCTCTGGTACATCAACGGCACGATCTCGACCAGACCGCCGAAGCTGATGACGACGACGATCCAGAAGGCCAGCCAGCCGACATGTTTTTCGATAAACTCATGTGCTTTCATCGGTTCGACTCCTCAAGCAGCGGCCGGTACGGCGTAACGCGCCGGGGCGGCGGCCTGGCGCCGCGTCAACCACAGGTTCCAGGCCATGATGAACATGCCGGCGAGGAACAACAGCCCGCCGAGCAGCCGGATGTAATAGAACGGATAGGTCTGCTTCAGCGACTCGATGAAGCTGTAGGTCAGCGTCCCGTCGGCATTGACCGCGCGCCACATCAGGCCCTGCATCACGCCGGCGATCCACATCGCGGTGATGTACAGCACCACGCCGATCGTCGAGGTCCAGAAATGCCATTCGATCAGCCGTGTGCTGGCCATCCGCTCCAGCCCGTAAAGCCGCGGGAACAGAGAATAGACCGCCCCGATCGAAATGAACGCCACCCAGCCGAGCGCGCCGGAATGCACATGGCCGATCGTCCAGTCGGTGTAATGCGACAGGGCGTTGACCGTCTTGATCGACATCATCGGCCCCTCGAACGTGGACATGCCGTAAAACGACAGCGAAACGATCATGAAACGCAGGATCGGATCGGTGCGCAGCTTGTCCCACGCCCCGGACAGCGTCATGATGCCGTTGATCATGCCGCCCCATGACGGGGCGAGCAGCATCAGCGAAAACACCATGCCGAGTGATTGGACCCAATCGGGCAGCGAAGTGTAATGCAGGTGGTGCGGCCCGGCCCACATGTAGATTGCGATCAGCGCCCAGAAGTGGACCACCGACAGGCGGTAGGAATAAATCGGCCGCCCGGCCTGCTTGGGCACAAAGTAATACATCATGCCGAGGAAGCCGGCGGTCAGGAAGAAGCCGACGGCGTTATGGCCGTACCACCACTGGACCATCGCATCGACGGCGCCTGAATACAGCGGATACGATTTCCACATACCGGCCGGCACCGTCAGGTTGTTGACGATGTGCAGCACCGCGATGGTCAGGATATAAGCGCCGAAGAACCAGTTGGCGACGTAGATGTGGGCGATCTTGCGCTTGGCGATGGTGCCGAAAAAAACGACGGCGTAGGCCACCCAGACGACGGCGATCAGAAGGTCGATCGGCCACTCGGATTCGGCGTACTCCTTACTCTGCGTGATGCCGAGCGGCAAGGTCAGCGCGACGAGCACGATGACCGCTTGCCAGCCCCAGAACGTGAACGACGCCAGCCGCGGCAGAAACAGCGCCGTATGGCAGGTGCGCTGCACCACCCAGTACGAGGTGGCGAACAGCGCCGAGCCGCCGAACGCGAAAATCACCGCATTGGTGTGCAGCGGCCTAAGGCGGCTGTAAGTCAGCCACGGGATGTCGAAATTGAGCGCCGGCCAGGCCAGTTGCGCCGCAATCAGCGCCCCGACCGTCATGCCGACGATGCCCCAGACCACCGTCATCACAGTGAACTGGCGGACCACTTTGTCTTGATAGATGGATGTTTCGGTCACGAGCCGCCCTCCTGCGGATAGTTGCCGCATTATCGCCGCCCGCCGCCGGGCCGGAGTTGATTTTGATCAACTGCCGGGCGGCCGATTTGCCTACCGCCCCGGTGGCCCGGCCGCGAACCCAGGTGTCATCAAATCGTCACCGCCGGCGGCAAAGCTGGCGCGGCGTGTCCGGCTTGTGGCGCAAGGATTGCATTTCGCCGGATTTCGTGGCCAAATGTAGGGGTCTAAAGGCCATACGATGGAGAACACGACCCGGGCGCCGCCTTGGGGTCGAACGGGCAGGCAAGACGATGACGCCGAATCTGAACCAACTGGTCCTCAGGACCGACGCTGCGGGCATGCCGCTGGAGTGGATCAACCACCAGCAGGCGGTGCACATGATCGCCCTCGACCGGGTGTCGTACGCGCTCGGCTCGGTGATTTACACGCTGCACGGCGGTATCAATGCCAGAAGTGGCCGGCAGAGCCGGATCGATGTCCACGCCATCCTCGCCTCGGTCGGCCAGCACAAGTCCGAGCAGCTTTGGGCCGAGGACTACGTCCCGCCGCTGTCGAACCGGGCGCTGTTCCGCCGTGACCAGAACCTTTGCCTCTATTGCGGCGAGCAGTTCCCCGATTCGCACCTGTCGCGCGACCACGTCGAGCCGCTGAGCTGCGGCGGCAGCGACCGCTGGTCGAACGTCGTCACCGCCTGCAAGCGGTGCAACAACCACAAGGCCGGGCGCACCCCAGAGCAGGCCGGCATGCAGTTGCTCGCCGTGCCGTTCGTGCCGACCCACGCCGAGTACGTCTATCTCCAGGGCCGGCGCATCCTGGCCGACCAGATGCAGTTTCTGCTCGCCCATTTCCCGCGCCACAGCGTGCTGCGCCAGCGCGTCGAGCGCGGCGGCAGCCTGTTGCACTGAAAGGTGCCCCCGGCGCCGCCCTGTTATCTCATCGACGCCAGCGTCTATATCTTCCGCGCCTGGTTCTCGCTGCCGCCCGAACTGCGCGATCCGGCCGGCCGGCCGACCAACGCGGTGTACGGCTTCGCCGGCTTTTTGTGCGCCCTGCTCGAGGAAACCTCGGCCGAAAGGATCGCGCTGGCCTTCGACGGGCCGTCGGAGGGCAACTTCCGCACCGCCCTGTACCCTGCCTACAAGGCCAACCGCGCGCCGACCCCCGATGAGCTGAAAGTCCAGTTTCCGTGGTGCCGGGAACTGGCCGAAGCGCTGGGGCTGGCCTGCCACAGCCACCCGCGGTACGAGGCCGACGACCTGATCGGCACGCTGGCCCGGATCGCGCGCGCCGATGGGGCGCGCTTGGTCGTGGTCAGCAGCGACAAGGATCTTTGCCAATTGCTCGCAGATGGCGACCACTGGTGGGATCACGCCCGTAAAGTGCGCCTCAACCCGGCGAAAGTGCAGGAAAAATTCGGTGTCCCGCCGGAGTGGATCGCCGATTACCTGGCGCTCGCCGGCGACAGCGTGGACAACATTCCCGGCATCCCTGGCATCGGCCGCAAGACCGCGGCGCAGTTGCTCAACCTGTTCGGCGGCTGGGACGGTTTATGGCAGAACCTCGAACGCGTACCGGCGGCGAGGTTGCGCGGCGCCGCCGGTATCGCCGAACGTCTCGCCGCTGGCCGGCCGCAAGCCGAACTGGCCCGCCGCCTAACCCGCCTCGAAACCGCAATCGACGGCCTCGACGGCGCCGCGACGATCCGCCGCCGCCGCATCGACCGCCAACAGCTCACCGCCCTGATCGACCGCTTCGGCTTCGGCCCGGCGCTCAGCCGAAGACTGCTGGGCTTATCCGGCGGGCGCCGGTCGTCGTTCTGACAGGTCCGCATCAGGCCGGCAAGACGACGCTCGCCCGTGAATTGCTGCCCGAAGATTCAGTCAACTACTTCGACCTGGAAGACCCGGCCGATCTCGCCCGGCTCGACGAGCCCCGGACCGCACTCGAATCGCTGGCGGGGCTGCTGGTGATCGACGAGGTGCAGCGCCGCCCCGAGCTGTTTCCAGTGCTCAGGGTATTGGCCGACCGGCCTGGACAACCGGCGGGCTTTTAGATTCTGCGCAGCGCTTCGGGGGATTTGCTGCGCCAGAGTTCGGAAAGCCTCGCCGGGCGAATGGAGCGAATCGAGATCAGCGGTTTTACCCTCGATGAATTGGGCGCCTCGGCCGCGAACACCCTGTGGCGCCGCGGCGGCCTGCCTCCCGCCTATCTGGCGGATTCGGAAAGCGACAGTTATGCCTGGCGCCACCAGTTCATCCAGACGCTGCCCGATGGACGCCGCCCGCGGGCGTTTGGGAACGCAACGCGGCTCGTGCGGAATGCCGAGTTCTCTATGTGCCGCCCGCTTGGGCGAGAAACCGGGCGCGTCACCCCGGGTGAATTCGACATTTCAACTAATATCGTAATAACTATATGATTTAATTGTAGATTCTATGAATTCGAGCAAAATTTATGCAACTGTTGGGTATAGAGAAGGGCTAAAGCGGTCTTATCACCTGGCGAGCGGGGCGGCGGGCAGTGCGTCGAGCGCGCCGGCAGCTTTGAGGTCGATTTTCATCACCGGCACCGGATCGAGCGCCGTGCCGGGGCGGCGCCGGCCGTTGACGTCGTAAGCGCTCCAGTGGTTGGCGGCGAAAAAATAGAACTCGTTATCGACCACTGTCCCGAAGGTCGGGCCGCGGAATTCGGGCAGCGCCGCGGCCAGCGGCAACGCGGCGCGCACTGCCTTGCCGCTGTCGTCCAGGCGCAGGGCCATCACCCGCTCCGGCTCGATGCCGTTTTGCACGATCAAAAGTCCGCCGGGATAGAGGCTGATGCCTTCGATGCCGCCGAGGTTGATGTTGTTGGCCAGGCCGGGGCGGAACAGGCGCTGCTCGGCATTGGACCAGAAGGCGAAGCCCAGCTCACGATCGGCGATGTACAACAGGCCGTGCCGGTCATCGACCGCCAGGCCGCGGATGTTGGTCAACTGCTTGCTGCCGGCCAGCATCGTCAGGTGCTCGGCGCCCGGTTTGAGTACATGCACTTGCGGTTGGCGCAGGTCAGCGACATAGACCGTGCCATCGGCGGCCAGCGCCAGATTGGCCAGTCCGTGGGCGTTGCCGTCGGGGATCAACCGGTACTCACCGCGCTTCCTGCCGCTGTCCAGGTCGAAGGCCAGCAGCACCGACTGCCCGAAGTCGCTTTTTTTGTATCCGCTATGCTGGCCGAGGGCGCTGGTGCTGGCCCACAGAATGCGGCGCTCGGCATCGACCGCCAGGCCGAGCACCGACCAGCGGCCGTCGTAGGCGAACGGCGCCGGCTTGGCGGCCGGTTTGCCGTCGCGGCCCAGGCGGACGATTTTGCCCTCGCGCACGGTGCCGACGATGAATTGCTCGTGGCGCGGATCCCAGGCGATCGCTTCGGGCATCAGCAGGTCTTCGGGCAGTGTGAACGCCGCTTCGGCGCCGTTGCTGTACGGCTCGAGGGCGCCTTTCAACAGATTGTTGATATGGCTGTATACTTCGGTGCCGCGGATGTTTTCGCTCGCCCCGATGGTGTCGAAATCGACGCCCAGGCCCTGTTGCTGCAGGGCCAGCATCATCGTGTACGCCTGCGGTTTGTCGTTGAGCAGGGCGTTGCCGACGACGAGCTGGATCATCACTTGCTGATCGAACGGCCTGAGGCTCAGATGGTGCTGCCGGATGCGGACGAATTCCTTGTAGTCTTCGGCCTCGAAGGCCTGCTGCGCCAGGCGATCGAGCAACAGCGGCTGGTCGGGCAACGGGGCGGGCGCGGCTTTGGGTTGGGCCAAAGACGGCTCCGCGGCGGGCGGCGCCTTTGCGGTGTCCTGAGCGGCGGCGGGCCCGAACGCGCCGGCCAATAAAAAGTACAACGGCGCGACCCGGGCGGCGCGCGATAAACTGAACTGTCTCATCATTCCAACCTTATGGGCTTTATCGGCGGGGCGGGAGTGTAACCGATCCCCGGCGCACCGGCTGCCGCCGGCCGCCGCTTAATACAATGCCCCAGTCGCGGGAGTACTGCATGGACCTGATCGGCGCCGGAAAATTCCTCAAGCTCGTGCGCGAGGGCCGTTGGGAATACGCCACGCGGCCGGGTGGCCGGGAAGTGGCGGTGATCATCGCGCTGACCGCCGATCGCCGGTTGCTGCTCGTCGAGCAGATGCGCATTCCGCTCGGCTGCAACGTTCTCGAACTGCCGGCCGGGCTGGTCGGCGACCACGCGGCCTGGGCCGGCGAGCGCGCGGTCGACGCCGCACAGCGTGAGCTGGAAGAAGAAACCGGCTACCGGGCCTTGCACCTGACCGAACTGATGCGTTGTCCGACCAGTGCCGGGCTGACCGACGAGACCGCGGTGTTTTTCCGTGCCGAGGGGCTGGTGAAAACCGGCCCCGGCGGCGGCGACCCGAGCGAACGGATCACCGTCCACGCCGTGCCGCTCGCCGGCATCGATCGCTGGTTACTCGACCGCCAGCGTCAGGGCGTGGCGCTCGATCCCAAAATCTACACCGCGCTTTACTGGCTGGATCGCCCGCCGGATGCCGGCGGGGCGGAATCCTGACCCGCGGCCAGCGGCAGGCACATAAGATCGTGCGCCACCGATCGCCCGCCGCGCCAGAGCAGATAGCCAGATGCCGCCCGCCCCCCGGCCAGTTCCGGGCCACCCGAACCGAGCACCTGCACCGCCAGTTCCGCCTGCCGGCATTCCACCGGCGGCGCCGCACCGGCACCGGCCGGCCATAACGCGGCTGCGGCTAAAACGTTGCAGGCGGCACGGTAGGGAATTTGGTAACAGGTCATACGCGTTTTCTCCTTAAACCGGGATCATGGCAGCGGCCAGGCGAGCGAATTCCGCCGGCCAGAGCGCCGGCTCGGTACCGATCACACCGAGCAGCGGTGCAGCCAGCATGTCCTGCAAGCAGGCGATATTGTCCGCTTCGCATGCCATCCCCGGCGGCAGGCGGTTGGCAACCCAGCCGCCAAGCGGCAAACCGTCGGCGGCGATGGCGCGCGCCGCAAGCAGGGTGTGATTCAGGCAACCGAGGCGCAGGCCCACAACCAGGATCACCTCGGCCGCCAGGGCGCGCACCAGATCGCTCAGCATCGCCCTACCGCCGAGCGGCACCAGCCAGCCGCCGACGCCTTCGACGACGATCACATCGGCCTCAACTTGCCGGATACCCGCCGCCAGCGCGGCAATGTCGATCTCCACTCCGGCCGCGCGCGCTGCCAGGTGTGGGGCGATCGGCGGGGCGAAGCGATACGGGTTCACCGCCGCCATCGGTAACTTTACATTGGCCGCCGCGGCCAGCGCCTTGGCGTCGGCGTTTAGGCCGTCGGCATCGAGCCCGCTGGCCACCGGCTTGAACGCCGCGACGCGCCGGCCGCGTGCCGCCAGCGCCGCGGTCAGACCCGCCGCAATGTGCGTTTTGCCGCACCCGGTATCGGTGCCGGTGATGAAATAGACTGGCATTGTTACAGTAGCCCCCGGCGGCGCAGTTCATCTAGCGGAATCACGCGCCCGCGTTTTTCCGGTGCCGTTGTCGCCGGCGCGAACGCGGCACCCAGGATCGCTTCCCAGGTCACCGGCAGGCCATGTTCGGTACGCTGGGTCTCGTAGGCCTGGCGCATCCTTTGATATGCCGTTTTGCCCGTCAGGCCGCGGCGCCTTGCCGCATCGGCGTTGCCCGCGCCGATGGCGCGCAGGCCGTGCATCACGCTTTCCACATCCGGCTCGTAAACCATCAGCGTCTCACTGCCGAGCACCGGGTTTATGAATCCTGCGGCCACCAGGCGATCGCCGATCTCGTGCAGACCGGCAAAATCATGGACATGCACTGCCGCGTCGGCCGCCTGCCACGCGGTGCGCAGTTCGTGCAGCGTCGCCGGCCCGAAGGTCGAGAACAGCACCGCACCGCCGGGGCGGAGAATCCGCCGCCACTCGGCGAACACTGTCTCGTCCGCCGTCCACTGCAACGCCAGGTTGCTGACGATCAAGTCAACGCTGCCGTCCCGGAACGGCGTGCCGGCCAGATCGCCGCACAACAGCCCGAAAGTCCGGTACCATTGGCGGTGGCGGCGGGCTACAGCGAGCATCGCCGGGGCGAGGTCCAGACCCACCACGGTGGCGCGCGGCCAGCGGCGCTTCAGATCGGTGGTCAGGCGCCCGCCGCCGCAGCCGAGATCGGCAATGCAGCGCGGCGCCAGATGTTCGACCTGCGGCAAGTCGATCAGCCGGCCGGCGATCTCCCGCTGCAACCAGGCGTGGCGTTCGTAATGCGGTGCCGCGCGCTCGAATGCGCGGCGGATCGCGGTGCGTTCTAACTTCACAAAAACGCCTGCACGGCTTCGACAAACTCCTGCCGGTGACTCAGAAACGGCGCGTGCGCGGCACCGTCGATCAGTGTCAGCCGAGCGTCGGGGATCCGTTTTGCGGTATCGGCCAGCGCCCGTGGCGCGGTCAGCCGGTCGCGCGACCCGCCGATGACCAAGGTCGGAACAGCCACCGTCGCCAGTTGCGGCCTGAAATCGCCGTCGCCGAGGATCGCCAGCGCCCGTGCGAGCGCCGCTTTGGCCGGCGGCCCGTAACGCAGCGCGCTTTCCCGCAGCCTGCGCAGTGTGGCCCGCGCCTCGGCCCCGCCTTGAACCTCCAGGGCTAAAAATCGGGCCAGCGCGGCGACCGGCTCGGCGGTCAGCTCGCGCGCGAAGGCGTTGAACACGGCCGGATCCATGCCGCCCGGCCAATCGGGGCGGGCGACATAACAGGGATTGCAGGCGACCAGCACCAGGCGGCGGACTTTTGCCCGCGACCGGCCGGCGGCAAGCAATGCCGGCAACCCGCCGAACGACCAGCCGAGCCAGTCGGCGCCCGGCGGGATGACCTCGAGCAGCGATTCGACCCACTCGTCAAGAGCCGCCGGCCACGGCACCGCGCGCTGCCGGCCGTGGCCGGGCAGGTCGATCAGATACAACGTATGCGCCGCCGCCAGATCGTCCAGCACCTCGCCGAAGATGCCGCAGTGCATGCCCCAGCCGTGTAGCATCGCGAGCGGCGGGCCGCTGCCGATCACCTCGATCGCCGCCTTGCCGCTCATTCCGCCGTCTCGGGATGGGCGGCGAGCGCCGCGCTGAGGGCCAGCACCAAACGCTCGATATCCGCCGCCGCGTGGCTCGCCGACAACGTGATCCGCAGGCGCGCGGTGCCTTCGGGAACGGTCGGCGGGCGCATTGCGCCCACCCAGAACCCGGTCCGCTCCAACGCCGCGGCCACCGCCATCGTGCGCGCCGCCGAACCGAGAACCACAGGTTGGATGGCGCTGGCCGAGACAGCGAGCGGCACTCCAGCTGCTTTAGCACAATCGACAAAATAGCCGATGTTGCGCCGCAATGTCCGCCGCCTTTCCGGTTCGTCGTGAATGATCCCAAGCGCAACGAGCGTCGCTGCGGCCAGCGCCGGCGGCGGCGCGGTGGTGTAAATCCACGGGCGCGCCGTCTGTTCGAGATGGTCGATCAACGGCCGCGGCCCGGCGACGAATGCCCCGGCCGTGCCGAATGCCTTGCCGAACGTACCGATCAACAGCGGCACCGCATCCTGCCCGAGGCCGGCCTCTTCCAGCGTGCCGCGGCCCGTCTTGCCCAGCACGCCGATGCCGTGCGCATCGTCGATCGCCAGCAAGGCGCCGGACTCGCCGGCCAGATCGGCCAGCGCGCAGACCGGCGCCTTATCGCCATCCATCGAGAACACACCGTCGCTCATGATCAGTAAAAGACCGCGGCGCGGCGCGGCCGCCATTCGCCGGGCGGCGTCCAGATCGCCATGCGGATAACGGCGGAAATCGGCGGCGCCAAGACGCGCCGCATCGAGCAGCGAGGCGTGATCGAGTTTATCGCCGAGCACGCAATCGCCGCGCTGCAAAAAAGCCTGGGCGACGGCGAGATTGGCCAGATACCCGCTGCCGAAGGTCAACGCCCGGTCGCGCCCGAGCCAGGCGGCCAGTTCCTGTTCGAGCGCTTCGTGCTCGGCAAAATTACCGCTCACCATACGCGCTGCGCCGCTGCCGGTGCCGGTCACCGCCGCCGCTTCGGCCAGCGCCGCGGCGAGCCTTGGATCGCCGGCCAGGCCGAGATAGTCATTGCTGGCAAAATCGAGCAGGCGGCGCCCGCTCACGGTCAGTTGCCGGCCGGTGCGCCCGGTGACCACCCGCCGCTCGCGCCATAACCCGGCGCCGCGGCGCGCCGCGGCAAACGCCGCAAGCCGTTCGTTCCATCCCATCGGGCTCAGGCTGCTGCCGGGCGGATGCCGAGGCGGGCGAACAACCGCCGGTCGGCACAGGTCGCCGGGTTGTCCGTGGTCAGCAGCGTCTCGCCGTAGAAAATCGAATTCGCTCCGGCATAAAAACACAGCGCCTGACATTCGTCGCTCATCTCCTTGCGCCCTGCCGACAGCCGGACCCGGGAGCGCGGCAGCATCAGGCGGGCGACGGCGATCGTGCGGATGAACTCGATCGGATCGAGCGGCGGCGTTGCGGCGAGCGGCGTGCCGCTTACCCTAACGAGCAGATTGATCGGCACGCTCTCCGGGTGAACCTCGAGACCGGCCAGTTCGGCGAGCAGCGCCGCGCGGTCGGCCCGGCTTTCGCCCATGCCGACGATGCCGCCGCAGCACACTTTGAGCCCGGCGGCGCGGACGTGGGCGAGCGTTTCGAGGCGGTCCTGATAGGTCCGAGTGGTGATGATCGCGGTGTAATATTCCGGAGAGGTGTCGAGGTTGTGGTTGTAATAATCGAGACCGGCCGCTTTCAGGCGCGCCGCCTGCGGCGCGCTCAGCATGCCGAGCGTGACGCAGGCTTCGAGCCCCTCCTCGCGCACCGCGGCGATGTGCTCGATGACTTTGTCCAGATCCCGGTCGCTCGGCCGGCGCCACGCCGCGCCCATGCAGAAGCGGGTTGCCCCGGCCTGGCGCGCGGCGCGCGCCGCGGCGCGGACCTCGCTGGCCGGCAGCAGTTTTTCGCGGTTCAACCCGGTATCGTAGTGCACGCTTTGCGGGCAGTATTTGCAATCCTCTGGACAGGCGCCGGTCTTGATGCTGAGCAGCGTGCTGATCTGCACCTCGTTCGGGTCGAACACCGCCCGGTGTACCTCGTGCGCGGCGTGGAGCAGATCGTTGAACGGCCGTTCGAACAAGGTCTCGGCCTCGGCACAGGTCCAGTCATGGCGGGGCGTGGCGGCGGCGATCGGCATTGGAGGGCACCCGGTGTGAAAAGCGAGCGGATGGCGTGGCGTGCAGTATCGCGGCCGGCATCGCCTCTGTCAACCTGAAATGGCCATCTAAGGTTGACGAGTTGCCCGGTGCGCGCCCTGCTCGACTGGCTGCTGCCCAGAACCTGCCTGCTGTGCGGCGCGAATGGCTGCGGCGGCCTAGATTTGTGTGACGGCTGCCGGCGCGAGCTGCCGTGGCTCGTCACCGCCTGCCCCCGGTGCGCCGAGCCGCTGCCCGCCGCCGCGTTGTGCGGGCCGTGCCAATTACACCCACCGCCGTTTCATGCGGCCGCGATGCCGCTGCGTTACGAAGCCGAAGTCGAACGGTTGGTGCAGGGATTCAAATTCCACCGGCAGCTTGCCGCCGGCCGAACCCTGGCCCTATTACTCGCCGAGCACCTCGAAAGCGCCGCGCTGCCATTACCCGCGGCGCTGGTCCCGGTGCCCCTCAACCGCCGGCGGCATTACCGCCGCGGTTACAACCAGGCGGAGCTGATCGCCCGCATCCTTGGCCGGCGGTTCGGCCTGCCGGTCATCGCCGACCGGCTGTACCGCAGCCGCGCCACGACCCCGCAAAGCGAACTGGCCAAAAGCGCCCGCCGGCAAAACGTCAAAGGCGCCTTCGCCTGCCGCCCCGGCCCCTGGCCCGGCCGGCACATCGCCCTGATCGACGACGTCGTCACCACCGGCGCCACCGTCGCCGAATGCGCCAGGGTACTCAAACGCACCGGCGTCAAACACATCCAGGTCTGGGCCCTGGCCCGCACACCGTAGCCACCACAAGCTGTTCGTTGCCGGGCCGCACAGCGGATCGCCGGATGGCGAGAAGGATACATGCCGGGAACGTAGCGATAGCGATGGTCTCAGGCATCCAATGGACTTAGAACACCCCGCCCGCCGCGATTCAGCACATGCATGTAAATCATCGTCGTCGCCACATCCTGATGGCCGAGCAATTCCTGTACGGTGCGGATGTCGTAGCCGGATTCCAGCAGATGAGTGGCGAAGGAGTGGCGGAGCGTGTGCGGCGTGGCCGGTTTGGCGATGCCGGCTTGTTTCACCGCGCGGCGCATGCCGCGCTGCACCCACTTCTCATCGATATGGTGGCGACGGATTTTCCCCGTGCGCGGATCGCCCGAGCGCCGTCGGGCCGGAAAGACATACTGCCAGCCCCATTCCCGCGCAGCATTCGGATATTTGCGTTCCAGCGCGAACGGCAAGTATACGTCGCCGAAACCCTCCGCGAGGTCGGCTTCGTGCAGCGTTTTGGCGGTTTCCAGCTGCGCCCGCAACGGCGGGACCAGACTTTGCGGCAGCATGGTCATGCGGTCATTCATCCCATTGCCGTCCCGCACGGTGATTTCGTGGCGCGAAAAGTCCAAATCCTTGACCCGGAGCCGGACGCCTTCCATCAGACGCATTCCGGTGCCATAGAGCAAACGCGCCACCAGCGCCGGCGTCCCGGACATACCTTCCAGAACCTGAACCACCTCCGAACGCGACAAGACCACCGGCTGCCGGCCGGGCTGCTTGGCCCATGTCACGTCCTGCAGCCAGGGCAAGTCGATATCGAGCACCTGCTTATACAGAAACAAAATCGCCGCCAGCGCCTGATTCTGAGTCGAAGCCGCCACCTTGCCCTGGACTGCCAAATGGGACAAAAACGCCTCAACCTCGGGTGCCCCCATGACCGCGGGATGGCGTTTGCCGTGGTACAGTATGAATCGCTTGACCCAGTCGCTATAGGCTTTCTCGGTGCTGAAACTTGTAGTGCCGAGCGTAGATTCGGGCGCGAAGCTGGTCGAGCAGCTTCGGGGGTTTTTTGTTATCTATAAACATGGATATTGATTGTATATCATTGAATTCAAGGTAGTTTTTGATGAATGCGTATAATTAATTGTAATTAGGCGGCAAAGGAAGACAGTCACATCCCATCCATCCAAGGGGTAGAGCCATGAATACTGAACTTCTGTACTTGACGCTCGTCACCGTCTTTACCGCGGTGCTGTGGGTTCCGTACATCCTGAACCGGTTTTCTGTCTGGGGCTTATCCGACACCGTCGGGTACCCCACCAATCCCAAGCCTCAGTCGTCTTGGGCAGTTCGCCTGCTAAAAGCTCATGCCAATGCCGTCGAGAACCTGGTGATCTTTGCAGCTTTGGTCTTGATCGCGCAATCCGCCGGCATCAGCAACTCTGTTACCGCAAGTGCATGCATTGTGTATTTCTGGGCCCGGGTTGTACATGCAATTGCGTACACTGCAGCGATTCCCTGGCTCCGCACGTTGGCTTTCGCTACTGGGTTTTTCGCACAAATTGCAGTGGCGTGGCAGTTATTTGCTTCAACGCAGGTTACCGCCTAACAATTCATTCAAGCCGAACCCGCTTCGCGGGTCGGCTTAATTCAGACGTGTGTGCCGGGCATGGCACGAAGCTAGAGAGGTGGAAGTCCTCTCAGCAGGTATTCGCAGAGCCGAAGGTTAGGAAAAGGGCAAGGGCGTCATCGTGAGGTGGGGTCTGGAGGAAGTCCAATCCAAAGTGGCGGGGCGACGAATAGGAACTGGATATGAGGTGTGACGTAGGCGGGGCCAGTGGGCGGCCTGGGCACGACCTCGACTGGCGGACATGAATCCGCCTTCATGACTGACACGAATCGGACACCCTCGTATTGAAGCTCGAAGACCTCCAACCCGACGCCACCGTCCGCGGCATCCTCCCGGACGCGCTGGTCACGGTCGTCAGTGTGTCCTGGCACGGCTCGGACGCGCTGACACTCGTGTATCGCGGACCGAACGGCCGCGTCGCCGACGAGATCCTCTACCGGCACGACGAGCCGCGTCTGGAGATCGTCGAGGTGGGCCGCCCCTGGAGCTTCGACGGCGACGGCGCGCTCTTCCGTCTCGTCGCCGAGGCACACCGCATCCGGCTGGCGCACCTCTTCGACCCGGTGCTTGCCGTGCACACCTCGCTGGTCGAGCCGCTGCCGCACCAGATCACCGCAGTCTACGAGGCGATGCTGCCGCGGCAGCCGCTGCGCTTTCTGCTCGCGGACGATCCCGGAGCCGGCAAGACCATCATGGCCGGCCTCCTCATCAAGGAGCTGATCGCGCGCGGCGACTTGAAGCGCTGCCTCATCGTCTGCCCCGGCAGCCTCGCCGAGCAGTGGCAGGACGAGATGCACCGCCGTTTCCACCTGCCCTTCGAGATCCTGACCAACGACAAGCTCGAGGCCGCCCGCACCGGCAACTGGTTCCTCGAGAACGATCTCGCCATCGCGCGCCTGGACAAGCTGTCGCGCAACGAGGACGTGCAGCAGAAGCTCAGCGCGCCGGACTGTCGCTACGACCTCATCGTCTGCGACGAGGCGCACAAGCTCTCCGCGACCTTCTTCGGCGGTGAGGTCAAGTACACCAAGCGCTACCGCCTCGGTCAGCTGCTCTCGGGCCTCACGCGCCACTTCCTGCTGATGACGGCCACGCCGCACAACGGCAAGGAAGAGGACTTCCAGCTCTTCCTCGCGCTCCTCGACGGCGACCGCTTCGAGGGCAAGTTCCGTCACGGCGTGCACCAGGTCGAGGTCTCCGACCTGATGCGCCGCATGGTCAAGGAGAATCTGCTCAAGTTCGACGGCAAGCCGCTCTTCCCCGAGCGCATCGCCTACACGGTTCCGTACAAGCTTTCCGACGCCGAGGCGCGCCTATATAAGGAAGTCACCGAATACGTGCGTGAGCAGTTCAACCGCGCCGAGGCGCTGCAGAACGACAAGCGCGCCGGCACGGTCGGCTTCGCCCTCACCATCCTGCAGCGGCGCCTGGCCTCGTCGCCCGAGGCGATCTACCAGTCGCTGCGCCGCCGCCGCGAGCGCCTGGAGAAGCGGCTGCGCGAGCTGGAACTCCTGCAGCGCGGGTCCGCGGTGCCCGCGGCGTCGCTGGCCGGTCGCGTGCTCGACGCCGACGACGTCGAGGATCTCGAAGAAGCGCCCGAGAACGAGGTCGAGGCCGCCGAGGAAGAGATCCTCGACCAGGCCACGGCGGCCGCGACGGTCACGGAGCTGAAGGCAGAGATCGCCACCCTCAGCCATCTCGAAACCCTTGCTGCTGAAGTGCGCCGCAGCGGCCAGGACACCAAGTGGCGCGAGCTCTCGCACCTGCTCGGCGAGCTCTTCACGCCCGGCGGCCTCGGCGGCCGCATCGCCGAGCCCAGCGCCCCCTATGGCGCCGGCCCGGTCCCCAGGCCCGTCCCCTCGCCGCGCCAGAAGCTCGTCCTCTTCACCGAGCACCGCGATACGCTCAGCTACCTCGAGCGCCAGATCGGCTCGCTGCTGGGGCGCCCGCAGTCGATCGTCCTGCTCCACGGCGGCATGGGGCGGGAGGAGCGGCGCAAGGCGCAGGAGAGCTTCCTGCATGACCCCGAAGTCCAGGTGCTGCTCGCCACCGACGCCGCCGGCGAGGGCATCAACCTGCAGCGCGCGCACCTGATGGTGAACTACGACCTGCCCTGGAACCCCAACCGCCTGGAGCAGCGCTTCGGCCGCATCCACCGCATCGGCCAGACCGAGGTCTGCCACCTGTGGAACCTGGTGGCCGAGGAGACGCGCGAGGGCGACGTCTATCGGCGCCTCTTGGAGAAGCTCGAGGAGGCGCGCCTGGCGCTCGGCGGACAGGTCTTCGACGTCTTGGGCAAGCTGCAGTTCGACGGGCGGCCGCTGCGTGAGCTGCTGATCGATGCGATCCGCTACGGCGACCAGCCCGAGGTGCGCGACCGCCTCACCCGCGCCATCGAGGACGGCGTGGACCGCAAGCACATCGAAGGGCTGATCGAGGACCGCGCGCTCGCGCACGACGCGATGGACTCGAGCCGCGTCGCACGCATCCGCGAAGAGATGGAACGCGCCGAGGCGCGCCGCCTGCAGCCGCACTACATCGAGTCGTTCTTCCTCGAAGCCTTCAAGCGCCTGGGCGGCACCATCCGCCAGCGCGAGCCGCGCCGCTACGAAGTCACCCACGTGCCGGCGCCGGTGCGCAACCGCGACCGCCAGATCGGCTTGGGTGATCCGGTGCTGTCGCGCTACGAGCGCATCGTCTTCGAGAAGGCGCTGATCGCGCCGCAGGGCCAGCCGCTCGCCGCCTTCGTCTGCCCGGGCCACCCGCTGCTCGATGCCGTGCTCGACCTGACGCTCGAGCGCCACCGCGACTTGCTCAAGCGCGGCACGGTGCTGGTGGACGAGCGCGACCCCGGCACGAGCCCGCGCGTGCTCTTCACCCTGGAGCACGCCATCCAGGACGCGAGCCTGTTGCCGTCGGGCGAGCGCCGCACCATCTCGCGGCGTCTGCTCTACGTCGAGATGGACGCCGACGGCCACACGCGCCATCTGCAGTACGCGCCCTACCTCGACTACCGCCCGCTCGCCCCGGACGGGTCAAGCGGCGAGCCCACGGTGGCCGACCTGCTCGCCCGCCCCGAGTGCGCCTGGATCACACGCGCCACCGGCCAGAACATCGAGCAGAAGGCGCAGGGCCATGCCATCGCCCACGTGGTTCCCGAGCACATCGCCGAGGTGCGCGGCCG
Organism: Candidatus Jinrbaksania sp.; assembly: GCA_039794245.1. GTDB lineage: Bacteria > Pseudomonadota > Gammaproteobacteria > Xanthomonadales > Wenzhouxiangellaceae > DAITQM01. The sequence continues at coordinate 59,409 of JBDIVS010000014.1, forward strand.
GCGGCTCGCGTGGATCGACAAGACCCGCGCCGCGGTGCAGGACCGCCTGACCAAGGAGATCACCTACTGGGACCACCGCGCCGAGCAGTTGAAGCTGCAGGAGCAGGCCGGCCGAGCCGGCGCGCGGCTCAACTCGCAGGAGGCCCGCCGCCGCGCCGACGACCTGCAGGCCCGGCTCCAGCGCCGCCTGGCCGAGCTGGACCGCGAAGCGCAGATCTCGGCGCTGCCGCCCGTGGTGCTGGGTGGCCTCGTGGTCGTGCCGTTCGGGCTCGTCGCCGCGATGACCGGGCAAACGCTCGCCGTACCCGCAAGCCCCGCCGACACCCAGGCCTCCGCCGCCCGCGCCCGTGCCATCGTGATGGAGGTCGAGCGCGCCCTGGGCTTCGAGCCCACCGATCGCGAGCTCGACAAGCTCGGCTACGACATCGAGAGCCGCGTCGTCACAGGCCCTAACAAGGGGCGCCTGCGCTTCATCGAGGTGAAGGGGCGCGTGACCGGTGCGGACACCGTGACGGTGACGAAGAACGAGATCCTCACCAGTCTCAACAAGCCGGAGGACTTCATTCTCGCGATGGTCGAGTTCCAGGACTGTGACACACACCGCGTCCACTACCTGCGTCGCCCGTTCCAGCGCGAGCCGGATTTCGGGGTGACGAGCGTGAATTACGACTTCGCGGAACTCCTGGCGCGGGCGGAGGAGCCGCGGTGACGCGAGGTCTTCTCGATTTCGGGAGGAGCTGGCAATACTCGCAACGTATGATTATCATACCGACGTGGAATCGACAATCTCCCCGCCCCTGCTTTCGCGTGCGGCCCGCCGCTCCCTGGACGCGGCCCTGCGGGTCATGCCGGTGGTCATCGTGCTCGGCGCGCGCCAGACGGGCAAGACGACACTCGTCCGTTCCCATCCGGGGCTGGGGGCGCGCCCCTACTTCACTCTCGACGACCTGAGCGTCCGGCTCCAGGCCGAAGCCGATCCCGAGGCTCTGGTGTCGCGCGCACCCACGCTCGTTCTCGACGAAGTGCAGCGTGCGGGGGACCTGCTCATCGCCGTCAAGCGCGCGGTGGATCGCGATCGGCCCCGCCGGCCGGGTCGCTTCGTGCTGACCGGGTCCGCGAATCTGCTCATGATGAAGCGGATCGGCGAAACGCTGGCGGGTCGCGCCTCCTACGTCACCCTGTGGCCGATGACGGTGGGCGAACTCACCGGGTCCGCGCGCACCGGCCTCTGGAGCGAGCTGCTCTCGGCGCCCGGGTCGAAGTGGCGTGACGTAATCGAGGGAACGGAGCGCGCCCGGGCTGACTGGCAGGAGGCCGTGCTCCGCGGCGGCTTCCCCGTGCCGGCCCATGATCTGACGGGAGACAAGGAACGCGCACTCTGGTTCGCCGGCTACCTGCAGACGTATCTCGAGCGTGACCTCCCGGAGCTGCGCGCCGTGGAGAACCTGGCGGACTTCCGCCGGCTCGCGCAGGCCGCCTGCCTGCGTCTGGGATCGCTCCTGAACCAGGCCGAACTTGGCCGCGACGTGGGACTCAGCCAGCCCCAGGTGCACCGGTTCCTGAACGTGCTCGAAGCCAGCTTTCTCGCCGTCCGCCTGCCCGCCTACGCCGTCAACCGCACCAGGCGGCTCATCAAGGCCCCCAAGGTGTACTGGTGCGACACGGCGTTCGCGCTCCACTTGAGCGGGGAGTCCAGGCCGCGCGGTGCTCACCTCGAGAATCTCGTGCTGCTCGATTTGCTCGCCTGGCGCGACCTGGAGGTGCCGCGGCCGGAAGTGCTGTACTGGCGAACGGCCGATGGCGCAGAGGTGGACTTCGTCATCGATACGGGGAAGCGCCTCTTGCCCATCGAGGTCAAGACCTCCGCACGCGCGCTGCCCGCGGATGCGAAAGGGCTCGAGACGTTCCTCGACGAGTACGGCAAGCGCAGCGATGGCGGGCTGCTGCTCTATGGCGGCGATGAGGTCTTTCCCCTGACCCGCCGGGTCCTGGCAGCCCCGTGGTGGAGGGTTCTGTGACGAAGAAACTCATCGAAGTCGCCCTCCCGCTCGAAGCCATCAACAAGGCCAGCGCGCGCGAGAAGTCCATCCGCCACGGGCACCCGAGCACGCTGCACCTGTGGTGGTCGCGGAAGCCGACGGCGACGGCGCGGGCGGTGATTTTTGCGCAGATGGTGGACGATCCCTCGGCGCATCCCGACATTTTCAAAACAGAAGAAGCGCAGGAGGAGGAACGCCAGCGGCTCTTCCGCATCATCGAGGACCTGGTGAAGTGGGAGAATACGACCAACGAGACGGTGTTGCAGGCGGCGCGCGACGAGATCTGGGCGAGCTGGCGGCGCACCTGCGCCGAGAACGCCGATCATCCGCGGGCAAAGGAATTGTTCGACCCAAACAAGCTCCCCGCTTTTCACGACCCCTTCGCCGGCGGTGGCGCGCTGCCGCTGGAGGCGCAGCGGCTGGGGCTTGAGAGCTACGCCAGCGATCTCAACCCGGTGGCGGTGCTGATCAACAAGGCGATGATCGAGATCCCGCCGCGGTTTGCCGGGCTGCCGCCCGTCAATCCAGAAAGTAGGAAACAGGAAATAGGAAATAGGGGGAGCGATGCACTTCAAGGAACTCATCGTCTGGCAGAAAGCGATGGAAGCGGCACGGGAGGTTTATCTCCTGGTGCCGATGCTCCCGAGGGAGGAGACCTATGGGATGCGCTCGCAGATGACACGGGCGGCGGTCTCAGTGCCGTCGAACATCGCCGAGGGATGGGCGCGGGAGTCGGACAAGGAGAAGGCACAGTTCCTGGCGATCGCGCAGGGCTCACTGGCGGAGCTGGACACGCAACTCAGCCTTTGCGAACAGATCGGCTGGTTCACGGAGAAGGAGACGGCCCGCTTGCGCAGCACGATGGTCGAGGTCGGCAAGATTCTGACCACCATGCGCAAGAACCGGCGCTGAAGACCGCCTCGCCGACTTCCTACTTGCTATTTCCTACTTCCTACCGCGGGGCCGAAGGCCTCGCGGCGGACGTGCGCCACTACGGCCAGTGGATGCGCGACGAGGCCGAGAAGCGCATCGGCCACCTCTACCCGAAGGTAGGCGCATGGTACGAGCCGAGGTCAAGGCGGTATTTTGGAGAGGATGAGGTCAGGCGATGGAAGGAGATTGAAAATAGGAAGCAGGAAATAGGAAATAGGAAGCAGGAAATAGGAAATAGGAAGGAGGAGATAGAAAATAGCGATGATGCGAGTGAGTTGGCGGATACTGCACGGAGCTGCGGCCACGACTCTATTTCCTATTTCCTATCTTCTATTTCCTGCAAGAAGGAGATAGAAAATAGCGAAGATGCGATTGAGTTGGCGGAAACTGCACGGAGCTGCGGCTACGACTCTATTTCCTATTTCCTATCTTCTATTTCCTACAAGAAGCTCACCGTGATCGCCTGGCTCTGGGCGCGCACGGTGAAGAGCCCGAACCCGGCCTTCGCCAGGGTGGACGTGCCGCTCGCCTCGACCTTCATGCTCTCCACCAAGGCGGGCAAGGAGGCGTATGTCGAGCCGGTGATAGAAAATAGGAAGCAGGAAATAGGAAATAGAAAGCAGGAAGTAGAAAGTAGGAAGCAGGGGGTAGGAAGTAGTGGCGACTGTGCTACTTCCTATTTCCTACCTCCTACTTCCTACTACCGCTTCACGGTGAAGGTGGGGAAGCCGAAGGATGCGGAAGCGGCGAAGCGCGGCACCAAGCTCTCGCGCGGCGCGAACTTCGAGTGCCTGATGTCAGGGACGCCGATCGCTCCGCAGTACATCAAGGACGAAGGCAAGGCCGGGCGCATGGGCGCGCGGCTGATGGCTGTCGTCGCAGAGGGTGATCGCGGGCGCGTGTATCTCGCGCCGACGCAAGAGCACGAGGCGGCGGCGCTCAAGGCGAAGCCGGAGTGGAAGCCGGAGACGCCGCTGCCAGCAGACATGCGCTCGCACTGGACTCCGCCCTACGGCCTGACGACCTACGGCGACCTCTTCACCCCCCGCCAGCTCGTGGCGCTGACGACCTTCTCCGACCTGGCGCAGGAAGCGCGCGAGCGGGTGCAGCGCGACGCCCTCGCCGCCGGCCTCCCCGCCGACCCCAAGCCCCTCCGCGACGGTGGCACCGGCGCCACCGCCTACGCCGAGGCGGTGGGGGTGTATTTGGCGTGCGGCATCAGCCGAGCTGCCGACTATTGGAACGCGATCGCAACTTGGGAGCCGGGTGGCGGCTTTGTCGCCCATGCGTTCAGACGCCAAGCGATCCCGATGGTATGGGGCTTCGCAGAGTCGAGCCCGTTCTCAGACAGCGGGGGCAACTGGGCGGCAACATGCATGGAGTGGGTGGAGCGGGTGATTGAAGCCTTCGTGCCTGGCAACGATGGACATGCATCGCAAGAGGACGCTCAGTCACAAGTGGTGACCGTCGACAAGCTCGTCTCTACCGACCCGCCTTATTACGACAATATCGGCTACGCTGACCTGTCGGATTTCTTCTATGCCTGGTTGCGCCGCTCGCTGCGGCCCATCTTCCCCGACCTTTTCGCCACGCTCGCCGTGCCCAAGGCCGAGGAACTGGTCGCCACGCCTTACCGCCACGGCAGCAAGGAGAAGGCGGAGACTTTCTTCCTCGACGGCATGACGCAGGCCATGCACCGCCTAGCAGAGCAGGCGCATCCGGCCTTCCCGGTCACCATCTACTACGCCTTCAAGCAGTCTGAGAGCGACGACGATGAAGGAACGGCAAGTACCGGCTGGGACACCTTTCTCGCTGCGGTCATCGAGGCCGGCTTCGCCATCAGTGGCACCTGGCCCATGCGCACGGAGCGCGGCGCACGCTCAAGCGGTATCGGCACCAACGCCCTCGCCTCCAGCATCGTCCTCGTCTGCCGTCCGCGCCCCGCCTCCGCCCCCACCGCCACGCGCCGCGAGTTCGTCGCCGCCCTCAAGGCCGAACTGCCCGTGGCGCTCGCCCACCTGCAGCGCGGCAACATCGCGCCGGTGGATCTCGCGCAGGCGGCCATCGGCCCGGGCATGGCGGTCTATACCCGCTTTCGCCAAGTGCTCGACGCCGAGGGCAAACCGCTCACCGTGCGCGAGGCGCTGGCGCTCATCAACCAGACCCTCGACGAGGCGCTGGCCGAGCAGGAGGGCGACTTCGACGCCGACAGCCGCTGGGCGCTCACTTGGTTCGAGCAGTCGGGCTTCGCCGAGGGCGAGTACGGCGTGGCCGAGCAGCTCTCCAAGGCCAAGAACACCAGCGTCGCCGGCATGGTCGAGGCCGGCATCCTCGAATCCAGGCGCGGCAAGGTGCGGCTGCTCAAACCCGAGGAGCTGCCCGCCGACTGGGACCCGGCCACCGACCCGCGCCTCACCGCGTGGGAGATCGTCCACCACCTGATCCGCGTGCTTGGCTGCGGCGGCGAGGGCGCGGCGGCGGCGCTCGTCGCCAAGCTCGGCGCCAAGGCCGAGATCGCCCGCGAGCTCGCCTACCGCCTCTACACGCTCTGCGAGCGCAAGAAGCGCGCGGCCGAGGCGCTCGCCTACAATGGACTCGTGCAGAGCTGGCCGGAGATCGCCCGGCTCGCCCGCGAGGGCAGCCAACCCAGAGCCGAGCAGGGCGGACTATTCGGGGGAGGCGACCTATGACGACGGTCCACATCAATCTGCAACGGGTACAGACCTGGCTGTTCGCGGTGCCGCGCTTGCGCGCGATGGTCGGCGCCAACGCGCTCCTTGGTGAGACACTGCGCGTCGCGCTGCCGAAGCTGGCGCGCGAGACTGGGCGCGGCTGGGCGCTCGAGCCGAGCAGCGAGACGTACCCCGCCGCCGACCCGAACGATCCGCTCAAAGACCATGACGATCCCGCCGCCGACGCGAGGGATGGCATCCTCGCGCGCGACGGTGGTCACTTCGAGGCCCAGTTCGCGAACGGCGCTGAGGCGTTCGCCGGTGCGGCCGAGCAGCTCCTGCGGACCAGCGTGCCGGGTGTCCGCTTCCGCATCTCGATCGACGATGCGCCGCGGACCAAGAGTCAAGTACATCTGTCCACCGAGCTGCCGGTGCTCGCCCCCTGCGAGTGGACGGGGCGTGGGCTCGCCTCCGCAATTGTTGAACAAGGTGACGATCGTCCCGCTGTTGCGCTCGACGTCGCCGCCAGGCACCAAGCCGCGAGGCGGACGGAGAACGGCACGGCGGTGGACCTCGCGAGCCTGCTCAGCGCCACGACGAATCTCAAGGCGCTGAGGCGCGCGCAGGAGCTGAAGGATCTCGTCGACTCGGGCTACCTCGCGCTCATCCACGCCGATGGCAACGGCGTCGGAAGCGGCGCTGGCGACACCGACATCGAGCGCGCGGCTTTTTTCCATCGCAACCGCGTGTTCTTGCGACGCGCGCTGCAGAAGGCCATCGACGTGCACTGTCCGAGCGAGGGGCTGGCGCCTCTCCTCCCGTTGATGCTCGGCGGCGACGACCTCCTGCTCGTCTGCCGTGCCGAGATCGCGCTGCCCTTCGTCGTCACGCTGTGCGCGGAGCTGGACGCGCTCCAGGATAAGAGCACTGGCTTCAAGCTGACGCTCGGTGTAGGCGTGGTGTTCGCCAAGCACACCATTCCCATCCACAGACTGCATGAAGTCGCCGAGCAGCTCGCAGCCTCGGCGAAGCGTCGCTTCCGTGGGCTCTCGGAGTGCGAGGCGAAGCGCTCCGTCGTCGACTGGGCCGTGTTCAGCACCGCGTGGGTCGATGATCCCGAAGAGGTGCGAAGGCGCGACTGGCTGCGCGGCGGCGGCGCCGAGCTGCGCGTGCTCTCGCAGCGGCCCATTGATGTTCTGGGAAGTGGGCTCGATTCGTTGCAGGGACTGGTGGATGGAGCCAAGAAGCTTCGTCACGCACCGCGCTCGCAGCTTCGGTACCTGGTCGATCAGCTTCCGCGAGGTCGCGCGCTCTCGGAGCTGGCGTTCGCTGAGTTACCGAAGCAGGCGAAAGAACCGCTCGCCGAGGCAGGCGTGAAGGAGCTGTGGCGACGCGCAGGGAATGCGTCGATCACTGCGCTGCTTGACCTCGTGGAGATCGCCGAGATCGGTCGCCTCGGTCGCAACACCGAGCGCGCCGACACCGAACGGGAGGCCGACCATGTCTGAGAAGTGGGTTCGCCAGAGGCTCACCGCCGAGCTCCTCTCCGATGCACACCTCGGCTCAGGCTCGGGTGGCGGCGGCATCGACGCGCTCGTGGCGCGCGATCGGCACGATCGCCCCGTCATCTGGGCGTCGCACGTCGAGGGCGTGCTGCGCGATGCGGCTCGTCGGCTCCGTGGCGACCAGGAAGCTGAGGCGTTCTTCGGACGTGGCGGTGGCGACTACGCGCGAGGAGACCGCCAGCGCGCAGTCTTCACCTCGCTCTATGCGAAGAACAACCCCGAGAGCCACATCTGGCGCTCGACTGCGCGTGAGGCATTCGACAACCGCGCGCCGAAGGACGACACGCTGCGGGTCATCGAGTACGTGCCCAAGGGGACGAAGCTCGCCGGCGAGGTCGAGCTGCCCGCGAGCCAACTCGATACGCTGAAGAGGCTTGTGCAGGAGGTCGATGCGCTCGGTGGCGGTCGATCCACCGGCGCCGGGCGGGTGAAGCTCTCGCTGTCCGAGGTCGCGAGCACGTCGCGGAAGACTGGAGCGCCGACGGGCCGCCTCGTGCTGCTCCTGAAGAACCGCGATCCACTCTGCATCACGGCGACGGCCACGCCTGACAATCTGATCCCGAGCCTCGCCTTCGTGCCCGGCCGCACGCTGCTCGGCGCGGTCGCCGCGTGGTTGATCGCCGAGGGTGATCGCGAAACGGCCTTGCTGCTCACGTCGGGGAAGGTCTCGGTGAGCGACGCGCTACCGCTGCCGCACGCGCCGTCGAAGCTCGAAGGCGTGGAGGTGCTGCCCGCGCCGCTCTCGCTCCAGAGCGAGAAGCCGAAAGGTGCGGCAGGTGACGTGCCCTGGTGGGCGCAGCCGACCGCACCGACGAAGCGCCTCGATGCGTGGGGCACGAACGAGAAGCTCAAGCGCCCCGAGGACGACCTCTTTGTCTACCGCGAGAACACGAGCTCGGCGTGGACCACGTTCCGCCCGGCGCGCCGGGTGCGGCTGCGCAACGGGAGGCCCGATCCCAAGCAGGCCGACGCCTCGCTCTTCGCCATCGAGCAGATCGTCGAGGAGACGCACTTCCTCGCGGAGCTCCACGGCTCGGTGGAGGACCTGAAGAAGCTCGCCGAGAAGCTTGCGGCCGTGCTTGAAGGCAGACGTTGGCTACGCGTTGGCCGTGCGGGTGCGCCCGTCGAGGTCGCGCAGCTCGCGTGGTCTGGCGCCGCCCGCGCGGCGAAGCCGGAGCCCAAGGCGCTGCTCACGCTCACGTCCGACCTACTCGCGCGTGACGAGCACCTACGCTGGCGCACCGCGCTCGACGAGACCGCGCTGAAGGAGCTGCTGGGCCTCGACGTTCAGCTCGGCAAGTCGCTGCAAGACAGCGTGATGGTCCACGGCTTCAACGGCACCTCACGCCTGTGGCGCATGCCTGCGGCAGCCATTCGACGGGGCTCGGTCTTCGAGGTGTCGGGCGCGGGTGTCGCGAAGCTCGCGGACCGCGCCGACAAGAACGAGTGGCTCGGTGAGCGCACGCACGAGGGCTTCGGGCGCTTCCGCATTGACGCTGCCTTGCCCGGCGTGACGAGCGCGGCCTCTGCGAGCAGCGCAAAGCCGCTGCCCACTGACCAGTCGGAGGAGGCCATCGCGGCGAAGACCCTGGACTGGTTCAACGCGCACAAGGCCCTCGCCAAGCCCGGTGGCGGAAGCGACCGGAAGCCGAGCCTCTCGCAGTGGCTCGATCTGGTCGGCGAGTTGGAAGCCAACAACCAGAACGCACTCACGAGCCGCCTCAACCCGACGACGGCGGGCGGCAAGAGCTGGAAGCACCAGGACGCAAAGGCGATCTTGGACGAGCTGAACAAGGTCCAGGCACCGCAGCGAAAACTCTACGCGCGCCTCTTCGTGCGCTGGCTGCGCGCCGACATGCGCAAGGGGGCACGATGACCGCGAAGCTCACGCTGTTCACCGCCAACCTCGTCCAGGACTCGGCGCTCTCCGTGTCGGGCCTCGATCGCGAGACCAGCGCCGACCAGCCTTTTGCGCTCGTCGATGGCGTGCCGACGCTCGTCGGACGCGGCCTCAAGGGCGCCGCCGTCGCGATGGCCAAGCGCTTCTTCGACCCGTTGCCGCGCGCGGTCTCGGACGACGTCAAATACGGCGCACTGCGTCGCTCGGCCTGGGAGTTCGCCGACGCGACGACGACGGGCGTTCCGAGCATTCGCGCAGGCGTCGGCATTCGCCACAAGACCGGCGCGCGTGCCGGTGGCGTGCTCTACGACCGCGAGATCATCCCCGCGGGCACGACCTGGCAGCTCAGCTTCCGCGTCGATCGCTCCTGCGCGCTCGATGACGCCGAGTTCACCGAGGCCGAGGGCATCCTCGGCTACGTGCTGGCCGAGCACTGGGCCAAGGGACGCTGTTGGCTCGGTGGCGGTGCCGCGCGCGGGCTCGGCTGGTGCCACCTCGACGAGCTGAAGGCGTATCGCTTCGACGACGCGGCCTACGAGGTGTGGGTGAAGTCGGGCCGCACGACGCTTCCGACGGTGCTCGCGACCGTGCCGGTCGTCTCGCCGACGCGCTCGTGGTGCTTCCGCACGCTCGACGTGAATGTCTCGTTCGGTGAGTACAAGCCCGACCCGGGCGAGGCGCCGTGGGGCCTCGACATGTTCGCCGTCGGGCCGCACGACACCGAGCGTGCCGTGCAGTCGACGGGTGACGGCCTGTGGGCCAAGCCCGCGTGGGCGACGAACGCCTGTACGCCCGACGCTCTGGCCACCGATCGTGCGCTGCTCATGGACGGTGGTCGCCCGCTACTCCCCGGCGCGAGCGTGCGCGGCCCAATACGTCATGCCTTCTCGCGCCTAGAGCGCGCGGCAGGCCACGACATCAAGGACCCGCACCTCGTGCAGGGTCAGGTCGGCGAAGACGACCCGGCCGGGAAGGCGTTCGGAACCGTCAGCCAGAGCAGCCGCATCCTCATCCGCGATGCGCGTGCTGAAGGCGAGTGGGCGGCGGCCAAGCTGCACATGCACGCGGAGGACGAGTTCTCGGCGGGCTCCTACGGCAGCGCCAAGCGCGACGCGGTGCGCGTGCTCCGGGGCACGTTCCCGGTGCGCATCGTTGTCGAAGGCGCGACGAGTGAAGAGGTCGAGCCGCTGGTTGAGCTCGTCGATCGCCAGGTCGCGCTTGGCGCGCTCGGGCATCTGCCGATCGGCGGCCACAAGACGCGCGGTGCAGGCGCGGGGCGCTGGCAGGCGAAGCCGTGGGTCGCGGACGACGTGACAAAGGTTCGGGACTGGACGCCGCCGCAGGAGCCGACAGAGCAGGTGAAGAACGGCGCGCGCTCGAAGCACACCTTCATCGACCGCCCCGCCGCCACCGACGCTTGGGTGCGCACGAACACCGGCACGATCACCGAGGGGCTCACGCTCGGAGCCGCTGCGAAGGTTGCGAAGGCGGCGCTAGGCGAGAAGCTCGTCGCGTGGTGGTGCGATCCGACCATCGATCTCGATCTGCGCACGCCGCCCGCGACCTTCGGCAGGGCGTGGCCCGCCGAGGACGACAAGCTCCAGGTCGACGAGATCGCGTTCTACGCCGAGCGCGCGGTCTGGCGTGCCGTCCGCACATCGAGTGGCGCACGTTTCGTGCTCATCGAGGAACTCGACGGAAAGACCGACGACGCTAAGCCATCCCGCATCGTACACACGCCCGCGCGCCTGCACGGCTTCCAACGTTTCTCGTCGGCCAACACCGGTCCGGGCAACGTGCTCCTGCGCGAGTGGCACGTCGGTGGCGAAATCCTCGGCTTCACCCTCACCCAGGAGCAGCGCTGATGCCCGGCAAACCCGACAAGCAGCACCGCATCCGCGTTCGCACGCTCGACGGCAAGCCGCGCGACCAGGGGGCAATCAACAAGCTGAAGAGTAACCAGCTTGGGATGCCGCATCTCGACATCGTCGGCACCAGCGTGGCCAGCGAGTTCATCATCTGCGCCGTCAAGGACACGCACATCGAGCAGGTGCGCGCGAAGCTCAGCGGCGCTGGTCTCGAAGCGATCGACGGCGGCGATACGGCCATTGCGGCGACCGCTGCGCCGAGACCTGCGCAGCAGCAACCTCGACGGGCCGGGTTCCAGCCGCAGCGAGGTGGCCAGCACCAACGTGGTGGAGGGCAGCAGCGCCCACAGGGACGTCCTCAGGCTCCGGCAAACATCGCGCAGCCGCTTCCCAGAAAGCCCTACGGCTTCGTCGCGCTCCCGAAGGACCTGACGACCTCGGCGCCCATCTGGCACGACGGCACGAGCAGCAAGGGCCGGCTCTCCGGTGAAGTCCGCTTCGAGTTGGAGACGCTCACGCCGCTGCTCGTCGGCTGGGAACGTGGGCAGGTCGGCGACAACGAGAGCGACTGGCCTGTCCCGGCGAATCTCGCGGGCACGCGGCTCGCCAACAAGAAGTCCGTGCTCTGCCCGCTGCGCGCGCCGTGGGGGAGGCGGCCCGTCATCATCCCGGGCGACTCACTGAAGGGCCTCTTGCGCCACGAACTGGGCGCGCTGCTGGGCGCACCGATGGAGCGTGTCGCCGAGCGTTCGTACTCGTACCGCCCGAACGCCATGTACCCGCTCAAGCCCGAGAACCGCTTCCTGGTTCCGCGACTCGCTCGCGTACCAAAAGACCACGTCGAGATGAAGGCGCTCGACGGCGATCATCAGGCTCGCGTGCCGACGCGTTTAGAGCTGTTCCCCGCTACCCTCGAGTACAACAAGAGGGCGAACAGGTTCGACTACCGCTTCGATCAGCAGGGAGGCGCGCCTTACCGCGGCGGGCAAGGTGCCGGGCAGAAGCTCAACTCGAAACCCAGGGTGCACACCTCGCTGACGGTCCAGCGCGAGGTGCAGACGGAGACCTTCGACGTCCCGCAGGCCGCGAGGGACGGCTACCTCGCGACCGTTCGCCACCTCATCGATATCGATCACGGCCACTTCTCCGAGCGGCACCCCGATGTGCCCAACACCGTCACGGGCGACGCGGCTCGTACGCGCATTCTCAAGGCCGCGAGGGACGAGGTGTTCCAGCCCGGCGATCTCGTCTGGGTCGAGTGGGACACCGAGAAGCAGTGCATCGTGTCGCTCGGCTGGCACTACTACTACCGCTGGGCCTACACCGACTCGGTCCGCAAGGACGCTGACGCGCCGAGGCTCGAACGGCATGGACTCTTTCCGCTCGACAAGGAGCGGGAGAAGGACGGCGAGGCCCCGAAGGAACTTTCGTTGGTTCGGCGGCTCCTCGGTTACACCGGCGACAACGAGGGCAGCGCGGGCATCGGCGCAGGCGATCACGCTCAGCTCATGGGCCGCGTCTTCGTCAACGCGGGGCTCGAGGTCGTCGGCGAGAATGACACCGACGACGATCGTTTCCTAAAGCCGACCTTTCTCAAGGAGCTCGGCATGCCCCGGCCGAGCGCAGTCGAGCACTACCTGAAGCAGCCACACCACCCGTGGTCGAGGCCCTCGGACAACGCAACGCTCGTGACCTACGGTGACGCCGCTGGCTACGACACTCCGGGCGAGCTGGCGGGTCGTAAGTTCTACCTCGATCGCCCGAACGCCGTCGCCGAGGACGCCTCCGACACAAATAGGCAGAACGACCGCAGCACGCTCGCGCTCGAGGCATCGAAGCCCGGGCGCAAGTTCCGCTTCACCGTGCGTTTCCGCGACCTGGATTCTGCCGAGCTGTCCGCAATCCTTGTCGCGCTCAGCCCCGACCAGTTCAAGAGTGCGCTCGGCGGCGCGCACGCCGACGGCTACTGCTCGAAGTTAGGCTACGCGCGCCCGCTCGGCTGGGGCAGCGTGCGCATCGAGGCCAAGCAGCTCCTGCTGCTCGACGAAGGTGGTGAGGTGCCGACGCTGAAACCCGAGGCCGACCTCGCAGCCTGGATGGCGAAGAATCACCGGAAGACATCGACACAGGACGAGTGGATCGCCATCCATCGCTGCCACCATCCCGACGCGGCGGACTACCCGCGCAAGGACGGCGAGATCTACATCTTCCACACCTCGCTTCGCGCCGAGCACTCGCGCAACCGTCGCTACAAGGATGGGGGGCCACGATGACGACGCTGCTCGTGATGACGGTGGGCCAGACCGACGTGCAGCTCGTCTTGAACGAGCAGCGGCACAAGCTCGACGGCAACACTTGCGGCACACTGCACGACGCCATCAAGAAGCGCTCGTGGTCAGTGGTCGAAGCCCCGAAAGGCAGGAGTCGAGATCTCATCAAGGACTTACCCGAGGGCTACCTGCACCTCTGCACGCCGAAGCTCGACGCCGTACTCACGCACCTCGCCCCTTCACTACCTACGTCGGTACTCCTCCTCGAGACGAGGCGGCAGGATGCGAGGGACCCGCGCCTCGCGGGCGAGGTGATGGAGCGCCGACTGCGCGATCGCGGCGTAGAGAACGTCACGCGCGTGGCGTTTCTGACCGGAGATGAGCAGCTCGAAGATCCGTCGAACGAGGTCGACGCGGTCGTTCGGCGCTCGGTGGTCGCCACGCTGTCGGACGCCATACGTCGCGCCACAGCGAGCCTGAAGCCAGAGGACCTCGTGTTCGTGGCAACGACGGGCGGCCTCGCGGCAGCCAACGAGCTCATCAACGAGCTGGTGCGTCTGCACTGCGTCGGCGGGCCGAGGGTCACGGCGCTTGAGGTGCCCGATGGTGATCGCGCCAACCAAGGCGATCGAGCTGTCGAAGAGAAGTTCCACCCCGCAGCCGGCTACCGCGCCCGATGGCACGCGCTCTCCCTCGTCGAGAAGGGCAACCTCCTCGGCGCGTGGGGTGCTGTCAGTCACCTCGAAGGCGCGCCTGGCCAGGAGTGGACGCAGGTCATCAAATGGCTGGCGCACTTTGCCTCATCGCTCCCGCTGCCTGCGGGCTGCGACCTCGCGGTCTTGAGCCATCAGTGCATGGCGGTACGCGCCGCGCTGCGCGTCGAGCTGGCGCTTCGCGCGGGCGACATCCCGAGAGCGGTTCACGGCACCGTTTCGTTCTTCGAGGCCGCGCTCTGGGACAGGCTGCTCGAGCACTTCGAGCGCGATCCGCAGGACGCTCGGTGGTTGAAACTGAAGGCTGGCGCGATGGCGCCAACCGGCAAGCTCCTTCGTGAGGGTGTCGATGACGACAAGAACCGCCCCTTCGAGAGCAAGTCGCGCCCCGATGGTCAGGCATGGTTCTGGTTCCACGAGAGTGGAGCCGGGCGGTTCGCCCGTGACTACGTGAAGAGTGATCCGCTCAAGTCGCTGCTCGACGCCGTCGAGAAGGTAAAGGAGCTGCGCAACGACGTAGCACACAATGAGCCGACGCCGGCGCTCATGGACGATGCTCGTGGTCGTATGAAGGACGCGGCACTGTGGTCCTCGACCAACGGGTTCATCTCCCAGCCTCTCGTCCAGGCTGTGCTGCAGGAGCTCGGGGAGCAGCATCCTGAGGTGCTCTGCACCGAACTCGTTGCAGGTGTTCGCTCACGGTTGTTGGAAGCCTCACGGGTAGCGAGGAGCGAGGGCTGATGGCCATCTCGAATCACGAGCGCGTCGGCAAGGCCATGGACCTGCTCGAGCAGGGCCTGGCGCCGTTCATCGAGCGAGAGCTCAAGAACGTCTACACGGACCAGGCGCGCGCCCAGGCCGCTCGGCTCATGGGCGAGGACCGCCTCCTCGCCGACAAGCCCATCGCGAAGTGGGACGCGGCCGCGCTCCTCAGGCTGATGTGGGAAGCCTGGAACGACGTCTTCCGGAAGACGCTCGGTCCGGCGGAGCGAACTCTCGTGCGCGAGCTCCAGGACGTGCGCAACAAGTGGGCGCATCAGGAGCCGTTCTCGAGCGACGACGCCGATCGCGCGCTCGACTCGATGGCGCGCCTGCTCACGGCCATCTCGGCCCCGCAGGCGGACGAGGTCAACAAGATGAAGCTCGAGCTGCGCCGGCTCACCTTCGACGAGCAGGTGCGCAGCGAGAAGCGCAAGGCGGGCGGCTCGCTGATCGAGGCGGCCGCCTCCGGCACGCTCAAGCCCTGGCGGGAGATCGTCACGCCGCACGCCGACGTGGCGAGCGGGCGCTACCGGCAGGCGGAGTTCGCCGCCGACCTCTGGCAGGTGCACCTGGGCGAAGGCGCGGACGAGTACAGGAAGCCACAGGAGTTCTTCCGGCGCACCTATCTCACCGAGAGCTTGAAGCGTCTCCTCGTGGGTGCCGTGCAGCGTCTCGCGGGCCAGGACGGCGACCCGGTGGTGCAGCTCCAGACCAACTTCGGCGGCGGCAAGACCCACTCGATGCTGGCGCTCTACCACCTGTTCTCCGGCGCGAACCCGAGTGAGCTGGCGGGCGTGGACGCGATGCTGGCCGAGGCCGGCGTGAAGCGCCTGCCCAAGGCAAAGTGCGTGGTGCTGGTGGGGAACAAGATTTCGCCCGGGAATCCCGTGACAAAGCCGGACGGAACAGTCGTGCGAACCCTTTGGGGCGAGCTGGCATGGCAACTTGGCGGCAAAAAGGCGTTCGCGCGCGTCAAGGCTGACGACGAGAGGGCCACCAATCCGGGCGATGTACTGCGTGAGCTACTCAAGGAGTACGGACCGTGCCTGATCCTGGTTGACGAGTGGGTGGCCTACGCGCGCCAGCTTCACGACCAGAGTGACCTGCCGGCCGGCGGCTTCGAGACGCAGTTCACCTTCGCCCAGGCGCTCACGGAATCCGCCAAGCTCGCCGGCAACTGCCTGCTGGTGATCTCGCTGCCGGCATCCGACACGGGGGGCTCGCCGCACACGGCCGCCGACGATGCGGAAGTGGGCGGCATCCGTGGGCGCGAAGCGCTCGATCGGCTGCGCAACGTGGTCGGGCGCGTGGAGTCGTCGTGGCGGCCGGCGACCGCCGAAGAAGGTTTTGAGATCGTGCGCCGGCGGCTGTTCGAGCCGCTGGCCGGGCCGGACGCCTTTAAGAGCCGCGACGTGACCGCGCGCGCCTTCGCCGACCTGTATCACGCGCAAGCGGCCGAGTTCCCGCCGGAGTGCAAGGGCGGCGACTACGAGAAGCGCATCCAGGCGGCGTACCCGATCCACCCGGAGATCTTCGACCGGCTCTACACCGACTGGTCCACGCTGCTCAAGTTCCAGCGCACACGCGGCGTGCTGCGCCTGATGGCGGCGGTGATCCACAGCCTGTGGGAGAAGGGGGACCGCAATCCGCTCATCCTGCCGTCCACGGTGCCGATCGACGATCCGCGCGTGCAGTCCGAGCTGACGCGTTACCTCTCGGACAACTGGGCGCCCATCATCGAGAAGGACGTGGACGGGCCGGGCTCGCTGCCGCTCAAGATCGACGGGGAGCAGCCCAACCTCGGCAAGCTGCACGCGACGCGGCGCGTGGCGCGCACCATCTACCTCGGCTCCGCGCCCACGGCAGCGGCCGCACACCGCGGCCTCGAGGACCGGCGCGTCAAGCTCGGTTGCGTGATGCCAGGCGAATCCCCGGCGGTGTTCGGCGACGCGCTGCGGCGGCTCGCCGCGGCGGCCACCTACCTCTATCAGGATGGGCCGCGCTTCTGGTACGCCACGCAGCCGACGGTCACCAAGCTCGCCGAGGACCGTGCCGAGCAGCTCAAGCGTGACCCCGACCAGGTGGCAGAGGAGTTGGACAAGCGGTTACGCGCGGATCTGCGCAAGCCGGGCGACTTCTCGCGCATCCACCCGCTGCCGCGCACCGGCGCCGACGTGCCCGACGACCTCGATGCGCGGCTCGTGGTGCTGCCCGCCGAGCACACGTACACCAAGGAAGCCGGCAGCGCGGCCGAGACGGCGGCGCGGGCGATCCTCGAGTCGCGCGGCAACACGCCGCGGCTCTACCGCAACACGCTGGTCTTCCTTGCTGCGGACAAGGTGCGCCTGCAGGACCTCGACGAGGCGGTGCGACGGTTCCTGGCGTGGGAGTCGATCCTTGCCGAGAAGGAGGCGTTGAACCTCGACCCGCACCAGGTGCGCCAGGCCGAGACCCAGAAGCAGGCGGCTGACGGCGCCGTCACGGCGCGGTTGCCGGAGACCTACCAGTGGTTGCTCGTGCCGGAGCAGGCCAACCCGCAGGCCGCGACCACGTGGCAGGCGGTGCGGCTTTCGGGAAGCGAAGCGCTTGCCGTGCGCGCGAGCAAGAAGCTCAGGAGCGACGAGACGCTGGTGCTCTCGCTCGGTTCGACGATCCTGCGGAAACATCTCGATGGCGTGCCGCTGTGGCGGGGCGATCACGTTGCCGTGAAGCAGCTCGTCGAGGACTTTGCGCGATACTTGTACCTGCCGCGGCTCGCGGGGCCGGAAGTGCTCGTGCATGCGATGCGCGAGGGCATCGCGCTGCTCACCTGGCAGGCGGACACATTCGCCTACGCGGAGCGCTACGACGAGGCCACGGCGCGGTACCAGGGACTGCGGGGCGGGCAAGTCGCGTCACTCTCGCCCGACAGCCCGGGCATGCTGGTCAAGCCGGACGTGGCGCGGCGGCAGATGGATGCCGAAGCACGCGCTGCGACTGCATCGAACGCGTCGGGTACTGAGCCCGGCACAGGCGCTGGTGCGCCGGGGGCCGATGGCGCTTCTACCGGAGCTGCCGGCGCTGCCGGCGCTGCCCCTGGCGCGGTCGAGACTGCGAAGAAGGCGGCGCCACGTCGGTTCTACGGCACGGTCAAGCTCGATCCGGCGTGCGTCGGGCGTGACGCCAGCCGCATCGCCGACGAGGTGATCGCGCACCTGGCTGGTCAGCTCGGCGCGGAGGTCACGGTCACGCTCGAAGTCGAAGCGAAGCTGCCCGGCGGGGCTTCGGATCAGATCGTCCGCACGGTCACCGAGAACAGCCGGACGTTGAAGTTCACGAGTCATGGGTTCGAAAGCGAGTAGCCCATAGCGCTTCATCGTGCACGACGAAGGCAGGCGCCTAACAACCGGTTGCAGCGGACGGTCCGCTGCGCGGCCCGCTGTCGCCGGTACTGGCTAACGTGGTGCTGGATGAACTGGACTGGGAGCTGGACCGGCGCGGCCACCGCTTCGTCCGCTATGCTGACGACTGCCAGATTCTGGTACGCAGTCAGCGTGCGGGCGAACGGGTGATGAACAGC
Source organism: Candidatus Jinrbaksania sp. (assembly GCA_039794245.1). Taxonomy (GTDB): domain Bacteria; phylum Pseudomonadota; class Gammaproteobacteria; order Xanthomonadales; family Wenzhouxiangellaceae; genus DAITQM01. The sequence continues at coordinate 77,690 of JBDIVS010000014.1, forward strand.
ATCAAGCGCTTGATCGAAGACTCACTCCGGCTCGCAGTGAATACACGAAAGAGCGCGGTCGACCGGCCGTGGAAGCGCCAGTTCCTGGGTGTTACGGTCACCCGCGGGGATCACCGGCTGAAAGTGTCACCCAAGGCACTGGCCCGGTTGAAAATCCGCTTGCGGGCACTGACCCGCCGCACGAGAGGCCACCGTTTGGCTGATGTCGTAGCAGACTTGAGAGACTACCTGCTTGGTTGGAAAGCGTACTTTGGTATATCCGAGGTACCGAGCCCGCTGCGCGAGATCGACAAATGGCTGCGGCGTCGATTACGCTGTTATCTCTGGAAGCAATGGGGCCGTTCGGGTTACCGCCAGCTTCGCTGCCTGGGCGTGAGCGTGCGCGATGCCTGGCAGATGGCCAAATCGGCCCACGGGCCGTGGCGGCTGTCTCACACCCCAGCGCTGTCGCGGGCTTTGCCTGCGAAGTACTTTGCGGAATTGGGGCTACCGAGCCTGGTGGGGCGGTAGCGATGTTCATCGAACCGCTGTGGTACGTGATCCGTATGCCCGGTGGTGTGGGAGGAGAGGCACCGTAAGGTGCCTCCCTATCCCGATTAGACGGCGGAACAAGCCGAGGTCAAGATGATCGACCACGTCTCGATCCCGGTAAAGGACCTTGACCGCGCCGCGGGATTCTACGATGCTGTGCTGGCAACGCTTGGCCTGCGGCGTCGCAAAGAACGCCCCGGCGCGATCGGGTACGGACCTGAAGAGCGGCCAGCGCCCGTATTCTGGATCCTGGCAGGCGAAGAGCCCAGCCATGCGAGTTCGGGTTCCGGTCTCCACATCAGCTTTCAAGCGCCGACTCGGGCGAGCGTCGACGCTTTTCACGCTACCGCACTGCGCCGCGGCGCCAAGGATGCCGGCCCGCCTGGGGTAAGACCGCACTATACTATGCCGTTCTACGGGGCCTTCGTCCTCGATCTCGACGGGTTCAAGATTGAAGCCGTTTGCCGCGCACCCGAGCAGGCATGAACCACTCGGGCCTGATGACCATCGCGCTTCATGAGAGAGCATTCCTATGCCGTGGCGGAGTTCGGCGGTCGCGCCGCCGTCTAACAAAGCGTTGGAGCCGACCGCCGCGCAACCGGGAGAACTCCATGCGGGCGCTGGTGGGAGGCGGCTCAACGCCAAGTCGTTAGGTTTCACGACCGAGGTCTCTTCACCATGAAATTCATATCTACTTTCGCCCTTTTCTTCTTTTTGTTCGTCCCACAAGCAAACGCCGAAGAAATTTGTGACGTCGTGAAAGGTGCAGTGTTGATTGCCCAAGACGACAAGAATACTTTCCTCGGAAAAATTGCAAACGCGTACGACTCTGAATCCATATTCAATGAATACGGAACCTACGGCAGTGAATACAATTCCGCGTCTATCTGGAACGAGTACGCAACATTTGGAAGTAAGTACAGCAGCTATTCGCCACACAATTCCTACACATCCACGCCGCCGATGATCATTAAGAATAGAAAAATTCTTGGCTATCTCAGTGCCAACAAGAGCCTCAAATCGTCCATATCTCCGAATTTACTCAAGGCCCTCTGCAAGGATGAGTTGTAAATGAAACCTAACCCGGCGGTCGACCCCGCTCCCTTCGGTCGCTGGACGCTGCGCGATGACGCCGCGTAGCGACAGTCACCTCTACGTTAGGTCTCACGAAAGCGATGGTGTTGAGAGGAAAAGAATGAAGACAAAAAACCAGACCCTGTTCGATCAGGATAGCACGATTTCCGACGAGTTCGCACCATCGGAATCTGTCGTCGTATATCCCGGCGACTGCCTTGATCTGTTGAAATCCATACCGGATGAATCGCTCCAGCTTGTTGTCACCTCTCCCCCATACAACATTGGCAAGGAGTACGAAAAAAAGCTTCATCTTGATTCGTACCTCCACCAGCAAGCTCAGGTCATTGCCGAGTGTGCGCGTGTTCTATCATCCGAAGGCAGCATTTGCTGGCAGGTTGGTAATTACGTTGATAGAGGAGCGATCACCCCTTTGGACACCGTTATCTATCCCATTTTTTCAGGTCTCGGCCTAAGGATGCGTAATCGGATCATCTGGCACTTCGAGCACGGGCTCCATTGCAGTCGCCGATTTTCCGGACGGTACGAAACGATTGTTTGGTTCACTAAATCGGACGATTACATCTTCAATCTTGATCCAGTGCGCATACCCCAGAAATACCCCGGAAAAAAGTATTTCAAAGGTCCGAAAGCCGGTCAGTATTCGTGCAACCCGCTCGGCAAGAACCCTGGGGACTTGTGGATAATTCCGAATGTAAAAAGCAACCATGTCGAGAAAACAGAGCATCCGTGCCAGTTTCCCGTTGAGCTGATTGAACGCTTGGTGCTTTCGCTTTCAAATGAGGGAGATTGGGTAATGGACCCATTCCTTGGAACAGGCACATCAATCATCGCCGCCCTTCGTCATGGGCGTCGGGGCGTTGGAGCGGAGACCGTCCCCAAGTATGTTGATCTTGCACGAGAGCGAATCCGGCAAGAAATCGCCGGGGTGTTGCGAACCCGTCCCATGGATAGGCCCGTGTATGACCCTGTAGAAGGCGGGAATAGTCTTACTGTGGTCCCCTGGGACAAAAAGGATTCCGAGCAGATGACATTGCTTGAAAAGAGCGCAAAGTATGGAAAGGGATCCCGATGAAGATCGCCGAGACGTATTCCCATCTAAATGGACTTGAGTTCCTTCTCGTTCACAGGCCAAGCCTTTGGCAAGAGATTCAATCAGTCGTAGCGGCAGTGGATGCCAATAAGTGCCGAACGAAAGTTTCCAAAGAAAAGACAATGAAGGGCAAGCTTCTATTCAGTCCTATTGACATGAACGCTGCATTCAATCGCTTTCTTCGGAAGAAATCTTGGGAGGAAAGCCGAGTGAGCTACTGGGTCACTAAGAGTGAAAAGCTGATTCGTAAGACGATTACAATGTCGGCGCAGGAACAGAAGCGGGAAATAGAAGCCGCTGGCGAGACGCCAATCTTTAGCTACAACCAGACTGATTTCGTCAAGGATCGCGTCGCCGTTGAAGTTCAGTTTGGCAAATACGCGTTTGTTGCTTACGATCTCTTCGTCAAGCACCTTGCCTTCTATGTGGGTGATCGTATTGACGTGGGAATCGAAATTCTCCCGATGAAATCCCTTCAAAGCCAGATGAGTTCAGGAGTCGCCTATTATGAGGGCGAGTTCTACAATGTTGTTCGTCAAGGACGAGGCGTTCCGGCGGTACCACTCGTACTTATTGGTATTGAACCATGAAGGTGTTGAGACCTAACAACGACATGCAGCGGACGGCGCTTCGCGCCGCCGCTGAGCACGAGCGTGTGTGCCGGGCATGGCACGAAGCTAGAGAGGTGGAAGTCCTCTCAGCAGGTATTCGCAGAGCCGAAGGTTAGGAAAAGGGCAAGGGCGTCATCGTGAGGTGGGGTCTGGAGGAAGTCCAATCCA
>JBDIVS010000015.1:0-60000 GCA_039794245.1 Candidatus Jinrbaksania sp.
ACCACGGCCGGGCGATGGAATCGCCGGTTTTGGTGTTGACGGGTTCGTATTCATGACTGTCCTGAATACGCTATCGCTCTTTGATGACTGTCTGTCCTCGATCTCGCTTTTTCATGACTGTCCTGAACACGCTGTCCATGACTGTCCTGAAAATACGCACATGACTGTCCTGAAAATACGCACATGACTGTCCTGAACACGCTGTCCATGACTGTCCTGAAAATACGCATGACTGTCCTGAAAACACGCACTGTTCATGACTGTCCTGAAAACACGCACGGGTGGCGATGCCTGGACCACAAGGCCCGCAAGCCCCGATAGGTCAAGTCCGGCAACGGCACCAGGCGGTCCTTGTGGCCCTTGCCGCGCCGGATGTGGACCTGGCGGCGCGCACGGTCGATATCGCCGACTTCCAGCGCCAGCGTTTCGCCCAGGCGCAAGCCCATCGAATAAGTGGTCAGCACAAACACCCGGTAGCGCAGCTTGCGCGCCGCGCCAAGCAGGCGCTCGATTTCGGCAACACTCAGAATTATCGGGCAGGGACCGGATCTTTGGCGCCCGGATCATCTCGACCAACGTCCAATCGCGATCCAGCACATGCTTGTAGAAAAACTGCAACCCGCACCGATCCAGCTTGACGGTGGACCAGGAATCTGACTCGACCAGCGCGGAGAAATACTCGGCCAACTGCTCGGGTTCGAGCCGATCCGGACAGCCATCGAACCAGGCCGCAACACGCCGGACGGCGCGGGAATAGGCGTCGATGGTTTTGTCGCTCATGCCCTGCAACTTCAAGGCTCTCAGGTGTTTCCGGTACAGCTCGTCGAATCGTTTTTGCTCGGATGGGTTCATGGTAAACTCCTTGGCAGGCGTGCCCCGATTGGGCGCCGGTCAAGGATTACACAAAATGACCCGGTTTTTCTGCCGCGTAGCGGCTTCGTTCAACAAGCAATTGCAGCCGACCGCCTTCGGCGTCGGCTGAATTGGACGTTAGATGCCGCAAAGAGTGGAGTATTGATGATGACGCTGACACGGCTAATCCGTGGGGTTTTGCTGTTGGCCGCTTTTGCCAGCCTCGGAATCATGGTTTACGCAGCAGACCTTTCACATCCACTCCTGTGGCTACTCTCCTTGGTGTTCGGCGCCTGGGTTGTATCTCCCTACTGGTTCCTTTTTAATACCTCGCTCAAGGGCGAGCCGAACCTCGTTCGCGAGATAGCTGTGCTCCTCTTAAGCATCGGGCTTGCCTGTTTCGGTTTGTCCATCTACTACGATGGATTCTTTGTTCATCTTGATGCCCAAAATGGCCTTCTGTTCCTGTTCATTCCTTTATGGCAATGGGTCGCTGTGGGTGTCGTGCTGGGGGGGCTGAGCTTTTGGATGAACCGAAAGCGCGACATCTAACGCATAAGGTTAGATCGCGTGAGCGGAGCGAGCCGCGATCTTATTAACTGTCTCATAATAGAACGTATGTGAAACCTTGCTCATACGGCGGCTGCATATTTCGGTGTGGCCGTATTGAAATAGCCTTTGACTCGTGCTGGCGTCTTTTGCAGACAGCGAAAGAAACGAATCGCCTCGGCCTTGAGCGATTCTAGATCCGTAATCTGCTTACGGCCGATCGTGTTGTTTTTCAAATCATTCCAGGCGCACTCATCGGGGTTCAGCTCAGGCGAGTATGGTGGCAGAAAAAACAGCTCCAACCAGCCTTCAAGGCTCTCAACATAACGCTGGACATTCTGGGCCTTGTGCGACGGATGGCCATCGACAATCAGGAAAATGGTGCAGCCGGTATTGTGGACCAGGCGCTTGAGAAATTTGATGAACACGCCAGCGTTGACCTTGCCCTGGACGGTCATGAATCGAAACTCCCCCTGCGGGCTGACCGCGGAGATCAGATTGAGCCCAAACCGGGTGCCGGTGCTACTGACCACCGGAGTCTGCCCTTTCTTCGCCCATGTCGTGCCCGCATGAGGATCCGAACGAATGCCTGCCTCGTCGGCAATGAAAATCCGGGCATTCTCCTGGCGCGCGCGGCGCTGGATGGCTGGGTATTCCTCGTCCAGCCATCGCTGAACGTGCTCTTCAGACTGCTGATAGGCGCGCCAAAGAGGGCGCTGAGGGGTCAGGCCCAGTTGATTCAGAAGTCGGCAAACCGATGCCTTGCTGTAACGGATACCGAACTGCCACTCGATCAACTCGCCCACCATCTTCGAGGTCCAAAGCGCGAATGTGAATTGAAGCTGAAGCGGGTTCTTCGAGGTAATGGTGTTATACAGCCACTGGAGCTTCTTGCCATCAAGTTTGGGCCTCCTGCCGCCTCGCTTCTTGGCATCAAGCGCGCCCCAGCCGCCCTTTCGATACAACGCCAACCAGTTATACATCGCGGCTCGCGTGATACCCAATGCCTGGGCAACCACTTCTGGGCTCTGACCTTGCTGAACGCTCGATACCGCCCGCTTGCGTAGCGCAGCCAGCGTCTTGTGATCAAGGCTACGTGCGTCGCTCTTGGGAGGTACCTGAGACATAAACTCCCTATACTTCAAGGAAAGACGGATGTCAATCCTATTATGAGACAGTTAATATGTCTCAGTCGAAGGTCGCTACGTCATTGACAAAACATACAGCGTGGAGCCCAAGGATCAGATATGGAGCCGCTCAACGACCTCGCGGCAGGAAAACTGGACCATCAACGGGCTCGGGCTCGATTCTGTCCGGTTTTTCACTAATATCAAGGACGGTACACCCTTCATCAAGCTCGGTGGCGACGAGCCGCCGCCGCTTTATCGGGCCGGAATGCGGCCGACGGAGATTGCAGAGACGTTTGTGGATACGCTCACCCGCGAAGGTGCCGGTCGGGTCAGTTATTCCGATCTCGCTCCTGTCAAGTTCGGTGATCAGCAGGGATTCGAGTTCAAAATCCGCTACTTCAATTGTGATGGCCTCGAGTATCAAGGCATTGCCCGTGGTGCGATCGACTACAAAGATCGCCTGCAATTAATGCTCTTCCAAGCACCGGCCGTATGTTATTACGAAAGCGCTTCCCCGGCCGCTATTGCTCTATTCGACTCGGTCCGCATGATCGGCCGTTAACCCCGGCTCCAGCCGCCGGGCTGCTTCCAGGGCGCGGGTGGCGGCTTCGGATTGGCCCGCTTGGCGGTAGAACATCCCAAGCTTATACCAATTCTGGGCGTTGTGGGGCCAAAGGGCGGTGGTTTGTTCGAGGGCGGCACGGGCGAGGTCGGGGCGACCGAGGCGTTCGGCCAGGGTGAGGCGCAGATCCCAGGGTTGTTCGGCCTTTGGGTAGTGGTCGATCAGGGCCTGGGTGTCCTGCATCAGGGTCGCAAGGTCGAGATGGTCGAGGCTGAGGCGGGCGCGGCCGAGCAGGGCGTCGGGATCGAGGGGGTCCAGGGTCAGGGCGTCGTCGAAGGCGGCGCGGGCCTCAGTCAGCCGGCCGTTGACCATCAGGGTCAAGGCTCTGGACTGGTGCCAGGCCGGCTGGGTCAGTATGGCGGCCAATTCGTGGGGCAGCGGGTCGTTACGCGCCGCTTCGCTGCCCGGCGCCGGCAAGCGGTCGAACTTTGACTGCGCGGCCTGGAAGCGGCCGCGAACCACTTCGCCGAGAGCGAGTACGGCATTTTGCCAGCGCTGTCCGGCTTCGCTCGCCAGCGCCCCGGACAGGCGGCCGTCGTCGAAAATTTGCAGTTCGCCTTCGGGTTCGGCGAAGGCGCGGTGGGTGGGTTCGCGCTGCGGCGGGGTGAGGTGGCGGCGGATGAAGTGATCGGCACTTTGGATGTAGGGCAGGTCGAAGGGCTGGCTTTGGCGCATATGGCAATCGACACAGCCCGCCTGGCTGCGCGCCGTTCGCCCCGTCGCCGCTTCGATGCTCAGGCTGGTGTGCGCCGGGCCGGGATCGTGGCAGGTTTTGCAGACGGCATTGAAATCGTCCAGGCCCTGGGCACGCACCGCCCGGTGCGGCCGATGGCAGGTGGTGCAGGTCATTGCCCCGGTGGCGCGAAAGCAGGCCGATAAGGCCAGCCGTTCGAGCTGGCCGACGAAGCGGAAGTCGTCTTCTTTTTGCCGCACCGGGACGAGCACCGGGATTTGCCCGGCCAGCGGCCGGTCATGATCGACGCGACCTTGTACCAGGTCGAGCCGGGCATCGCCTTGCAGGTGGCAGCGGGCGCAGCGGTCACGCTGGGCGCCGGGCGGCAGGGTGGCGAGTCTGGCGATCGCGATGTCGCCGGCCGGCGGCCCGGCGGTCAGCGCATCAAGATGGGCCCGGGTGTCGCCGTGGCAGCCGGCGCAGCCGATCGGTTTGAGGTGTGTGAACGCATCGCCGCCGAGTTGGTGGGCGGGAAAAATCGCTGCGCCGGCAGTTTCGTCCGGGTGGTCATCCCGCCGCCGCGCAGCGCCGGGCAGGGTGGCGAGCGGGGTGAGGGTGTGGCAGCCGAGGCAATTGCCGGTCAGCGGCAGGCCGATCGAACGGTCGTCGCTGTACAGGGCGAACGGCGCGATGTGCAGGCCGCCGGCAGTCGATTCGAGCGGCGCGAAATAGAGCCGGCCGGTGGGTTGGCCGGTCAGCGGATGCAGTGCTTCTCCGGCCCACGAGGTGGCGAAGTTGCCGCCGCCGATCCGCCCGACGATGCGCTGGCGCAGTACCCCGCCGCCCTGCCGGGTGATCGTCAGGATCGTCTGCTCCCGGCCGCCGGCCAGGCGGTAGCGCCGGCCGAGCTGGCGGTCTTCGATCGCGCCGGTCGCCACGGTACCGCGCGGGCCGATACTGCGCGCCATGCCGTGGCCGAGGTATTCCAGCACCGCATCGCGGTGGCAGGCGGCGCATTCGCGGATCGCGGGATGGGTTTCCGGGGCGGCGGTGGTCTTTTCCGCTCCGACGGCTTCGGCCGCCGCGGCCGTATGCTCCGCCGGCGGGCCGGCGAAACCCATGAAAACACCCGCCGCGAAAAACGCCGGGAGGTGCACGGGCGGTAACCAAAACTTCACATCGCATCCCACGGCATGGCCAGGTCACGCTCGCTGAGCCGCATGGCCCGCTCGATCGGACAAATGACCAGGCCCGGAGTGACCTTGAGGTGCGGATAAGTTTGCCGAAAGGCCGAAATGCCCCGCGTGTCTTTTCTGGATGGCTTGCTGCTCAATTTGATTTCGATGGGATAGTAGCGACCATCTCGTTCCAGCAGTACATCCACTTCGCTGCCGCCGTGGCTGCGCCAATGGTACCAGCCGGGCGGCGATGCCATCGTCGCTGCCAGTTTGCGTATTTCAGCGACTACGGCGGTCTCGAACAGGGCACCGGCGAGCGGATGGCCGCTCAATGACTTGGGGGTCGAAATCATCTGCAAACTACACGCCAGGCCGGTATCGGCGATATAGCCTTTGGGCTTGCAGCTGAGCCGTTTGACGGTGTTGCCATGATAAACAGGCGCTTCGAACCACTGGAAAGTCGCTTTGAGTATCGCCAGCCAGCGCCGCGCAGTTTGCGGGCTGATGCCGATTGCGCGGCCAAGCTGGGCATGATTGATTTCCTGCGCCGTCAACGCCGCGGCCAGGCGTGTGAAGCGGCCGAATTGCTGCCAATCGCCGACATCGGCCAGCAGGCGGGCGTCACGCTCGATATAGGTGCGCAGATAGGCCCGGTGGAACTCCGGCAACCATTCTTCCTCCAGGGTATCGGCGCCGGGCAAAAAACCGCGCCACAACTGGTCATAGACCGGGCGCGGTGACGGCAGTCGCTCAGGCCGGTCGGTGGCGAAGTGCCCGGGATCATCGAGGTAACGTTGCAGCCAGTGGTTTTCCGGTCGCGCCCCGGCGATCTCGGCCAGACAAAACCCTTCGAGATCGATAAAGACCGCCCGGCCGGCCAGCGACTCGCCGGCTGATTTCAATACCGCCCACTGCTGCGATCCGGTCAGAACGTATTGGCCGGGCTGCTGGCCGCGATCCACCCGGCGCTTGACTGCCGCGACGAGTTCCGGGGCGTACTGGATTTCGTCCAGCACGAGCGGCGGTGGGTGATTGTCGAGAAACAGGTCCGGATCCTGCCGCGCATTGCCCACGTCAACGACAGGATCGAACTCAATTGTGTCCCAGTCGGGCAGCGCATGCCCGACCAGAGTGCTTTTACCCACCTGCCGCGCGCCGGAAACGATGACGACCGGGAAACGCGCGGTCAAGTCCTTCAATCGGCTCTCAAGCAGGCGATGTTTGTAAATCACTCTTGAATTCTAGTGATGGCGTCACCAGATTTCAAGAGAAACTGGATTCCGGATCGCGCCCGCTGCCGCGGTCGCGTCTGGAATGACAAAAGGAGGGAAGCCGGCGCCAAGAATGACGGTGTGGGAGAGTTGGGGCGCTTCTGGAATGACGAGGGAAGGCGGGGTCGCGGAATCGCTACTGCCCGGCCGCGGGGATGAGCAGCGGCGGTGAACGTGCCGGCCCCGACCGGGGCCGGCAGGCATGGCCGGGATGATCCCGGATTATTCGAAGCCGTCGGCGAGGATGATTTCGGTGTCGCCGTTGAAAATGAACAACTGCCCATCCTGGCGCACGGCGACGAGGTCGCCCTGTTCGGTTTCGCCGAACGAGGTCAAAGAGGAGCCGATATCGGCGAGGACGACAAATTCCCAGGTGCCGGGCGCGGTTTCCTCAGCCAGAAAAATTTCTCCGGAACAGAAATCGCCGAACAGATAGCCGCCCCACAGCGAGGCGACGGAGCCGCGATAGCGGTATCCGCCGGTGATCGAGCAGCGGAAGCCCATCCCCATGTCCGAGTGGGCATATTCCATCACCGGAAATTCACTGGCAAAACTGCACACCGAAGCGGAGTTGGGATTGCCACGCGGATGGGTGCCCTCGCACGGCTTCCAGCCGTAATTGATGCCGCCGAGCGTGACGAGCGGCTCGAAGTCGATCTCCTCCCAGATGTCCTGCCCGACATCGCCGATCCACAGATCGCCGGCCGCGCGGTCGAAGCTGAAACGGAACGGGTTGCGCAAGCCGTAAGCCCAGACTTCGTCGCAGGCATTGTCGGGGTCGGGGCCGATGAACGGGTTGTCGGCGGGAATCGCGTATTCGGCCGAACCGTCGGGGTTGGCGCCGCAGAGATTGTTGGCGCCGGGCGGCGTGATGTTATCGACATCGATGCGCAGCATCTTGCCAAGCAAGGCGACTGTGGGATCGTTGAGGCAACCGCCACCGGTGACGATCTGGTCCGGATCGAGGGTCTGCGCCCGGTTACAGGGGTCGTTGCCGCTGCCGCCGTCGCCCATGCCGATATAAAGATAACCGTCGGGACCGAACAGCACGTTGCCGCCGTTGTGGTTGGAAAAATCCTGGCGGATCGTCAGCAGTATTCGCCGGCTGTTGGGATCGGCGACGTTCGGGTTGCCGGCGCTCACCTGGTACTCGGCGATTACCGTCGTGCCGGTCGGCACGCCGGCCAGTCCGTCGGCGGTGAAATCGACGTAGAAAAGGCCGTTGTTGGCGAAATCGGGGTGAAAATCGAGGCCGAGCAGGCCGCGTTCGCCGGCGGCGGTGGTGATGCCGCTGATATCCAGAAACGGTACCGGCAGCACCTGGGCGCCGTCGAAAATTCGGATCACGCCGTTCTGCTCGACGACAAACAACCGGCCCGAACCGTCCCGCGCCTCACGCGCGGCGAGCGGCTCGTTGAAACCGCCGACCAGCGGATCAACCGTCACATCGGGCGGGATGACGACGGTTCCGGCGTAAAGCGGCAGGGCGCAAAACACTGCGGCGATGGCGGTAACAAACCTGCAACTAGTCGATCTTAATGGCAATGTCCTATCAGACATCGGGATGCTCCTCTGAGGTGACACTGGTTTGGGAAATGGCTTTTTTATAGACTTTGCATAAATCTTGTGCGATTGGGCGTCGATCAATAATGCCCCTCCCCGACCCTCCCCCGCAAGCGGGGGGAGGGAGACTGTACTGAACCCTCCCCCGCAAGCTGGAGAGGAAGACTATGCCGAACCTTCACCCGCAAGCGAGACAGGGAAGACATTTTCCAGTTTCCAGCCCCTTGCCTGGGCAGTGCTGGGTGGGGCCGGCTCGACGATTTGAGTATAGCCGGCCGGGGATTAAAGTTCGGTTAGCGGTTGTGCCGTTCAGCCACCCAACAGGCGGACCTCGTAGGCCGCCATTTTCCGATCGCGGCTCATGAGCTGTAACTGTTCGGCTCTGGCCTGGGCGATGAGAATGCGATCGAACGGGTCGGCATGATGCAACGGCAAGCGGCGCAGCTCGGCGACATGGGCGATCCGGATCGGTAGTTCGATAAAACGGGCCGCGCGACACTGACTTTCCAGGTCATCAGGTGCCTCTAGTTTGCCCAGACGGCATTTGATTTCGATTTCCCACGCGGCGGCGGGGCTGACATATATCTCATTGACGCCGTCTTCGATCAGGTGTCTGGCTTGGGCGACCAGCTTTTCGGGCTCGATCAACGCCCAAAGCAGAATGTGCGTATCGAGCAATATTCGCCGCCTGGTCATGCCGGGCGATCGGAATTGAACCATTCGACGATGCGTGGATCTTCGGCATCGAAATCGTCTGACAAAAACCTCGCCTTCCCGCTCCAGCCGCCGAGCCGGCGGCGGCGCGGATCGAGCTTAAGGGCGCTGATCACGGCCCGTGGCTTGCCGTTCTTCGTCACGATTACCGTTTCACCCGCCGCCGCCTCTTCGACCAGGCGAGAAAGCTGGGTCTTGGCTTGCTGAATATTGACCGTTTTCATGGCATTATCTGACCAGACCAGAGCTGGTTTGTCAAGTTGCATTGCGCCGGCTAGGCCGGAGCAGACCACAGGGCGGGTCGGCGCGCGGGTTCAGGCTTCGTCGCCGCTTTGTTCGATCAGGCGTGCGTCGAGCTGTTTGGCGGCGCGAGCGCCGAGTTCGCGCAGTTGTTCGGCCTGGCGGATCAGGTTGCCGCGGCCGGTTCCGAGTTGGGCGATGGCCTGGTCGTAGGCGTCGCGCGCCTGGTCGAGGCGGCTGCCGATTTCCTTGAAATTTTCAACGAAACCGACGAATTTGTCGTACAGCAGGCCGCCGCGGCGGGCGATTTCGAGGGCATTTTCATTCTGCCGGAAGGCGTGCCAGATGCTGGCCACGGTGCGCAAGGTGGCGAGCAGGTTGGTCGGCGACAGCAAGACGACGTTTTGCTGGTGGGCCATTTCCAGCAGCCCGTCGTCGGCCTGCAGGGCTTCGAGATAGGCCGGCTCGCTCGGCACGAACATCATCACGAAGTTCGGGCTGTTGATCGTGGGCAGGTTCTGGTATTCCTTGCTGCCGAGGGAGCGCAGATGCTGGCGCAGTGAATTGAGGTGCGCTTTCAGCGCCGCTTCGCGTTCTGATTCGCTGGCCGCAGCGCGCAGCCGGCGATAGTGTTCGAGTGAAACCTTGGCGTCGATGATGATGCTTTTGCCGTCGGGCAGCCAGACGATCGCATCGGGCCTGAGGCGGTCACCGTCCTCACTTTTCAGCTCCACCTGCATGTCGTATTCGCGGCCTTTCTCAAGGCCGGCGAGATTGAGCAGCCGCTCGAGTTTCATTTCACCCCAGTTGCCCATGACCTTGACGTCGCCACGCAGCGCCTCGACCAGTTGGTGCGCCTCGGCGCCGAGGTTTTCGTTCAGCGCCTTGAGGCCGGCCAGTTCCTTCTCGAGTAGGGCGTGACGGGTTTTGTCTTCGTGGTCGCGGGTTTCGACGAGTTTGCCGAATTCTTTCAACTGCTGTTCCACCGGGGCGAGCAGGGAACCGATCGTCTCGCGGCCGAGCTGGCTGAACTGTTTGCTCTTGTCGGCGAACAGTTCATTGGCCAGATGGCGGAAGGTCTCGCCGAGACGCTGCTCGGCGTTGACCAGGGTCGCCCGCTGTTCCTCGAAGTGGCGCCGCTCGGCGGCGTGGCGCGCCTCGCCTTCGGCGAGCTTGCGTTCGGCGGCATGGCGGGCGGCCTCGGCCTCCGCCAATCTGGCCTGCACCGCGGCGATCTCGGCGCGCAGTTCATCCAGCCGCGCCGCCTGGGCCTGTTCGCGGCCCACGGCGGCGTGGTACTCGGCATCCAGCCGGCGGGATTCGCTGCGCTCCACTGCGCCGCCCCGGCGCACCAAGAACACAACGAGGATGACAACCGCCGCGGCGGCGCCGAACAGGGCAAGCAGAATGATCAGCAATGTCTGGGTATCGAGGTTCACGGAGTTTGTCAGCCGATGGTTCGTTTCACATCCTGCCACAGCACTTCCATTTCTTCGAGCGTCATGTCGGCCAATGGCCTGGGGGCGGCCTGTTCCATGGCCCGGAAACGGCGCTCGAATTTGAGATTGGCGCGGCGCAGGGCGCTGCCGGGATCGACGTTCAACCGGCGCGCGAGGTTGGCGATGACGAACAAAAGATCGCCGATCTCGTCTTCGATCGCATCGAACTCGCCGGAATCGATCGCGGCATGCACCTCATCGGTTTCCTCGTCGAGCTTGACCAGAATCTCGGCCGCCGTTGTCCAGTCAAAGCCGATGCGGGCGGCGCGCTGTTGCAGTTTGACGGCGCGCGCCATCTCCGGCAGGCCGCGCGGCACGCCGTCGAGCAGCGAGTGCGGATGACCGTCCGGGACCCTTGCGCGGCGCTCAGCGGCCTTCATTTCTTCCCAGCGCGCGCTTTGTTCGGCGGCATCGCGCACCGTTTCGTCGCCGAAGACGTGCGGGTGCCGGCGTTCCATTTTGCCGGCAATGGCGCAGGCGACATCGGCGAAATCGAACCAGCCGATCTCGCGCGCCATCTCGGCGTGGAACACGACCTGAAACAGCAGATCGCCGAGTTCGGCGGCGAGCGCCTCGCGATCGCCGTGGGCGATGGCGTCGGCGACTTCGTATGCCTCTTCGATGGTGTAAGGCGCGATCGTCGAAAAATCCTGGGCGATGTCCCACGGGCAGCCGTTTTGCGGATCGCGCAGGCGCCGCATCACGGCGAGCAGCCGCTCGATCGCGGCCGCCGGCGTGACGGGATTTGGAGTGGTGGACGAAGCGGCGTTCAGCGGATCGGACACGGGGCAATACTCAGGCGGGAAAAACCAGGTGGAGCGCGGCGCCCCCGAGCGGCGAGCGGTCGAGCGTCAATACCGCGCGATAGGCGGCGGCCAACTCGGCAGCCAGCGCCAGGCCGAGGCCCTGCCCTTCGGCGCGCCGGTCGCCGCGCGTGCCGCGCTCGAGGAAACGCGAAAAATCGTCGGCCGCGATGCCCGGGCCGTCGTCTTCGACGACGATTTCCAGGCCGTTGCGGGCCGCGACCCGGGCAGTGATTCTGGCCCGCGAGCGGCCGTATTTGCAGGCGTTTTCGAGAAGATTGCCGAGTATTTCCATCAAATCGCGTTCCTCGCAGCGCAGTTTAACGCCGGCCGGGATGTCGCATTCGAGTCCGACACCGCGCGGGCCGTACACCCGGCCGAGCGCCGTGACCAGCCGGCGGGCGAGCGGCCAAACTTCGATTTCCGGGGCATGGGTGCGGCGCGCGACCGCGCCGGCCCGTTCGAGATGGCGGCCGATGGTCTGCTGCATGTCATCGAGCGCCTGGCCGGCAACCTGCCATTCCGCTCCGCCGCCGTCCGCTCCGCCCGGCCGGGCGCTGTCGAACACCTGGCGGGCGACGGCGAGCGGGGTTTTCAGGCTGTGCGCCAGATCGTCCAGGGCGCGGCGATAGCGCTCGCGGTTGGCGCGTTCGGTGGCAAGCAGGGCGTTGATGTTGACGGTGAGGGGTTCGAGCTCACTCGGGTAATCGTCGCCGAGCGCGTCGCTGGCGCCGCGCTCGACGGCCTTGATCTCGGCCAGCACGCGATGGAACGGGCGCATGCCGAGCGCCAAGCCGAGGTACTGCATCAGCGAGACGACCGCCGCCGCGCCGGCAAGATAGGGCCACAGGCCGCGGCGGTAACTGGCCATCTGCCGGTCGTATTCGACTTTGGCTTGCGCCGCCCAGACGACGAGCGGAATCTCCTCACCGGTCTCGGTTTCGAAAGCGACGTTCAGCGTGTAACTGAACCACGGCCGATCGGGCAGCGGCCCCGCAAACACGCCGCTGCCGAGCGGTGCCGGGGCGATCGGCGGGGCGCCGTGGAGCAGGGCCGACGGCGATTGCCATTGCCATTCGGCCGCGGCGATGCCGGCGAACAGTCCCGATTCGGGCTGACTGAGGCGTTCGTCCCGCGGCGGAGACTCGAATCCGAGGCGCGGCTGCTCGGGGTCGATGTGCGCCAGCAGCAACAAGACGATATTTTCGAGCCGCTCGTCGATGGCGCTGATGGTGGCAGCGGAAAAAGCGCGGTCGAGGGCGATGCCGAGGCCGCCCAGGCTGACGAGAAGCGCCAGGATGCCGAGCAGCATCAGGCGGCCGCGCAGCGATGGGCGGCTGAGCGCGAGGCGCGCGCCGGGCGGCTTCACCACAATCCCCGGATACCGGCGATGCCGGCGGCACCGGCGTCGCGGGCCTGGTCGAAATCGCCGGGTCCGACTCCACCGAGCGCATAAACCGGTAACGGCGCACCGATGGCCAATGCCGCCAGACCGTCCCAACCCAACGGTTGACGGCCGGGGTGGCTGGGGGTCTTGCGAACCGGTCCGAGGCAGACGAAATCGACACCGCATTCCGCCGCCCGGGCCAGTTCAGCGGCGTTGTGGCACGAGGCGGCGATGATCCAGCCGGATCGCGCGGCGCGCGCCCGGTCCAGTTCATCGCGATCGGCGGCTTTAAGGCGAGCCGCGCTGAGGTGGACACCGGAGGCGCCGAGCGCCAGCGCCGTATCGGGGTCGGCGTTCAGCAGCCAGGGGACGCCGGCGGTTTCGAGCGGCCGGCGCAGTGGCGCCAGCAGCGCCCGCAACGCCTCTGGCGGCCAGTCGGGCAGGCGGATCTGGAGCATCATGCCGCCGCGTTCGAGTGGCCGGCGAAGCAGGGAGCCGAGCGCGGCGATGCCGGCGGCCGAATACGGTTCCGGCGGTGTGATCGCATAACGGTGCGGCAAGGTCAGCGCAGCGAGCGCCGGGCGGTCGGCGGGCAACAGCGGCCAGGCGGCGAGCGCGGCGCGCTCGACCCAGGCGAGCTTCTGGCCCTCGCGCCCGGCCGGCGTGCCGTCGTGGGCGAGGACTTCGCGGAGATGGATGCGAACCGGGCGCAGTCCTGTGGCATCGAACGTCATCAACGGCCGGCTGGCCCGCAGCGTGATGCCGAGTTCCTCGTCCAGTTCACGGCCGAGCGCCTGGTGCGGGGTTTCACCGGCCTCGATCTTGCCACCGGGAAATTCCCACCAGCCGGCCAGCGAACGGGGCGCGGGGCGCTCGCCGAGCAGCACCGCACCGCCGGCGTCACTGATCACGCCGGCGGCAACGGCCAAAGGCGTTACGTCAACTGGCCGTGGCACTGCTTGTATTTTCGGCCCGAGCCGCACGGGCACGGCTCGTTGCGGCCGACTTTGCGCCCGGCGCGGATGAACGGCTGCTCGGGCGCCGGCGGCGGGGCGCCGGCCGGCGGCGGGGGGCCGCCGAGCGCGCTCTGGGCGTTGTCGTGGCGGTAGGAAACCCCGGCCGGGGCGCTTTGCCGCTTCGCTTCCACCGCCTGGATGTCTTCCTCACCGCGGACTTTGACGCGGCTTAAGATTTTCAGCGTCTCAAGCTTGATCCGGTCGAGCAGCGCGGTGAACATCTCGAACGCCTCGCGTTTGTATTCTTGTTTCGGCTGCTTCTGGGCGTAGCCGCGCAGGTGGATGCCGCGGCGCAGGTAGTCCATGTTGGCCAGGTGTTCTTTCCATTGCTGATCGAGGACGCTCAGAAACACGGCTTTTTCGAGGTGGCGCATCACTTCCGGGCCGGTCACCGCCTCGCGGTCGGCGTAGTGTTGTTCGACGCTGTGCAAGATGCGTTCGCGGAGCATCTCGCCTGTCTGGTTTTCGTCGCTCTCCAGCCAGCGCCTGAGCGGCAGGACGATGCCGAAATCGCTCTCCAGGGTTTTTTCCAGCCCGGGGATATCCCATTGTTCGTCGATGCTGTTCGGCGGAATGTGCTGATCGATCAGGTATTCGAATACCTCGCCGCGGATGCCGGCGATGGCCTCGCCGATATCGTCGCTCGCCATCAGGTCGTTGCGCATCTCATAGATGACTTTGCGCTGGTCGTTGGCGACATCGTCGTATTCGAGCAGGTTCTTGCGGATATCGAAGTTATGGCCCTCGACCTTGCGCTGGGCGTTCTCGATGGCCCGCGTCACCCAGCGGTGTTCGATCGCCTCGTCTTCCTGCATGCCGAGGCGCTGCATCATCTGCGCCATCCGCGGCGTGGCGAAGATGCGCATCAGGTTGTCTTCCAGCGATAAATAGAAGCGGGACGAACCCGGATCGCCTTGGCGCCCGGATCGGCCGCGCAACTGGTTGTCGATGCGCCGCGATTCGTG
Source organism: Candidatus Jinrbaksania sp. (assembly GCA_039794245.1). Lineage (GTDB taxonomy): Bacteria > Pseudomonadota > Gammaproteobacteria > Xanthomonadales > Wenzhouxiangellaceae > DAITQM01. The sequence continues at coordinate 14,463 of JBDIVS010000015.1, forward strand.
GCGCTCGGTGCCGATGATGTGCAATCCCCCGGCGGCGATCACCTGGTCGTGGCGCTCCTGCCACGCAGCGCGGGTTTTTTCGCGTTCGGCGGCGCCGGCTTCGGGGGCGAGCGAGGCGAGTTCGGCGTTGAGGTTGCCGCCAAGGACGATGTCGGTACCGCGGCCGGCCATGTTGGTGGCAATCGTCACGGCGCCGGGGCGGCCGGCGTTGGCGACGATGTGCGCCTCGCGCTCGTGCTGTTTGGCGTTCAGCACCTCGTGCGGGATCTTTTCTTTCTGCAGGCGCTTGGCGATCAGTTCCGAGGTTTCGATCGCCGTCGTGCCGACCAGCGCCGGCTGGCCGCGGCTAACGCAGTCCTTGATGTCATCCAAAATCGCGTTGTATTTGGCTTCCTTGGTCAGATACACCAGGTCGGCGCGGTCGTCGCGGATCATCGGCCGGTGCGTCGGGATGACCACGACCTCGAGGTTGTAGATCTGCTGGAATTCGTAAGCCTCGGTGTCGGCGGTGCCGGTCATGCCGGCGAGTTTTTCGTAGAGCCGGAAATAATTCTGAAAGGTGATCGAGGCCAACGTCTGGTTCTCGCGCTGGATCGGCACCCCTTCTTTGGCTTCGACCGCCTGGTGCAGGCCGTCCGACCAGCGGCGGCCGGGCAGCGTCCGGCCGGTGAACTCATCGACGATCACCACTTCACCTTCGCGGACGATGTAATCGACGTCGCGGTGGAACAAGTGGTGGGCGCGCAGCGCGGCGTTCAGATGGTGCAAAAGGCCGAGGTTGTGGGCGTGGTAAAGGCTTGCGCCGGGTTTCAGTAATCCCGCCTGGGTGAACAGTTCCTCGATCTTCGCCAGGCCGTCCTCGGACAGATGAACCTGGCGGGATTTCTCGTCGAGGCTGAAGTCGCCCGGCCCTTCCTCGTCTTCCTGGCGACTCAGGCGCGGCACCAGTTTGTCGATCTGGACATAAAGCTGCGGGCTGTCCTCCACCGGTCCGGAAATGATCAACGGCGTGCGCGCCTCGTCGATCAGGATCGAATCGACCTCGTCGACAATGGCATAGGGATGGGCGCGCTGCACGCGCTGCTCGGCGCTGAACGCCATGTTGTCACGCAGATAATCGAAGCCGAGCTCGTTGTTCGTGGCGTAGGTGATGTCGGCGGCGTAGGCGGCGCGTTTGGCCGGCCCGCTCTGCCCGGGGACGACGACGCCGACCGTCATGCCCAGCGCCTCGTAGACCGGGCGCATCCAGTCGGCGTCGCGGCGGGCGAGGTAATCGTTGACCGTGACGACGTGGACGCCGCGCCCGTTCAGGGCGTTGAGATAGACCGGCAAGGTGGCGACCAGCGTCTTGCCCTCGCCGGTTTTCATTTCGGCGATCTTGCCCTGGTGCAGCACCATACCGCCGATCATCTGCACATCGAAATGGCGCAGGCCCAGGCGCCGGCGGCTCGCTTCGCGGACCGTGGCGAACGCCTCGGGGAGCAGCGCATCGAGCGTCTCGCCGCGTTCCAGGCGCTGGCGGAAGAGCGCGGTTTGTGCCGCCAGCGAATCGTCGCTCAGGGCCGCGAGTTTTTCTTCCAGGGCGTTGATCGCGCCGACCTGGCGGTTCAGCACTTTCAGCAACCGCTCGTTGCGGCTGCCGAAAATACGGGTCATCAAGTGGTTGAGCATGCCGGATATTCCGTGGTTTGCCGTTCAGCGCGGGCCGCGGGCGGCGGCAGTGGCGGCGGTTTTGTGATGATCGTTGTCGGCCATATGGGGGTTGCCGCCCGGCGTTACAATGAAAATATGTGCCCGCTTCACACCCAGCCGCCGCCGGCGACGATCCGCAAGGCATCCGAAGTCGCTCGCCAGGCGGGCTCGCCGCTCGCCGCGCTGATAACCCATGCCCGGGCGTTTGCGGCGCTCGATGCCGCGGTGCGCCGGGACCTGGCCGATGAAACCCGCGACCATTGCCGGGTCGCCTGCGTTCGCGATCGCTCGCTGGTGCTCAGCGCCCCGGATGCCGCCTGGGCGACCCGCGCCCGGCTGGCCGGCCCGGCATGGCTGGCCGCCGCCCGCCGCCACTGGCCGGCGCCACTCGAGCGCTGCGCCGTGCACCTGATTCCGGCCTTGGATACCCAGCACAAGGTCGCAGAACTGCAACGGCCCAGCGCCGAGGCCCGGCGGCTGCTTGCCCGTTCGGCCGAATTACAGCCCGACCCCGAGCTGGCCGCGATCCTCGCCCGCCTCGCCGCGCTGTAGAGCGGGCGGCGCCGGCATCATCCCGGGATCATTCGCCTTCGAGCAGTTCGGCGTAGGCTTCGGCACTGAGCAGACCGGCGAGTTCCGATGCATCGTCGGGACGCAGCGTAAACAACCAGCCGTCGCTGTAGGGGTGGGCGTTGACCTGTCCCGGCGCCTCGGCGAGTTCCTCGTTGACGCTGACGATTTCGCCGCTCACCGGGCAGTAGATATCGGACGCCGCCTTCACCGATTCGACGACGGCGCAACTGTCCCCGGCGCTGTAGCCGCTGCCCGGTTCGGGCAGCTCGACATACACCAGATCACCCAGCTTGCTCTGCGCGTGGTCGGTGATCCCGACGCGCAGCAGGCCGTCATCGTCTTCGGCGACCCATTCATGCGATTCGGTATAACGCAAATCTTCGCGTATCTCGCTCATCGTTCCGGTTCCATTTACTCTTTGAGGATGCCGTCGTGCACTTTGCCGTGGCGGACGAACGGCGGTTTGACGACGCGCGCCGCTTCGTGCCGGCCGCGGATTTCGACTTTCAGTTCGGCGGCAGCGCTGCCGGACGCCAGCCGGGCGAGCGCGATCGAGCGGCCGAGGGTTGGGGCGAAACCACCGCTGGTCACAACCCCGGCGGCGGCGCCGGCCGCCGTAAACAAGGCTTGCCCGTGGCGCAGCACGCCGCGGCCGTCGAGCACCAATCCCACCTGGCGCCAGCGCGGACCGTCGCGGCGCAACTGTTCGAGCGCGGCACGCCCGACGAAATGCCGACCGGCGTCGTTCAAATCGACAGTCCAACCGAGGGCGCATTCCAGCGGGCTGATCGTCTCGTCCATGTCCTGGCCATACAGATTCAACCCCGCTTCGAGGCGCAGCGTATCGCGCGCCGCCAGGCCGCAGGGAACGACCCCCGAATCGTAAAGCGCCCGCCAGGTCGGCGCCGCATCCTTGGCCGGCAGCATGATCTCAACGCCGTCCTCACCGGTGTAACCGGTGCGGGCGAACGTCCAGTCGCCGGCTTCGAGCACGGCGAACGGCTTGACGGCGGCGAGCGCGGCATGGCCGGTGACGGCGACCACCCGGGCGACGGCTTCGGGCCCCTGAACGGCGATCAGCGCCAGATCCTCGGCGCGCGCCGCAACCCGATCATCGCCGGCGACCGAGGCCGCCAGTTCGGCGTTGACTTCAAAACGCCGCGGCGCGGCGGTTTCGGGCTGGGCCAGGAGCCAGGCGAGGTCGCCGGTGCGCGTCGCGGCGTTGACCACCAGCCGCCAGCGGCCGGCGCCAAGCCGATAGACGATCAGGTCATCGATGATGCCGCCTTGCTCGTTGAGCATGCAGGTGTAAAGTGCCCGCCCGGAAGCAGTGAGCTTGGCGACATCGTTGGCCAGCACGCGGCGGAGAAAATCGGCGGTGCCGTCGCCGGCAAGATCGATGACCGCCATATGCGAGACATCGAACATGCCGGCGGCGCGGCGCACGGTGTGGTGCTCGTCGAGCGTCGAGCGATAGCGCACGGGCATCCGCCAGCCGGCGAACGGCACAAGTTCGGCGTCCAGCGCCTCGTGCTCGGCGATGAGCGGCGTGGTCAGGATCATGGCGGACGATTTTCGCGGTTGTTGGTGGCGCGAGCATTATAATCTCTGATCGTCGCCACGTCGCCCACCGGCCGCTTCCACCGATCTCGCCGATGAAACCCTATTCCTACCCGCCGCCAGGCAACCGCGGGCGATGAACGAGATCGGCCTGCTTGCCACGCTCCGTTCCTGGCTCTTCGACCATCCCGAGCTTGCGGCCCTGGCGGTGTTTGTCATCAGTTGGGCCGAATCGCTGGTCGTCGTCGGCCTCGCGATCCCCGGCATCATGGTGCTGTTCGCGCTCGGCGCGCTGATCGCCCTCGGGGTGCTGGACTTTTACCCGATCTGGCTGGCGGCGAGCGGCGGGGCGATCGCCGGCGACACGATGAGCTACGCGCTCGGCCGCCATTACCGCGGTGCACTGGCCAGCCGCTGGCTGTTCAAACACTGGCCCGAACTGTTCGCCCGCGGCGCGACGATGTGCCGGCGCTACGGCCTCGCCGGGATCGTGCTCGGACGTTTCGTCGGCCCGCTACGGCCCATCGTACCGGTCGTCGCCGGCATGCTCGGCATGTCACCCGGGCGCTTCGTGCCGGTGATGGTGCTGGCCGGCATCGCCTGGGCCCCGGCGTATCTTCTGCCCGGCATCGTGCTCGGCGCCTCGCTCGAGGTGGCAAGCGCCTACACCATCCGCCTCGGCGTGCTGCTCGCCGTGGTCGCGGCGCTCGTCTGGCTGGTCTATAGCGCCGGGCGGCAGCTCTACGATTCCCTGGCCTCGCGCACCCCTTGGATGTTGAAGCGCACGGTCGCGGCCCTGCGCCGCCACCCGCGCCTCGGGCGCTATATCGGTCCTCTGGTGATGCCGGCGCGCGGCGACGTGCTGTCGATCGCGATGCTCGGCGCGCTGCTGATCGTCGTCCTGGCGCTGCTCAGCGTCTTTCTGCTGCACGCCGTGCTGCCGGGCACACCGGACCTCGACCGCTTCACGGCGCACGCCGCCGGAGTGCTGCGCAATCACGTCGCCGATTATCCGCTGCTGCTCGGCGTCATCGGCGGCATGATTGGGGTGCTGGCCGTCGCCGGCGGCGGTTTGCTGCTCTGGCTGCTGCTCACCGGCCGCCGCCTGGCGGCGCTGCACTGGCTGGTGGCCACGGGCGGTGTATTGCTCGTGGCGCCGCTGCTGCAAGCCCTGCTCAGGTTCAGCCCACGCTGGCCCCAAGGGCTCGAAGCCTGGGGGCGATTCCCCGATCTGCCTCTGACGTTTGCCGCCGCGGTGATCGGTTTCTTTCCGGTGCTGATGGCCCGCGACCTGAGCGCCGCGCGCCGTAAATGGCTCTATCTCGCCGCGGCGCTTTTGATCCTGTCGATCGCCGTCGCCCGCTTGTACTTCCAACTGGCCACGCTCAGTGCCACCGCTGCCGCCCTGCTGCTCGCCAGCGGCTGGGCGCTGATCGTCGGCATCGGGTACCGCGTCCGGGCGAGTGCCTGGTACCCGGCGCGCGGCCCGATCGTGGTTTTCGTCGTGCTGTATTTTTGCGCCCTCGGCGCCGCGGTCTGGCTGCACGGGCCGGCGACCCTCACCGCTCTGACCCCGGCGCCGGAGCGGATCGCGATGACCGAGACCGAGTGGCTGGCCGGCGGTTGGCGCAGCCTGCCACGCCATCGCAGCCGGATCGGCGGCCGGGCCAGTGAAACCTTCGACGGCCAGTGGGCGGCGTGCGGCGGCGAGCTGCAGGGCGCGCTGGCGCAGGCCGGCTGGCACCGCCAGGCACCGGTCGGCACCGCCCGGCTGCTGCTCGAGATGCTGCACCCCAAACCGTCACCCGACCGCCTGCCGCTGCTGCGCAAGGATTTCCAGGGCCGGGCCGCCGACGAGCTGTTCAGCCGGCCATTGCCAAGCGGCCGGCGTATGGTGCTGCGGCTATGGGACTCGGGCCTTCGGCTCGAGCATGAAACCCCGGTCTGGCTGGTCGAGGCAACGATCGAACAGATCACCCTCCGCGGCTGGTGGTTCGCGCTCTGGGTCATTAGCGATGAGCCACCGGCAGATCCTGCATCCCAACTGCATAGCACGCTCGCCGGTGCCCGCCTGACCCACCCGGCAGATGGCCCGTGGTTGCTGCAATCGGGAAACTGCCCCATGCAATGAAACCTTGATTTCTAGGTTCTTTGTCGATGAATTGAACCAGAGTCTTCATCCCGACCTGATGCGCGATCGGTGCCGGTAAAACCGAGCATATCTACTTCGAAAGAATGCGACAAAAGTTGAAGCTCAGCAACATCAATATACGCATCAAATCCTGATGACCCGAACTCGAGGAAAACGGGATCAAGCGCTGCCGGTAAACCACCGCCGCCCCTCCTCGATCTGCCAGGCGATCAGCGCGGCGCCGCCGGCGATGAGCTCGCGGCTGCGTTTGAGGACGGCCGCGACGAGCAGGGCCTCGCCGGGCAGGCCGAACAGCAGCCCGGCGCCGATCAGGGCGCCTTCCTGCGCGCCGATACCGGCGGGGATCACAAAGGCCGCGGCACGCGCCCCCTGGGCCAGGCTTTCGAGGGCCAGGACTTCGCGCCAGTTCCAGTCGACGCCCTCCCAGGCCAGCGCGATGGCGATCTCGGCCGCGAACAGGGCGCGGAACAGCAGGCGCCAGCCGAGCGCCCGCCACCAGGCGCCGCGCCGGCGATACAGGGCGCGGATCGCGGCGTCGGATTTCAACAGTAGCAGGCGGCCGCTGCCGTCGGCGGGCAGGCGGTGCCGGAGGCGCGCCGCAATCGCACTCAGTGCGCCGCTTTGCTGCAACCGGTAGAAGCCGTACACGGCGACCGCCAGCGCCGCAACCGCACCGGCGCCACCGGCCAGCTCAGCCTTACCGGTGGTCAAGCCGCCGAGCAGGGCGAGGCCCAGCACCGAGAAGACCAGTTGGGTGATCACCTGCTGCGTCTTGTCGCCAAACAGGCTGGCGATGAGCGGCGGTGCGGCGATCTGCCGGCGCGCCAGCCGGTACTTGACGACCTCGCCACCGACCATCGCCACCGGCAGCAGCCAATTGACGCCGAGTCCGATCCACGTGAGGTGGAGCGAAAAGCCGGGAGACGGGCGGTGCCGGGCGGTGAACAGCGCCCGCCACGATTCGCTCGCTGCATAAAGCGGCAGCACAAACCACACGACCACGGCCAGCAGCAGCGGCCAAGCATCGCCGAGCCGGCGCCACGGCATACCGCCGGCGCGCCCGATCACCCACCAGAGCAACGCCCCGCCGGCAAGCAGCCCGGCAAGCGGTACGAGGCGGCGGTATGCGGTGCGCCGCCCGTGCCCCTCGTGCGGTTCAGCCGCCATCGGCGGGCGCCGTCGCGGCCGGCCCGAGACTGGCCGGCAACACGATCAAAGTCACGGCGACCATCAGCAGCAGACCGAGGGCCAGCACCAGGCCGAGACTGGCGGTTCCGGCGTGCGGCGACAAGATCAGATTGCCGAAGCCGGCGGCGGTGGTCAACGCTCCGAAAACGATACCGCGGGCCGTGGCGCTGCGCAGCACGTTGCCGCGCAGCAGATCCCCTTCACGATGGCGCAGAACGAGGTGGATGCCGTTATCGACCGCGACCCCGAGCAACAGCGGTAAAGCGATCACATTGGCGAAATTGAAGGCCATGCCACCCAGCACCATGAAGGCCAGCGTCAGGCCGCCGCCGATGCCGAGCGGCACCAGAATATGCAGCACCTCGACCGGCTTTCTGAGGACGACCAGCAGGACCACCGTGATGCTCACCGTGGCCAGCAGCATGGCAAGACGAAACGCCTTGCCGATCGCTTCGGCGGCGGCGACCTGGATCACCGGCATGCCGGTGACATCGGGTGCGATCTCGCGGACCGCGGCGACCAGCGGCGCCAGACTTTGATGATCGCCGCCGGTCTCGGGGAAGATCTGGATCAGCCATTCGCCGGCCGGGCTCACCCAGTGCGCACCGAGCACCCGGCGTGCCTCGTCGAGGGTCACAGCGCGGTCCACGGCCAGTGCTGCGGCCAGGCGATGCAGCACGGGCTCCAGTGCGGAAAATAACAGCTCGGTGGTTCGTTCAGCCAGCGCTGCGCCGCCGGGACCTTCGAGCCGGGCGGCATTCGCGCGCAAAGCGGCGGCGAGCCGCAGGGCTTCGGGGCCGGAATCGGCCTCGCTCTGAAGCGCCGCCGCCAGCGCCAAAGCGGCATGTTGTTGCGCCTTCGCGGTTGACGGTACCGCCGTCCAGTCGCCGGCCAGCAGTTCGGGATCGACGGTCCAGCGCAGATCGTCGAGCAGGGCCAGTTTCTCGTCCTGGTCGGCGGGCACGAAACTGAGCAGGCTGACCACCCTCTTGACGCCTGGCAACGCGGCCAGCTTGTCGCTCAGCCGCCGGGCTTCGGCCGCCGACGGCGCCAATACCTGAAGATTGCGATGCGCCGTATCGCCATCGGCCATCAGGGCGCGCAGGGTCACCACCGATTCGGCCTGTGGATCGCGGACGCTGAGCGGATCGCCGTCGAAGGCGATATCGCCGGCCAGCGACCAGGCGGCGACAGCGGCCGCGGCGGCCATGAACAATACGGCTCGGCGATGGTGGAGCGGTACGTCGAGCCAGCGCCGTGCGGGCCGGCGCCGGGCCGCTGCCAGGATACGCGGCGATACCGGCACGACGGCCAGCAGCGCCGGAGTCAGCGTGAAGCTGACCGCCAGTGCCACGAACATCGCCAGGCCGGCGATCAGACCGAGTTCGCCGACCCCGGCATAAGCCGTCGGAATAAACGAAAAAAAGCCGATCGCGGTGGTCAGCGCGCTGAGCAGGAGCGGCCGCCAGAGCAGCGTCCCGGCGGCGGCGATCGCCGCGGCACGCATCTCGCCGCCGGCCAACCGTTCACGGTAGCGCAACAGGACATGCAGCGCGTAATTGACGCCGAGGCCGATATACAGAACGACGAAGGCGAGCGAGATCAGATTGATGCGGCCGACGGCGAGCACCGCGATGCCAGCGGCCAGCGCCAGACCGCAAATCAGGCTGATGAGGGCGATGGCGGCCAGCAACGGCGAGCGCAACGCGATCCACAGCAGGGCGCCGACCATCAACAATGCGAAAAGCCCGGCCCGCCGGGCGCCGGTGAGCGCGCTTAGCAATTCCTCGTCGGCCAGCGCCACACTGCCGGTGATCCTGAGCCGCACCGCACCGTCATCGAGGCTAAGATCATGGCGCAGAGCGTGCAGTGCCTCGAGCGCCGCGCGCCCCGGCCGGACGCGGCTGTAATCGAGGTCGGGGGTGACGAGAATGATTTCGCGATACACGCCGGAGGCGGTGGCATCAACGCCGGCATCCAATAAACCCTGCCAGGACAGCACCGCCGCGCCGTCGTCCGCGGCATGTTCCAAAACCGCCGACAGCGCCCGGTAAACCGCATCGAGTTCGAGCCCGATCCCGGTTGCCTTTTCCGCCGCCTCGACGAGCATGCCATACAAGCCCGGCACATCCGGCCGGCCGGCCAGCCGGGCGAGCAGCGGCTGCGCCCGGCTCATGGCGTCGCCGGCGGCCTGCAGGCGTGCGGTGGACAACAACAACAAACCATGGCGATTGAGCCACGGCTCACCGGCCGGCCAGTACCAGGCGGGGAAATGCCCGGGGTCGGCGGCGAGCGCCGCGGTCAACCGTTCGGCGGCGGCGCGTGCCTGTTCCGGCGTCGGGGCTTCGACAGCGAGCAGCAGATTGCGGTCGAGTTCGGGAAATTCGGCGCGCAGCCGGTTGGAGTCGGCGATAAACGGCAAATCGGCCGACAACAATGACTCGGGATCGGTATTGACACCGAGATGGCGCGCCGCCAGCGCCGCCGCCGCGGTGACGAGCAACATGACGATCAGCACCGGCCAGCGCCGGCGTACCACGAACCCGAGCCAACGCCGCACCCGGCCGCCGGCGGCCGGGTCTTCACCCATCGGCGAACTTGCGGCTCTGGGCGTCGATTTCGGCGATCACCGCCTCAAGGCCACCTTCGTTGTACAGCATGGCGTACTGCGAGCGTTTCAGCGCCAGGTCGCTGACGCCGTCGGTGATGATATTGACGATGCGCCATACCCCGCCGCTGTTGAGCAGAAGATAATCGAAAGCGACCGCCTCGCCGCTGCCCTTGATCAGCCGGTGGCGCACCCGGGCGCGAGCCTCGTCGGGCTGTTCGACGGCCACCGCCTCGAAACGCTCGCCTTTGTATTGGTCGAAATGTTTGGCGTAATTGGCGACACTGAGACGGCTGAAAGCGGCGATGAAATCCTGTTGCGCCGCCTCGTCGAAGGTCCGCCAGTTGGCAGCGAAAATGAAGCGGCCCATCCGCGGGATATCGAGCGTCCGTTCGACGAGCGGCCGCAAAAACGCACTGCGCGCCGTAAAATCCATCGCCTTACCGGCCCGCATCGCGGCGATCAGGCCATTTTCGAGCGCCTCGACCACCGCCGCCGGACCGGCATCATCGGTGGGTGGCTCGGCGGCCGGGCCGGCCGCGATCCCGGCCGCGGCCCACCAACAGCCTAGCAAGACTGGCAAAATTCCGAAAGTATTGCGGTCGCCCAAGCTCGGTTTTTTCATGCCTCACTCCCGGTAAAAACGGCGCGGATACCCCAGAACCTCCGCTTCACTCGGAGATTCCGCAAGCCAAGGACGGCCTGCCCGCGAATCAAACACCCAGGTGTCCGATTCTGCGGAGCCAAGCCCGGACCTGAGCCGGACCTGGCGTACTCTGGCAAGTCCATGATGGGCTTATTCAACTGTTCGACTCCCAGGCCGCGGCAAGTTCGCCGGCCAGCCGGCGAAGGCGCCGGGCGGCGCACCGCCGGGCCTTTGCCAGACGGGCGATCTGCCGCCAGCCGACCCGCCGCCCGAGAAGCAGCGCACCAAGGCGGGCCGGCGAAATACGGCCGAATGGGTCGCAGGCGGCGACCAGGGCTTCCGGTATGTCCTGCCGCTGTTCGTCGATCACGACCCTGAGCACCGCGAACGGCACGGCAAATTCAGCCGCCACCTCGGCGAGAGCGGCGCTTTCCATATCGACCGCGGCGGCACCACCTTTCTCCCATCGTTCGGCCTTGTCCCGGGCGCCGGCCAGCGGCCGGGCGGCAGCGAATAGATCGGCTGTGCACGGGCGGTACGCGGCGAAACGTTCGCCCAGGTCGCGGTGCAGACCGCGATCGGCCGGCCACAGCCTGCCGTTTTCGTCCACGACCCGCGCCGGCAACAGCACGTCCCCAGAGCGCAGCCCAGGATCGAGCGCCCCGGCGCTACCGAAGCTGATCAGCGCCGCGGCCCCGCTTCCGGCCAGGCGGCGGGCCGCGATCTTTGCCGCTTCGGCACCCATGCCGCAAGCGGCGGTCAGCAGTGCTCCGGCGCTCGCCGGAACGCATTTCGCTTCCCAGTCGAGGGCGCAGACCAGGGCCGCCGGACTCAGGCCGCCAGATTCCGGTAACGGGCCAGGGCCCATAACGGGAAATAGCAAGAATAACCGTGATATTTTAGGTAAAACACGCGCGGAAAGCCCGGCGCGGTGAACCACGGGTCGGACCACAGGCCGCCGCCGTTCTGGTTGGCCAGCAACCACTCGATGCCGCGTCCTGCGGCGGCCGAATGCCCTTCGCCGGCGGCGATCAGGCCGAGCAGTGCCCAGGCGGTGTGGTGCGCGGTGCTGTGATCGGCGCGGCCGGCGAGCGCCGGATCGGCGTAACTGTCGTTGGATTCGCCCCAGCCGCCGTCGTCGCGCTGCACGCCTTTCAGCCAGTTCACCGCCGCCCGGATCCACGGCTCGCGGGGATCGGCGCCGAGTTGTTCGAGCGCCGCCAGCACCGACCAGGTGCCGTAGATGTAATTCGTGCCCCAGCGGCCGAACCAGGCGCCCGTGGGTTCCTGTTCCGCTTTGAGATACACCAAAAGGCGCTCGATGACCTCGCGCTGCGCACCATCGTCATAGCGCCCGAGCAGGCCGAGGACGCGGGCGCTGACGTCGGCGGTCGGCGGATCGAGCAGCGCGCCGTGGTCGGCGAACGGGATTTCGTTCAGATAGTAATGCGTGTTGTCGGCGTCGAACGAGGCAAAACCGCCGTTCTGCGAGCGCATGCCGCAAAGCCAGGCGACGGCACGGTCGACCGCCGTTTCGAATTGACTGGCTTGCGGCGAGTTCGTCATCGCCCAGGCGACGGCCGCGGTATCGTCGAGATCCGGATAATGACCGTTGTAGTACTGGAAAGCCCAGCCGCCGCCGGCCAGGCCGGGGTGATTGTCGCGCCAATCGCCTGGCTCGCCGGTGACCTGCCGGGCGGCGAGCCATTCGAGGCCCCGATCCGCCGCCGCCAGGGCTTGGGCGTCGCCCGTTTCCTGCAGCGCCAAGGCGCTCAACGCGGTATCCCAGACGGGCGAAACGCACGGCTGGCAATACACCGTGTCGCCGTGTTCGACCAGCAGGCGGTCGATTGCGCGGCGCGCCGCAGCGCGCAGTGGGTGGCTTTTGTCGTAACCTAGAAGATCGAGCGCGATCAGGGCGTTGACCATCGCCGGGAAAATACCGCCCAGGCCATCCTCACCGTTCAGGCGCTCGACGAACCAGGCCTCGGCGCGGGCGATCGCCGCGCGGCGCACAAATCCCGGGACCAGCGGATCGAGCAGCAGGCGCGAAGTCCGCTCCAGCCACAGAAACAGGCGGTTGAGCGGCGAGCGGATCGTGAAATAGCCCCGCTCGCGCTCGGGATCGACGGTGAACAACTCGCGAATGCCGGTACCGGACGGGTTGGCGGCGCGCGGCTTGAAGGCGTAGATCACGAACAGCGGCACCATCACCGTCCGCGACCAGTACGCCACCTTGCTGATATGGAACGGGAACCAGCGCGGCAAGAGCATCACTTCCGGCGGAATATAGGGCACGGCGCGCCACGGCACCTGGCCGAACAGGGCGAGCGCGATCCGCGTGAAGACATTGCAGTGCGCCGCGCCGCCGCGCGCCAGAATCGCCTCGCGCGCCCGCCGCATGTGCGCGGCGTCCGGATCATCGCCGGCCAGTTTCAGCGCGTAATAGACTTTCACCGAGCAGCTCAGGTCGAGATCACCGCCGTGGTACAGCGGCCAGCCGCCGTGCGCCGCCTGGCGGCTGCGCAGGTAGGCGGCGATTTTGCGCTCGCGCCCGGGCTGCGTCTCGCCGAGATAGTGCAAAAGCAGAATGTATTCGGCCGGGATGGTGCAATCGGCTTCGAGCTCGAAACACCAATGCCCGTCGTCACGCTGGGCCGCCAGCAGGCCGCGCATCGCCCGCTCCACTGCCGCCTGCAGACGGCCGCGGCGGAGTGAATCGGCCGCCGGCCGCGGCTCCTCTAGCGGCACCGGTTCCGGCAGCGGCTGCGGCCGGGCGCTGACGGCAATGCCGCCGGCCGCAGCGACCAGGGCTTCGAATGTACTGCGGCTGAGAGATTCGGTCATGGATGCGAGATTATTGATTGAAGGGTTGTACGAAAAAACGGAGCTCTAGGCCATCCCGGATGATTCAAACATCCGATCGCCCGGAACCGGGTTCACGAGCCCACCGCCAGATGGCGGGCCGCCGAGGCAGATTTTTCGTGCCAGGCGCTCGGCAGGCTCTGCGGATCGATTTCGACGTAGGGCAGATCGCGCGCCACCCATTCGAACAACCGTTTCAGCATCCAGTTGCTGCGGCTGGAAAAATTGACGAGCCGGATCATGCGCCACATCCGCCGCCGCGTGACCTTGATCTGGCCGCCCTGGCGGTAATCGTGGTGCTGCTGGACGTTCTGCAGAGTCAGAATCGCCAGCCCGATGGCCCACAGGCAAAACCGCCGGATACCGGTCTGGTCGCGTGGTATACACAATGTGTAAGACAACGCATGGTGCAGATGGCCGTGCGCCACGCCGACCAGCCGGCCGAGCGCCCGGCCGAACGGTTTCTGGGCGCGGGCTTTTTCGAGGTCGGCCAGTTCAATGCCTTCGGCGGCGAACACCTCGCGCGGCCACCAGCACACGCCGCGCGCCCGGTCCTCCCAGACATCCTTGATGATGTTGGTGAGCTGCAAACCCTGGCCGAAGGCGGTGGCCAGCCTGACCAGGGCGTCGCGCCGGGCTTCGATGCGGCGGTCGAAATGGCAGAACAGTTCGGTCAGCATCTCGCCGACGACGCCGGCGACGAAATAACAATACTGGTCGAGATCGCGCAGCGTCGGCAAGCCGGCGAGCGACGCGCTGCGCTGGAACTTGCCCATGCCGCGGCACATGATGCTGACACAGTTGAGCAACGCGCCGCGCTGCAAGGGGTCCAGAGTGTGGGTATAGCGCAGCACTTTGGCACTGTTGGCCACTAGCTCGCGTTCGGCCGGCAGCGTGGCGGTGCTCAGCCGCGAGGCCAGCTCGATGGCGAAAGCGTGCGGTTTTTCGTGGCCGGCGATCGCCGCGACGAACTGTGCCTGGAAGCGGCTTTTGTCCTCGGGCGAAAGGCCCGGATCGTCCTCGATGGTATCGGCGATCCGGCACAGCAAATAAGCGTTGGCGATGACCGGATGCAATTCGGGCGGCAACTGCGGGATGGTCAGCGCAAACGTCCGCGACACCTCCGGCAGGACGCGCCGCTGATAGGCCAGGGCCTCGTCGAGGGAAACGGTTTGCCGGTCCGGAGTTGCTTTTTGTTGTTGGTTGACTACCACGCGGCTGCTCCTTTCTTCTGGCACACGGTTACTCAGATGCCCGGTCATCCCCGGCGGGCGGGCGAGTCCCCTTACCTGCCCGCACCTTCCGGGCATGCCTCACAGGTGATAAACTCAATTTGTGGTCCCATCGTTCACGACCCGGGGCGGGTTACATCCCGAGTTCGCCGCCCTGGCTGCTGTCACCGGGCATCATCGACCGTAGATTTAACGGCTACCCGCGCCAAAATGGCGGTCAACGCATGCCGAACATCCGAAAAGGACCATCGAACAGCATATAATCTTACCAGAATCAAGCCGCGCCTTACGCCGCCGGTACCGGCGGTGCACCTCGGCAGCCCTTCATACACCGCCCGGACCCGTACCGGCAGGCAGGATCTGAGTACCGATGTCGGAAGCGAATTTTGCCAGCGACCAGCGTGCCTTCATCGACCGCCTCAATCAGCGCCTCGCCGCCTGGCTGGACCACCACCCCGGCCCACCGGAACTGACCGCCGCGATGCGCTACAGCCTGCTCGCCGGCGGCAAGCGCATCCGGCCGCTGCTGGTCCAGGCCGGCGGCCGGCTGTTCGGGGCCGGGGAAGAAACGCTGATCCCCCCGGCCGCCGCCGTCGAGTGCATCCATACTTATTCCCTGATCCACGACGACCTGCCGGCGATGGACGACGACGACCTGCGCCGCGGCCGGCCGACGCTGCACATCGCCTATGACGAGGCGACCGCGATCCTCGCCGGCGATGCACTGCAGGCCGCGGCCTTCAACTGGCTCTCAGGCCCCGAGGCCCGCTGGCCTGATGCCGGGCGCGCCACCGAGGCGGTTGCAGTGCTCGCCCGGGCAGCCGGCGCCGACGGCATGGTCGGCGGCCAGGTGCTGGATATGGCGATGACCGGCAAAACACCCGGAGCGGATGAGATCGAGCGGATGTTCGCGCTGAAGACCGGCGCCCTGATCAGCGCCAGCGTCCGGCTCGGCGCACTGGCCGCCGCCGGCTGCACCGCCGAAGATCTGGCCGGACTCGACCGCTTCGCCCAGGCCATCGGCGTCGCGTTCCAGATTCACGACGACCTGCTCGACCTGGAAGGCACAACCGCCGATCTCGGCAAACCACAAGGCTCCGATCTCGTGCAGCAGAAAGCCAACTACGCCCTCTGCCACGGCGCAGAGCGCGCCCGCGCCCGGGTCCGCGATTTGCACAACGCGGCGCGCCGCGTGCTCGAACCCTACGGCGAGCGGGCCGATGGGTTGCGCCGCCTGGCCGATTACATCGTGCTCAGGCGGTTTTAGCGGTCAATATATTACGTTGGCATGCCGACATACTAATACATTCATAAATATTGCCTCGTTCAGGGCTCTGGAAGGATTCGCCTGCAAGGCAAAGCGGCGCCGGCATAGTAGCCCTATGTCAAGCCGCTTTAACGCCGCAGGTGGATTCGTCCACAGTCCCCGCTGGGCTTGGCTCTCGGCGCTCCTGGGCGGCATTGTCGGTAGTAGATGAGGCCGCGCAACACCAGACACAGGGGCGACCTGCCATGAACGTCGAGAGACAAGCTGAATGTGGTCATATTTATGAATGTATTAGTAAATTGATCTGCCGCCGGCAGACTTTCATTCGCCGGCGGCATAGCGGATGACGCTGGTCACCGGGGTGTCGCCGAAACGCTGGCGGCCGGCGAGCGGCAGAAGTTCGATCAGAAAATTCAGGCTGACGACCCGCGCCCCGGCGTCGTCGAGCATGCTTCTCACGGCCAGCGCGGTGCCACCGGTGGCGAGCACGTCATCGATGATGGCGATACGGCTGCCGGCGAGCGGCAGGCCGCCGGGGAGTTCGAGCCGGTCGCGACCGTATTCGAGGTCGTAACTCACCCGCGCCCCGACCACCGGCAGTTTGCCCGCCTTGCGCACCGGGTAGAACGGCTTGCCGAGGGTCGCGGCCAAGGGCGCGGCGAAAATAAAGCCGCGCGCCTCGATCCCGGCGATCGCCTCGCACTCGAACGCGGCGAGTTGTTCGGCCATCCGTTCGAGCGCCGCGCAGTAAGCCCGGCCGTCGGCGAGCAGCGGGCTGATATCGCGAAACAGGATGCCCGGCGACGGAAAATCGGCGACGTCGTTGATAAAGCGTTTGAGTTCGCTGGCGTTCATTGGAACCTCCAAAAAATACAACAGCCATATCGTCACCCCGGCAGGGACTGCCGGGGTCCAGGCGCCATGGATGGCTTCGCTCTCTCACCTCACTGTGAACTGGATTCCCACGCACGACAGTTGCGCTTCCGATGGCTTCTTACAGCTTTGCTGAAAACCGCCCCAGGGCACCGCCTGCGCTGTGAGAGAACTGTATTGATCTAAAATATCAAAACAGTCATTCGAATCCCGATAATACACGGGCCGCCGGGCCGTTGACCGGCGAGACGTAAAGGGCGGCTTCGAGGCCCTCAGCGGCACAGGCCTCGACCATGCGCCGGCCGCCGGTCTCGGCCGCTTGGCGGTGACTGAACCAGGCGAATACCGCCGGGCCGGCACCGGAGATCGTACACCCCATTGCCCCGGATTCGGCCGCGGCGCGCTGGCAGGCCGGAAGGTGCGGCACCAGCGGCGCCCGGCGGGGCTCGATCAGCACATCTCTTAACCCCTGCCGCACCAGGTTTTCGTCACCTTCGATACAACCCAGCAGCAACAAGGCGAGATGCGCGCTGTGCGCCGTGATGACCTCAAGGGGCCAGGGCTCGGTGAGTACCTGCCGCGCCTTGCGGGTCTCGATCATCGCCGCTGCCGGATGCACCACTGCCGAGTGCCAGGCGGCGGGCACCGGCAAGCGCCGCAACACGCCGTTTGTTGCCAGCGCCAGGCCGCCGGTCAGCATCGGCCCGACATTATCGCCGACCGCGTCGCCGCCGGTCGCCACCGCCTCGCCGGCCAGGGCATGCGGATACAGCGCGGCGCGGCCGAGCGGTTCGGGCAATAGGTGATTGGCCGCAACCAGCGCGGCGACGGCCGAGGCGGCCGAACCGCCGAGTCCGGAACCCAGCGGGATTCCTTTTTCGATGTCGATGGCAAAGCCGTGATCCACACCGGCGGCCCGACACAACGAGCGCAGCGCCCGGCCCGCCGTGTTGCGCTGTGCATCGGCCGGCAGATCAACGGTCACACCCGTGATCCGCTCGATCCGAATTTCGGGTTCGGCGATTTTGCTGACCGTGACAGTATCGCCCGGCCCTTCGATTGTATGGCCGATCAGATCGAAGCCCGGACCGACATTGCCGACGCAGGCCGGGGCGCGCGCCGTCGCGCGGCTCAGGCGGCGTGATTTAGCCGATTTTGCCATCACGATAGATTTGCCGCAGGCAATCGTGCAGCGCCGGGCGGGCGGCGGCGAGCGCCGCCCGGCGGTCGAAATAGGCTTCGCTGGCGACGGCGAAGAACTCGGCCGGATCGGTCGCCGCGTAGTCGTCTAGCCACAGCGCCCGGCCGGTGGTTTCGGCCTTGCGCAAGGCGCGATATTCCGCGGCCAGGCAGGCGCAGACATCATCCGCCGCGGCGCCGTTGTCGATTTCGCCCCGCTCGTCGATCACGGCCGTCAGGCCCCACTCGTGATCGAGTACATGGGCGAACTCGTGGGCGACCAGGTGATAGGCACCGGCCGAACCGCCGCCCGCCTCGTTGCCGGCGGCGATGTCGTCCCAGGCCAGAAAGACCCGGCCTTCGTGCCAGGTCTCGCCGCTGCGTTCTTCCTCGCCTTCGTGGATGACGCCGTCGTCGCTTTCCTCGTGAATCTGCGCCCGCCACGGGCCGGGGTAGAGATAGATGAAACGCACAGACGGGAACACCGGCGGACCGAGGCCGAGCCTGAGGCGGCACGCTTCGGCCGCCACTTTCAGGCGCATCGGCGCGGTGACTTCGAGATCGCCAAGTCCGACGAAGGTGACATGCTCCAGAAACTCCACCATCAACCGTTGCAGGCGCAGCCGCTCGAGGCGCGGCAGCCGGCGATACCAATGGCAGCGGGCAGCCAGGATGCCCGGCCAGGCGGGGTCGAGCGGCCGCAACAGGGCGCGCCGGCGGCGCCAGGCCGGCCAACCGTAAAGCCAAAGCAGCACGGCGGCGCCGGCGCCGAGCACAAGTAGCGCGACGTTCAACGATAACTCAGCGCCGCCTGCGGATCCGGCCGGCCATCGCCGCCGATCTGGACCAGGCGCAGCGTGTTGGTGCCACCCTCGCGGCCGAGCTGGTCGCCCATCGTGATCAGCACGCGGTGGCCGGGGAAAAGATAACCGGCGGCGGCCAGGTGCGCCACCGCGCCGCTCGCCACCTCGTCCATGGTGCTCGCCTGCGGGGTGTAATCCACCGGAAAGACATTGCGATAAAGCGCCACGCGCCGCCGGCTGTTCAAGTTAGGCGACAGGGCGAAAATCGGCGTTGCCGAGCCGACCCGCGACAGCCACTGCGCGGTCGAGCCCGATTCGGTCAATGCCACGATGGCATCGATCGGCACCTGGCGCGCGGTGTGCAGCGCCGCCATCGCGATCGCCTGGTCGATGCGCCCGTACTGTACTTTCAATTCGCTGTCGCGGTGCAAAGCGGCGCAGTGGCGTTCGGCGCCGAGACAGATGCGGACCATCGCCTCGACGACCTTCACCGGGTGGCGACCGACGGCGGTTTCGGCCGATAGCATCACCGCGTCGGTGCCGTCGATGACGGCATTGGCGACATCGAGCACCTCGGCGCGGGTCGGCACCGGGCTTGTGATCATCGACTGCATCATCTGCGTCGCGGTGATGACGATCCGGTTGTGATCGAGCGCCGTTTGAATGATCCGTTTCTGCAGGCCGGGCAGCTCGGCGTCGCCGATTTCGACGCCGAGGTCGCCGCGCGCGACGAGCACGGCATCGGAAGTCTCCACGATCTCGTCGAGCCGGGCGATCGCTTCGCTGCGTTCGATCTTGGCGATCAGCGCCGCGTGGCCGCCGGCGGCGCGCAGCAGGCGGCGCGCCACCCGCATGTCCTCGGCGCTGCGCGGAAACGACACGGCGAGGTAATCGACACCGAGCGCCGCCGCCTGACCGATATCGTCGCGATCGCGCTCGCCGATGCCGCCGAGCGACAGGCCGCCGCCTTTGAGGTTCAGGCCCTTGCGGCTCGCCAACTCGCCGCCGGCCAGCACCGTGCACTCGATCCGGCTGCCGGAAATCGCCTTTACCGACAACTCGATCAGGCCGTCGTCGAGCAAAAGCACGGCGCCGGGTGCGACGTCACGCACCAGGCCGGGGTAACTGACCCCAACCCCGTGCGCATCGCCGGGCGGGGCATCCGGCGCGGTATCGAGCGTAAACGGCTGGCCGTTGACCAGCGTCACACTGCCGCCTTCGATCTCGCCGATGCGCAGCTTGGGACCGGCCAGGTCGGCAAGGATCGTCACCTCGCGGCCGGCAGCGGCGGCCGCGGCGCGCGCCGCCTCGACCCGCTGGCGCTGCGCCGCCGGCGGAGCGTGCGAGAAATTGATGCGCAATACATCGGCGCCGGCGGCAATCAGCGCCTGTAATGTCTCCGGCGGATCGGTCGCCGGGCCTAATGTTGCGACGATCTTGGTGCGGCGGCGGGTTGGGGCGGATGTTGCGGCGGCGACATTATCTGTCATAAAGCGAAATGGTCCGGTGATGATTTTCCCGCCGCTAAAAAGCGTGGTGTGGCAAGTATACACAGTTGGGTAAAGCCGACGTATCCATCGGAGATGTCTGATTACGCTTCGCTAATCCGACCCCTACGTCCTATCGGGAAGCAATCGGCTCACGGTCAAGAGCCGAGTTCATTGCCAAGATCGGGGATTGTCTGAGGGAACTGGATGAGATAGCCTTTTTGCGATCATAGTAATAGCCTTTTAGTTGAGTTTCTAATAGCCTGTTTACGGGCCTTCTGGTAGACTTTCAGTATGGAACCATTCAGCCATCGGAGCGATGGATGAGGATCATTCCGCGGCATCTGGCGGCCAGGGTCGAGCGCGCGCTCGGTACCAGCCGGATCGTCAACATCGTCGGCCCACGCCAGGCAGGCAAGACGACGCTGGTCAAGGATCTGATCGAAACGGCGCGTTATGTCACGCTCGACGACGCCGGCATTCGCTCGGCACTCGTGGCCGATGCATACGGCCAGCTCCAGCTTCTCTCCGATGAGGCGAAGGATGCCGGGCGTCCCATCGTTCTTGACGAGGTGCAACGTGTGCCGGAGATCACCTTCGCGCTGAAGCGGATCGTCGATGCCGACAGACGGCCCGGCCAGTATGTGCTGACCGGATCATCCGACATCTTCACCGCGGGGAAGGCCTACGATTCGCTGGCCGGGCGGGTGACGACCCTGACGCTGCGGCCATTGAGCGCCGCCGAGATCGCGGGCGCTGCGCCTTGCCGGCTGCTTGATGCCGTCGCCGAGCATCCGCGCGATCCGTTCGGCGTACTGCCCAGGCCCCAACCCTTCACAAGGGCCGAGGCCATCGAACTGATCGTACGGGGCGGCTTTCCGGAAATCCGCCCTCTAGACGACCCCGACCGCACGGATCGTTACGCCAGCTATCTCGACAGCATTATCGAGCGCGACGTGGCGCCGCTCGCCGAGGTTCGCAAGCCGGACATGCTGCGCCGTCTCATCGACCAGATGGCGGCGCGGACGGCGGAGGAACTCAATGTCGCCAGCCTGTGCCAGGCCTTGGGCGCCCGCAAGGAGACGGTGAACAATTATATCGATATCCTCTCCCGGCTCGGCGTGGTCCACCGCCTCGGCGCGTGGACGTCCTCGCCCGCCAAGCGGGAAATCAAGGCGCCCAAACTGCATTTCCTAGATACGGGCTGTGCAACGGCGTTGCGCGGCGAGGATTCGGCAAGCTTCGGCGTCGGCGTGGATCCCGTGGCACTCGGTCATCTCCTGGAGACCTTCATGTTCGTCGAATTGGAAAAATCGCTGCCGTACCTCGGCAAACGCTGGCGCCTCTATCACTGGCGGCACAATCCCCGTAAGATCGACATCGTCGCCGAAGCGCCTGGGAAGCAGCTCGCACTGTTCGAGATGAAGGCCGCAGCCACCGTCGATGGGCGGGACTTTCGCCATATAGACTGGTTCATGTCCGAAGGACCGGGACGCAGCTATCGCAGCGCTGGCTTCGTCGTCTATCTGGGCGGCGATCTGCTGTCTTTCGGCTCCGGCAAGCTTGCTCTGCCGTTGTCGATGCTCTGGTCGTTCGCCTGATACTCGAATCTAAGGATGTAAGATAAAAGGAGAAAAGTCACAGAAATTGAAGGATCGTACGAGATTTATCTATGCGCACTCTGTGTCTGTGTGGTTAAATTCCTATTCCCTCCGTGCACTCCTTGGCTCCGTGAGAGAACTGTATTTCATGCGTCTTTGCGCTACGCGCAACGGCATGACCTTGGGCTTCTTGCGTGTGTATATGCAAACCGCCCTGCAGTCATTTGCCTGCGCTAAGCGGTGATTGCCGTAATCGATCGGGCCGGGTTGAGTGCGAAGTCCAGGCGTTGGACGGAGCCGGGAATGCCAGCGACCGCGGGAGCGGCTGATTCAAAGCCGCAGGCTGTTCCCGTCGCGGTCCGGTTGCCCGGCACCGCCAGAGAGATAGACATCCGGATCAGCCTTGGGCCGGGGCTGCCGTCAGGTAGGTCCAGCAGGCCTCGAAAGTCTCCCGGCCGCCGAAGACGCGCTGCGTGGCCGCTTCGAGTAGCGCCAGCCGGGCCGCCACCGTCTCCTCCGGGGCAGCCCCGCCGGTGATCCGCTCGGCGCCCCCGGCCCGGCCTAGCACCCCTTCGTGGTAGACCGCCAGGAAACTGCACCATTCCTCGACGCGCGCGCCACTGGCCCTGATCTCCACCTCCAGCACCTTGAAGCCCACCGACCGCAGGACCTCCAGGTAGTGTTCGAGAGGGCGCACCGGCAGGAAGTACTTGCGGCGCAGCCGCGCGTGGGCCGCCATGTGTGCATCGTCGGCCAAGGCCGGCCGGAAGCGGGCAAAGGCCGGATCCATCTCCACCAGGCGTACCGCCTCGCAATGGATCCGCTCCACCGTCTGGTCGATGATGAAAAGGCCGTCTGGAATGTCGCCGCCGATGTTGCCCGACTGGATAAAGCCCCGCCCCCGGGGATGAGCAGCCGGCGCCAAGCCGCCAACGTCTCCTCCAGGTCGTGGTAGAGGTGGATGGCATTGGTGGAGACAACCGCATCGAATCCCCGTTCCAGCAGCCCGGGCTCCAGCGCCTCCTCCAACCGCTGGAGCCGCCCCTCTTCTTTCAGATAGCGCAGGTGACGCAGGTTGATCCGCGGGTCGTCGCGAAATTTTTCCAGCGCCAGGCGGAGGAACTTGGCCGAGGCGTCAACCAGCAGCACACCGGCCGTCATGCCGGGGCGGCGCGCCAGGAGACGTTCGACCAGGATACCGGTACCGCCCGAGTAGTCCAGCAGCAGAGCGCCGGGCTCGATGAACTCCGCGAGTTGCTCTACCGTCCGATCCAAGTTGGCGTACCAGGAATGCTTCTGCACGGAGTCGTATTTTTGAGCCAACTCCTCAACCGGCCAACAGGTCCAGGGGTCATTGGGAGTTCGGGGTACGCTGGGAGGCCAATTCATGCTCATAATAGAAAGCTCGCAGCGCGAAAAGCTTTCTCTTCAGTCCGTTTGCAACCGGGCTTTGACCTGAGTAACCAGAAATCGCAGCAGGGCGATATGGTCGGGACCGGTGCCGCAGCAGCCGCCGACAAGGTTGGCCCCGGTTTTGATCCATGCGCGGGCGTGCCCGGCAAAATGGCCGGTGTCACTCTCGCCGGGTATGGCGAACGCGAACGACGAAACTGTTACCCGTTTCCCAGTTTGAACAATCGCTGATACAGTTCCGGGCGGCGGTCGCGAAACAAGCCCCAGCCGGCGCGTTCTTCGGCGAGGCGGTCCAGGTCGAAGCTATGAACGAGCACGGCCTCCTCGTCGCGGCCGGCGGCAGCGACCAATTCGCCGTCGGGGCCGGCGATGAACGACGAGCCGTAGAAGGTCACCGTACAGCTTCGCCCCGCCTCGACACCGATCCGGTTGGCGGCGATCACCGGCATCTTATTGCACACCGCATGGCCGCGCATCGCCAGTTGCCAGGCGGCGGCAGTATCCGCCCCGGGCGAGGCCGGTTCGGAGCCGATCGCGGTCGGGTAGAACAACATCTCGGCGCCGGCCAGGGCCATCGCCCGCGCCGCTTCAGGAAACCACTGGTCCCAGCAGATCGCTGCCCCGATCCGGGCAGCGGGTAGCTCCCAGACCATAAAACCGGTGTCGCCGGGGGTGAAATAATACTTTTCCTGGTAGCCCGGGCCGTCCGGGATATGCGATTTGCGATAAACGCCGCGCACCTTGCCCGTGCCATCGATCATCGCCAGCGAGTTGAAATACACCTGCCCGGCGCGCTCGAAAAAACTGAGCGGCAGCGCGATGTTCAGTTCGGCGGCGAGATCCGAAAAGCGGGCAATCAGCGGGCTGGCGCCGACTTCCTCGGCGGCCGCGAACCACGTCGGATCCTGGTCCTTGCAGAAGTAAGGCATCGCGAACAGTTCCGGCAGCAGCACGATCGCAGCGCCGCTTGCCGCGGCGGCGCGGACCAGGCGCTCGGCGTTGACAAGATTGGTTTCGCGCTCGGCGCCGCAGGCCATCTGCAAGGCGGCAACGGTGATCCGGCGGCTCATCAGAGTTTGATCCAGGTGGTTTTCAATTCGACGTATTTGTCCAGCGCATGCAGCGATTTGTCGCGGCCGTTGCCCGATTGCTTGTAACCGCCGAACGGCACGGTCAGATCGCCGGCGTCGTAACAGTTGACCCACACCGTACCGGCACGCAGGGCGCGGGCGATGCGGTGCGCCTTGCTGATATCGCGCGTCCAGACGGCGGCGGCGAGGCCGTAGTCGGTGCGGTTGGCGAGGCGGACGGCGTCGGCCACCTCGTCGAAGGCCAGCACCGAGAGCACCGGCCCGAAGATCTCCTCGCGGGCGATCGTCATCTCCGGGGTCACGTCGTCAAACACGGTCGGCTCGACGAAATAACCGCGTTCGCCGTGCCGCCCGCCGCCGAGGCGAAGTTCGCCCCCCTCGGCCCGGCCTTTTTCGATATAGCCCAGCACTTTGTCGAACTGGATGCGATCGACGATCGCGCCGAGCCGGGTGGCGGGGTCGAGCGGATCGCCGGGCTGCAACGTGCGGCCGATGGCGACGATTTTGTCGAGCAGCGGCTCTTTGATCTCGCGGGCAGCGAGCAGCCGGGAGGCCGCCGAACACATCTCGCCCTGGTTGAAGAAAATACCCCAGGCCGCCGCTTCGGCCGCGGCGTCGAGATCGGCGCAATCGGCGAGCACCAGGTTCGGGCTTTTGCCGCCGCATTCGAGCCATACCCGTTTCATGTTGGAACGCCCAGCGTATTCGAGCATCTTCTTGCCGACCGCAGTCGAGCCGGTAAAGGCAATGCAATCGACATCGGGGTGCATCGCCAGCGCTTCGCCGGCGGTGTGACCGAAACCGGGCACGACATTGAACACCCCTTCGGGGATGCCGGCTTCGAGTGCCAGCTCGCCGAGACGGAGCGCCGAGAGCGGGGATTTTTCCGACGGCTTCAACACCACGCTGTTGCCGGTGGCGAGCGCCGGTGCGATTTTCCAGGCGGCCATCAACAGCGGAAAGTTCCACGGCACGATGGCGCCGACGACGCCGACCGGCTCGCGCGTGATCATGCCGATCTCGTCGGCCGGGGTCGGCGTGATCTCGCCGTTGACCTTGTCGATCGCCTCGCCGTACCAGGCAAAGCAGCGGGCCGCGGCCGGGGCGTCGATGGTCAGCGCATCGTGGATCGGTTTGCCCATATCGAGGGTGTCGATCAGTGCCAGCTCCTCGCGGCCGGCGTCGAGCAACTCGGCCAGGCGCAACAGACGCTTCTTCCTGGCCGCCGGCGGCTGATCGCGCCAGACGCCGGCTTCGAACGTCCGGCGCGCCGCCGCGACGGCCTGGTCGATATCGGTTTTATCGCCGGCCGCGACTTCGGCCAGCACCTTGCCGTCGGCCGGATTGATCGATTCGAACGTCATGCCGGAGGCGGCGGGCTGAAAACGCCCGGCGATCAGGCACCCGGTCTTAAGTTCGAGCGCCTCGGCCAGCGCCTGCCATTTAGCCCGTGTTTTGAGTTTCGCCTCGTTCATCGCCCTCTCCCGCCTGGTCCGCAGATTGCCTGCAGCATAGGCTATCACGCCGCGCACCGTCGGCGGCTTCAGAAAGTCGGGGGCGTATTGGCACTGACGATCTCGCAGGTCTCGTCGCCGACGTTGCGGAAGCGGTGCGGCAGGTCGCTGGAAAAATAATAGGCCTCGCCGGCGCGCAACAGGCGGCATTCGCCGGCGACGGTCAGTTCGATCTCGCCTTTGACCACCACGCCGCCTTCCTCGCCGGGGTGCGCCAGCATCGTCTCGCCGGTATCGCCGCCCGGCAGATAGCGCTCGTGCAGGATCGTCATCTGCCGGCCGGGCTGGTTGGCGGCGACCAGGTACAACAGCACTTGCGTACTGCCGACGTTGGGCATCTCGTCTAGGCGATAAAACCGCTGCCGGCCGGCGGCCAGGCCGGAGGTGAAAAAATCGGCCAT
Organism: Candidatus Jinrbaksania sp.; assembly: GCA_039794245.1. Taxonomy (GTDB): domain Bacteria; phylum Pseudomonadota; class Gammaproteobacteria; order Xanthomonadales; family Wenzhouxiangellaceae; genus DAITQM01. Next base: position 40,608 of record JBDIVS010000015.1, read on the forward strand.
CGTGATCGGCAGCGCCTCGAGGATGCGGTGCAGCGAACTGATCGACGGGCTGACGCGGTTTTGCTCGATCAGAGAAATCATGCCGTTGGTCACCCCGGCGCGCTTGGCCAATTCGCGCTGCGACCAGCCACGCTCACGACGCAGTGCCTTCAAACGCGCCCCGACATCGAAATCCGTCCCGCCGCGCACCCGGCGCGCCGCCTTGATCGCCTGCTGGATCATGCGCCGCGCCCCGGCCCGGCAAAACCGTTGGCCAGCGCGCATCGGCCATCGAGCTGCCAGCGATCCACGGTTGGCATCAGGGGTGGAAGCTGGCGATCAGCGGCAGCCGGTGGCATGAGGTCTCGGTGGTGAAGGTAAACTGGACAGATGAGATACGCATTCTGTGGCTTGTTTTTGATTGTACCGCTCGTGCTGGCCGGCTGCGCCCGAGCGCCGTGCGACCGTGCCCAGGCGCAAGAGACCGGATACCGGGCGGCGCTCGGCGGCGGCGCATTTTCCCCACCGTCCGGTGCAACCCCGGCGTGCCGATTGGCCTGGCAGCAAGGCTGGGAGCGCGGTCAGGCCGAATTTTGTACACCGCAGCGGGGTTGGCGGGACGGCACGGCCGGCGAGCCTGCGGCGGCGATCTGTGCCGCCGGCGTCAACCAGCCGGTGAGCTATATTTCAGCGTACCGGCTGGCGGTGGAAATCGACCGGCTCGAGGCCGAACGTCAGACGCTTACGGCAACCGGCGAGGCCACCGATCCGCTGCGCGCCACCGATCTCGAACAGCAATTGACTGACCTTAGGGCCCTGGCCGAGCAACATGGCTGGCGCGAACCCGAGCCGTTGGAAGACCGTCTCAGGGCGGCGCGCAAAGACAGTGGGCGCTGACCGCCGGCGCGTCACCGGCCGCAGCGGCCAGTAATTCCAGCTCACGTTGCAAGCGATCGGCGGCCCGCTTCGCCGCCGGCGGCAGGGGCGTTGTACCGAGGTGCGAGGCGATGGCGCCGGCCGCGGCCTGGCCGCTCATTTCGAGCCAGCGGTCGAGCAGGCCGGCTTCGGGTTCGATATAACGCACGCGGTAATCGTCGCCCAAACCGGCGCGCCGCGCCGCGGCGGCGATGGCCTCCTGCAGGCCGCCCGACTGGTCGATCAGTTTGTGCTCACCGGCCTGCCGGCCGCTCCACACCCGGCCGCCGGCCACGGCCTCGACTTCGGCCACCTCCAGCGGCCGGTTGGCGGCGACCAGATCGATGAATCGCCGGTAGCCGCGCTCGATCAGCGCCTGGATCATCCGCCCGGCCGCCGCATCGAGCGGGCGATCGATGCGCAGGGCGCCGGCCAGCGGCGTCGTACCGACCCCGTCGGTATGAATCCCGATCTTGTCGAGCGTCCGGTCGATCGTCGGCCACAGGCCGAAGATGCCGATCGAACCGGTGATCGTCGTCGGATTGGCCCACACCTCGTCGGCACCCTGGGCGATCCAGTAACCGCCCGAGGCGGCGACATTGCCCATGCTGACGATGACCGGCTTGCCGGCCTGGCGCAGCGCCAGCATTTCGCGGCGGATGGCTTCGGAAGCCAGCGCGTCGCCGCCCGGGCTGTTGATTCTGAACACCACGACTTTGATGTCGTCATTTTCGGCGGCGTAACGCAACAAGGCGCCAAGCGACGCGGCGCCGATGCTGCCCGGCGGCTGCTCGCCGCTGCTGATCGCCCCTTCGGCAACCACGATGCCGATCTGTGCCGCTCCAGTCGGCGGCCGCGGCTTGAGTCGGAGGTAATCCTCGTGCCCGATGCCGTGCCAGTCGCCGTCGTCCGCCGCCAGTTCGGCGCGCGCTTCGGGCCAGGACAAAAGCCTGTCGACCAGGCCCATGTCGAGCGCTGCCTGGGCCAGATCGCCGTCCCGTTCGACTGCGGACATGGCGTAACCTTGGGTCAGACGGTCGATCATCTCGAACGGCAGGCCGCGGTTTAAGGCGATATCGCTCATAAACTGCTGCCACAAGTCGCCGATCAGCGCCCCGCCGGCACGCCGGTCGGCATCCGACATATCGTCGCGGATAAAAGGCTCGGCTGCCGATTTATATTCGCCGACGCGGAACAGGTGAACATCGATGCCGAGCTTGTCCAGGCCGGCGCGGAAATAGTTGCGGTAGTACTGAAAACCTTCGAGCCAGATCAGGCCGTTTGGATCGAGCCAGACTTCGTCGGCCAGGCTGGAGAGGTAATATTGGCTCTGCGTCAGATCGCTGCCGTAGGCGACGATTTTCTTACCGCTGGCGCGCAGCTTGCTAACGGCATGGCCGAGTTCCTGCAACTGCGCCAAACCGATCGACGTCATTGTCGATGGATCGAGCAGCACCTGGCGGACCGCCGAATCGCCGGCGGCCATTTCGAGGGCGCGCAACAGATCGCGCAATTGCGTCTCGGGCTCCTCGTCGCCGAGCAGGCGGCCGATGGCGCGTTCCAGCGGCGTGCCGGTATACTGCTCGACGACCGCGCCACGCGGCTTGAGCACCAGTGTCGCCTGTTTTGGAATGGTCACGACCTCGCCCGGCGCCAGCAGCAGGCGCAGCAGCAAAATCAAAATCACCAGAAATAACAGGTTCAGCATGGCCCGCCGCAGGCAATCGATCCAGTGCCAGAAACCGCGCCACAGCCGGCCAATGAACGACCCGTTTGCTGTTTTTAAAGTCACTTCGTTCATGCCGCATCCCTGCCGGATTCGCCGCCCGGCGCGGCGACCGCCGTCACTTTTAGCACCACCCCGTCGGTGGCGGTGACTTTCACCTGCGACCCGGCCGGCAAATCGCTGCCGGTGATTTTCCAGGTGCTGTCATCAACGCGGATCTTGCCGGTACCGTTGACGATCGGCTCGCCGAGCGTAAACACCCGGCCGACGTATTGCCGGCCGCGCTTGTTCAGCGCCGGCTGGTCGCTCGATGCCGGGTGTCGGCGCCGGTAATTGCGCCAGCCGACGATGCTGGCAACCGACAGCACGGCGAACAGGATGAATTGAAACTCGATCCCGATCGCCGGCAAAATCCACAGCACGAAGCCGACGACGATCGCCGCGATGCCGAGCCACAGAAAAAACGCCGCCGGCGCAAACGCTTCGAGTATCAGCATCACCAGCGCGAAAATCCACCAGTGCCAGAAAACGATCGTCCACTCCGGCTTCATATCACGCCCCTCTCGCCTTGCCGCCGGTACGCGCCGCTTCGGCCAACTCGATGATGCCGGCAAGCGAGCCCAAGACATTGGTCGCCTCGATCGGCAGGATCAGCGTTTTCTGGTTGCCGGAAATCGCCAGCGCCTTGAGCGCCTCGACATATTTCTGGGCAACGAAATAATTCACCGCCTGGATGTTGCCCTCGGCGATGGCCTTGGAAACCATATCGGTCGCCCTAGCCTCGGCTTCGGCCAGGCGCTCGCGCGCCTCGGCATCGCGGAACGCCGCTTCGCGCCGGCCTTCGGCCTCGAGGATCGCCGCCTGCTTCTCGCCGTCGGCGCGCAGGATTTCGGCTTGCCTGAGGCCCTCGGCCTCGAGAATGTTGGCGCGTTTTTCACGCTCGGCCTTCATCTGCCGGGCCATCGACTGCACCAGGTCGGCCGGCGGCTGGATGTCCTTGATCTCGATGCGCGTCACCTTGACGCCCCACGGCGTCGTCGCCTCATCGACGACGATCAGCAGCCGGGCGTTGATTTCGTCGCGCTTCGACAACGATTCGTCGAGATCCATCGAGCCGAGCACGGTGCGGACGTTGGTCATCGTCAAATTGAGGATGGCGGTCTCCAGTTGCGCCACCTCGTAGGCCGCCTTGGCGGCGTCGAGCACCTGGTAGAAAACGACGCCATCGACGCGGACCACGGCATTGTCGCGGGTGATCACATCCTGCGACGGCACGTCGAGCACCTGCTCCATCATGTTGACCCGCCGCCCGATGCGGTCGAAAAACGGGATCAGTACATGAAACCCCGGCTCGAACGTCGCACGGTAACGGCCGAAGCGTTCGATCGTGTACTCGTAACCCTGGCTGACGACGACCGCCCCCTTGATGACGATGATGACCGCCAGGACGATCAGCCCGACGGCGAAATTAAAGAAATTGAACAACTCGAACATGACCTCTCCCCTGTCCGGCAGGCGCCCGGCGCCCGCTCAAAACCAATGACGGATCATCAACAGCACCGCCCCGCCGGCCAATAGCAGCCAGGTCAGGGCCGTGCCGGCCATCCGTCCCGGCGACGCACCGCTCGACCGGCCGAGGCCGAAGGCGTGCAGCAGGCGGGCGGTCATCAGCACCGCGCCGTAAAGGTGCAACCCCCAGGCCGGCAGGCCGCCGAGCTCCAGGAGCAGCATCAAGATGAGCGCCAGCGGCACATATTCGGTGAAATTGGCCTGCACGCGGACGGCGCGTTCCAGGTCGGCGTGCCCGGCCGTCCCGACGCCCACCTTGTGGCGCTGGCGCAGACCGACAACGAGGAACGACAGGTAAACGAGCAACAGCGCGGCCAGCGCGCCATACAACGCGGTGATCGAGGCAGTCATCGGCGATCTCTCCCGTGGGTGTGGACGATCAGGCGCTTATCATCGCCGAAGTTGGCGACAAATGAAACCGTGCTGCGGGCGGCGGGCGAAAATCAGGCGGCGCGCCGGCCGGGGCGATCGGCGCCGCTGGCGGCCAGCGCCTGTTCGAGATCGGCGATCAGATCGGCGGGGTGTTCCAGCCCGGCGGCCAGCCGGATCAGGCCGGGACTGATCCCGGCCGCGGCCAGCGCCTCGGCGCCGTAAGTGGCATGGGTCATCGACGCCGGGTGTTCGACCAGCGTTTCGGCATCACCCAGGCTGACCGCCAACCGGCAGAGCTCGAGGCGGTCCAAAAAACGCACCGCGGCATCGTAACCGCCGTGCAGTTCGAACGTGAGCAGCGCCCCGCCGCCTTGCATCTGCCGGCTGCGCAACGCCGCGGCGGGATGGTCGTCGAACCCCGGCCAGGTCACCTGGCTTACCTCCGGACGGCGGCGCAGCCAGGCGGCGAGCCGGCCGGCGTTGTCCTGATGCCGCGCCACGCGCAGTGCCAGGGTTTTCAGACCGCGCAGGATCAGCCAGGCGGCGAATGGGTCGAGCACGGCGCCGACCGTTTTCAACGGCCCGTGGCGCAGCGCTTCGAGGCGCTCGCGGTCGCCGCACACCGCGCCGGCGATCACATCGCCGTGACCATTCAGAAACTTCGTCGCGCTGTGGACGACGAGATCGGCGCCACAGGCGAGCGGTTGTTGCAGGAGCGGCGTCATGAAGGTGTTATCGACGATCACCGTCAGGCCGCGGCGGTGGGCGATTGCGGCCAGCGGTGCGATGTCCACCACCTCGAGCGTCGGGTTGACCGGCGTTTCGAGATACAGCACGCGGCTTTCGGGGCGCAGCGCGGCATTCAGGCTGGCGGGGGTGATCGCCGCCAGACGGGTCGCCGCGATCCCGAACCCGGCCAGGGTTTCGTCGATCAGGGTATGGGTGCAGCCGTACAGGCAGCGGCTGGTGATCAGATGGTCGCCGGCTTTCAGTGACGCCAACAGGGCGGCGGAAACCGCGCCCATCCCCGAGGCGAAGGCGACCGCATCTTCAGCCCCTTCGAGGGCTGCCAGGCGTTCTTCCAACTCGCGCACCGTCGGATTACCGAGCCGCGTATAGACATAGCCGCTGCCGCCGCCGGCAAACCGCTCAGCACCCTCGGCGGCATTGTGAAAACTGAACGTCGAGGTCTGAAAAAGCGGCGCGGCGAGCGCCCCGTGGGCGTGTTCGGTGTGCCGGCGACCGTGGATCGCCACCGTTTCGGGGTGCAACGCGGCCGGTTGTGAATCAGTGACCATGAGTCGAATCCTCCGCGGCAGCCGCAACGCCGCCTGCCGCCCGCCCGCTCAACCGGGCGGCGGCAGCGGCAACGCGGTGCTCAGCTTGATTTCCTTCAAAACGACGCTGGTATGGATCCGGGCGATGCCGGGAATCGGGATCAGCCGGCCGGAGATGAAGCGGTGCAGCGCCTCGGTGTTGGCCACCGCGACCTTCAGCAGATAATCGTATTCGCCGGTCAAATGGTGGCATTCCAACACCTCGGGCAAAGCGGTGATGCGGTCGAGGATCGTCGCGATCCGGTCATGCTGGTGCAGCTCCAGCGATAATTCGATAAAACACAGATTGTCGAGGCCGAGCCGCCGCCGGTCGAGCACAGCGTGGTACCCTTGGATCACGCCGGACTCCTCCAGCCGCCTGACCCGTGTCAGACAGGCCGGCGGCGACAGATGCACCCGATCGGCCAGTTCACGGTTGCTGATCCGGCCGTTGCGCTGCAAGGCGGCGAGCAAGGCCCGGTCGAGGCGATCCAGTTCATGCGGCATCTTCGTCACTATCCTGTATCAAAGAACCGGTCATTATTTGATTTCTGTCAATTACCGAATTTTATTAGGTTTATTATGGCACCACTTTATGAAATACGGAAACCATCCGGAAAATCCAGCATTGGAAGAACGATCGTCGGCATCGTTTTCGCCCTCCCGGCGCTACTCGCCCTCATCGCCGGGGGAACGCCGATGACCCACGCCGCCGAACCGGCCCGCCCGGTCGCCATTGCGATCCACGGCGGGGCCGGCACGATCGAACGCAGCGCGCTGACCGCCGAGCACGAAAAGCAGATCCGCGAGGCGCTCGAACAGGCGGTGCGGGCCGGCCACCGGATTCTGGCCACCGGCGGCTCGAGTCTCGAGGCGGTCGCCGCGGCCATCGTGATCCTCGAGGATTCGCCCCATTTCAACGCCGGGCGTGGCGCCGTGCTGAACGAGGACGGCGAAGTCGAACTCGACGCCGCGCTCATGAACGGCGCCGACCTTTCAGCCGGGGCGGTGGCCGCGGTCCGCGGCGTCAAGAACCCGATCCTGCTGGCCCGCGCCGTACTCGATCACTCACCGCACGTGCTGCTCGGCGGGCGCGGCGCCGAACAGTTCGGGCGCGAACAGCACCTCGAGTTCATGCCCGCCGAGTATTTCAAAACCGAATTCCGGCAGGAACAATGGCGCCGGCGCAAGGAAAGCCAGGCCGGCTACAACGCAGCGGCACTCGACAAGGCGCGCTGGTATTCGACGGTCGGCGCAGTGGCCCTCGACCGCGGCGGACAACTGGCCGCAGCGACCTCGACCGGCGGCCTGACGATGAAACGCTGGGGGCGGATCGGCGATTCGCCGCTGATCGGCGCCGGAACCTACGCCGACAGCCGCTATTGCGCGGTCAGCGGCACCGGCCACGGCGAGTATTTCATCCGCGCCGCAGTCGCCCACGATATCTGCGCCCGGGTTCGCGACCGCGGCGTCTCGGTCGGAGAAGCGGCCCGCCAGGTCGTCTTCGACGTGCTCAAACCGATGGGCGGCGACGGCGGCGTGATCGCGCTCGGCCCAGGCGGCGAGATCGCGATGCCGTTCAACACCCCCGGCATGTACCGCGCCGCAATTGGTCCGGACGGCCGGCTCGAAGTGGCGATCTTCGCCGATGAGTGAGCTGGCCCAGCAGCAAACTGTCATCGACTGTTGTTAAATTATTGGATTAACCCATCTGCACACGGCATCAAGGAACAATGATGACCCGCTCAATTCGCCCTCTGTTGCCCCTTCTGATCTCGATCTTTTTACTGTCGATCCCGCCGACGGCGTTCGGCTGGGGTAAAACCGGGCACCGGGTTTCGGGCCAACTGGCCGAAGCGCACCTGACGAGCGAAGCGCGCATCGCAATTGCAGCGTTGCTCGGTGACGAGACCCTGGCCGAAGTCTCGACTTATGCCGACGAAATGCGCTCCGACCCAAGCGAGTTCTGGCAGAAAACCGCCAGCCCCTGGCACTACGTCACCGTACCACCGGGCCGGACCTACGACGATGCCGACGTACCGCCGCAAGGCGATGCAGTCACCGCACTCTTGCGCTTCGCATCGACGCTACGCGATGCCGATTCGTCATTGGCCGACAAACGCCTGGCGCTGAAATTCGCCGTCCACATCGTCGCCGACCTGCACCAGCCGCTGCACGTTGGCAACGGCCGCGACCGCGGCGGCAACGATGTCGCGGTGACGTTCTTCGGCCGGCCGACCAATCTGCACGCCGTCTGGGACGAAGCACTGATCGACCACGAGCAGTTGTCGTACAGCGAACTGGCCGGGCAGTTGGCACGGCATACGACCGCGGCCGAAACGCTCGCCTGGCTCGACCCCGAGCCGCGCACGTGGATCGCCGAAAGCTTGGCTCTGCGCGAAGAGATCTATCCCGCCGAACGGGATCTGCGCTGGGAATACGTCTTCCACTACCTGCCCGCCGCCAAACTCCGCCTCAGACAATCCGGTGTCCGGCTGGCCGCTTGGTTGAACCGGGTGTTCGATCGCCGGGTCGCAGAGCGCATCCTGGCCCAGGCGGCGTTGGAAAAGTAGACCGCCCCCGGGTTGCGGTTTCGGCGCCGCGACGGCAGCACGCCGCTGCCCCCCGGTGAACGGGGCATGGCGCGATGGGGAGCGCCACGCCCCGTTCACACCGTTCACATGGCGGCGCACGCTTCAGGGACGGGCAGGTTCGCCGGTTCCAGCAGCCTCAGAAAACGCCCTGTCGAGCGTCGCCAGGAATAGGCCTCGGCGTGTTCCCGGCACGCCACCGGGTCGCAGGCCAGGGCGCGATAGACGGCGCTTTCCAGATCCTCGTCCAACGCCCCGGTCACGCCGTCGATCACCACATCCTGCGGTCCCTGCACCGGGAAGGCGGCGACCGGTACGCCGCAGGCCAGCGCTTCGAGCATCACTAGGCCTAGGGTATCGGTCAGGCTCGGAAAGACAAATACGTCGGCGGCGGCCAGGATGCGGGCCAGCGCCTCACCGTGGCGATAGCCGATAAACCGTGCCCGCGGGTATCGCCGTTGCAGCGCGGCGCATGCCGGTCCGTCGCCGACGACCACCTGGCTGCCCGGCAGGTCGAGATCGAGAAACGCTTCGAGATTTTTTTCCGGCGCGACGCGGCCCATGTACATCGCCACAGGGCGGGGAAAATCAAGGGCATCCTTGCCGTAAAACCTGAACAGATCGATATCGACGCCGCCCGGCCAGATGGCCAGACGCCCGAAACCGCGCCGCTCGAGATCGGCTTTCTGGGTCGGCGAGCGGACCAGCGTGCGCGCCGCGGCGCCGTGAAAGCGCCTGAGCCAGGCATAACTCGCGGTGATCGGGATCGGCATCCGGTAACGAAGGTATTCGGGAAATCGCGTATGGCACGAGGTGGTGAACGAGCGTCCGGCCCGCCGGCACCAACGTCGCGCCGCGAATCCCAGCGGTCCTTCGGTGGCGATATGGATCGCCTCGAAGTCATCGGCTTCGAGCAGGCGCGCGACTTGTTTACCGGCCAGCACCGAAAGCCGGATTTCAGGATAGCTCGGGCACGGCACGGTGCGAAAGCGGTCGGGGCCGATGACCGTGACCCGATGTCCCAGCGCTGCACAATCCCGCGCCGTGTTCTGCAAGGTGCGCACGACACCGTTGACCTGCGGCAGCCAGGCGTCGGTGACCAGTGCGATGTTCATGCCGCGGCATCCGTCGTGGTTTGCGCCGCGAAGATCTCCAGTACCTTCAGCGTTTCGCCGTGTTCCGTCCAGTGGACGAGCTCGATGACGCCGTCCCACCGTTCGAGTAACGCCGTACAGCTTTCCACCCAATCCCCGCAATTGAGATAGGCGAGCTTGCCGACAAAGGCGATTTCCGGGCGGTGGATATGGCCGCAGACGATGCCATCGACCCCGCGCTTTTCGGCCTCGGCAGCCAGTATCTGTTCGTAACGGCCGATATACTGCACAGCATTTTTGACCTTGTGTTTTAAAAACGCGGCCAGCGACCAATATCCTTTCTTCATCCGCCGCCTGAACCAGTTCACCAGGCGGTTCATTTTGAGCAAAAGTTCGTAGAGCACTGCACCGACCACGGCGAGCACCCGCGAGTGCCGCACGACGTAATCGAACTGGTCGCCATGGATGATCAGAAGCCGGCGGCCGTCGGCGGTCGTGTGGATCGCGTCATCGAGAATCTCGATGTTGCCCATCTTCAAACCGTTGTAGCTGCGCACGACCTCGTCGTGGTTGCCCGGGATGAAGACCACGCGCACCCCGTTCTTGGCCTTGCCCAGGATACGGCGTACCACGTCGTTGTGCGCCTGCGGCCAGAACGGCCGGCGTTTCAGGGCCCAGAAATCGACGATGTCGCCGACCAGGTAAAGCGTCTGGCAATGGACCGCGTACAGAAAACCGGACAGGTATCCGGCGCTGCACCCCGGCGAACCCAGGTGGACATCGGATATCCATACCGTCCGCACGTTTCGCACCGTCTTGATATCCGAGATATTATCCATGCGGCAAACCTCTTGAGCCGTCTATGCAGCACAGGCTATACCGCGACGATGACAGGCAATTGACGCTTATTTGAATTATTCGTGACAACACTGCCATCGGCTTGTCATATTTCTTGCTTATCCTCGTTCATGAATAGCACAGCGTGCTGCCGTAGCGCACCTGGTCCACCCTTGATCTTCGATCGGGCGCTGCCCTTACGGCGGCAAGCGGCCTTCGGCACCTTGCCGCTGGCGCAGACTTTGCAGGCCCGATCCGGATCGGACCAGAAATGCTGGATTCGACTAACACTCGTCCACGAGGGCATCGTCAGGCAATGACATCGCAGATCCGCAAGGCCGTTTTCCCCGTGGCCGGACTCGGAACTCGTTTCCTGCCGGCGACCAAGTCGACGCCCAAGGAAATGTTGCCGATTGTCGACAAGCCGCTGATCCAATACGCCGCCGAGGAAGCGGTTAGCGCCGGCGCCGATACGCTGGTCTTTATCACCAGCCGCATGAAGCACTCGATCAGCGATCATTTCGACACGGCCTTCGAACTCGAAAGCCGTTTACGGCGTGGCGGCAAGGCTGAACTGTTGCGCCGCTGCCGGGAAGTCCTGCCGGCGCCGGCTGCCCGGCTTTATATCCCCCAGGGCGAAGCGCTCGGCCTCGGCCATGCAGTACTGTGTGCCCGGCCGGCGGTCGGCGACGAAACTTTTCATGTGCTGCTCGCTGACGACTTGATCCTCGATCCCGGCGGTGCCGGCTGCGCCTCTGATCTCGCCGCGGCACACCATAAAACCGGCGCCAGTGTGATCGCCGTCGCCCCGATCGACGATGAAGACTGCGGCCGTTACGGTGTGATCGATATCGACGCCGTACACGGAGGACTGTTTCGACTTTCCGGCATCGTCGAAAAACCCGGCGCCGCCGCCGCTCCTTCGCGCTGGGGTGTTGTCGGGCGTTACGTATTGACTCCCGGGATTTTCACCTGCCTGGAAAACCAAACGATCGACGAACGCGGTGAAATTCAATTGACCTCGGCTCTCGCCGAACTGATCCGCTACGAACCGGTTTATGCTCAGCCGCTCGCCGGCCGGCGTTTTGACTGCGGCAGCCGCCACGGATATCTGCAAGCGACCGTCGAGATCGCGTGGCAGGATCCGTTACTGCGCGCGGAGCTGCACCGTACTTACCGGCGGCTTGCCGCCGGCGAATCCTCAACGGGCAACGCGCCGCAGGTTCAGGGCCGCATCGCTGCCCGCTGCGACTGAGCCCGGATTATTCATGCCTCACTTCACTGCGACTGCCCCATGCCCTGCATCTGCGGCATTTCACACGGTCGCGCATCCTCACCGTACATTAACCCAACTGTTGTATAAATTGCCGGAATTCTCGGTCAAGCGGGTGAGTGCAGCTTGTCCGCTTTGCCGCGGAAGCGTAGTTATTCCTACGATTCAAGGCAAAGCGGACATGAGAACCAATCTCGGTATTCCGCGCGGCCGCGACGGCGGCGCTAAGCGTGCCGGGCAAGGCGCGAGGAGCGAAGTTTGGTCATTCCAAATCAGCGACGAGCAACGCCGCCCGGCGCGCTTAGCGCCCCGTCCCGGTAGGTTGCGTCCCAAACGCCCGCGGGCGGCGTCCATCGGCTGGGCGATAGAATCAACTATCGCCTGCGCCTCGCTCCTTGCCGGCGGGCGTTTGGGAACGCAACGCGGCTCGTGCGAAATGCCGAGATTGGTTCTCTATGCGCCGCCCGCTTGGGCGAGAAACCGGGCGCGTCACCCCAGGTGAATTCGATGCTTTAACTAAAATTCTCATAACTTATTGATTTAATGAAGAAATCTATAAATGCGAGCAAAATTTATGCAACTGTTGGGTTAAGTAGTTTCCGGTGCGCCCTGCCTGCCAGCAGGCAGGGCGGTCGCGAAATACCACCGCTACAGAGCCTGGAACCGTCTCACGTCAAGCGAGTGATGAATAATCCGGGCTGAAGGCCGGCCGATGCTGTGGTACTCCCAACCCTGGGCGGCCATTGTCGCCGGGTCGTACAGATTGCGGCCGTCGAAGATGACCGGATGTTTGAGCAGTTCGCGCAACCGCGCCAGATCCGGACTCCAGTAGCACTTCCATTCGGTGACGATGACCAGGGCATCGGCACCCTGTGCCGCATGGTACGGGTCGTCACACAATTCCAGATCGCTTCTCGTGCCGTACAGGCGGTGTGCCTCATCGGTCGCTTTCGGGTCGTGCGCCCGCACCGTGGCACCGGCCGCCCACAGACTCTCGAGCAGCGCCCGGCTTGGTGCCTGGCGCATATCGGTTGTATTGGGCTTGTAGGCCAGGCCCCAGAGCGCGATCGTTTTGTCTGCCAGGCAGCCAAAGTGCGCTGCAAGCTGCTCGTAAAGACGTTGTTTCTGCCGTTCGTTAATTTCCTGCACCGCTTCTATCATCAGCGGCCGGTAACCATGCCCCTCGGCCATCGCCTTAAGTGCACCGAGATCCTTTGGAAAACACGAACCGCCAAACCCGGCGCCGGGGTAAATAAAGGAATAACCGATGCGCGGATCGGAACCGATGCCGAGCCTGACTTGCTCGATATCCGCTCCCGTCCTTTCGGCGATATTCGCCATTTCGTTCATGAAGCTGATGCGGGTCGCCAGCATTGCATTGGCGGCGTACTTGGTCAGTTCCGCCGAGGCGATATCCATCACCAGCAACTTGTTCCGGTTTCGGTTGAAAGGGGCATACAGCAGGCGAAGCGTCTTCTCCGCGTCGCCGCCGGCGACGCCGATGACGATACGATCCGGCTTTTTGAAGTCCTCGACCGCCGAACCTTCCTTCAAAAATTCCGGGTTGAACGCCACATCGAACGCCAGCGGGCGGTTCAAATGGCGCCCGACAATGGCGCGGACGCGCTCGGTCGTACCGACCGGCACCGTCGATTTGACCACCACCATCAGCGGTCTTGTCATATTCCGGCCGATCGTCGCGGCGGCCTCGCACACCGCCGTCAAATCGGCCGATCCATCCGCCGCCGGCGGCGTGCCGACGGCGATGAACACCACATCGGCCTGGATTACCGCCGCCGCCGCATCATTGGTAAAAAAGATACGCTGGGCAGCCAGCGCGCCGCGAATCAGTTCCTCCAATCCCGGCTCGTACAGCGGTACAAGACCGTTGTTCAGGCAGGCAACCCGATCCTGATCGACATCGACGCCGATTACCTGGTTTCCCGCCTCAGCCAGGCATGCCGCTGTCACCAAACCGACATAACCGCACCCGAAGACTGTAATTCTCATCGTCCTGCACCCGGCCAGTCACATAAGCGACACGAATCTAGCGTCGTTTCGTGACCGGATCATGACAAACCCGATAGCCACCCGGCCCTTCCGGACACGCCCTTCGTACCCGGCAAGATAACGAGTCAAATCAAAGCGGATTTCACCAAAGGGCACGTGAAACTGGCTTAACCCAACAGTTGCATAAATTTTGCTCGAATTTATATATTTCTTCATTAAATCAATAAGTTATAAGAATTTTAGTTAAAGCATCGAATTCATCTAGGGTGACGCGCCCGGTTTCTCGCCCAAGCTGGAGGCACATCTTGCCCGCTTGCCCTCGAACCGTAGAATTACTACGGTTTTTCGGGCAATCGGACAAGCTGTACTCCCCAGCTTGACCGAGAATTCCGGGAATTTATGCAACAGTTGGGTTAAGCTCGACGTTTGTACTGTGCATTTATGTCTGCAACCTTTTTTGCGCTTAGTCATCTCCGTTACATATTCTTTAGCTCCATAAAAAAACGCGGCGGGTGGGTCACCCGCCGCGTTGGCCGGCAAGCGCAGCTTATTTGCTGCCCGAAGTCCGGATCAGCTCACGGTTTTTGTTGACCGTGGCAAGGCCGATACCCTTGACGTTGACCAGTTCATCGGCATCCTGGAACGGGCCGTGTGCTTCGCGATAGGCAACGATCGCTTCGGCGCGGCTCAGGCCGATACCGTTCAAGGTTTCGGCGATGGTCTGCGCATCGGCGCTATTGACATCGACCGGTTCGGCAGCGGCCAGCGCCAGGGAAAAAACCAGTAACATGGCGAACACGAATGACTTGAACATGATAAATCTCCTGTTGAGTTGATGATCACGGCGCCCCGATCGGCGCCCCCGTGGTGACTGTTGCGACCACGTGAACAGGTTACCTGGCTCGCCTGGCGTTGTCTGTCGGCCAACGGCGTGCCGTGATGTCAGCCGCCGGCACATCTATGATTCAGCATATTTCCCAATCGCGGTCAGCCCAATCCCAACGCCCTTGTAGGCCAAATCCGACAAGTCAAATGTCTCATCATGGGCCTCATCCGGCACCTTGCCGGGTGACGGATCCCGGGCCATAAGCAGCCCCGATCACATCCCGAACCAGCGCATAAAAAAAAGCCCCGACGGCCAGTGAACCATCGGGGCTTTGGGATAGATGCCTGGCAGTGTCCTACTCTCACATGGGTAACCCCACACTACCATCGGCGCTGATGCGTTTCACTTCCGAGTTCGGGATGGGATCGGGTGGTTCCACACCGCTATGGCCGCCAGGCAAAGCTGATCGGTTTCAGGAGAGATCAAGTCAAGAGCGTCTTGGACGCGCGAAGCGCCCGGGCAAACGAGTCGTCTCAGGTCAAATCGCTTTCAGTGTTATATGATCAAGCCTCACGGACAATTAGTACGGGTTAGCTGCATGCGTTGCCGCACTTCCACATCCCGCCTATCAACCTCGTAGTCTACGAGGGTCCTTCAGGGAGCTTACGGCTCCAGGGAGATCTCATCTTGGGATAGGCTTCCCGCTTAGATGCTTTCAGCGGTTATCCCGTCCGATCGTAGCTACCCGGCAATGCCACTGGCGTGACAACCGGAACACCAGAGGATCGTCCACTCCGGTCCTCTCGTACTAGGAGCAGCTTCCCTCAAATCTCCAACGCCCACGGCAGATAGGGACCGAACTGTCTCACGACGTTCTGAACCCAGCTCGCGTACCACTTTAAATGGCGAACAGCCATACCCTTGGGACCTGCTACAGCCCCAGGATGTGATGAGCCGACATCGAGGTGCCAAACACCGCCGTCGATATGAACTCTTGGGCGGTATCAGCCTGTTATCCCCGGAGTACCTTTTATCCGTTGAGCGATGGCCCTTCCATACAGAACCACCGGATCACTAAGACCTGGTTTCCCACCTGCTCGATCCGTCGATCTCGCAGTCAAGCACCCTTGTGCCTTTGCACTCAGCGCACGATGTCCGACCGTGCTGAGGGTACCTTAGTGCTCCTCCGTTACTCTTTGGGAGGAGACCGCCCCAGTCAAACTACCCACCACACACTGTCCTGGCTCCGGATCACGGAACACAGTTAGAACTCCGACTACACCAGGGTGGTATTTCAAGGTTGGCTCCACCGAAGCTGACGCCTCGGCTTCAAAGCCTCCCACCTATCCTACACAAGAATAGTCAAAGTTCAGTGTGAAGCTATAGTAAAGGTTCACGGGGTCTTTCCGTCTTGCCGCGGGTACACTGCATCTTCACAGCGATTTCAATTTCACTGAGTCTCGGGTGGAGACAGCGTGGCCATCGTTACGCCATTCGTGCAGGTCGGAACTTCACGTTAACCCCCATGTTTCCATGGGGCGTAGACTATACCTTCACCTGATCGCAGCGAGTTGAGAATCTCACTGAGATTATGATCAGGGCCGGCGTATTATGGAGCATATGCCCCATCCAGGGATCTCACCCCTGAGTCGTTACAGGGACCACTTTCATGGTCTTACCCTCGGTATTGCCCGCGGCACCTGCATCTGCCGCTAGGGTTCCACCGATTTGAGCCGGTTTGCAGGTCTGAATCGCTTCAGACCGGGGCAATGTTACTTACCCGACAAGGAATTTCGCTCGATTTGTCTTGACCATTTCTGGAAAAGTCGGACTTTATCTTAAGCGTCCTCGATTCATCTGTTTTGCAATGCGCTGAATCTCTTCAACTCCTTCTGCAGTCAGAT
Organism: Candidatus Jinrbaksania sp.; assembly: GCA_039794245.1. Classification (GTDB taxonomy): domain Bacteria; phylum Pseudomonadota; class Gammaproteobacteria; order Xanthomonadales; family Wenzhouxiangellaceae; genus DAITQM01. Next base: position 57,020 of record JBDIVS010000015.1, read on the forward strand.
GAACTCCTTTGTTCATCAGAAGAATGATGCGTCGAAATTTGCGGAAATCGACGTTCTTCTGCGTTTTCAAAGGATGTTTGATGAAAAATGGAATGATGTGATCATACAAATTTTTCAGACTTCTAACCCTGTAAGCCATTCGATCGCCGTGATTCACTCGAACCACACCACAACCGAAATATGCTTTCAAGGCATGAAGAATCTTCACATCACGTTCGTGTTGAACTACGGTGAATTCCGGAAGTACTTGAAATCCGGAAGTCATGTTGCTATTGGGATTAATCCCCACATAAAAGCAACCTTCACCGTCCACGAAGCCTGTAATCCATTGAGCTTCAAGTTTCATTAGACACTCCTGAGCATAAAGTCTCTGAGGATTCCTGATGCAACATCAGGTCTTTCCTGCGGATTGTCCCCGTGTCCTACAGATTTTTACTATCGCGCATATAGCACGATGAGTACTGATAGGTTTTTGAGGAGTTTCCCGCATATGGCTCAGTTTTACTAAGGCTAGCGAGTCGTTAACCTTAGGACCGTTATAGTTACGGCCGCCGTTTACCGGGGCTTCGATCAAGAGCTTCGCCTTGCGGCTGACCCCATCACTTAACCTTCCGGCACCGGGCAGGCGTCACACCCTATACGTCCACTTGCGTGTTTGCAGAGTGCTGTGTTTTTGATAAACAGTCGCAGCCACCTGGTCACTGCGGCCCCCATTGGCTTACGGCGCGAAGCCTTCACCATCAGGGGCGCACCTTCTCCCGAAGTTACGGTGCTATTTTGCCTAGTTCCTTCACCCGAGTTCTCTCAAGCGCCTTGGAATACTCATCCCGCCCACCAGTGTCGGTTTACGGTACGGTCAGCCCTTACCTGATGCTTAGAAGCTTTTCCTGGAAGCGTGGCATCGACATCTTCGCCCCCGAGGGGGCTCCCCATCACGTCTCGGGATTGAACGACCGGATTTGCCAAATCGTTCTCCCTACCCGCTTGGACCGGGACAACCAACGCCCGGCATGCCTAGCCTTCTCCGTCCCTCCTTCGCAGTAAGGGTTGGTGCAGGAATATTAACCTGCTTCCCATCGACTACGCCTTTCGGCCTCGCCTTAGGGGCCGACTCACCCTGCGCCGATTAACGTTGCGCGAGGAAACCTTGGGCTTACGGCGAGGGGGTTTTTCACCCCCTTTAACGTTACTCATGTCAGCATTCGCACTTCCGATACCTCCAGCATGCCTTTCGACACACCTTCGCAGGCTTACGGAACGCTCCTCTACCAACTAGAGACTAGAAACTGGAAACTAGATACTGGATGGAGGCATATATCGTTTCTGCACGCCGCGCAACATTCGACCGATTTCCTGATATCGGCGATCGAATTCGCGCTCTGCCTGTTCGCTTAGATAACCCAGATCCTTCGCAAATTCCAGCCAGACACGGCTTTCATCGCAAGATCCGATGGCTATCTCGACAAAACGCCGCACTTCACCCTTGCTCGATTGTTTGCCCATGCCCTCGGCGATATTCGCAGCAATGGACTTACTTGCACGTCTGAGCTGGCTGGCCAACTCATACTGCTCGATTTTTGGAAATGCAAGGGTTGCACTATGTATATCCAAGGCTAGTTTATAAGCCTTTTGATATACATCCAACTTGTGGTACGGCATCGTACTCTCCATCCAGTTTCTAGTCTCTAGTTTCTAGTCTCTAGCTCCGCAGCTTCGGCACATAGCTTGAGCCCCGTTGAATCTTCCGCGCAGGCCGACTCGACCAGTGAGCTATTACGCTTTCTTTAAAGGGTGGCTGCTTCTAAGCCAACCTCCTGGCTGTCTGTGCCTTCCCACATCGTTTCCCACTTAGCTATGATTTTGGGGCCTTAGCTGGCGGTCTGGGTTGTTTCCCTCTTGACGACGGACGTTCGCACCCGCCGTCTGTCTCCCGTGCTCGAACTTCCTGGTATTCGGAGTTTGCCATGGGTTGGTAAGTCGGGATGACCCCCTAGCCATAACAGTGCTCTACCCCCAGGAGTTATACACGAGGCGCTACCTAAATAGCTTTCGAGGAGAACCAGCTATCTCCGGGCTTGTTTAGCCTTTCACTCCTAGCCACAGCTCATCCCCTAACATTGCAACGTTAGTGGGTTCGGACCTCCAGCAAGTGTTACCTTACCTTCATCCTGGCCATGGCTAGCTCGCACCGGTTTCGGGTCTAATCCCAGCAACTATACGCCCTATTCAGACTCGGTTTCCCTTCGCCTACCCTAAACGGTTAAGCTTGCTACTGAGATTAAGTCGCTGACCCATAATACAAAAGGTACGCGGTCACTCCGTGCCTCAAACACTCTGTGTTTTGGGCGTTCCGTGCAGAAACTGGAGCGGCCTTCGACCTCTGGAAACCGGAGCGCGCTTCACGCGCAATCTCTAGTCTCAGGTCTCAGGCTTCCAGTCTCTTCAATGTTGACGGAGCGCCTCAAGCGTTAAAGTGCTTGAGGCACGGAGCTCCCACTGCTTGTACGCACACGGTTTCAGGATCTATTTCACTCCCCTCTCCGGGGTTCTTTTCGCCTTTCCCTCACGGTACTGGTTCACTATCGGTCGGCAGAGAGTATTTAGCCTTGGAAGATGGTCCTCCCATGTTCAGACAGGGTTTCACGTGCCCCGCCCTACTCGATTTCATCCAGTCATTCATTTCGCATACCGGGCTATCACCGTCTATGGCCGAACTTTCCAGATCGTTCTGCTATGCATGACTGAACTTAAGGGCTAATCCCCGTTCGCTCGTCGCTACTGAGGGAATCTCGGTTGATTTCTTTTCCTCCAGGTACTTAGATATTTCAGTTCCCTGGGTTCGCTTCTACACCCTATGGATTCAGGTGCAGATACCGCTTGCGCGGTGGGTTTCCCCATTCGGACATCTCCGGATCGAAGCGTATTGCCGGCTCCCCGGAGCTTTTCGCAGGCTGTCACGTCCTTCATCGCCTTCTGCCGCC
>JBDIVS010000015.1:62500-79610 GCA_039794245.1 Candidatus Jinrbaksania sp.
GTCGGCGGCGCGGCGGCGCAGGCCGTCCAGGTCGAGAGCGCCGCAGGCGCCGGGCGAGACCCTGGCGGCGAGACTGGCGGCAACGCCGGCGGCCGCCGCCGTCCCGGGTAGCCGGCCGGCCGCCTTGCGGTAGGCGTCGCGAAACGGGGTGCCGCTCCGGGCCTGGTCGATGGCCCGGTCGGTGGCCAGCATTTCCGGCGTGATCGCCTCTTGCATCGCCGCCCGCTCGAATTCGAGCGCGGCGAGCAGGCGGGCCGTCAGGGATAGCGCCGGAAGCCCGCGGCCGAAGGCCCTGAGCAGCGGCGCCTTGGTGTTTTGTAGGTCACGGTGGTAGCCGCCGGGCAGGGCGAGGAGATTTTCGATTTCACCGGCCGCGGCCTGCACCGTGGCATGGCAGGCGCGCAGCATTTCAACGATATCGGGATTGGCCTTGTTCGGCATCAGCGACGAGCCGGTGGTCCAGGCCGGCGGCAGCGTGACGAAGCCGAACTCGGCGGTGGTGTACAAACTGAGATCCCAGGCCAGCCGCCTGAGGTCGAGCGTTGCCTGGCCGAGGGCCTGGACGGCCAGCAGCTCGAATTTGCCGCGGCCGGTCTGGGCGTAGAGCGGATTGTGGATGACCCCGGCAAAACCCAGCTCGGCCGCGACACCGGCCCGGTCGAGCGGCAGGTTGACGCCGTAGCCGGCGGCGCTGCCGAGCGGCGATCGGTCGAGATGCGCCCGCACGGCGAGTGCCACCTCGCCATTATCGACAAATGCTTCACCGTAGGACGCCAGCCACAGGCCGAGGCTCGACGGCACGGCGCGCTGCATATGGGTGTAGCCAGGGAGCGGCGTGGCGGGATCGGCGGCGGCGCGGTCCAATGCCGCATCGGCGACGTCGAGACAGACGGCCGCCAGGTCGCCGAGCCGGTCTTTGAGGTACAGCCTGAGCGCGACCAGCACCTGGTCGTTGCGGCTGCGCCCGGTATGGATTTTCCGGCCGAGCGCGCCGAGTCGCTCGACCAGCGCCTGCTCGATCGCGCTGTGCCCGTCCTCGTGAGGCGGGGCGCAGGTGAAACGACCGGCCCGGCACTCGGCCAGCAATTCGGACAAGGCGCGTTCGACCGCCGCCGCTTCCTCGGTGCTCAAAATCCCGATCCGCGCCAGGCCGGCGGCGTGTGCCGCGCTCGCCTCGAAATCGTAGGGCAGCAACAGCCGATCGAGGACGACATCGTCAGCCGCCAGATAGGCCATCATCTCGCCGTCCGGCTCGGACCCGCCGTCCTTACTCCATAAATAATGTCCGCTCATGGCAAAACCCCCACCCATTCGTCCACGCCCAGCGCCAGGTTCAGATTCTGGATGGCCTGGCTGGCGGCGCCTTTCAACAGGTTGTCGAGTGCGACGGTGACGGCGAGGCGCCGACGGTCGCGCGGATCGACGCTCGCCCCGCCGATCACCGCGCCGCGGCTGCCGGCCATCGATGCCGGTTCGGCCGGCTCGGCGGTGATGGCGATCAACGGTTCGGCACCGTAACACGCCCGGTAGATCTCCTGCGGTTCGGCAGGCGCCTTTGCAGTCAATTCGATGCTGGCGGTGACCACCAGGCCGCGGAAAAACGGTGCCACGTGCGGCATCAGCACCACTTCCCGGCCGAGCTCGCGGCCGACTTCCAACTGGTGCAGGTGGCCGGTCAGTTGATAAGGCAGCACATTATCGGCGAGGCGGGCCGGATCGTTGCGCGGCGAGGGCGTACTGCCCGCCCCGGAATAACCGGAAACGCCGAACAGCCGCGGCACCCCGGCCAGGCGATCACGCCACGGCCAAAGGGCGAGCAGCGCCGCGGTTGCGTAACAGCCGGGATTGGCGATGCGCCTGGCGCCGGCGAGAGCGGCACGGTGATGTTCGGGCAGGCCGTAAATCCAGGCCGGGTCGAGGCGGTGATCGGCCGACAGATCGAGGATCACCGCGGCCGGATCGTGCGCTGCGATCCGCGCCGCCCAGGCGGCGGCTTCGCCATTGGGCAGCGCCAGCACCCAGGCAGCGACCGGGGCGGCAAACAATTCAGCTTCGTCGAAGCTGCAAAAACGCAGATCGCCGCGGTATTCGGGCACACTCGCGGCCACTGGCTCGCCGGCCGCCTGGCGCGCAGCGGCCAGGGCCAGTTCGAAGCGCGGATGGCCGGCGATCAGCGCGATCAACTCGCGGCCGGTATGGCCGCGGGCGCCGAGCAGTGCGATACCGCTCATGCTTCGGCTTCCGCCGGCTGCCAGCACAGGGGGCGTTGCAGCGCGTCTTCGAGGCACACCCCGGCAGCGGCGGACTGGACACCGTAACAAAACGCCAGCCAGCGCCCGCCGCGAACAACGCGCTCGGCTTGCCTGAGATACCAGGGGTTGATCGGATTGTCGGCCCGCGAGCGCCAGTAAAGCTGCGGCGCCTCGGCCCGGATCTGCCGCCACAAGGCGGCGCCGAGCCCTTCGCCCTGGGCTTCTCGCGTCACCGCGAACTTGTCCATGTACACCGCGCCGCCAACCCCCTCGGTCAGCACCGCCGCCGCCGACCACGAGGCGTTGCGCACCAGGCGCGGCGCCTTGAGGCCGGCAAAATAGTCGGCACTCAGCCGGCGGCCGAAACACGATTCGATCAAGGCGGCGAGCCGCGGCTGGTCTTCGGGCTGCAACGGCGCCGAAGGCCAGATGGTCTCGCCGCGGCGGATCAGCGTTCCGGCACCGGCATGGGTGAACAGCTCGCGCGTCAGATGCGCCGCCGAGGTAATCGATACCGAGGCCGAAGTCGGCAGGTGATCGAGCAGCGTTTTGATCTCCTGCAATTTCAGGCGCATCCCCGAATGGACCCAGTCGCTGGCCATCAACCGCGCGTAGTCGGTGGCCAGGTTGATCGCCTCGATGACCCGGCCGTCCGGGTCGAGCAGGCCGCCAGTCGGCGTCAGGTAGATGATCTTGTAAGGCCGGAACGCCTCGACCAGCGCCCGCGCCGCGCTGTCGGCGTTCAGGTTCAGCACCTGGCCGCTGTCCGATTCGCCGAGGCAGGCGATGATCGGCAGGGCATGCGCCTCGATCGCCGCCTGCACGACTTCGGCCCTGACTTCACGGACCTTGCCGACCAGCCCGTAACGTTCGGCGTCGAGCGCGTCGCAGTCGAACACGCCGTGGGTCAGCCCGCGGGTCCGGACGCCGCGCCGTTCCAGCGCCTCGACCAGTTTGGCGTTCTGCCGGTAGATCACCGGCCGGACGACCTTCATCACCTCAGGTGTCGTCACGCGCAGGCCGTCGATGACCCGCGATGCGACACCGGCCGCGGCGAGCGCCGTATCGAGCTGCGGCCCGGCGCCGTGCACGGTGATCGGATACAGCCCGGCGTGGCGCAAAAAGGCCAAAGCCCCGGCCAGCTCGTCGGCTTCGGCATCGAGCACGCCGCCGCCGACTTTGATCACCGCGAACTGGAACTGGTCGATGGCACTGAAACGTTGCAGGTATTGGCGGGCCTCGCGGCTCGAACCGAGCATGCTGAGCAGCTCGACGATGATCTTGCGGATCGCCGCATCGCGGGCCGATTCATGCATCGCTTTGTCCTCCGGCCATCCGGGAATACAGGCGATAGGCCAGGGCCAGTTGCGCCACGGCGACCCATTCGTCGGCGGCGTGTGCCTGGCGGATATCGCCCGGCCCGAGCACCAGGGCCGGGACGCCGGTCGCCGAGAACAACGAAGCTTCGGTCCAGAACTGTACCGGGTCGCCACACGGCAGGCCGTGCGTCGCCGCGAACCGGCGGGCGGCTTCGTCGTTTTGCCCCGGCGCCGGCAGCGGCGGGCCGGTGAACGGTTCATCCCAGCCCCCCTTGCGGCCGCCGGCGGTGCCGGTCAGGCGGGTGTGCCAGGCGGCGCAATCCTCGCCCGGCCGCGGCCGGGCGCTCCAGTGCAGCTTCACCTCGCCGGCGATCACGTTGCTTTTGACCCCGCCTTCGATCCGCCCGATATTCAGGCAGATGCCGTGGAAGCCGGCGATCTCGCGATCCTGCTCGGCGCGCGCCAGTGCCAGCGCCTCGCCGGCCCAGCCCACCGCCTGGTGAATCGCGTTGTCGGCCAGGGCCCGCGCTTCGGATGAATGGCCGGGCTCGCCCGTGAATCGGCCGTGCGCCGACAGAAAACCGCGGTGTGCCAAAATCGCGTGGCAGCCGGTCGGCTCGGCGACGATCACCTGACGGTAGGCGGCGGCCTGACCGGCGGCACAGAAGCGCTTGACGCAGCAGCCGCCGGAGCCTTCCTCGTCGGTCGTGAACAACAGAGCGAGCGGCAGCGCCGGCAGGGCGGCGGCGAGATGTAACAGGATCGCGGCGGCGCCTTTGATGTCGCAGGCGCCGAGGCCGGCGACGCGGTCGGCGCTACGGTGCAATTCCCACGGCGGCATCGTCCAGGCCGGCGTCGCCGGCACGGTATCGAGGTGGACGTTGAACAACACCTCGGGCGCACCGCGCCGGGCGTAAATCGTGACGTGGCCGGCGCCGTGATCGGTCACCTCGAACGTGAAACCGAGCGGCACCAGCACGCCGCGTAGATAGGTCACCAGCGGCCCGCCGGCGGCGATGTTGCGCGGCGGATTGGAGGTATCGATCGCAACCAGCGCCGCCAGATGTTCGAGGAGCGGAGCGAGCAGTGCGGCGTCGTTCATTTCACATTCTCCCGTTCGTCACAGGCCACCCGGTGGTGCAGCAGCGACGACAGCCCGGTCAGTTTGATGAAGCCCTCGGCCTCGGCGGCGCTCCATGCCGCGCGTTGAGCATATACCGCATCTTTGGAACGGAGCAGATACGGGCTGGCAAGCGCTGTGGCCTGGACCGCGCCGCCGTCGGTGGCCAGCGTCACCTCGCCGCTGAAGCGCTCGCTGGCGGCGGCGAGATAGGCATCGAGGTCGCGTTTCAGCGGTTCATAGAAAAATCCGCTATAGACGAGCTCGGCCCAGCGCTCGGCGACCTGACGGCGGAAGGCGTTTTGAAAGCGGGTCGAAACTGCATCGCCGAGCGCCTCGGCAGCGGTCAAAAGACCGGTCAGGCCGGGACACTCGAATAAGATCCGGCCTTTGAGCCCGATCGTCACATCGCCGGTGTAGATGAACCGGCCGACACCATAGGCACCGAGCGCGGCGTTCAGGCGGGCGAGCAGTTCCGGGCCGGGGAGCGGCTCGCCATCGAGCGCCACCGGCACGCCGCGCTCGAACGCAAGCCGCACGGTAAGCGGCGCCGCCGGCCACTCGGCCCGCGGCCGGCACCAGCGCCTCGCATCGTCGGCCGGGGCTTCGAAACGGTCGATTTCGCTGCCCGAGATCGTCACGCCGAGCAGGTTCTCGTTGATCGAATAGCGCTTTTGTCGCTCCGGCACCGCAAAACCGAGCTCGCGGAGTGCGGCTTCTTCGTGCGTTCTGACGTCCTCGACCCGGCCCAATAGGTCGCGAATCGGCGCGACGATCGCCCAATCGCCGAGACTGCGCGCCGTCTGGTCGAATCGCAATTGATCGTTGCCCATCCCGGTGCAACCGTGGGCGAATGCCGCGGCGCCGAGGCGGCCAGCCAGTTCCAGACAGCGTTTGACGATCAGATAACGATCGGAGCAGAGCAGCGGGTATTGGCCCTGGAAACGGGCCTGGGCGCGGAGCAGCGGCACGATGAACTCGTCCCACAGGTCCTGGCCGATATCCAGCTCGTGGTGTTCGACGGCGCCGAGTTCACGCGCCCGGTGGGCGATCGCGGCGCGCTCTTTGGCGCTCGTCCCGCCGCTGTCGGCGAATGCCGTGTGGACACGATAGCCGCGGCGGCGAAGTTCGAGCACACAGTAGCTGGTATCTAGCCCACCGGAAAAAGCGAGCACGGCGAGTGGTGCGGGGCGGTCAGGCATCGGTCACTCCAAGCAATTGCAACATCAGCGCTTTTTGGACATGCAGGCGATTTTCGGCCTCGTCGAGGGCTACACAATACGGCGCGTTTATGACCGAATCGGTCGCCTTGACGTTGCGCCGAAGCGGCAGGCAGTGGCTGAACAGGGCGCGGTTGGTCAAGGCCATCTTTTCCTCATCGACGATGAAGTGCCGGAAATTCCGGCGCAGCGCCCACTCCCGTTCCGGGTCGCCGTAAAACGGCAACGCCCCCCAGCTTTTGGCGTAAACCACATCGGCGCCGCGATAGCCGTCGGCGATCTCCGTCGTCAGCCGCAGGCTGCCGCCCGCCGCCTCGGCGTTGCCGGCTGCCTGCGCCATGAAGCGCTCATCGAGGCTGTACGCCTCGTCGGGCACCAAAAGCGTGACGTGCATCCCGAAACGGGTCGCGATCAACAGCGCCGAATTGGCCACTGCGGTATTGAGCGGCTTGGGGTGCCAGGTCCAGGTGAGCGTCAGCCGTTTGCCGGCCGGCTCGCCCAGATGCTCGATCAACGTCTGCATCAGTGCCAGTTCCTGGCACGGATGAACGATGGTTTCCATGTTGATCACCGGCACCTTAGCGTGCCGGGCCAGCGCCTTGATCAGCCCGTCCTCGCGATCCTGCCGCCAGTCGGTAAACGACGGGAAGGCGCGCAGCGCGATCAGATCGCAATAGCGCGACAGCACGCCGGCGGCCTCGGCGATGTGCTCCTCGGCCGCCCCGTCCATCACCGCCCCGTCGCGAAACTCGAGCCCCCAGGCGTCCTTGCCCGGCTGCAAGACGATCGCCACACCGCCGAGCTGGCGCATGCCGAGTTCGAACGACGTGCGGGTGCGCAGCGACGGATTCAGAAACAACAGCGCGATCGACCGGTCACGCAGGCGGTCGTTCCATGGCGTCTTTTTCAGCCGCGCCGCCTGGGCCAACAGCGCCCTGAGGTCGGCCTGCGGCCAGTCCTGGGTGTTGAGAAAATCTTGTTTGTTCATCGTTTCGTCAGGCTCAAAAAAAAACCCAGCCGGGGCTGGGTTCGTTTCAGATCTTGGCGGTAAGGCTACAAGACTCGAACATGACCCCCAGCACGGCAGGCGCCGGCGCGCAGCGGTCGGCGCGGCAGAGCGAGCGGTCGGAGCATCGGGGTCTTGCGGTTCATGCCTGGCACTATGACACGGACGCGCGGCGGATGCAAGCAGCGCCGTCCACACATCACTTGGCGATTCCGGGCGCTCCCGCCTGTCGGCCTGTGCCGCCACTGAAAGGCGGGGATGGCGCCGGGCGCAAGCCGCGATGCAGTCACTTTTCACCACACCTTCGGCCACCGGCCGGTTTTTTTCAAACCCTCCGCCGTGCTATCTTTTCGCTCTTTTTCGGGAAGTGGACGCGAAATGAGCGAGAGCCCCAGCACAACCCGGGCTAGCGGCATCGAGGCCATCGGCATCGACGCCATCGGCATCGACGCCCTGGCCTTCGCTGGCCCGGCGCATTACCTGGAGATGACCGACCTTGCTGCGGCGCGCGGCGTCGATCCGGCCAAATACCTGCACGGCCTCGGGCAGCGGCGGATGGCGATCGTCACGCCGTGCGAGGACACCGTGACGATGGCGGCGGAGGCGGCGCAGCACGCGCTCGACCATTTCGCCATCGCCCCAGACGAAATCGGCACGCTGATCGTCGGCACCGAAACCGGCATTGATCACAGCAAGCCGGTCGCAGTGTATGTCCACGAACTGCTCGGCCTGCCCGAAAACTGCCGGACCTTCGAAACAAAGCACGCCTGCTACGGCGCAATGGCCGGGCTGACCGCATCGCTCGACTGGCTCGCCGCCGGCCGGGCCCGCGGCCGCAAGGCGCTGGTCATCGCCTCCGATATCGCCCGTTACGGTCTGAACACCCCCGGCGAACCGACCCAGGGCGCCGGCGCCGTGGCCATGGTGATCGCCGCCCGGCCGCGGCTGGTCGAGATCGACTGCGAGCGCACCGGCGATTACACCCGGCAGGTGATGGATTTCTGGCGGCCGCTGTATTCCAAATACGCGTTCGCCGACGGCCATTACTCGATCGCCTGCTACCTCGACGCCCTCGAATCCGCCTGGCGCGACGCCGCCAACGGCGATCCGTCAGCCATCGGACCCGCGGCCCTCGCCGCCTGCCTGTACCACGTGCCGTTCGTCAAAATGGCCAAAAAAGCGCACCAGCGGCATTTAGAAGCGGCGCGCGGCGCGCCGCTCGACCCGGCTACCGATGACGACCGCCAGGTGCTCGAAGCGAGCTACCGCGACAAAGCCGCGCCGTATCTGGAGCTCAACGCCGAAATCGGCAACATCTATACCGGATCGCTGTTCCTGGCGCTGATCGACCTTTTGCGCCGCGGCCAAAGCGAACTCGAAACCCGGCCGATCAGCCTGTTCTCCTACGGCAGCGGCTGCGGCGCCACCTTTGCTCTCGGCCGCATCGCCCAGGGCGCCGCGCAATACGCCAAGGCCCTCGACCCCACAGCCGACCTCGCCAGACGCCGCCGCTTGACGATCGCCGAATACGAAAACCTAATGAATCTCGGCGACAGCGCCGATGACGCCCAGGCCCTCGACCCCGCCACCTTCGGCCTCAGCGGCGGCCTGTATTACACCGGCACCCAGGACCACATGCGGCAATACCGCAAAGGATAAAACACCGCAAGAAAACCGATCCGGACCGACTCGTGCCGCGGCCCGATTTTTCTGGACACGAATTTGGGATTAAATCGTGTCTGAAAAAGGAGTCGTGAAATGCTGAATGAATCGAAAGTGGGAGTCGTTGCGCCCAACAGTAAGCATCGGGCGTTGGTCACGCCGTCAAAGCGGGGCAAGGGTAACAGTGCCAGGGCATCCGATGAGCCGCCAACGCCTGCCGAACGGCGAGCGTCGATGACGTGGGCGCAGCGGCTCAAGCGTGTCTTCAACATCGCCATCGAGACCTGCCAGGCATGCGGGGGTGCTGTGAAGGTGATGCCCACAGCACTCGCTACGCTCGCGGGGCAGGCTCTTGCTTGCATTGAAGACCCGGTGGTGATCAAGAAGATCCTCGATCATCTGAAAGACAGGGCCGCCGCAAGGGAACTCAGGCCGTTGCCCGAGAGCCGGGCGCCGCCGTCTGGCCTGCTCGACTGATCCCCAAAATCGACTGTTCGACTCAAGAAGCTGCGCCCAGTCACTGCGGCAGGGACGCGGTTTGCCGGGCGGCCAGAGAAGGGCTGTAAGGGGAGAGAAAACGGGCGGATTTTCAGGCGAGATGAGCGGAATTCAGGGCGCACTCAGGGCGATCGGACGGTGAACCGGGGGTCGCTGACGGCAAACTTACTCCTGGACCTGGGCAAAAAGGGCGTTTATCCTTCTTATACTTTTCCGATCATGCTTATCAGGCCGACCACAATGACGGCACCGACCGCCATATACCGAACTGCATCCGAATCGCGCGGAACTCCCATCAAATACCCGAAGTAAGACGCAAACCCGACACCAAAGATCGCCGTCAGTCCGGGGTCAACCACCAGTAGTACCATCCAGCCAAAAATAAAGGCCGCCCCACGACCAAACGCCTCGCGAAGGTAGATAAATGTCCCGCCCGTCTCGGGAAATCTGGCGGCAAGTTCGGCGTAACAAAGCGCCCCGCAAAGAGACATTATTCCAACGCCGATCCAAATCACGAAGAGCCAAAATGGCGAATCAACGGAACGGGCCATCCCCGCCGGAACCAGAAAAATACCGACCCCGATTACTTGCGCGATAATAATCGATGCGGCCGTCCACGGCCCGAATTGTCGTTTTAGCTGCATTGTCTTTTTTTCGCCGGGCGAAATTTTCGCCGACCACCCGGCCCCTTTATTCGAGTTTAGAAATCCTTTTCCGCCACGCTTTCGTGAATCCGCCCCACTTCCAAAAGGGCTGCCGAACCATACCATTTTATAAATTCGACCTTGAAGACACCCGCTTTTACCGCAGGATCGCTTTCGGTCAATTTTTTGGCTTCCTCGATGGTGGAAACATCAAGAATAAAGATTCCACGAAATTCGCCGCCTTCAGTAAAAGGACCAGCCAGCACAAGCTTTCCCTCTTCAGCCAGCCGGCCAATATTTGCGAGGTGGCCGGTCATCAATTTATCCTGTTCGGCCTTGTCCCTTGGCTGGACTGGGCCGGTTTTGAGAAAGGCCATGACATAGCTTTTCATCCCATATTCATCGGCACCAAGTTTTTTTGCGAGCGCCGCGTCAAATTTTGGCTTTTTCGCGGCATCAGGGGTTTGCGCGGCGGCTGAAATGGCAGCGACGGCAATAAAAACAGTGACAAAAATGGCTTTTGGATAATTCATAAATTCTCCGTCGGATTATGGGCGAATTTCGGCAAATTCTACTATAACAACCTCATCCGGCAAAATGCGCCCGCGGCATATTTCGCCACCGCGCGTTTTGCGGCTATTATTTAATGATATGTCCGCAACCGTAAAAGCCCCCGTGGGCACAGAATTGACGTGCAGGAATTGGCTGATCGAGGCCGCCTACCGAATGATCCAAAACAATCTTGACCCCGATGTCGCATTCGATCCCGAGAACCTGATCGTTTATGGCGGAAGGGGCCGCGCCGCCCGAAATTGGGAGTGTTTTCATGCGATACTTGCCTCGCTGCGGGAATTGAATGAAGACGAAACGCTGCTTGTCCAATCCGGCAAACCGGTAGGGGTTTTCCGCACTCACCCGGACGCGCCACGTGTCCTGATAGCAAATTCAAACATTGTCCCGCATTGGGCCACACAGGAAAATTTTGACCGCTGGGAACGCGACGGCCTGATCATGTACGGGCAAATGACGGCCGGAAGCTGGATTTACATCGGCACGCAGGGAATCCTTCAAGGAACCTATGAAACTTTTGGTTCGCTGGCGCGGCAGAATGGCTGGGGCGATCTGAAAGGAAGATTGGTATTGACGGCCGGCCTGGGCGAAATGGGAGGAGCTCAGGCGCAGGCAATTACCTTTAATGGCGGCGTGGGGATAATTATCGAGGTCGACCAGACACGAATCGACCGCCGGCTTAGATTAAAACAGGTTGACATCTCTGCCGATAGCCTGGATAAAGCCGTCGAAATGGCGGGCGAGGCACTCGATGCCCGTCGGCCGCTTTCCATAGCCCTGCTTGGCAATGCCGCGGAGGTGCATCGGGAAATTTTGAAACGGAATATCTATCCCGATGCCGTTACCGACCAAACTTCGGCCCACGACGCACTTTACGGATACATACCCGCCGGGCTTTCGCTTGAGAAAGCCGCAGAACTCCGCAAAACAAACCCGGCCGAGTATGAAAAAAGGGCAATGGATTCGATGGCGGCCCACGTTGAGGCAATGCTTGAATATCAGGATCGTGGCTCAATAGTTTTCGATTACGGAAACAATCTGCGGCAGCGGGCCTTTGATAACGGCGTGACACGCGCATTTGATTATCCCGGTTTTGTCCCCGCTTATATCCGCCCGCTCAGCGGCAGCGGCTCGTGCAATCAATTCCACGGCACCGCGACCGTCAGCGGCGGGGTGATCGCGTTCGCCCCCTGGCGACAACGCGCATGATGTGCGTCGAGGCGGTCATGCGCCAGGAGACCACGTACCTGGCGGCGTTGCGCGAGGCACAACGCTTCGAGATCAAGGCGCCATTGCTATACATTTTTACAGCAAACCGGCCGCAGCCGCTCCGATTCGTCCGCGCGGACGAATAGGGGTCCGGCCACGATGAACAACGCTCGCCTGGGTGTATGGCCCCTTGCCATGGCGGTCCTCGTTGCGACCCTGCTGTTGGCTGGGGGCTGCCGGAAAGCCGACGAATCGCCACCATCGGAGCGTGCGACGGCAGGCTCGGCTGCGCCCGCCCCACCCACGTCTGACCTCACCGGGATCTGGACCGTGATCGGGCATCGCATGCCCGGCATCAGCGCCATGACCGATGCCGATGCGGCGGCGTGGCACGGACAGACGCTGCGCCTGACCGCGGCTGAAGCCATCTCACCCGGCGCCCGCTGCGACCAACCGGCCTATGCCACGCGGACGGTAGCCAGGGACAGTTTGCTGGCGGGGGAATTCCGCCTTCCACCGGGGAGCCTCGCGCCGCTGGCGGCTTTCGAGCGCCTCATCCTGCTCGAGGTCTCCTGCGACGGCGCTCCATGGGCAGCCATGGGCGGACGTCTCATACAGATCGACGCAGACCGCGCCCTTGCCCCATGGAACGGCGTCTTCTTCGAGATCGAGAGAGATCATGACTTTCGCGCAGCAGGACAGGAGCCCTTCTGGCACCTCGAGATCGCGAAGGGTAAGGAGATCCGGTTCATGCAAGTCGGCCAGTCCGACGTGGTGACACCCGTACCAGGGCACACGACCGACCGGCTGACGGGCACCCGGGTTTTCCAGACCACCACGGAGGCAAGCGATCTGCGCGTGGTGATAAAACCGACCCCGTGTACCGACGTCATGAGCGGAAAGCTGTTCGAGACGACCGTGACCGTTACGCTCGACAAGCAGACCTATGCCGGTTGCGGAGGGACACTGAAATGACTGCCGAACGTGGAATCGCGCGCTTCTTCATGGTTCTTGTCGCGAGCGTCGCCTGGTGCGGCGTCATCCTGCAGTTGTACCTGTCGTTGAAGTTGTCTTTGGCCGACGGCAAGACCGTCGTTGAAGGGCTGATCGTCTACTTAGGCTATTTCACGATTCTGACCAATATCCTGGTCGCCGTCGTGCTCACCCTGCCGCTGGTGGCGCCTGGCTCCCGGGCCGGGCGCTTCTTCGGTCGGCCCGGTGTCAGGACTGCGACCGCCGCTGCGATCACCGTGGTGGGGCTCGGCTATTTTCTGTTACTCCGCAAAGTGTGGAATCCACAGGGGTGGCAACTGGTCGCCGACGTGATGCTTCATTACCTGACGCCGATCCTGTTCCTCGCGTACTGGTGGATCGCCGTGCCGAAGCAGGGGTTGCGGTGGTCGCGGGTCGGCGCATGGATGAGCTATCCGCTTGGATACTTCGCGTACATGCTGATCCGTGGCGAGCTGACCGGACATTATCCGTATCACTTTCTGGATGTGACTTCGCTCGGATACCCCGGGACGCTCACGAATGCCCTGGGCGTGCTCGCCGGTTTCCTGCTCGTGTCGCTGTTGCTGCTGCTCGCCGGACGCTGGCAGAAGCCCATCACTGCGGGCGCCGATTCGGCCCAACACCAGCATGCAGCGGACGGCACTGCGCGCCGCCGGTGATGCCGGGCCTTGGCAGCTTGATGCAAAACTCGCTTTCATCAAGCTGCGATTGGCACGGAGCTTCGGGGTCAGGTCTAGATAGTGTCGTCACGAGATTTCCAGCCAGAGGGCGTGACAGCGGATTTGGACGGCGGCAACGTGAAAAGGGGTCAGTACCCTTTTGCAAAAGGGTACTGACCCCTTTTCCAACGAGAATTCGAGGATTACCTGAAGTGCGGTCGTCTCGAACACGGCTTTCTGCGGGTGCGCTGCGCGTCCTGCCACGCAGAGCACCTGGTCGCCTTCAGCTGTAAACGTCGGGGTTTTTGCCCGAGCTGCGGCGCGCGGCGCATGGCCGAAAGTGCAGCCCTGCTAGTCGATGAAGTGCTGCCCGAACAGCCCATTCGCCAATGGGTATTGAGCTTTCCGTTTCAGTTGCGCTTTCTGTTCGCCAGCCGGCCCGAGATCATGGGCCGGGTGCTGGGTATCGTCTACGGCGTCATCGCCACACACCTGATCAAGCAAGCGGGCTCCACAAAAAAGAGAGCCCAGACCGGCGCGGCCACCCTGATCCAGCGCTTCGGCAGTGCGCTCAACCTCAACATTCACTTTCACATGCTGTTCCTGGATGGTGTGTACGTCGATCAACCCGACGGCTCAGCTCGGTTTCGCTGGGTCAAGGCGCCGACCAGCCAGGAACTTACTCAATTGTCGCATACCATTGCCCACCGGATCGGCCGCTTTCTGGAACGGCAAGGCCTGTTGGAACGGGACGCTGAGAACAGTTACCTCACCGGGGAGACGGTCGATGAAGACCCGATGACGCAACTGCTCGGGCATTCCATCACCTACCGCATCGCCGTCGGGCCGCAGGCGGGGCGCAAGGTGTTCTCCCTGCAGACACTGCCGGCCTGCGATCCGGAGGATCAGTTCGGAGATACCGTCGGCAAAGTAGCCGGTTTCAGTCTGCATGCGGGTGTGGTGGCCAGGGCCCACGAGCGCAAGAAGCTGGAACGGCTGTGCCGGTATATCTCAAGACCGGCGGTGTCCGAGAAGCGGCTGTCGCTGACGCCCAATGGCAACGTCCGCTACCAGCTCAAGACACCCTATCGTGACGGCACCACCTACGCCATCTTTGAGCCCCTGGACTTCATTGCAAGATTGGCGGCCTTGGTGCCAAGACCACGCGTCAACCTGACGCGCTTCCACGGCGTGTTTGCGCCCAACAGCAAGCATCGCGCCCTGGTCACCCCGGCGAAGCGGGGCAAGGGTAACAGTGCCAGGGCATCCGATGAGCCGCCAACGCCTGCCGAACGGCGAGCGTCGACGACGTGGGCGCAGCGGCTCAAGCGTGTCTTCAACATCGCCATCGAGACCTGCCAGGCATGCGGGGGTGCTGTGAAGGTGATGGCTTGCATTGAAGAACCGGCGGTGATCAAGCAGATCCTCGATCATCTGAAGCACAAAGCCGAAACCGGCGAGCCCAGGGTGCTACCCGAAAGCCGGGCCCCACCCGTTGGACTGCCCCATGGGCTGTTTGACTGACGAGCCCGAAAATCAACGGTTCCAACCAGGATGCTGCGCTCACGCCACCGCGGCAGGGATTCGCCGTGCTGGATGTCGGACATGGAGCCGCTTGTGGAAAGTGGAGGGTAGGTTTTCAGCGTTGCTGGCTCCCTGTCAGCCGGATTCGGGGTGCATCGCATGGTTGCCGAGAGACTCAACAGCAGTCAGAAGCTGTTTGACTTGCGTGAAAAGGGCGTTTATTCTTCCTATACGTGAAGCCTTTGAGGCACGCTACGGTGCCTATCCGGCGCTGCAACGTATCGAAAAGGTGGTCACCACACAGTGCCGACGTAGCGAGAAACGGTAACGGGATCACTGCAATCCTGATCCAGCTCATCCCAGTCGATACTGCCACCGCGCTCTTCGCCGTGGCGATAAGCTTCCACGAGTAAGTGTGCGGCCTGAAAAGTCGCATCCCGGTGGCGAATCGCTTTGACGCTGGCATCGGGATCCGGCCAGTCCTCAGTCACTTCACTCTCTACGGTAAACTCCAGCGGAATACCGGCGTCACCCTTTTCCTCGAAGTCATCGTAGAGCAGCGGAACTTCTGCCGAGTCCTGCCAGATATCACCCTGATCGAACAGCTCACCGGCCTTGGCGATGGCGGCATCACCCGGTGTTCGTAGGGCAACGCGTATTGAATGATATATCTCATCATGGTTCTCCTTTTGGTTCCTCAATTGGAGAGCCCATCATCCACCAGGGAGAAGGCCTCCCAATGGGCGGGGTTGTGATCAAGTCATGGACTTGATGAAGTGAAACGAGGGTCTCGTGTCCTGACTTGCTGGACCGGCGCTCATTGCCTCAATGGCGATGCCGGTGATGCAGATCCGGATAATGCGGATGGGAATGTACCAGCGGCGCATGTTCGTGGGGATGAGTATGTGGTTCGGTACCGTCGTATGCTGCATCGTGCTCGTGTTGATGATGTTCGTCGTGGCGATGGGCATGAGTGTGGACCAGCCGTTCGTGGCGGTGAAGATGGTCATGGCGCTCTGTGATATGCAACCATACCCCGATCGCCATCATCACCGCCGCCACCCAGAACAGGCTGCCGGGACGCTCGGAAAGAACGACCAGCGCCGTGGCCGCGCCAAAGAATGGGGCAACGGAGAAGTATGCCCCCGTCCGCGCGGTCCCCAGGTGGCGTAACGCCCAGACAAACAGGCTCAAACTCACCCCATACCCAAGGAAGCCGACGCCAAGCGCGGCGAGTAATACCGGCAGCGAAACGGGATCCCAACCCGTCGTCGCGGCCAGAGCCAGATTGATGCAGCCCGCTACAAGCCCCTTGATACCGGCGATCTGGACGGGATCGCTGCCGGAGACGCGCTGCGTGAGATTGTTGTCCACGGCCCAGCCCAGGCAGGCCGCAATTACGGCCAAGGCGCCGAGGGGCAAACCAACCGCGGGCGCACCCTCCCAGGAAAGCAGAAGCCCTGCCACCACAATCAGGAAAAAGCCCGTGGCGATCCGCTTGTCCACATTTTCATGGAACACGAACCACGCGAGCAGCGCGGTGAACACCCCCTCGAAATTGAGCAGAAGCGTGGCGGCTGACCCCGTCGTCCGTGTGAGTCCCAACATCAACAATACGGGCGCGACGACACCGCCCGCTAGTATGGCTCCGACCATCCAGCCCCAGTCGGCGCGCGCAAGGGGAGCCTCCCTGGGTTCAATGGAAGCGCCGGTTCGTTGCCTCAGCCACCGCCAGCCCAGCAGGCCAACGCCGGAGCCGAAATAGAGCAGACCCGCCAATGCCAGTGGCGGCACCTCGACCACCAGAACCTTAGCCAGAGGCGTGCTGACCCCGAAGAGCAATGCCGAGAATAACGCCGCTACGATGCCCCGGTTGATTGTCATGCGCTCTGGACCGTGGAATGCGCCATGAAAAACCCGTTCTTGCTCCATTTTATTTCAGTCACAGGTGTCCTCCTTCTTCCACAGGCGCTATCCAGTACACACCTTGACCGGTAACGCTGTTTTCCGCCTGGCGAAGCGCCTCCAGCACGCCACTGACATCCGCGTCATCGAGCAGGATATCCACCCGCACCCTCGGCGTGTAGCCGACCACTTTATCCCGCGCCGAAAGAAACGGATCGCTTTCCACCTGCGCCCCATGCCCTTCCACATGGCTGAAGGTAAAGCCGGACACCTGTTTCAGGGTTCGCAGTTGATCGGCCAATTCCTGCTGGGTATTGGCGTGCAGCGTATTCAGGACAGTCATGAATACGAACCCGTCAACACCAAAACCGGCGATTCCACCGCCCGGCCGTGGTTGCCGGCTTGTCCTCACGATTGGGGGGCGAAAGGTGGCAGGAGAACAGAAAACGCCACATCATCCCATCTCTGCCACGTTACAAACGACTTCGACCGCCGGGCAGTGCCTGCC
>JBDIVS010000016.1:0-75102 GCA_039794245.1 Candidatus Jinrbaksania sp.
CATGGGACCATGATGCCAAAGCCGCCGCGGCTGGGGTATCGGCCGAGATCGCGCCTGGGTGTAGGCCGGGGCCGATATGGGGTGTCAGCGGGGGCTGATAAATCGTGACTGTCCTTTAAGCCCGGTGCTTCTTTAAGCCCGCTTTAAGCCCGTTGCAGTGACTGTCCTTGAAGCTTGGTGCTTGATGCTTGATGACTGTCCTTGAAGCTTCCGGTGACTGTCCTTGAAGCTTCATCAGCCCACCGTCAGCGCCCCGCGCCGCCCCGAGCTGCTTCTTCCACAGGGCAAACGAACTCGGCGCAATCCCCTCCCGGGCGCAAAATACCGCCTGGCTGAGACCACTCGCCTGCTGCCGCACAAATATCCCCCGCCAATCCGTCACCGAACGCCGAATCCGGCCCTTTCCGGTTACGCTCATGCCCAATCCTCCTGTCAATCAACCAGGCCGACAGGTTACCGGCTAAATTGAGAGGTGGGAAGTACGGCCTGGAATGACTGCTTACCTCTTCGCAGCCTCATGCCGCTGCGCGACGTCGAGCGAGACGGCGGGATGCTCGTCGCCCTGCTCGACAATCGTCAACGCGAGCCCGCGCCCGGCCCACTCGCAGGGTTCGAGCACCGGCAACTCGGTTGAGAGATACGCCCGGCTCTTCTGTCGATCGGTGCTGTCAATCGAGATGCGAAAGCGAAGGCCTGGCAGGCTGGTTTGCAGGAGGTGCTCGGCCGCGTCGGTGAACGCTTCGGCGCCGCTCGCAAACTGGGCCTCGAAGTGCCCTCCGTCGCGCGAGAGGATGCCGTCCTTCGCGTCGGCGGCGGGATCGTCGTGGTCCTTCAGCGGATCGTTCGGGTCGGCGGTGGGGTACGTCTCCTTGTTCGTATCCAGCGCCCAGCCGCGCCCGGTCTTTCGCGCCAGCTTCGGCCGCGCGACGCGCAAGGTCTCGCCGAGGATCGCGTTGGCGCCGACCATCGCGCGCAGGCGCGGTACTGCAAAAAGCCACGATTGCACGCGCTGAAATTCAATGTGAACTCTTGTCATTAAACCTCCATCAAAGGCTGACAGACGCCATACCCCCTGAACCGCCCTGCCCTGATCAGCACCGGCCCACACACCGGCTCGTGCTCGGCATCTGCCGTGCTCCCATTCAGTGTATACGTGGTCGGCTTGGGCCACGGGCCAATCGCCGTCAGTAGGTAATGATGATGTGATGCAATGGAGTCATTCATTCGTCAAGCACCCAAATCATGTAATCGGCTTGAAAAGACCAAGCCCGAAGTGGCAGGCGAAGCCGAGGGCCAGGGGGCCTTGTATGGATTCCGGAAATGTCAGGCGCCAGAAACTGCCGAGACGATCGGGTTGGGTGATGCCGCGGCGGCTGCGGAAACGCCGGAAATGGATCGGGCGGCGTTTTCGGTTCTTTCCCACCTCCACTTCCTCGAACGATTCCAGACACGTCGGCTCGGGCAGGCCGCGTTCGCGACATTCGCGTTTGATCTGCGCTTCGACATCGAAACGCTTCTTGACGTGCCAGGGATGAAGATACGGCGTAACAGATTCCCAGACCGTACCGGGTTGTGTCAGGGCATTCGCAATCGCAGAGCGGCCGATGCTCTCCAGCACCAGGCGCCACTCACCGCCGTCACGGCTCCATAGTTTTCTGACCCCTTCGACGATCCGCTGCTGTTCAGCCTCCATCCCGTCGGAGACATGCAGCAAAATGCGGTCGATATGTCCGTCACTATTGCTGTCCCAGGGCAGGTAAAAAGCATGGTGATGACGATTGCCTTCGGGCATTTCGTGGCCGGAGAAAATAGCGGGTACCTTATCTTCACCGCATACGCCCTTGGCCTGGCTCATGACGGCCATACGCATCAGTTCGCCGATGCGCAACGCATCCTCCACACGCGGCAGGGGTTTGCCGACCACGATGAAGCTCGCAGTGGTGGCATCGGGAACCTCTATCCGGGGTGTTGTGTAGCGCGGCCGTAATGCATCGACGGGTCGCAGGTAGCTCACCTTGCGCGCGGCGGGCGGCTGGTTCCAGCCCTGCTTGCGCAGGTCGGCCGTGTCCAAACTGAGCGCGCCTAGTAATTTGTCAGGAAGTGTCCTGGCCAGCTTCTTTGCCGACTTTTTGTCAGCGAGAAACCTCTGGCGTAGCTTTTGATATTCGCCGGTGGGCAATGGAGCATAGAGGGTGATGGTTTCGCCCCTGAGTTCGCCGGTTGCGGTATCCAACGCCGTCGTGTCGGGTTTGCAGTTGACCGGCGGCGCTTCAGTGAGGCGCCTGGCCTCCACCCAGGACTCGGCGCGCCCGAGATAGCCCATGACGGACAATAGCTCGTCTAGTAACTCGCGCTGGTCGTTGGGCAGTTCGACATTCGGCCAGACCACGGTCATCGGCTCATTGCGCTTGACGGCCGTGAAGGCATCGAAGACCAGCGACGTATCATCGGCGGCAAACTGTGGCATGTAATGACGGGTATGGCTGTGGCTCGCAGCGGGCAGACCGTATTCGGGCAATTCCCGTGCCAGCGATTCGATCAGACCCAACAGAGTGGATTCGTCATGCTTTCCGCTGTGTTTGACCTTGTGGTGCCAGGTAGCGATCAGCCCACGCAGGATGCGCCATGGTTCTGGCGGCCATGCCACGGCGCCTTCATTGACGTGCCGGTCCCAGGGCGTGGCGTGGTAGCGACCCCCGGGAAAGGTGAAGGACAGTGCTAGCATGGCTCATTTCCTGTAAGTCACGGTTGTGACTTCAAACTTGGCATCGGGTTTTGCGGCGTTGATCAGGCCGGGAAGCGTCTGCATCAGCTCGGACAGCGTGGGCAGCTCGAACCCAGCCGGGCGTTGAATTTCAACGCTTTCACATTCCAGATCACAGGCTGTGCGCAGGCGGAGGCCGTGCTCCAGGAAGGCGCGGATCTTGTAGAGCGCGAGCGCGACCAGCAGTGTGTATACCGATTCCGATAGCCCGTAACCGCGTAGTTGCGCGAGGTCGAGATTGAAGTAAGCGCTGATCTCGGGCGAGACGAACTCGTCGCGGGGGTAAATCACGTTTCCCTCACCTTCTTTTAATCCAGGATCAAGACCGACCTTTACGCCGCCACTTGAAGCAACTTTGACCCTTTCCGCCTCGATGAATGCAGATAAGGCTCTGGGCAGTCGGATGACGCCAGCAATCTCTTCCAAAAACACGCCATGGAGCAAGCTATTCACATCATGCTTCAGCAACACCGGGACGAGTTGTTCACGAACCGAAAAACGTCGGTCTTTCGTGTAAGCCATAGCATCCGCGATTGGCTTGAAGTCATGGGACCGAGCAATGTACTCCGAGTTGATGCGATGCGCCTCCAACACCGAGTTGGTGAGCGGCTTGCCGTCCTTGTCGTTGACCTTGATGACGGACAGGCCCTTGAGCGGCTCGACCCAGTCATCGGCCACCTTGTCCCAGCATACTGCCTCCATGCGGTTGGCCATGCTCTGGGCGGATTCCACCAGCAGCATGGGTGTGCCGTCGGGGCCTTCGTATTGCGCGGCGCCGATTTCGGGAAAGCCGGTGGGCTGGAAGCGCGTCCCCTGCAGGGGCTTCAGCCCAGCGCGGAGCAACAGGCGGGGGGCGTTGTCGAGGGCGGAAATATCGAGGCTCATAATGTGTCTCCTTGGTGGTTCGGTCTCAGGTGGTTTCGGTTTCGGATTTTGCGGGTGCCAGTACATCGCGCGCGAGCGCGGCAGTGGCCCCATAACGCAGCGGAATCAGCAAAGCAGCGCTTGCCCGCAGCGGAGAAAGGCTATCCTCTGCGGGCAAAGCATCAAGGCTGACGATAGGAGAAAGCCCCGAAGCACGCAGTCGCCGCCATGCAGTCTGTACCGCCAGATTGCCGTGGTTGCCGGCTGCGAGCTGCGCCGTCATGCCGGCGGGCACATTCAGGCGCATGTTTTCGGGCAGCAGGTCCAGCGATCGCAGGGTGCGATCGGGTGTCAGGCTCAACTTCAGCAGGGCGAAGGCAGCGGGCACCGCGCCAGCGCCGGTCCCGCGCTCGACATCCCGCGGGATATCGCAAAGCGAAAGCCCCGGGAGTAGCGCCGCGATACGCTCATCCATGACGTCATCGCGCAGGAAGGCGTTGATATCTTCCAGCGTGATGCCTGCGGCACTGTCGAGCGGCTTGTCCCGCATATCCAATTTGTCTGCAAGCCATAACCGGCGATCAAGCAGGGCGTGCAGAGTGTCGATCAGCCGGGCTTTCTGCCCGGTGTAGATGCGAGCTTTTTCGTTGACATCCGGTGTCATCCACTGGTTGTACTTGCGCTGCACCGGAAAAAGCTGGGCGCGCAGCGGCAGCGGTTCTTCGCCCACGCCTCGCAGGCCGGCCAGCGCCCTAGCGATGCGAAAAGCGGGCGTGCCGTCGTCGGCGGCTACGACCCATTGTTCGGAAAGCCTTGGAATGGGCCGTACGGCCTCATGTGCCTTGGGACTGTTCGACAGGGTGAACTGGATTTGCCCCAGCAGAACCAGCAGCGATTGCGCCTCCGCCTTGCTCGGTTCGCGGCCCGAGAGAGCGAAAAGCCGGTCTTCCAACCGCTTGCGTAGCATCAGGAAGCGGTTCGCGATGTTATCGCTGCGAGTAAATTGACGAAAGCGATCCAGCCATTGGTTATGGTCCAAATCATCCAGCCAGCGTGACTGCGGCTGGTTGCTGACTTCCACGCGCGACAAGGGCGTCGCCAGGTAAGCTTTGCCGGAACGCATCAGCAAACCGAAACGCTGGAAACTTTCGATCCCACGATACCCACCGAGGCGCTGCACGGCACGAACAAAATCCAGCGCATCGCGCGCCGGCTTCTTGCCCAGCGCAACACGGCCTTCGGCCATCAGTGCGCGTATTTCCGCATAGGTGGCAGGCTGCGACCAGAGCGGCATCCACAACTCGCCGCGTGCGTTGGCCGTATCGCCTTCGCCCAGACTGCCGGAGCCGGCGCCCACGGCTCGCACGGTAAATGGATAGCTCAATACGCCCGCCGGATCGTCGGCGTTACGACGTACCGCAGCGGCCGCGAAAGGCAAGGCGCCTTCGATCATCAACACGAAGTCCCAGGGATTAATGGCTGCGTCTGCATCGAATCCAGTGCTAGCATTGGGGCCACCTGCCTGGCCTGGAGAAAACTGGCCTATGGCGTTCTTGATGAGTCCCGGAGCGGTTTCAGCAAACAAAGCCGTAGCCAGCCAATGTTTGGATGCTGAGTGCGTCTCTCGCTGCTCAGAAGGCAGAACATCTGTCAGGCGTTGCATAAAGTTATTGGTGAAGTCGAGCCGCCCGTCATTACCGCCGGTTCCCAGAAGCGGTGGGTATGCGGGGGAGTCACCGGAGAGCAACACCGATGCATCGAACCAGCACAATGCATCGTCTGGAAGTTGACTGCGGATGCGAGCCAGCAGCAAGGTTTTATCTCTGCCTTTGGGGCTGGCACTCAGATCAAAACCAATCAACGCCTGATCCGCCACATCAATACACGATTGATAGTTCTTGAAACGCTGATTTTGAGTTTTACGAATAACTTTCAGCGCGGCCTTATTGTCCTTTTCATAAAACCCGCTACCGCCGTTCCACGGCGCCATAATGGGCGTCGGCTCATAGTCGCACAGGAAGAATCGTTCAATGCCCGCACGATCCAGTGCGGTGCGCAGCACAAAGCGGTCGCCGCGCCAGAAGCCGCGGGCCTGCGGATCACGGACCGACAGCAGGCGCAGCACACCCAGGGCCTTGAGGTAGTTGGCCAGCGGCGTGGGTGTGCAGCCGTCGAGCACGATGTCGTTACGGGAAGTATCGGCGCGGTAACCGGCCGGTGGTTCGTGTACGCCCGCCGTTGCACTGGGTTCGGCGGCTTGTCGCGGCATGGCCCGCAGTCGTTCGGACAGTTCCGTCAGTTGGTCCAGCGCTTCTAGGCGCTGGCGTACTGTCATGCGTTGCGCTTGCCGGAGTTGCTCGCGGCGGCTGCCATCGAACGTGGTCTTGCTCCAGTCGATGGGGCGGTCGTTGTCACTCATCGGGGTTCTCCTGCAGCCACTTTAGGTGCTGGATATCGTCCAGGTCGCGTGGGCGGCCGGCCGTCTGTTTCATGCGAATCAGGGTGGGGATTGACACAAATCGCACGTGAATGCCCGGCAGCAGTTCGCCTCGCATGGCGATGTCGTATTCATGTGCGAAGTCGAACGGTTCGTACACGAACACATCCACCGAGGTGCCGGGGAATGCATCGCTTTGAAGATTGAGCACCTGCATGCCTTTGTCTTCTCGCCAGCGTTGGCGCTGCTCGGGCCGCGCGAAGGCGTCTGCGTCGATCGGCACGGTTGGGCGGTAACCAATCCCGGCCAGAGCGTGGAACGCCTGGTGGATATTGCCGGCATCCAGCGCGATCACCAGGTCGATATCCATGGTAAGGCGGACATAGCCGTGTGCGTTGACGGCGAGGCCACCGGCCACGAGGTAGCGTACGCGCGCGGCATCCAGCGCCTTGGCGACCGCGTCGAAGGCGGCAAGCTTCATGTCCGCTGCTCCTCGGCCGAAGCGCGCCAGTCGGCCAGGCGAACCAGGGCTTCCAGCCACGCCAACCGGAACGGACCGTGGTGATCCAGCAGCTTCAAAGTGCGCTCGGTCCATGATGGGCCTTGTTCACCCTCGCCGATCTCCATCAACGCCAGTTTGAGCGTGGTCTCGCGGCTGTGTTCGCCGTCGAAGCTCAGTGCGGGCAGGATGTCGCCTTCCCAGACGCCGCGTGCGAAGCGTCTGACGTTGGGTTCGGCTTCTTCGGTGGGCATGGCGCGCAGGCTCATGCGAACCTTGCCGTGGTGGGCGACGATCAGATAGGCGATGAGGTCGGTGTCCGCCTCGCCGTCATGATGATCGAGCCAGGCGAGCATGGAGGCAAGCTCGTGACGGAAAAACTTACGACTATGACGCGCTCGGCAAGGCGATTTGGCGAGAAAGCCTGCAGGCGCTTTGTCACAAGCGTGCATGGTGGCATCGAAAACTTCGTGCGCCTTGCCGAGATCATGCCAGCGTCCGGCGCGGACGACAGGGCCGCTGTGCGCCGTCTCGCCCACCTTCGCGCACAGGTCGGCGGCGTGCCTGGCAACATGACTGAGGTGCTCGGACAGCGCCACGGGCTTGGGCTGCTGTGATCGCCAGTCCTCACCGTAGGCGTCCTGTGGCGAAGGTGTCTCCACCGATATGACTGGAACAGGCAGCTTCTTGATCGTGGCATCAAAGCCGATCGCCTCGTCGTAACCACCGTCGCCGGCGCGGAGCAACAGCGTCATGCCGGGGCGCGGATCGCGTTCCAGCTTGACCCAACGCTCATCGAGCGCATCCCAGCGCCAAAGCATGGTGTCCTTACGTTTGGCGAAATCTCTCGCCTGTCCGATGGATACCGGACACAGCTCTCGGCGATCCGGCCTTCCCTGGATGCCGGGGGTATTGGGATCGTCTTTGAAATCGCGCCAGAACACCTGCACGCCGGGCGTGTCGGTGTCGCGGATGTAGTCGGACACGTCCACGTCGAAACCAGACAGGTCGGGATCGGTATTGAACAGGTCGAGCATATCCTTGCGGCGCAGCACGGCTGTGAGCGGGCGCGCCGTATCGGTGGGCGGCAGGCTTTGTGGGGCGGCGCTGTCCAGCCCATTCAGCTTGTCGCGGGCGATGGACAGTACTTCGCTATCGTAGGGAAGCGACAGGTCCTTGTCATCCTCGATATCCACCCAAAGGATACACGCGCCATTCTGATTGTGTTTGCCGTCACGATTGCAACGGCCGAAACGCTGTACCATGGAAGACCAGGGTGCCAGTTCGGTCACCAGGGTTTTCGAGGAAATGTCCACACCGGCTTCGATGGCTTGGGTGGAGACGATGATTCGGTCTGTATCATCCTCATCGCGCAGACGACGCGCCTGCTCGTCACGTTCGGCAGCCCGGAAACGGGCATGGACCAGCAGGTCAGTCTTGTCCGGCCGCTTGTCACACAATAATCGGAACAATTGCTGCGCCCGCTCGACACGATTGACGATGACCAGCGTTTGAGTACCTGCGTCGTGGGTTTTCAGTACCAAATCGCACAAATTTTCCAAATACGCTTGTAAACCCACCTTATTGCCGGCATCTTTCGACAGTGAAACAGAGGCTTTGACGAGCGACTTCCGCGCCTGCAGCCGATCACCGGCCTGTCTCCTGTCTTCATCCCCGATCGAGTGCGTGGTGAGCGAATCCATGTGGGGGTGAAGATCAACGGTGTTCAGCCAATCGCGATTCAGGGTGGCGGACATCCAGAGCGTGCGGCTAATATTGGCGAGCGGAAAGTTACGGCGGAATGCTTCCAGTTGCGCCGAAGTGGCCAACCCAGCGCCCATCAACTGCACTTCGTCGAACACCCAGAGGGCATCGTTATGCAGCAGCGCGAAGTGGATGGGCCACTGATAACGGCTCATGCCGTAGCCGCGCATCAGGGCGCGGGATAGCAGCATGTCCTGCGTACCGACTAGAATACTGTCTTCCTCCGGATAGCTTGCCCATTCGGCCTTGCGGATATCTTCTTCACCTCCCATCAGGACGGTGACGCTGACCTTTCCTTCACCAGGTTTGCCGTGGAGATCGAGCGCTTTCAACCAGCCTTCGATATTGGCAACTGTCTGTTCGACCAGAACCCGCATGGGCAGGCAGTAGACCAATCGGCGCGGAGTGTCGGGATCAGGTTCAAGGCTGCGCATGCCCTGCCGCCAGCCGCGCTTCCAGAGCCAGGCGAGCACCACGCCTGCAGTTTTGCCCATGCCCGTTGGTACATCCAACAAATCCGGCCAGGACTCTTGAACCAAACGACACTGATAATCATATGGTCCGAAATCCGAGGTACCGGTCATGCCGTATGCCTTGTTAAAGAAATAGCGATATTCCATTTACTGTGACCTGTTTGGTGTTTACCTGTCAATTGTTCCGTGCCCATCACTCATCCGGCCGCCTGCCGCGATCGGCAAGGTCCGCCACCAGCTTGTCGAACACCGGGCTGTTCGCCTGTGTGGCGGGCTGACCTGCCAGCTGAACGTATGAACGGCTCATCAATCCAACAGCGACAATCCTAAGGATCCGAGAAACAAGGTTCGAATGAAATGGTGAAAGTTACGGCCAAGTGTCTGGAGCTTGGGTTGCAGTTCGTCGAGCAGGGTGTCGTCACTGTCGCACTCGATATACAGTGTCTGGGTCAGTTCGTCAGGCGCGTTTTCGCCGGTCATGTTGTTCTGTTCCATGGTCAGATCTCCGCGTGAATTTTGATCTGGGTCCGCTGCCAAGGGACGGGGGTGTTTTGCAGACTAGCGATTTTTGCGGTCAACCGCTGGCTGTGGTCGAGCATCTGGCTGACGGCAATGTTTTCCCGGCGTGGCAGGTAGCCAAGTTTGTAGCCGCGCCAGTCTAGGCGTACGCCGCGCAGGTCGTGGGGGTTTTGCGGCTCGCGCACGAGGTCAAGCGACTGGCCGGGGCGTAGTTGCGGCCAGACATCCGGACCGGCGTGGTACAGGAAGCCGGCGGGCGGTGAGGTTTGGAGGTGCAGGGTTGCCCTGCCTGCCGCGGGGCCTGCAGCAGCCCACGGCGAGAGGGCAGAACCTTGAGCGGCGGTCATGAGATTTCTGCGCTGCATGTGTGTCTCCACTGCCGCGGACCAGGCTTCCGGCCTGCTGGTGGCCCGATTTCGAGCTTGTACCACCCCCGGTGGCTCACGGGATGCACCTGGAGTATCACCGGCGGATTCATTCCGTGCCACCGCTCGGCATACGCCCTACACGTTGCCCCTTTGCCGTGTTTGCGCGTGGTGCAATTCCCGCAAGGCGCGCCAGTTCGCGATGCAGGTGGCCGGTGCGTTCGACCTGGCCTTTGGCTGGGAAACGTTCGTAGAAGCCTTCGGCGCGGAAGTCGCGGCTGCGTTCGGCCCACGGGGCGAGGCGTTCGCGCCAGCGCCGGAGGCGGTCTTCTTCCGGTTCGGCATCGGCGTGGGCCAGGTCGGCGCACACCCTGAGCATGGCTTTGATGGTGACGGGCTTGGTGACCATGTAACGCGGATGGCCCCAGGCGTCGCCCCAGACTTCGCGCGCGGCTTTTAGAAAGTCTCGCGTGACGGCGTAGTAGCGCTCGCCGACGCTACGGTTATCTTTAGTGTGGACGACATCCGGCCACTCGTGTTCAATATGCGGCCAGTCGGCTTTGACCCAACGGAACAGTTCGTTGAACAACTCGGCTTGCAGGATCCACTTTTCCTGCCGGCTGCGGCCGCCGAGGCGGTTGATGCGATAGCGTAGCGGGCTGTCGCTTTCGCCGTAGAGATATTCAGCGATGCGCACGGCCAGTTTTTTATCCGCCTCGGCGCTTTGTACTTTTTCGTAAAGATCGACGAGGTGGCTTTTGTTGATGCGCGTCGGCGTCGAGTTGATGATGACGAACATCTCGGTGGCGAAATCCTCGGTTCCACCGTCGAAGACCATGCACGGCACGTTAATGACTGCGGCTTCTTCCGGCCGGTCTTTCAGATAAAAATACAGCGCCGCCAGGCGGTGCTGGCCGTCGATGATGAGGTATTTGTCCGCCGGATCCTGCAGGTGGCCGACGGTTTCGAAGCCGCCGCTCATGGCTCTGAATGACAGTGTTTCATTGGTAAACAGCAGGACGGTACCGGGTATCGGCGGCTGTTTTTCGGCGGTTTCGTAGAAGTTTTTCAGGGCCCGGACCTTGGCGCGCGAGAGTTGGCGTTGAAATGCTTTGTCGGTTTTTTCGATACGCTCGATGAACCGCGCGATGTCGTCGCCGGCGGGCGCCGCCTCGGGGGCGAGCTGTTCGCCATCGCCGTAGAAACGGCTGATGAAACGGACACGTGCCAACAGGTCCTCGGCGGGGTAACTGACGAAATAAAACTTGCCTTCTTTCTGGCGGATTTGCGTTGCTAGCATCGGTCAATCCTCATCGTAGTCAGGGTATACCACAGGGAAAGGCTCACAGGCTGCGCCTGGCAGGTTATTCATACTGTGCGGCGGCATCGCGCAAAGCCTGGGCGGCCCTCGCGCGCAGTTCGGCGGGCGCCAGAACCTCGACTTCAGGGCCGTAGCGCAGGATGTCGAGCAAAAGTTCACGCGGATCGGAATACGGCAAGGTGAGCTCGTAGGCACCGTCGCGCCATTGCCCGATCTGCTCGGGATGCCAGATTTCGTCGGCGACCCAACGGGCGCGGTGGGCGGAAAAGCGCAGCACGGCGCGGTATCGGGCCGCGCCGCCGAAGATGCCGAAGCTGGCGCCGATCTGCTGGTCGAGCGCGGCTGAGTCTTGAGTTCTGACCGCCGTTTCCGTCGCTTCGGCGCGCCGTATGCGGTCGAGCGCGAAAAGCCGGTAATCCGCGGCGCTTTCGCACCATGCCGCCAGATACCAGTTGCCGCGATAGTGCACCAGACGCGCCGGGTGAATCCGGCGCCGGGTCAGACGATCGTTCTCGCGGCCCTGGTATTCGATTTCAAGGCAGCGGCCGGCAAGCAGCGCGCCGGCGACTTCGCCGAAACGCTGCGGGTCCGATTTGCGTTGCGCGATCGGGAGTAGATGCACTTTGTCGATGATTTCGGCGCTCTTAAAACCGCTCGCCGCGAGCAGGCGGCGGATCCGGTTGCGCAGCGGGCCGATGTACGGCGCCAGGACACCGGGCTGGACGGCTTCGAGCAATTGCTCGCTGGCGAGCAGCGCGAACAATTCTCCGGCATTGAACCACAGGCCGGGCAGTTCGAACTCCGGGGCGCTGGGATCATAGTGATAGCCGCCCGCGGCCCAGTTGTAAACGATGGGCGCTTCCATGAAATCGCGCATGTACGCCAGATCGCGCTTGACCGTGGTCAGCGAGACTTCGGTCAGTGCCTCGCGAATGAGGCGCATCGGCACCGGCCGGCCGCGCTTGAGCAGGGCGTGGATCTTGTAGATGCGCTCGACCCGGTTCATCGCCGCCCTGCCCCGCGCCCGATAGGCGCCGGCCCGCCGGCGAACGGCCGGCCCGCAGCGGGATCTGCGGTGCATTTCGGTGAATGACGCACCAAACGCCCGGCATGAGGCCGGCCATAGAGCGGCCGCCGGGAAAACAGAACCGGCATCACCTCGCCAGACATGACTGCCTCGCAGTGACTGAGCGGCGCGGGATCACACCGCGGAACATCGGCGCTGGTAGCGCCGGCCCGGGGCATGGCTGGGCCGGCTTTTTTTATCCCTTGGCGCATCCTATAGCGAATGACGCCCAGGCGCAACCCACGGGAGGTCGCCGGAGATTCGGCCCGTTTCTATCCCTTTGGGCCAGGCGGGCCGCGTTTCGGCGGCGGCGCCGGCGGCTTGGCCTGCTCCGCCTTGCCGGCGTCCTCCTTCCGGCGGTGCGGGTCACCGGGCGGGGAGGAAATCATCAAGCCATTTTTCACTACGGGGTTATCCCGGGCGTGAAAAACGATCTGCATGCCTTTCTTCTTGCTCTGGTTGACCGAATGCTGTCCGGCCGCGGCGGCAGGCCGAATGGGTTTGATGAAGGGTACTTTGCTCATGATGCAGCCTCCAAATCCCCCGATGCCCGAAAGGGCGTCGGGCCTGAGGGTGGCGGCCGCATCGCCCTCGCTTTAGCAGCATTTGTACCCCGCCCTGCAAGCTGAGAGGTCAAATCGGCGGCCGTCACAGTCTATTATCTCTTTATCCGGTTGGCAATTAGTATTGCAATTTCTGGCACGCATCGCATCTGCTCTCCTATGTGGCTACGATTCGCAGATATCGATTTCCGCTTCGCGGTTTTCGACAGCCAACTGTCTGAGGCCACCCATGCTTTGGGGGTGCCGTTGCTGGCCTTCTGATATCGGAGGTGCACAAATATGGTCAAGATGAGCGTATCTTTTTTGCGATCGGTGGTGATCATCCAGATGATGCTCTGCACCGTTCCCGCGCCGGCGGCAGCGGACGACTTGCCCATTTTGCTCAAACCCGGCCGGGTGTTCACCGCTGGGGACAGCGCCGTCCGCGAAGGCTGGGCGGTGCTGGTCACCGAAGGCCGGATCGCCGCGGTCGGGCCGGCCGGGGAGATCGTGGCCCCGCCTGGGACGCAAGTCGTCGAACTGCCGGGGACGACGCTGTTGCCGGGGCTCGTCGATCTGCACGTGCATTTATTTTTGCACCCGTACAACGAGGCGTCGTGGGACGACCAGGTGCTGAAAGAACCTGTGGAATACCGCACCATCGCCGCGGTGGAATATGCCGCGGCGACTCTGGCGGCCGGATTCACCACGGTGCGCGACCTGGGCACGGAGGGCGCGGGCTACGCCGACGTGTCGCTGAAAAGGGCGCTCGATGAAGGCCGGATCGCCGGCCCCAGGCTCGAAATCGCCACGCTGGCAATCGTTGCCGCCGGTTGTTACGGCCCCGGCCCGCGTGGCTGGCGCCCCGATCTGGATCTGCGAAAAGGCGCCCAGGAGGTCAGCGGCGAGGCCGAGATCGTCCGCGCCGTGCGCGAGCAGGCGGCGCGCGGCGCCGACTGGATCAAGGTGTATGCCGACTACCGCTGCGGCCCCGGCGGCAAGGCGGTGCCGGCGTTCAGCCAGCGGGAACTCGATCTACTGGTTGCCACCGCGCACGATCTGGGGCGTAAAGTCGCAGCCCACGCCGTGACCCCCGAAGGCATGCGCCGCGCCGTGTCGGCCGGCGTGCAAACCATCGAACACGGTTTCGAGGGCAACGACGAGGTCTTCCGGCTGATGGCTGAGCGCGGTGTCGTTTATCTGCCGACGCTGGCTGCACAGGCCGCTTACGCCGAGTATTTCGATGGTTACAAGCCGGGAGACGAGCCGACCGCGGGAATGCGGGATGCGAAGCGCGCCTTCCGCGCAGCACTCAAAGCCGGCGTCACGATCGGCGCCGGCGGCGACGCCGGCGTGTTCGCACATGGGGCCAATGCGCTGGAGATCGAGTGGATGGTGCGTTACGGCATGCGGCCGGAGCACGCCCTCCTGGCAGCGACCGCAACCGGCGCCCGAACGCTCGGCCGAGAAAACGAAATCGGCCGCATCCGGCCGGGGCTGATCGCCGACCTCGTCGCCGTCGAAGGCGACCCGGTCACCGACATCGCGGCACTGCACAATGTCAGCCTGGTGATGCAGGGCGGGCGCATCGTCAAAACCCCGCACGCAGCAATCCCGCCGAAAATAATCCTGGATTCCGGTACAAGCAATTAGTTTTTTTATTCTGTCTATCCTGCTCGTCGATGTTCGTTTGATTCATTCCGGTGTTAGCGGTGGATTCTCAAGAGCAACAGCGCTGCGGCGGCGGCGAAGGCGGCGGCAACGATAAACGCGGCGGCGGGGGTGAACGTCTGCCAGAGGTAGCCGAACAGCAGCGAAGCAGGGAGCAGCATCAGGCCAGCGAGCAGGTGGAACCAGCCGAAGGCACGGCCGAACTGGTCGGGCGGTGCGAGATCGGCAACGTAGGCTTTTTCGACGCCCTCGGTGGCGGCGATGAACAGCCCGTAAAACGCGAACAGCGGCCACAGCAGCCAGGCACCGGCCGGGGTCAGAAAACCGAAGGTGAGATAAAAAGCGGCATAAGCCAGCCAGCCTCCGAACAACAGCCGGCGCCGCCCGAAGCGGTCGGAAAGATGCGACAACGGCACCGACAACACACTGGCGACCAGCGACACCAGCGCCCACAGCAAGGGCAGCGCGGCCTGGGGGGCGCCGATCTGCGATGCTTTGAGCAACAGGAACAGATTCGAGGCGTTGGCCAGCGAAAAAACGGCGACGGCGGCGAAGTAACGCCGCAGTTCGGGGGGCAATGCCCGCCAGCGCCAATCGGGCAGCACTGCAACGTGCAACCTGCCGAGCGGCGCTTCGCGGACGGCAAAAGTCAGGGCCAGCGCCAAGGCCCCGGGTACGGCGGTCCACCAGATGATCTCCCGGATGCCGAGTCCGGCGGCCAGCATTGCGGCGGCGAGTAGTGGGCCGATCACGGCCCCGGCATGGTCTAGCGCGCGGTGCAGACCGAAGGCCAGGCCGCGCCTTTCGGCATCGATGCTGGCGGCGAGCAACGCATCGCGCGGTGCGCTGCGCAAACCCTTGCCGATGCGGTCGGTCACCCGAAGCAGCAGGACCAGCGGCCAGGCCGCAGCAACGGCGAGCAGCGGTCTGGCCGCGGCGGCCATGCCGTAACCGCTGACGATCCACGGCCGGGTCCGGCCGCTGCGATCGACGAGTGTCCCGGAAACGAGTTTCAGAAGACTGCTCGCCGCCTCGGCCAGGCCCTCGATCAGACCCAGCGCCCGCGGCCCGGCGAGCAGCACGCCGGTGACATACAGCGGCAACAGCGGGTAAATCATCTCGCTGGCCGTATCGTTGAGCAGGCTGATCGCGCCGAGCAGCCAGACGGTGGCGGGTAGATTCAGGCGGGCGAGGCGCATGGGGCTAACCATTGGTTGGGTCTATTTTGCGGGGCCGCGGAACCTGGATTCGTGCGCCCGACAGTGCCCCATCCTAACCTTCCCCAGGATGCGGGGAAAGGTTCACTCCTGGCGAGATGCAGGGCTTATTTGATGATTTTCAGTTGCGGCCGGCGGCCGGCGCCGGGCGGCGGTTGGGATACGTGATCGGCGGCATTCCCGGCGGCGTCCGCCTCGGTGCTGTCGGCGTCACCAGCGCCGGCCAGGGCGCCGTCCTCGGCGTCGAAGAGGATGCCGACGCCGTTTTCACGGGCGAAAATACCGAGCACCGCCGGCATGGGCAGATACACCGATTGCGTGATGCCGCCGAATCGGGCGACGAAGCTCACGCCGTCGGTATCGATCAGCAGATCGCGCACGGCGCGTGGCGCAATGTTGAGCACGACCCGCCCATCACGGGCGCTGCCGGGCGGAATGGTGACACCGGGGTGAGCCGCCGCGGCGATCAGGTGCGGCGTCAGGTTGTTGTCGGTGAGCCAATCGTATATGGCGCGCAGCAGATACGGCCGGCTGGAGGTCAGCGCCGGCCCGGACGGGGCGTTCACTTGTCGCGGATCTCGCGTTCGGCCTGCATCATGCTGCGGCGGAAGGAATCGCGGATAAAGATCCGCTCCATGTAGCGCAGAAGTTTAGGCGAACCGCGCCCGATGCTGATGCCGTAGTGCGGCAGGCGCCAGAGAAACGGCGCGATCAGGCAATCGGCCAAGCTCAACTCGGGGCTGAGCAGAAACGTACCGACACCGAAGATCTCGTCGCTCGCCACCAGGCTCTCGCGGATTTGTTTGCGCTGTTTTTCCTGCGCCGCGCCGCTGAGTTTCATCATCGCCTCAGCGGGCAGCACCCAGTCGCGCAGGATGCGGTAGCTGATCTGCCTGAGCCGGGCCCGCGACAGTGGATCGATCGGCATCAGCGGCGGGTGCGGATAGCGCTCGTCGACATATTCGGCGACCACCCAGGTGCCGTAGAGGACGATTTCACGATCGACCAGGGTCGGCGTTTCAGCGTAAGGATTCAGTTCGGCAAGATCGGCGCTGGCCCCCGGCGTTTCATCGACATCGATGAGTTTGACGTTGACGACTTTCTCGGCCAGGATAAAACGAATGCGGTGGCATTTGACGCAATCGCTGGCTGTGTAAAGCTCAATCATGCGATACCTTTGCGGTCAGTGGCTTGGTGTTGGCGGCGAAAGATGAGAACGAGTGGGGCGATTATTCGACATCCCTCCAATACTCATGTTTCAACAACCAGGCGAACAGCGCGAAAACGACGAGATAAAGGATCACCCATTTGCCGAGCGGATGGCGTTCGAGGCGGGCCGGCTCGCCGAGATAGGCGAGAAACGTGACCAGATCGCGGATCTTGCCGTGGAAACCGGCTGCATCGAGCGCCCCCGGGGTGCCGGTCTTGACGCCGACCACCCGGCGCGTTGTCGTGCCGTCGCCATTGGCGTGTTCCTCGAACACCGGTTCTTGTATGCCCTGCAGCGCCCACAGCGGGTTGGGCATCGAGGTGTTCTCGAAGACGATGTTGTTCCAGCCGTGCGGCCGTTCCGGGTCGCGGTAAAACCCTTCGAGGTAACCCATCAGCCAGTCCGTGCCGCGGATGCGCGCCACCAGCGACAGATCCGGCGGCGGGATACCGAACCACGTCCGGGTGTCTTCGACCCTGGCGGCCACCGTCATCGCATCGCCGATCCTGGCGCCGGGCGGTGCCAACGCGGCGAGGATTTCTTCGTCGCTGTAACCCAGATCCTGGGCCAGGCGCTTGTAGCGCATGTATTGTGCGCTGTGGCAGCCTGAACAGTAATCAACGAACAGGCGCACCCCGCGCTGCACCGCGGCGGTATCGAAGACGTTGATGTTCGCTTCCGGCAGATCTCTTTCGCCGCCGGCGGCAAGGCCGTCGCCCGCCGCAACAAGGACGGCGAGCAACGCCGAACGAATGACAATGTCGATGTGTTTCATTTTCAGTGTCCTCCAGTCACTCGCTCGGGCGGCGTTCGCGTTTTTTCGTATTTGGTGACGAAAGGCAGCAGTATGAAGAAGGCGAAATAGACAAAGGTCCAGAGCCGCGATTCGATGGTCTGCCCGGTGGTGCCCTCGCCCATGCCGAGCATGCCGAGGCGGAAGAAACTGATGCCGAACAGCACGACGAGCAGCTTGGACTGCCAGCCTTTGTAACGGATCGAACGCACCCGGCTGCGGTCGAGCCACGGCAGGAAGAACAGCACGGCGATCGCCAGGCCCATCAGCACCACACCGGTCAGCTTGTCGGGCACGGCGCGCAAGATGGCGTAAAACGGCGTGAAGTACCAGACCGGGACGATGTGCGGCGGCGTGACCAGCGGATCGGCCGGTATGAAGTTGTCCGGTTCGAGGAACAGGCCGCCCAGTTCCGGGGCATAAAAGATCACGAAGGCAAACAGCAGCAGAAACACCGCGACGCCAAAAATGTCCTTGACGGTGTAATAGGGATGGAACGGAATGCCGTCCAGCGGCCGGCCCGCCGCATCCTTGCGCACCTTGATTTCGATACCGTCAGGATTGTTCGAGCCGACCTGGTGGAGGGCGGCGATATGCACCACGACCAGGGCCAGCAGGGCGAGCGGCAAGGCGACGACGTGGAGCGCGAAAAAGCGGTTCAGCGTCACGTCGGAGACGAAATAATCGCCGCGGATCCATTCGACCAGCGCGTCGCCGACCTGCGGTATGGCGCCGAACAGCGAGATGATGACCTGCGCCCCCCAGTAGGACATCTGGCCCCAGGGCAGGACATAGCCCATGAATGCCTCGGCCATCAGCACGAGATAGATCAGCATGCCGATGATCCAGATCAACTCGCGCGGCGAGCGGTGCGAACCATAGATGATGCCGCGGAACATGTGCAGATAAACGACGATGAAAAACGCCGAGGCGCCGGTGGAGTGCATGTAGCGGATCAGCCAGCCCCATTCGACGTCGCGCATGATGTACTCGACCGAGGCGAAGGCTTCGGCGGCCGACGGTTTGTAGTTCATCGTCAGGTAAATGCCGCTGCCGATCTGGATGACTAGAACGAGCAACGCCAGTGAACCGAAGTAATACCAGAAATTGAAATTCTTGGGTGCGAAATAACCGGCCATGTGGTCATGCCAAAAGCTGCTGATCGGCAGCCGGTAATCGAGCCACTCACCGAGGGCCCGCAGGTTGCGCGCGATGGAACTGGCGGGACGGGTCATGACGCGGCTCCTTCAGGATCGACGCCGATCAGGATGGTGTCGTCGTCGAGAAAGCGGTACGGCGGAATCAACAGATTGAGCTGCGCCGGCACGCCTTTATAGACCCGGCCGGCGAGATCGAACTTGGATTTGTGGCACGGGCAGAAAAAGCCGCCGCGCCAGTTCTCCTCGAACGGCTGCGGCCCGACCTCGGGCACAAGCTGCGGCACACAGCCGAGGTGGGTGCAATGGATGTTGGCGACGAGAAATTCGGGGCGCAGCGAGCGCATCTGGTTGCGGGCGTATCCCGGCTGCTGTTCGCGCTCCAGCGAATCGGGGTCGCGCAGGTCGCCGCGCACGGCGTTCAGGTTTTCGAGCATCTCTGGGGTGCGGCGCAGGATACCGATCGTCTGGCCGCGCCACTGCACCTTGAGCAACTCGCCCGGCGCCAAAAGACCGACGTCGACCTGGACCGGGCCACCGATCAGTCGTGCCTTGGCGCTCGGTTTCCACGAGGCGAGAAAAGGATAGGCGGCCAACGCCGCGCCCACGGCGCCGACCACGGAGGTGGCCCAGGTCAACGCCAGGCGCCGCCCGCGATCGACACCAGGTTCACGATGCTCGTCGGACATGAAATTCTCCCGTCAGATGCCGGCTAAATGATGGTGAAAAACGCCCCGTTCGTTGTCGTGCCCGCCGGCCCGGGCCGGCCGCACGCGCCGGTACCACGCAGCGTGGCGCAAGGCGCACATCGAATGTGGCATTTTACTCGAAATCCCACCGCCGGGACAAACCGCATCCCCCCCGGAACGAGGCGTCTGCGCGGCCTTTGGCTCGGCGCCGCGTCAGAGGCGGAAGTGCAGGCCGGCCAGAAGGTCGTGAGTGAAATAATCGCCGGCGATCAACTGACCGCGCGGGCCGGCCGCGGTCCTGACGTCGCCGAGGTCGGTGTAACGGTACGAAAAATCCAACCACCAGCGGTCATTCAGGTCGCGGCGCACGCCAATGGCGGTTTTCCAACTGAATTCATCCTGGCCGTCATCAACGCGCAGCGAATCTGCGCCCTGGATGAAACGGGTTTCGGCCGAGTGATGGGCGTAACCTAGGCCGCCGCCGAGATAGAGCCCCCATTTGCCGCCGAGCGGGATGTCGTAAAAGGCATTGAGATAAAAAGACTGGGTCGCGACATTGGCCTTGATCAGGCGCGGATCGGTTTCCGTGGTCACCGCGTCGATATCGAAACGGTAGCGCCAGAGGTATTCCAGCTCGACGCGGATCGGGAAGCCGGTAAAACTCCTGCCGAACGCCGCCGCCAGGCCAGCGACGGCTTCGGGGCTGTCCTCGATCAGGCCGACCGGCGTCGTCTCGCCGCCGAGGCGCAGGCCCGATACATCGGAAATACCGCCGACGACCTTGAGGCCGGCGTAATAACCTTCGGCCGCTGCACCGGGCGCCCAGAGGATGGCGGCAGCGGTCAACAAGGCAAGATGCGTGAAGATGCAAGCCGTTCTTATCGTTCGCATAAAAGCATCCGCTCAGGCAAAAGAAAGGCCATCGTACTCCAACCGGGCAGGCAATCTCACTCGGCGAGGGCCAGCCCGCGGCGGGTGGAACGGGCACCGTCGGCGCGTTCGCCGGCGAGCTGTTCGAGATAGGCCGGATCGACGCCGGTGACGTAATCGCCCGAAAAACACGAGGTATCGAAGGCCTCGAGTGCAGGATTGCCTTCGCGGCAGGCCTGGACGAGGTCGCCGAGCCGCTGGTAGAACAGGCGGTCGGCGCCGATCGCCCGGCGCACGGCTTCCTCGTCGCCGTGGCTGGCGATCAATTCACCGGCCGCCGGCATGTCGATGCCGTAGATGTTGGGATAGCGCACCGGCGGCGCGGCCGAAGCGAGATAAACGCGGCGCGCCCCGGCGGCCCGGGCCATTTCGATGATCTGCCCGGAGGTCGTGCCGCGGACGATGGAATCATCGACCAGCAGCACGTTTTTCTTGCGGAATTCGAGCCCGATGGCGTTCAGTTTGCGGTGTACCGAGCGCCGCCGTTCGGCCTGCCCGGCCATGATGAAAGTCCGGCCGATATAGCGGTTTTTGACAAAACCTTCGCGGTATTTGACACCCAGGCGCCAGGCCAGGGGCAATGCTGCGGTGCGGCTGGTGTCGGGGATCGGGATCACGACGTCGATGTCGTGGTCAGGCCAGGCGGCAAGGATCGTCTCGGCCAGCGTTTCGCCCATGCGCAGCCTGGCCTTGTGCACCGAGATGCGGTCGATCATCGAATCGGGACGGGCGAAATAAACGTATTCGAAGATGCACGGTGTATGCCGCCGGGCGAGCGGCGAGCGATATTCGTGCAGGCTGCCGTCGAGGCCGATGAAGACGCATTCGGCAGGCGCCAGGTCGCGGACCAGCGTAAATCCCAGCATGTCGAGGGCGACGCTCTCGGAAGCGACCATGTATTCGTCGCCGCCGGCCGCGGCGCGGCGGCCGAGCACCAGCGGCCGGATGCCGTGCGGATCGCGGAACGCCACGATGCCGCGGCCGACGATCAGCGCCACGGCGGCATAGGCACCGGTGCACCTGCGGTGTACTTCATCGACCGCGGCGAACACGGCCGGCGGCGAGAAACTCCCCTGGCGCTGCAATTCATGGGCCAGCACGTTGAGCAGCACTTCGGAATCGGAATCGGTGTTCAGGTGGCGCCGGTCGTCGCGATACAACTCGTCGCGCAGCCGGGCGGTATTGATCAGGTTGCCGTTGTGGCCGAGGGCGATACCGTAGGGCGAATTGACGTACAGCGGCTGCGCTTCGTCGGGGCGGTCGCAACCGGCGGTCGGGTAGCGCACGTGGCCGATCCCGGCGCAGCCTTTCAAGGCTAAAATGCTGTTCTCGTCGAAGGCGTCGCGGACCAGGCCGGCGGCGCGATGCAGATAAAGACGGCTGTCGTCGAGGGTGGCGATGCCGGCGGCGTCCTGGCCACGGTGCTGCAGGACAGTCAGCGCGTCATAGAGGCGGGCGGCGACCGGCTGGCGGCCGCAAATGCCGACGATGCCGCACATCAGGGGCGCTCCCCGCCCGCCGCCGGCAGTGCTTCACTGGCGGCCAGATAGTCGCGCAATGATTCGGGCAGCCAGCCGGCGGCGCGCGCTGCAGCTTGCTCGAAGCCCGGCAACAGGCGCGACTCCCGCCACCACCGATCGGCGGTAAACGGCGTCAGGCGGGCAACGAGTACGGCGATGACCACCAGCACGACCCCGCGGGCCAGGCCGAACAGCATGCCGATCAGCCGATCGGTGCCATCGAGGCCGGTTTTGTGCACCACCTTGCCGATAAGCCAGGTGGCGAGCGCGCCGATCGCCAGGACAAGAGAAAAGATCGCACCGAAGGCGATGATCACGCGCAGCGACGGCGCCTCCACCCATGAGGCCAGGAGGCCGGCACCGGGCGCGGCACCGCTCCACGCCAGCCACAATGCCGCGAACCAGACGGCAATCGCCATCAACTCGCGGACAAAACCGCGCCACAGACCGACGATGATCGACAAGGCGATCACCGCGACGATGGCGATATCGGCGCCGTTCATCGGTTTAGCCGCCCGGGCATCAGTGGTACTCGACGATCAGGCCGTCGATCGCCAGCGTTTTGCTGAGCCGGCGGCGGACGTCCAGCGCGTCGTCGCGGCTGAGTAGCGGCCCGACCTTGACCACCTGCACTAATCCCTCGGGGCGCTGCTGCTGCTCGACGAACGCCGCAAAATCGGCGGCGCGTACTTTTTCCAGCAGGCGAGTGGCGTTGTCGGCGGTGGAAAACACCCCGAGTTGCACCGCATAACGCTGGACCGGAACCCCGGCCGAAGCGGTGGTCCTGGTCTCGCCTTCCGGGGCGACCACGCGCGGCCGAAGGCGCGGCAAATCGCCGGCGATCCGCTGCGCCGCGGCCGCCGCTGCACGCTCATCGGCAAACCCGACGGCCCGCACCCGGTGCAAGGGCTGTTCGGCGCGATAGACCGTGTCGATGCTCGTCCGGTAACCCAGTTCCTCGAGTTGCGAGGCCAGCCGCTCGGCGTTGTTGCTGGAGGCGAAACTCGCCGCCTGCACCTGCCAGGGGCCACCGCCCGCCTCCGGCGGCGCAGTCGCAGCCGGCGCTTGAACGGTCTGCTCGGTCGAGCCGGCCGTTGCGGCACGGGGCGTGGATACGGCAGCCTCGGCCGTGACCGGCGCCGCACTCCCTGGCGCCAGAGACTCGCCGGCCACCGATTCGGTTGCCGCCGATTCCACGGCCGCATCGCCGCCGCCCGGCGCTTCCGTCTCGGGCGGCGGATACAACGGCACCAGCGGCGGGATGGCCGATGTATCGATCACGGGCGCGGCGCCGTTCTGCTGCACCACAGCCCCGGTGTC
The DNA here is from genome assembly GCA_039794245.1 of Candidatus Jinrbaksania sp. Classification (GTDB taxonomy): domain Bacteria; phylum Pseudomonadota; class Gammaproteobacteria; order Xanthomonadales; family Wenzhouxiangellaceae; genus DAITQM01. Next base: position 23,122 of record JBDIVS010000016.1, read on the forward strand.
CGAGGTGCCCGCCGCGGCGGTGTTTTCCGCCTCGGGGTGGGCGGCAAACGTGCGCGTCTGCATCTCGGGTGCCGGCGGCGCCGGCGGAATCGCGATGTCGCTCGTCACCTCGCCGGTTTTCACCGGCTCGTCGAACAACATCGGGATGAAAATGACCGCCAGCGCGATCAGGATACTGGCGCCGAGCAGTCGCTGTTTGAGGGCTGCATCCATCATGTCCCGGCCATCATCGCTTGCCCATCATCGGTCCGCCATTCGCTACTTTGGTGTCTCGCTTGCCTTCTTTCACTGCGGCGCAGTGAAAGAGGTCTATGGGTCGCGCCCGGCGCCCGCTTGCAGCACCGCCGCCGCGGTCAGAAACGAACCGCAGGCGATGATGCGATCGGCACCGGCGGCGGCGCGGCGCGCGGCGCGCAAGGCCGCGGGCACCGATTGTAACGCTTGGCGCGGCGCGGTGATGCCGGCGGCGCTCAATGCTTCGACCATCTCCTCGCCCGTCGCGCCGCGCGGTGGCGGCAGCGGCGCCAGATACCAGGCGTCGATGGCCGGGGCGAGCGCGGCGGCCGAAGCGGCGATGTCCTTGTCGGCGAGCATCGCGAAGACCGCCAGAGTGCGCCCCGCCACCGGGTATTCGGCCAGCGTCGCAGCGAGCCGGCCGAGGGCCTGGGGGTTATGGGCGATATCGACAATGACCGCCGGCCGCTCGGCTGCCTGCTGGAAACGGCCGGCGAGGGTCGCCATACCGAGACCCGCGGCGATCGTCGCATCGTCCGGCAGCAGGCCGGGATCGAGCAGTTCAAGCGCCGTCAGGGCGCCGGCCGCATTGTCGAATTGATGGCGGCCGGTGAGCGCCGGCGGCGGCAAGACACGGTGCTTGCCGCTGGGGGTGCAGTAAATCCAGCCATCCGCCACCGGCTGTGCGTCGTAATCGATCCCCAGGCGGCAGGGCCTGGCGCCGGACGCGGCCAGCGCGGCGAGCATGCCCGCCGGCGGTTCGCGCTCGACCAGCACAACCGGCCGGCCGGCGCGGGCAATACCGGCCTTTTCCCGGCCGATTGCGTCACGATCCGGGCCGAGCCATTGCTGGTGATCGAGCCCGATCGCAGTGATCACCGCGACCTCGGCATCGATGATGTTGACCGCATCAAGCCGCCCGCCCATGCCGACCTCGAGCACCGCAACGTCGAGATCGGCATCGGCGAACAACAACAAGGCGGCGAGCGTGCCATATTCGAAGTAAGTCAGGGTCCGCGCGCCGCGCGCCGTTTCGATCCGTTCGAAGGCGGCGACCAGCGCAGCATCATCGACCTCGCGCCCGGCGATCCGCACCCGCTCGTTGTAGCGCACAAGATGCGGCGAGGTATAGGCCCCGACCCGGCGGCCAGCGGCGAGCAGCAGGGCTTCCAGATCGCGCACCACTGAACCTTTGCCATTGGTCCCGGCGACGGTGATCACCTTGCGGGCCGGCGGCGGCGCGCCGAGTGCCCGCCAGACGGCGTGCACGCGCTCCAGACCGAGTTCGATCGGTCGCGGATGGCCGTGCTCGATGCGGTTCAGCCACGCGGCGAGCGTTGCAGTCTGTGACATCCCGGAGGCCGGTGGCGCTGTGCTCGGATTTACGCCGCCTGGGATATTAGTACCTTGACCCATGGATTTCGGTACAACCAGCGAAATCCATGGGTCAAGGTACTTGTAGCAAAGCCAGCAACTGCGCAATGCGCCGGCGCAGATCGCGGCGATCGACGATCATGTCCAAGGCCCCCTTGGCGAGCAGAAATTCGGCGCGCTGGAAACCTTCGGGCAGTTTTACGCGGACCGTCTGTTCGATCACCCGCGGCCCGGCAAAGCCGATCAGCGCTTTGGGCTCGCCGATATTGATGTCGCCGAGCATGCCGATGCTGGCGGTCACGCCGCCGGTCGTCGGGTGGCCGAGCACCGAAATGTACGGGAGGCGGGCTTCGGCCAGGCGCGCCAAGCCGGCGCTGGTTTTAGCCAATTGTAACAGTGAATACAATCCTTCCTGCATGCGCGCCCCGCCGCTCGCCGAGAAACAGACGTATGGGCAGCGCCGGCTCAGCGCAGTATTGACCCCGGCCATGAATTTTTCGCCGACCACGGCACCCATCGAGCCGCCCATGAAGGCGAACTCGAAGGCCGCGGCGACCAGCGGCCGGCCTTCCAGGCGGCCTTCCATCACGACCAGCGCGTCGCGCTCGCCGGTTGCTCTCTGGCTGCCCGCCAGGCGGTCGCGGTAACGCTTGCTGTCGCGGAAGCGCAGCGGATCTTCGGCTTGCAACCCGGGCGCCAGTTCGTTGCGGTCTTCGGGGTCGAGAAACCAGTCGAGCCGCTCGCGCGCCGTCAAGGCGTGGTGGTGGGCGCATTTCGGGCAGACTTTGAGGTTGCGTTCAAGTTCGGGCTGATACAGCACCGCTTCGCAACCATCGCATTTGGTCCACACCCCGTCGGGGACCGTCCGTTTGCTCCCGCCCTGGGTGCGGATCTGGCCGCGCATCAGTTTCTGGAACCAGCTCATGCCGGCATTTTACCCGCAGCCGGCGCGGCCTTACCGACGTCGAGCGCCGCGGCGAGCGGCGGAAGTAACGCGGCGATCGTCCGTTCGATTTCTTCGACGCTGCCCGCTGCGGCCAGCGCCTCGACCAGCGCGCTGCCGATCACGACACCGTCGGCGTGCGCCGCAACCGCCCGTGCCCCGGCCGCGTCCTTGACACCGAAACCGACGGCGACCGGCAGCGGGCATTGCGCTTTCAATGCGGCGAGCGGCGCAGCGAGCGCGGCGCCGTCGAGGTGGCCGGCGCCGGTGATCCCTTTGAGGGCAACGTAATAAACGAATCCGGAGGCCGCGGCGATGAGCCGCGCCCGCCGTTCGGGCGTCGTCGTCGGCGCGACCAGTTGGATACGGGCAAGGCCACTGGTGGCGAGCGCGGCGGCGAGCGCGCCCTCCTCCTCCGGCGGGCAATCGACGAGCAGCACGCCGTCGATACCGGATGCGGCCGCGGCCTTTGCGAAACGTTCTTCGCCAAAGCGGACGAGCGGGTTCAGATAACCCATCAGGACCAGCGGCGTGCGCTCGTCGCCGCGGCGGAATTCGGCGGCCATCTCGATCACCCGGCCAAGATCGGTGCCGTTGGCGATGGCCCGGGCGCAAGCCCGCTGAATCACCGGGCCGTCGGCCATCGGATCGGAGAATGGCACACCGAGTTCGATGATGTCGGCGCCGGCGGCGACCAGCGCCCGCATCGCCGGCACGGTCCATTCCGGATGCGGATCGCCGGCGGTGATATACGGGATCAGGGCGCGTCGGCCATCGGCTGCGGCGGCGGCAAAAGCGGCGGCGAGGCGTGCGGGGCGCGTCATAAACGGATGCCTTCGAGCCGGGCCACGGTATGCACGTCCTTGTCGCCGCGGCCGGAAAGATTGACCAGCACGGTCTGGTCCGGGCGCATCGCCGCGGCGAGCTGCACGGCATAGGCGACAGCGTGGGCGCTTTCCAGCGCCGGCAGGATGCCTTCGGTCCGGCTGAGCAGATGAAAGGCGTCGAGCGCCTCGCGGTCGCTGATCGCGACATACTGCGCCCTTCCGCTGTCCTTGAGCCAGGCATGCTCGGGGCCGACGCCAGGATAATCGAGCCCGGCCGAAACCGAATGGGTTTCGGTGATCTGCCCGGCGTCGTCGTCGAGCAGATAGGTCCGGCAGCCGTGCAGCACACCGGGCCGGCCGGCACCCAGGCTGGCGGCGTGATGACCGCTCGCCAGCCCCTCGCCGGCCGCTTCAACGCCGTACATGGCCACCCCGCGATCGGCGATGAACGGATAGAACAACCCCATCGCGTTAGAACCGCCACCGACGCAGGCGACCAGCGCATCGGGCAGCACGCCGAACTGCTCGAGCACCTGGCGCCGCGCCTCGCGGCCGATCACCGAGTTGAAATCGCGGACCATCATCGGATACGGGTGCGGGCCGGCGACGGTGCCGATGATGTAGTAGGTGTCGTCGATGTTCGTCACCCAGTCGCGCAGGGCCTCGTTCAGGGCGTCTTTCAAGGTCCGCGAGCCGGCTTCGACGGCGCGCACTTCGGCGCCCAGAAGACGCATCCGGTAAACGTTGATCGCCTGGCGCTCGATATCGACGGCGCCCATATAGACCACGCACTGCATGCCGAGGCGGGCGGCGACGGTGGCGCTGGCCACGCCGTGCTGGCCGGCGCCCGTTTCGGCGATGACCCGCGGTTTGCCCATGTAGTGGGCGAGCAGCGCCTGGCCGACGGTGTTGTTGATCTTGTGCGCCCCGGTGTGGTTGAGATCCTCGCGCTTGAGCAGGATGCGCGCCCCGCCGGCGTGCGCGCTCAGGCGGCGGGCGTGGTACAACGGCGACGGGCGGCCGACATAGTGCTTGAGATCGGCCTCGAAGCGGGCGATGAACTCGTCGTCGGCCGACCAGCGGCGATAAGCCGCCGCCAGTTCTTCGAGCGCCGCCATCAAGGTCTCGGCGACATAAATGCCGCCGTAGGAGCCGAAGTGACCGGCGGCATCGGGCCAGTCGGTCAAAGGCGCCGAAAACCGTTCCACCGCCGGCCGCTCACTCCTCCGCTCAGCCTCGATCGCCATATCTGACCTCTTCAACAAAACGCCGCATTAGATCATGATCCTTGATACCCGGGTGCGATTCCACGCCGCTCGATACATCGACCGCATACGGCCGGATGGCGCGCACCGCGGCGGCGACGTTGCCGGGCGTCAGGCCACCGGCCAGGATCACCGGCCTGAGCGCCCGGCGGGGCACCCGCGTCCAATCGAACGGCCGGCCGCGGCCGCCCGGTTCGCCCGGCGCGTGGGCGTCGAACAACCAGGCCGCGGCACTCGGATATGCGCCCTCGCCGAGAACCGCTTCAGCACCCGCCCGCGGCGCGGCCGCCTCGCCCATCGGGATCGCCTTGATATACGGTTTGCCGAACGACCGGCACAGGTCTTCGGGCTCGTTACCGTGGAATTGCAGAACATCGACCTCGAGCCGATCGAGCAGCGCCTGCACTTCATCTTGTGGCTGATCCATCAACAGTGCGACCAGCGTCACGAACGGCGGGGTCGCGGCGCGGATCTCGCGCGCCGCCGCCGGGTCGATGCGCCGCGGGCTGCGGGCGGCGAACACCAGGCCGAGCGCATCGACGCCGAGCAGTGCGGCGCGCTCGGCGTCTTGCGGGCGGGTGATGCCGCACATCTTGATTCGAGTCCGGCGCACAGTCAATGTTGGTTCAACCCTCGTTCCAGCCGGGGAATGCCGGGTCGGCGCCGACCGGCAACTGCCAGCGCGGGGCGTAGCGCGGACCGACGAAATAAAGGCCCGCCGCCGGCGCCGTGGCCGCGCTTTGCCGGCGATCCCGGGCCGCCAGCAACTCGGCCAGCCAGGCCGCCGGGCGCGCGCCGCGGCCGACGGCGATCAGCGCCCCGGCGATATTGCGCACCATATGGTAAACGAAGGCATTGGCGGTGACCTCGATCCACACCTCGTCGCCGTGGCGCCCGACGGCGATCGTTTCGAGCCGCCGGCGGGCGTGGTGCGACTGGCAGCCGGCGGCGCGGAACGAACTGAAATCGTGTTCGCCGATCAGGCATTGCGCCGCCTCATGCATCGCTTCGGCGTCGAGCGGCCGGTACACCCAGGCGGCGCGGTGGTGGTCGAGCGCCGGGCGCGTCCAGCGATTGATGATGCGGTAACGATAGGTTCGCGCTTCGGCGCTGTAACGGGCATGGAAATCGCCGCCGACCGGGCGCAGCCAGCGCCCGGCGACCGGTACCGGCAACAGGCTGTTGAGACCAAGCACCCAGGCCCGGTGGGGGCGCCGGGCGCGGCTGTCGAAATGGACAACCTGGCAAAGCGCATGGACGCCGCGATCGGTGCGCCCGGCGGCGGTCACGGCCAGCGGCTCGGCGGCAATCTGCGACAACGCCGCTTCGAGCACGGCCTGGACGGTCGGGCTCTGCCTCTGGCTCTGCCAGCCGTAAAAGCGGCTGCCGTCGTACTCGACGCCCAGCGCGTAACGTTGTGCCGCCATCGAACTGGCGATCAGAGCTGTTTCAACAGATTCCGCCCTTCCGCCCGCTGCGCTTCGTTGCCTTCTTCCATCACCTCGTCGATGATGGTGCGCGCCGCGTCGGCATCGCCCATCGAGATGTAGGCGCGGGCCAAGTCGAGTTTGATCTCGATATCGTCCTCGCCGCTGCCGCCGGGCAGACCGCGTGCCCTGTCGCCCTCGGCGCCTTCGAATACGTCCTCTTCTTCTTCCTTGACCAGCTTGAGGACGCTGTCGAACGGATCGGTGTCGGTTGCCGGAGTCGTCTTGGGCTTATCTTCCTTGCCGCCACGATCGAGACCGGTGTCCTCATCGGCTGTCGGCGCGGCGCCGGCCGCCGGCGTTTCATCACCGGCCAGCCGTTTGTCTTCGGCTTGCAGGCGCTTCAAAAGATCGCGTGTCTTTTCGTCGAGCGCCGGCGATTCGGTATCTCCGGTCTGGGCTGGAGTGCGACCGGCCGGCGCCGGCGGGACGACCGCTGGCGCGGGAGCCGGTGGTGGCGGCACCCTGACCGCCGAAACCGGTGCCGGTGCCGCTGGCTGGCGGGCCGGCGGTGCGGCGCTGGCCGGCGGTTTGCCTGCGGCTTGCGGTTTGGGCCGGGATTTCGCTTGCGATGGGGTCCGGTCGCGCACCACATGATCGGCCAGCATGGTCGCCGGGGCAGCGTCGCCGCGCCGCCGTTTCTGCAACCAGATCAACGAGACGACCGCCAGCAAACCGATCCCCGCAATGATCGCCATCGTGCCGGTGACCCAGGTGCGGCTGGTGCGGGCGGCCGGTTGCGGCGCAACGGCAGGTTCCGGTGTAACGGCAGCGGTCTGGGCCGGCGGCGAGGCAACCGCCAAGTCAGATGCCGCGCTTTGTGTCTCACCGGTTGTGCCGGCGCCCGCCGCTTCCTCCGCTGTCGTTCCCTCCGCGGTCGTCCCCTCCGCCGTCACCGCTTCGGGCGATGAAGTATCGGCCTGTTGGGCGTCGGCCAGATATTCCTGGAATTCCGCCAGTTCGGGATCGACCACTTCGAACCCGCGCAGGCGCTCCAGCTCGTCGCGCAGGTCCTGCACCTGGCGTGCCAGATCCTGGTTTTCCAGCCGCGTGGTCAGCAGTTCCTCCTCGAGCCGGGCGAGTTCAGCACGCACGGTCGCACTGTCGCGCAGCGTGCCGTCTTCGCCGTTGCCGTCGGGCGGCACCAGTTTCAGTTGCGTCTGGATGTCGCGTTCGGCGGCGATCGCCGCCGGCGCTGCGCCGGAATCAGCCGCCGTCGAGCCGCTGCTTTGGGTTCCACTTTGGCCACCACTTTGGCTACCGCTGAGCGCGCGCCAGGCGGCGTGCTGCTCGCTGGCGATCCGGCGCGCTTCCTCGGCATCGAGCAGCGTGATCGCGGCGCGGTCGGGGACGAGCAAGTGCGCGCCTTTGTGCAGCCGGTTGATATTACCGTCGTCGAACGCCTCCGGATTGAGGCGGACGAAAGCCAGCATGACCTGGTTGTTGCTGTACGCGGTGCGGTCGGGATTATGCCGCTCGGCGATACGCCACAACGTTTCGCCGGCGGCGACCGGGCCGTAAGTACCGCCGGCCGGGATCGCCGGTGTCATTTCGACCGGGGCCGCAACAGCCGGGGCCGCGGGCGGCACGGCGGGTTGCGCGGTCACCGGGGCGCGGCGAGGTGGGGGTTCGGCGGCCGGCGCCGCCGGCTCGGGCCGGACGGCCAGCGTCGGCTCGCCGGCCAGCGGTGGGTCCAGAAACAAGGTGTACTGGCGCAACAGGCGGCCGCTGCTCCAGCTTGCATCGAGCAACAATTGCAAGAAAGGATCGGTGATCGGCCGGCTCGAGGTCAGGCGGACCACCGGCCCCGCCGGGCGGTCGATCAACTCGACGGTGATCGGCACCGTCAGATTGGCGCGGTTCAGCCCGACACGCAGGAAATCCTCGTTGCTCGCCAGAGCGACCTTGAGACCGTCGCGCTCATCCGCACTGCTGACCGCCAGCGGGATCACCACTTCCAGCGGCTGATTCAAGAAAGACCTGACCTCGGCGTCACCGAGCCCCAGTGCCCAGACTTCGACCGGCACCAAAAGCCCGAGCAGCCAGACCACGCTCCATACCCGCCGCTGTATCGGGGTTCCCCTCCGTGTTGTCATTTTCTGGCGCCTCTCGGTCGATTTCCGCAAGCGATTGGTCCGTTTCGGATGATTAACCAAACAATTTTAACATCATACAATCAAAGACTTCCAGCCACAATCTACCATGAATTGAGAGGATTGTCACCGAAACGTGACCGTCCGGGATCAAGCCTCGGCCAGCCGCTCGGCGATCTGCACCGCATTGAGGGCCGCACCTTTGCGCACGTTGTCGGCGACGACCCACAGGCAAAGCCCGCGCGGCTCGCACGGATCGCGGCGCAGGCGGCCGACAAAGACTTCATCGCGGCCTGAGGCGTGGGTCAGCGGCGTCGGGTAATCGGCCGGCGCGGCGGCAACACGGACCCCGGGCATCGCGGCGAGCGCCGCCGCCGCCCGCTCGAGCGGCAGTGCCTCTTGGGTGGTGAGGTGCAGGGCCACGGCGTGGCCGTAAAACACCGGCACGCGGACCGCGGTGGCGGTCAGCGCCAGGTCCGGCAGGGCCAGCAGGCGGCGCGCCTCGCGGATCATTTTCCATTCCTCGCGGGTTGAGCCATCGGCTTCGAAGTCATCGACCTGAGGCAGCACGTTGAAGGCGATCGGATGTGGAAACACCTTGCTTTCAACGGCCTGGAAATTGAGCCGGGCGGCGGTCTGGCGGGCCAGTTCCTCGATTGCCAGCCGGCCTTTGCCGGACACCGACTGCCAGGTCATCGCATGCACCCGTTCGAGGCCGGCGGCGACGGCCAGCGGTTTGAGCGCCATCACCATTTGGATCGTCGAGCAGTTCGGATTGGCGACGATGCCCGGCCCCCGCCAGTCATCCAGTACTTCGCCGTTGACTTCGGGAACGACGAGCGGGATCGCCGGATCGGTGCGGAAGGCCGAGGAGTTGTCGATTACCGTGCACCCCGCGGCAACGGCGCGTGGCGCGTGCCGTCGGGCGACGTCGGCGCCGGCGGAAAAGAGCGCCAGATCGGTGCCGGCGAAATCGAAATCGTCGAGCACCCCGAGCGTGAACTCGCGCCCCCCGGCGCTGACCGTCTCGCCGGCCGACCGCGGGCTGGCCAGGGCGCGGATTGCACCCGCCGGCACGCCGCGCTCGAGCAGCAATTCCAGCATCACCTGGCCGACCGCGCCGCTGGCGCCGGCGACCGCGATGGTCAATGCGTTCATCATTTCTCGGTTGTGTTGGATGGAATGATTGGAGCGATGGAACGGACATCGCCGCACTGCGCCCGGTGGCGCAGCACGTGGTCGATCAGCACCAGGGCCATCATCGCCTCGGCGATCGGCGTGGCGCGCAGTCCGACGCACGGGTCGTGGCGGCCGGTGGTGGCCACTTCGACCGGGAGGCCGTCGCGGTCGATGGTCCGGCCCGGCAGGCGGATGCTCGAGGTCGGTTTGAATGCCATCCGGACGACGATGTCCTGGCCGCTCGAGATGCCGCCGAGGATGCCACCGGCGTGATTGCTCAAAAAGCCCTCGGGGGTCATTTCGTCGCGGTGCTCGCTGCCTTTTTGCGCCACCGCGGCGAAACCGTCGCCGATCGCCACCGCCTTGACGGCATTGATGCTCATCATCGCGGCGGCGAGTTCGGCGTCGAGCTTGCCGTAAACCGGCTCGCCGAGGCCGGCCGGCACGCCGCGGGCGATCACCGTCACCTCGGCGCCAACTGAATCGCCGGACTTGCGCAGGGTATCCATGTAGCGTTCGAGTTCGCCGACCATCGCCGGATCGGGGCAGAAAAAAGGATTGCTGTCGATCGCCGCCGGTTCGACCGTCCGGTCGGTGCGCAGCGGCCCGAGCTGCGAGAGATAGCCGACGATCCCGATCGCGGTGTGCTCGGCCAGCCACTTGCGGGCGATCGCCCCGGCGGCGACACGCAGCGCCGTCTCGCGCGCCGACGAACGGCCGCCGCCACGCCAGTCGCGGATGCCGTACTTAGCCTCGTAGGTGTAATCGGCGTGGCCCGGGCGGTAGCGGTCGGCCAGTTCACTGTAATCGCGGCTGCGGGCGTCAGTGTTGTCGATGATCAAGGCCAGCGGCGTACCGGTCGTCACGCCGTCGAAAACGCCGGACACGATGCGCACGACATCGGCTTCGCGGCGCTGCGAAGTGTGCCGCGACCGGCCGGTCGCCCGCCGGCGCAGCGCCTGTTCGATTTCGCCGGCGGCGATTGCCAGCCCCGGCGGGCAACCGTCGATGACGCAGCCGATCGCCGGCCCGTGGCTTTCGCCGAAGGTCGTGACAGTGAATAACCTGCCGAAACTGTTGCTGCCCATCGAAAATGCGGCGCTGTCCGTGATCGTTGGCCGCTCATGATAAAGCGGACTGCGGTTTAGCGCCCGGCGCGTTACCGCGCCGGGCGCGCCAGGCGGCGACGGCGGGTGCGGCGCGGCGCAGTTCATCGGCCGCCATCAGCAGCACGCCGTCGCCGCCGGCACTGAACTCGAGCCAGATGCAGGGCAACTCGGGCAAGGCCGCGGCCAGCGCTGGCCACGAGCCGCCGACTTCGAGGAACAGCAGCCCGGCGGGTGATAGCCAGTCCGCCGCTTCGCCGAGGATGCGTGCCGCAAAATCCAGGCCGTCGGTACCACCGGCCAGGGCGTGCGCCGGCTCGGCGCGGTATTCGGGGGCGAGATCGGCCATTTCGCTGTCCGCGACATACGGCGGATTGGCCAGGATCAGATCGTAACCGCCGCGCCGCCCCGCCGGCAGCGCAGCGAACAGATCGCCGCAATGCAGCTCGGCGCGGCGGCCGAGCGCATAACGGACGCAGTTGTCACGCGCCACCTCGAGCGCCGCCGGATCGAGATCGGCGAGATCGACCCCGGCCTCGGGAAAAGCCAGTGCCGCGGCGATACCGATGCAGCCCGAACCGCAGCCGAGGTCGAGGATGCGGCGCACCGGCCGCTCGCCGACCCACGGCGCAAACCGGTCTAAAATCACCTCGGCGAGCGGCGAGCGGGGGACCAGCACCGCTTCGTTGACCTTGAATTTCAGGCCGGCGAACCACGCCTCGCCGGTCAGGTACGCCGCCGGTTTGCGGCTTTCGATGCGCCGCTCGATCCAGCGCTCGATTTCTTCGCGCTCGCCGGCGGCCAGCAACCGCTGCGGCAACGGCAATGCCGGCTCCAGCCCCAGCGCATGTGCCGCCAGCCAACAGGCTTCGCTATGCGCCTCGTCCGTACCGTGACCAAAGACCACCCCGGCGGCGGCCAGGCGCCGGGCGGCGGCGGTGACCACGCAGGTCAGATCCACCGCCGGTGCCTCCAGTGCTGCTGACTTCTCCTGTATCATGATGGGCTCATGATCTCATGGATGACGCCATGAAACCCCATTGGACACGCCTAGCCCGCTGTGGGTTGCCGTTCGCCTTCGCCGTGGCGCTGGCCGGCTGCCGGCAGGAACCGCCGGCGGCCGCCGGAAGCGATGTGGCACCAGCGCCGCCGCTCGTTTCCGTCCCCGTCAATCCGCCCCGCCGGCTGACCGATTTCGCCCTGCTCGATCACCACGGCGCGCCGTTCGGCCGCGCCCGGCTCGAAGGAGCGTGGCATCTGATGTTTTTCGGTTTCACGCGCTGCCCGGATATCTGCCCGCCGACCCTGGCTCAACTCGGTGCCGTACAGCGGGCGATCAAGGCCAACGAGGCCGCCCCGCCGCGCGTGATTTTCGTCACCGTCGATCCGGATTACGACACGCCCGAGACGATGGCGCTGTATCTGGCCAACTTCAGGCTCGACGCCGATGGTGTCACCGGCGAGCGGCCGCAGCTCGAAGCGCTGGCGCTGCAACTCGGCATCTATCACCGCGCCGAAACCAACCCGCCGCAAGACGCGCCGCCCGCCCACGATCACGGCGCGCACAGCCAGGGCGCCGCTGTCACGATCGACCACAGCGGCCAGGTGCTGCTCATCGATCCCGCAGCTCGCCTGACCGCCATCCTGCCGCAACCGCTCGACCCGAAGGCCCTGGCCGACCTGCTGCCGGAACTGATGTCGAACGGCGCCCGCCCGCCGGCCGCGCCGAATGGCGACATCGACCCTGCGCCGCTCCGCCCGCGGGCGATACCTGCCGCGCCCGCCGGCCAGCGGCCATGAACCACAGCGCATCGTGGCGCTCCCGTCTTCTTTACTACGGGCAATGGCTGCTGCCCGGCCACCTGCTGACGAATCTGGCCGGGGCCCTTGCCCTAAGCCGGGTCGCCTGGTTCAAAAACCTGTCGATCCGGCTTTTCATCCGGCGTTTCAAGGTCGATCTCGACGAAGCGATGTACCGCGATCCGGGGCAATATCAGAGCTTCAACGCTTTTTTCACAAGAACGCTAAAACCCGGCGCACGGTCGCAGGACAGCGACCCCCGGGCGCTGATCGCCCCATGCGACGGCGAAATCACTGCCGCCGGCACCCTCGGCGAGGGCCTGCTGATCCAGGCCAAGGGCTACAAATATCCGCTCGGAGCGCTGCTCGCCGGCGATGACGGCGAAGTACAGGGTTTCCTCGGCGGCGAATACCTGACGATCTACCTCGCGCCGCGCGATTACCACCGCGTCCACATGCCGCTCGCCGGCCGCCTGCTGCTCACCCGGCACATCCCAGGCCGGCTGTTCAGCGTCCATCCCGAAAGCGTCGCCGCCGTGCCGAACATTTATACCCGCAACGAACGCCTTTACTGCCGTTTCGCGTTGCCGCAAAGCGATCACCAGTGGGGCCTGGTGCTGGTCGGCGCCCTGCTCGTTGCCGGTCTCGAAACCATCTGGGCCGGCCGCTGCCAGCCGGCGCGGCGGATCGCATGCCGCGAGCGCTTCGCTCCGGCGGTAACCCTGCAGCGCGGCATGGAAATGGCCCGCTTCAACTACGGCTCGACCGTGATCCTGCTCATCCCGCCGGGCACGGTACGCTGGCGGGGTGGCCTCGAACCCGGCCGCCGGCTCAGAACTGGTGAGGCACTGGGCTGGTTGAATGCGTGAGGTGCAAGGTTCAGGCGGACCTGGGTTCGATGAGGGCGATACCGGTTCCCTCAAAGTGGCGAGTGTTGCGCGTGGCGAGCGTCGACTTACGCGCGGCGGCAATGCCGGCGATTTCGACATCGCGGGTCTCGACCGGGCGCCCAGCCCGGCGCTGCATCGCGGCGATGTCTGCCGCGGCCGCAGCCTAAGCTTCGTCGAAGCGCAGCACGCGACCGTCTAAATCTGCTTCAAGCGTCTTGCCGAACGCGCTCTCCAGACTTCTCCGGCGGCGGCCGATCTCCAGAATCTTAAGGCCGAAGTAACTACTCACCCGGTTGGATATCGAGTTGACCAGAGAGCGCCATTTGGATAGCGACCAGAGGATTGTATCCCTTTGGTTGTGGGAGCGACGCAAGCGTCGCTCCCACAAGGCCGCTGCAGCTGACGGGCAGGCTCAGTCGGCGCGCAGCGCCTCGCGACGCCGCCAGCCGAACCAGCCGAGCAGCAGGCTCAGCAGGCCGAGGCCCCAGGCATTCAGGCCGGGCACCGCGACCGGGATGGGGATGGCCACGGTGCTGCGGCCAAACACCACATAGCTGCTGCCGGAAAAACTGCCATTCGGGTCGGCGCCGAAAGCCCCGACGATCAGATCGCCGATACCATCGCCATTGGTATCCCCGGCGGCGCTGACCGAGTAGCCGGAGCGGTCATCCGCCGCCACGCCATCGAGGCGGAAGCCATCGCTGCCGTTTAAGCTGGAAAACGCCAGCGTCGGCGCAAACCCGGTGGTCTTGCCGAACACCACATAGCTGCTGCCGGCAGCACTGTTGCCATTCGGGTCGGCACCGTCGGCCCCGACGATCAGATCGCCGATGCCATCGCCATTGATATCCCCGGCGGCGCTGACCGAGCTGCCGGAGCGGTCATTCGCCGCCGCGCCATCGAGGCGGAAGCCATCGCTGCCGTTCAAGCTGGAAAGCGCCAGCGTCGGCGCAAACGGGCTGGTCTTGCCGAACACCACATAGCTGCTGCCGGAATTGCCGCCATTCGGGTCGGCGAAGGAAGCCCCGACGATCAGATCGCCGATGCCATCGCCATTGATATCTCCGGCGGCGCTGACCGAGATGCCGGAGAGGTCATACGCCGCCGCGCCATCGAGGCGGAAGCCATCGCTGCCGTTCAAGCTGGAAAGCGCCAGCGTCGGCGCAAACGGGCTGGTCTTGCCGAACACCACATAGCTGCTGCCGGAATCGGGGCCATTCGGGTCGGCGAAGGAAGCCCCGACGATCAGATCGCCGATGCCATCGCCATTGATATCCCCGGCGGCGCTGACCGAACGGCCGGAGCGGTCATCCGCCGCCACGCCATCGAGGCGGAAGCCATCGCTGCCGCTTAAGCTGGAAAGCGCCAGCGTCGGCGCAAACGGGCTGGTCTTACCGAACACCACATAGCTGCTGCCGGAATAGCTGCCATTCGGGTCGGCGCGGTAAGCCCCGACGATCAGGTCGCCGATGCCATCGCCATTGATATCCCCGGCGGCGCTGACCGAGCGGCCGGAGCGGTCATCCGCCGCCACGCCATCGAGGCGGAAGCCATCGCTGCCGCTTAAGCTGGAAAGCGCCAGCGTCGGCGCAAACGGGCTGGTCTTACCGAACACCACATAGCTGCTGCCGGCAGCACTGTTGCCATTCGGGTCGGCGCCGACAGCCCCGACGATCAGATCGCCGATCCCATCGCCATTGATATCCCCGGCGGCGCTGACCGAGAAGCCGGAGTAGTCAGCCGCCGCCACGCCATCGAGGCGGAAGCCATCTGTGCCGCTTAGGCTGGACAGCGCCAGCGGGGTGGTAAACCCGGTGGTCTTGCCGAACACCACATAGCTGCTGCCGGAATAGCCGCCATTCGGGTCGGCACCGAAAGCCCCGACGATCAGATCGCCGATGCCATCGCCATTGATATCCCCGGCGGCGCTGACCGAGCGGCCGGAGTAGTCACCCGCCGCCGCGCCATCGAGGCGGAAGCCGTCGCTGCCGTTCAGGCTGCCGAGTGCAATCACCGGCGGAAACGCCTGCGCCTTGGCGGCAGTGCTGATCGCGCCGCTGAGCAGCAGCGCCGAGACCATCAAGGCCAACGGGCGCTGCGCCAGGACCCCTGGGGACGCCGCCACTCGGCTAGACGATGTGATCGATAACGGGAACTTTGACATATCAAGATCTCCTCACAAGGTAGCTGAAGTGTGGCCCCGATGCGGCGCAACGGCTCGCCGCTGCGACTCGGCTAACTCCGAGGATTCCGGCATATCATGCAGTCAATCAAAAAGCGTGATCGCCAGCACCAAGGCTGGTAGTTTAACCGCCGAGGCAGCGCGTGGCAAGACGGTTTTTATGTGGGGGCGACGGAATGGCTTTTGTGGGAGCGACACAAGCGTCGCTCCCACAAGGCCGCTGCATCTGACGGGCAGGCTCAGTCGGCGCGCAGCGCCTTGCGTCGGCGCCAGCCGAACCAGCCGAGCAGCAGGCTCAGCAGGCCGAGGCCCCAGGCATTCAGGCCGGGCACCGCGACCGGGATGGGGATGGCCACGGCACCGCTCAGGCTGACCGTATCCGGGCTGCTTGGGGCGTTACTCTGGATGTCGAAGCTGCCGTTGAACACGCCGCCGACGCCACCCGGTGCAAAACTGACGGTGATCGTGCAGCTCGCCATCAGCGGTACGGTTACCGGCACGCCGGTGTGCACCGTGCCCTTGGCACCGGGGCGGCCGAGCGCGCTCTCGTCCGGGGGCGTTTGCGAGCAAAGTACGGACATACGGATCGCCGCGTTTGGTCATGCCGCCGAGGCGCCGGCGTTCACCGCTCGATCGCTCTTTGGGCGTCAACCCGAGCCAGCCGGCCATCTGCCGGCCGCTGCGAAACTGCCGCCCATCGCCCACCGCCGCCACCACGGCACTGGCACTGAGCAGCCCAACCCCTTCCACCTCGGCCACCTGCGCACAGGCCGGGGTGGCGCGGAAATGAGCCGCAATCACCCGATCGATCGCCGCCATCTGCTGATCCAATTCCCGCCACTCGGCACGCAATTCCGCCAAGCGCTCGACAAAAAAGGCCGTCACCTCTCCTTCAGCCGGCGCACCCAGCACCTCATCGACCAGGCGCCGCAATGCCGTCATCCCGCGACCACACACCCGGCCCCGTTCCGCCAGCAGGCTACGTATCTGGTTGAGCAGCGCCACCCGCGCCCGCTGCCGCCGTTCCCGCACCCGATGCGCCAGCAGCGCATCCTGTTGCGCCACCGTCTTCACCGGCACCGGCCTGAGATCCCGCTGCTGCGCCGCCTGGTATATCGCATCCGCATCGTTGCCGTCGGTCTTGTTGCCCACCACATACGCCCGCTCGCGCGCCACACTCCGAATAGCCGTGAACCTGAAACACGTTCTTCGCCAAATCCACTGCAATTACGTTAATATTCATCGCGGACTGATCCTCTTCTGGTTGACTGAAAATCCTATTACCTCAGTCTGGCACTTCGCTGCCGACATAGGGGGGGGTCCATACCTATCTTCGTGGTGAAAAATAGTTTTACTGGATTCCCGCTTTCGCGGGAATGACAAAAATAGGTGGGGTCCGCTTTCGCCTGTCTGCGTGCGTAGACGCACAGGCAGGCGGGAATGACGCCTGTTCTTTGTCGCTCCGGATCGCGGATAATGCGGCGATGAACTCGATCACCCGCCGGATCTATACGCCGAGCGAGCTGAACCGCGAAGCGCGGATCCAGCTCGAAAGCACGTTCGGGCTGGTCTGGGTCGAAGGCGAAATCTCCAACCTCTCGGCACCGGCTTCCGGCCACCTGTATTTTTCGCTGAAGGACGACAAGGCGCAGTTGCGCTGCGCCCTGTTCCGCCACCGCGCCCGGCTGCTGAACGCGCCGCTGGCCGACGGCCAGCACGTTGAGGCCGCCGGCCGGGTCAGCCTGTACGAACCGCGCGGCGATTATCAACTGCTGGTCGAAACCATCGCCCCGGCCGGGGCCGGTGCGCTCAGCGCGCAGTTCGAACGACTGAAAGTCAAACTCGCCGCCGAGGGTTTGTTCGACGAGAGGCACAAACGCCCGCTGCCGGCGATGCCGCTGACCGTGGCCGTGATCACCTCGGCGAGCGGCGCCGCGCTGCACGATTTCACCCGCATTCTGGAGCGCCGCTGGCCGCTGGCCCGGGTTCTGCTCTATCCGGCCGCCGTGCAGGGCGCCGGGGCGCCCGCCGAACTGCGCCGGGCACTGGCCCGGGCCGTGGCGGATGGCCGTGCCGAGGTGATCGTGATCGGCCGCGGCGGTGGCAGCCTCGAAGATCTGGCGGCATTCAACGACGAGGCACTGGCCCGTGACATTGCCGTCAGCCCGATCCCGACGGTCAGCGCCGTCGGCCACGAAACCGATTTCACGATCGCCGATTTTGTCGCCGACCGCCGCGCCCCGACGCCGTCGGCGGCGGCCGAACTGATCTCGCCGGATGGCGGTGAAATCGACCGGCACCTCGCACGTAACCGGATGCGGCTTCAGCGAGCGATCGATGCGCTCCTGGCGCGCGAAGTACAGCGCCTCGACCGCTTGACCCGGCTACTCCGCCAGCTTCACCCGCGCCGCCGGCTGGACGAGCGCGAACGGCAACTCACCGAAGGGCGCCGGCGGCTCACCGATCGCCTGCACCGCAATCTCGAACGCCACCGCCAGCATTGCCAAAGCCTGGTGCAGCGCCTCGACCGGGCCTCGCCGGCCGGGCGTCTCTGGCCATTGTGCGACCGGGTGCAACGCAGCCAAGTCGCGCTCCGCCGCCGGATCACCGAAGCGCTAGCTGCGCGGCGTACGATCCTGGCCGCAACGACCGCCCGCTTGCACGGCTTAAGTCCGCTCGCCGTGCTTGCCCGGGGCTACGCCTTGATCTACGACGCGCAAGAGCAGCGCCTGCTGACGCGCCTGGATGATTTCACCCGCCTTGAAGGAATCACGGTCCGCGGCCGCGATTATCGCCTCGAGGCCGAGCTCCGGGCGGTCGGCCCGCCGGAGCCGCTGAACCCGGATGATTTATGACCCCGCAGCGCACGCTTGCCGCCGAAGTCAGCCGCCGCGAAGAAATCCGGCAGAGCCGGTTTTATGCCATCGCCGCGCCGCTTGCCGCGCCGGCCGAAGTTGCGGCCTTTCTCGCCGCGCACCGCGAGCCGGCGGCGACGCACCATTGTCATGCCTGGCGCTTTGGTCAGGACTACCGCAGCAACGACGACGGCGAGCCGGGCGGCACTGCCGGCCGGCCGATCCTCAACGCCATCGAGCGGCAGGGCTACGATCGGGTCATCGTCCTGGTGATCCGCTGGTTCGGCGGGATCAAGCTCGGCGCCGGCGGCCTGGCACGGGCCTACGGTGGAATCACCTCGCGCCTGCTCAACGATGCCGAATCAGTACCGCTCATCGACTACCGATCGTTGGCGATATGCCTGCCGCATTCGGCGGTCGGCGTGCTGCACCATCTCGCCGGCCGTTACGGTGCAGTCGATCTCATCGAGCGCTGGACACCAAACGCCTTGTATTGTGACTTTCGCCTGCCCGCCGACCGCTGCCGGGAATTGATCGCCGCACTGGAACAGGCAACCGGCGGCGCAGCCGCGATCGTTCCGCCGTCAGGGTAGCCCCTTTTTTGCTGCCATGTCGGTTTTTTTACTTTTTCCCCACGAAGGACACGACGGGGTACGAAAGATGGAATTTGACACGTTGTCGATTATGAACCCATTCACCCGGATTATGGCTACCGGGTCAACCCCTTCGTTCTTCGTGTCCTTCGTGGTGAAGTCTTTGTGCCCTTTCCGCCTTGGCGAGAGAAATGTCCTGTTTCAGGCGTGATCGGCGGTTTCGCTTTTCTCGCCCGGGAACGCGCTGCAACTTCCAGGTCATCCGGTCAATCTTCGAAACCGTCGCCGAAAATCACTTCGGGCAGAACCGCAAGGCAAGTCGCGCCGGCGATATCGTCCTGCATCTGATCGATGCTGCATGTGGAAAATTGCTGCGAGCCGTTGATCGAGGGATTCATGATGCCGGCGATATTGGAGTTTTCGCAGGCGCTGCCCGGCTCCCGGTCGTGCGGCGCGCCGAAATTGTGACCGAGTTCGTGGGCAAAAACGAGCGCCGCTGTCGTCGCGTTGTTCAGATTCTGATCGACGCCAAAACCGGCGTTCTGGCTGCACAGCACACTGAGGAACGCGATGCCGACCACCCCGCCGTTCAAATCCTTCCCGGTGAACAGATGGGCATTGGCACGGTTTTGGAAGCGTGGGATCGAAGCGCCGGCGCCGCTGGTCATGAAGAGGCGAAACTGGTTCAACAAATCACCGGGATCGGTCGCCAGCAACGGGCCGTTGACCGCGAGCGTCTCGTGGTGATGCAGGCCGATCGCAACGCCGACCTGCTCGCTGTAGATACCGTCGATAAAAAACACCCGGGAGGCGGCGACCGCCGCGCTGTTCGTCCCGTGGATCGCACTGAATTCGGTGTCGCTGACCAGGGTCACCGGCAACTGGACAAAATCGCCGGCGCCCAGGATTTTCAGATGCGCGGCGAAATCGGTAAAGGCGATCCGGCCGCCATCCCCGGCGGCCGGCGGTAACGGCGCAATATCGAACAGCGGCGGCCAGAGCACATCGTCGAAACGATAAAGCAAGGCACGGGCACCGGGCTCGGGAAGGCGCGGTAACAACCCGGACAACGCCTCCGGGGGATCGATCAGGTACAGACTCTCGCCGTCGTAAAAACCACCGTGCCAGGCGCCGCCGTACCACGCCAGCCTGACCCAGGAGCCGGCACTACCGGCAACCTCGCCGCGCACCCACCGCCAATCCGGCCGGCGGAGAGCCGCCCGCGTCGCTGCTGTCATCGCAGCCACGAACGCCTCGTCGTCCTTAAGGTGCAACGGCCATTCGCCACCGCTTGCGGCGATCGTCGCCGTCCATGACGGGCGGTCCGGCGGCGCGGCGAGCGCGATCTCTTCGAACGCCGCAAGCTGCAGCGACGGCTGAGCCAAGGCATGGGTGGCCGGTAATGCCGCCAGAAGCAAAATGAGGCTGAAGATCGTTTTTCGAGACATGATGACTCCCTGTAGGTGATTCCCTGTCTAAATTTGCCCGGCTCTCGTACCGGCCGGATGCTTATGACGAGACCGGTTGGCGATAACGGCGATAGAGGATATCGACGCGCCGCACATATTCTTTCGTTTCCTCGAACGGCGGGATGCCGTTGTGTTTTCTGACCGCCTCGACACCGGCATTGTAGGCGGCGAGCGCCAGTTCGACATCGCCTTCGAACATGGCAAGCAAGGCGGCAAGGTGAGCGATGCCGCCGCTCAGGTTCTCTTCCGGATCAAACGGATCGTGGATGCCCCGCTCGCTTTGCACCGCCGGCATCAACTGCATCAACCCCTGGGCGCCCTTGCGCGACACGGCGCGCGGGTCGAAACCCGATTCGACGTGGATCAGGGCGCGAACCAGCGCCTCGTCGAGGGCAAAATCGTGCGCCAGCCGGCCGATCGCCTCGGCATAGGCTTCGCGGTTCAGTGCCACGCGCTGCCAGTCCACGGCGGGGGCGCAGCGCCCGTAGCAACCCAGGTCGGTCACCTTGATCCCCGGATCGCGGGGTTTGATATTGGTATAGGTGACGATGCCGCGCGCATCGATATATTTATAGATATTGCCGGACGCGGCGAGCGGGCCGGCGTGCAGCGCCGGCAAGGCAAACAAGATGAGCAAAGTGTGTCGCACCGATCTATTTTGCCTGTCTTCCCGCCGCCGCTCAAGTGGCCCGGATGAGCGGCCAGGGCGCCGGGCACAAACACCGCCGGCAGACCTGGATTCGGCCACGGGCGGCCCGGGTGCATACCGCTCCGCCGGGCGCCACTATCCCCACTGGCTGGTATACTGTGTAGTCCACATCAACCGGTGCGGCTTTCCCGGCGGATGGTGGCCCATGAATGACGAAACGAAACCGCGGGGTCTGATATGGAAAGCATACTGGGTTGGTTGATTATCGGGGCGCTGGCTGGCTGGCTGGCCGGCAAGATCATGAAAGGCAGCGGCTTCGGCCTGATCGCCAATATCGCGATCGGCATCGCCGGCGCGGTGATCGGCGGCTGGATGTTCCGGATGCTCGGCGCGCTGCCGTCCGGGCTGGTGGGCTCTTTGATCACCGCGACGCTCGGCGCCATCATCCTGCTCGGCGTTGCCCGCTGGCTGCGACGATAGCGCCGGCACGGAATGCCCGCTGCATCGATTTTCGAGTTCGCCCGACAACAACGATGAACCGGATGCAAAAAGACGAACCAGACTGGCCGGCCTGCCAGCAAGCCACCAGCGTATGGGACATCCCGCCGGGCCTGCTCGATCTGGCCGAATCACGGGCCCGGGCCGGCGGCGTGCTGGCGCTCGCCGGGCCGCCCGGCATCGGCAAAACGCAGTTTGGTTTCGATCTCGCCTTGCACCTGCGCCGCCCCGACCGGCGGATCGAGGTACTCAGTCTCGACGATTTCTATATCCCCGAACATGGCCGGGGCCGCGACCCGATGGCCAATCACCCGCTGTTTAAGACGCGCGGCGTGCCCGGCACGCACCAGCTCGAACGGCTGATCGCCTGCATGGCCAGCATGAGCCGCGGCGAAAACACCATGGTGCCGCGTTTCGACAAACTGCTCGATCGGCCGCTGCCCGCCCGCCGCTGGCGCGCCGGTCGGCCGGTGCAATTGTTCATCCTCGAAGGCTGGTGCCTAGGCGCCTCGCCGGCCGCCGACGAAGCACTGCATGAACCGGTCAACGAACTGGAGCGCCACCACGACCCCGAAGCCGTGTGGCGCCGGCAGGTCAACAACAAGCTGCGCTATTACGCCGCCAGAATGCGCCCGCTGATCGCCGATCTGTGGTTTCTGCTGCCGCCCGACTGGGACCAAGTCCGCCGCTGGCGCCTCGAACAGGAGGAACGTCTGCCGGGCAGCGGCCCGCGCAAGAATGCCGCGGCGATCGACGCGTTCTTGCAGCATTTCGAACGCCTTGCCAGGCGCATGATGGCCCAGCCGCCGGCCGGGGCCCTGATCCTGCCGATCGACGCCGAACGCCGCATCGGCCAACCCTACCGCCACGAACAAAGTGCCTGATCCCCGATGGCCGCAGCCCCGGGGTTCTGGTTTTACGATTACGAAACCTTCGGCGCCCGCCCGGCGCGCGACCGGATCGCCCAGTTTGCAGCTTTGCGCACCGATGAAGCCCTCGTCCCCAGGGGCGATCCCGAAGTCTTTTATTGCGCCCCGACCCTCGATTTTCTGCCCGACCCGCAAGCCTGCCTGATCAGCGGCATCACGCCGCAGGCGGCCCGCCTGAACGGCATCTCCGAATGGGAATTCGCCGCCCGCGTGCACCATCTGCTCAGCCGGCCGCAAAGCTGCATCGCCGGTTACAACAATTTCCGTTTCGACGACGAATTCACCCGTTACCTGTTTTATCGCAACGCCCTCGATCCGTATGCGCATGAATTCCGCAACGGCAACAGCCGCTTCGATCTGATCGATGTGTTGCGCCTGGCCTTTGCGCTACGCCCGGATGGCATCGTCTGGCCGGCGCATGACGACGGCCGGCCGAGCTTCCGGCTCGAGGACCTGGCCGCCGCCAACGGCATCGACCATGGCCGGGCCCACGACGCGGCGACCGATGTCGCCCACACCGCGGCGCTGGCCCGCCGGCTGAAACAGGCGCAACCGAAGCTGTGGGATTGGGCGCTCGGCCTGCGGGCCAAAGCCAAGGTCGAGGGCCTGCTCGCCACCGAACCCATCCTGCTCCATGTTTCGGCGCGCTACCCGGCCGAACGCGGTTGCCTGGCCCCGGTGACGGTGCTCGGCCGCCATCCGGCGATCAACAACCAGTACCTGGTGTACGACCTGAACGAGGATCCGCAACTATTTTCGGCACTGCCGGCGGCCGAACTGGAGGATCTGCTCTACACCCCGGCCGCCGATCTGCCCGAGGGGCGGCGGCGCTTGCCGGTCAAGACCGTGCGGATCAACCGGATGCCGATGCTCGCCCCGCCAAGCGCCGCGCACGGCGCCGACCTCGAGCGAATCGGCCTCGACCTCGACCGGGCCCGGTGCCATGCCGAATCTCTGGCCGCGGCTTCCGGTTTTGTCGAGCGGGTGCGGCAATTGTTCACCCGCGCCCGCTTCACCGCCGAGGTCGATGTCGAGGCGGCGCTTTACGACGGGTTTATTTCCGACCCCGACCGGGCGCTGCTCAACCGGCTGCGCGCCGCACCGCCCAACACCTGGAATGAATTGATGGCCCAGGCCCGCGATCGGCGAATCCCGGAGTTGATGTTCCGCGTCCGGGCCCGGCACTTTCCCGAGACGCTCGACGCCGCTGAACAACAAAAATGGCGCCGCCTGCGCCGCCGGCGGTTGTACGATCCGGATCTGGCAACGATCACCGTTGATGACTACCGCGCCTGCCTTGCTGCCTGGCGCACGGCCGGCACGGCGCCGCCCGATTTGATCGACGCGTTGGAAAGCTGGCTCTTGGAACTCGACCTGGAAGACCTTAAAGCCGATGGCAACGACGAAACCGAATGAGGCGGCCGCCGCCCTGGACCATGCTGTCGACGCGGCGATCGACGCCCTCGGCCGCCACCTGGTGCTCGGCGCACCGCTCGGCATCGGCAAACCGAACCCGCTGCTCAACGCCTTTTACCGCCGCGCCGCCGCCGACCCGGAACTGCACCTCGATTTGTTCACCGCACTGTCGCTCGCCGTGCCGCCGGCCGGCGGCGGCCTGAAGGGCCGCTTCGCCCGCCCATTCCTGGCCCGCCATTTCGGCGATTACCCGCACCTCGAATGGCTCGCCGCCCTCAAGGCCGACGATCTGCCGCCGAATATCACGATCAGCGAGTTTTACTTCCAACCCGGCTCGATGCTCGGCCGGCCGGCGGCGCAGCGCCATTACGTCAGCAGCAATTACACGCACGTCGCCCGCGACATGGAACGCCGCGGCGTCAACCTGATCTGCCAGGCGGTCGCGGCGCGCGACACGCCGCACGGCCGGATGCTCAGCCTGTCGTCCAACGCGGACGTCACACTCGACCTCATCGACCGCCTGCAAGCCGGGCAGCGGCCGTATTACACGATCGCGCTGGTCAACCACCACCTGCCGTACATGGCCGGCGACGCCGAGGTGCCGGCCTCGACCTTCGATCGGGTCATCGATGAGCCGGCGCTCGATTACCTGCCGTTCGCGCCGCCGCGCGCCCCGATCGACCTTGCCGACCACGCCATCGGCCTTTACGCCAGCCTGCTCGTCGCCGACGGCGGTACCTTGCAGATCGGCATCGGCTCGCTCGGCGAATCGCTGGCCCATTTCCTGCTGCAAAGGCAGCACCACAACGCCGACTGGCGGGCCCTGTGCGCCACACTGCTCGATGAGAGAACACGCGATCTCGTCCATCACTGGGGCGGCCTGGAACCGTTCGCGGTTGGTTTATACGCCGCCAGCGAAATGTTCATGGACGCCTTCGTTCATCTCTATCGCGGCGGCATTCTCAAGCGCCGGGTTTACGACGACCTGGCTGTACAGGAATTGCTCAACAGCGGCACAATCGACGAGACCCCGTCGCCGGCGATGCTCGCCGCGCTGCAGCGCGCCGGGCGGATCGGCGCGCCGCTCGGCCCGGACGACCTCGCCTGGCTCCAGCACTGGGGCATCATCGACGGCGCGGTGCAATTACACGACGGCGCCCTGATCACACCGGCCGGCGACCGCCTGCCGGCCGACCTCGCCGGCCTCGATCCCGCCCGCTGGCAGCCCTTCCTTGGTGGAAGACTCAAACACGGCAAACTGCTTAACGCCGCATTCTTTCTCGGTTCTCGCTGGTTTTACGAAACGCTGTCAGCGATGCCCGACGACGAGCGGGCCTTGTTCGCGATGAGCCGCGTGTCGCGCATCAACCAGCTCTATCACAGCGAAGCGCTCGACCGCGCCCAGCGCCGCGCGGCGCGGTTCATGAACACGACGATGAAGATGACGCTGCTCGGCGCCGCGGCCTCAGACTGCCTGGCCAACGGCCAGGTGGTCAGCGGTGTCGGCGGGCAATACAATTTCGTCGCGATGGCCCATGCCCTGGAGCGCAGCCGCTCAATCCTGATGCTGCGCGCCACGCGATACCAAAACGGCAAGCTCGAAAGCAACATCGTCTGGGAATACCCGCAGGTGACGATCCCGCGCCACCTGCGCGACCTGGTCATCACCGAATACGGCATCGCCGACCTGCGCGGCAAAAGCGACGAGGAGGTCATCATCGCGCTGCTGGCGATCGCCGATGCCCGCTTTCAGGAGGAACTGTTGGCCGCGGCGCACAGCGCCGGCAAAATCGACCCCGCCTGGCGCCTGCCGCCCGAGTTCCGGCGGAACACTCCGGAACACCTCGCCCGCCGCTTCGCGCCGCATGCCGACCTGCTGCCCACTTGGCCGTTCGGCAGCGACTTCGATGACCTGGAATTGCGCCTCCTGCACGCCCTCCAATGGCTCGCCGCCCGCCAGGTGCGACCGCTCGCCTTGTGGCGCGCCTGGCTTGCCGGCCGGGCGGCCGGCGATCGCAACTTCGAGAGCCGCTGGCACGAGCGGCTCGGCTTCCATGAGCCGCTGTCCTTCAAGGACCGCATACAGGCCCGCCTGGTGCGCGGCGCATTGCATCTGGCCGGCTTGCCCCCGGCCTCGGCGATTGCACCAGTTATGCACACCGGCGGTGACGCCCAGCATCGTAAGGTTACAGAAAAATGATTATGTTCGTTTATACAATTCGCTTGTAACATATTGTCTTTATTGATATTTATTCATGGTCACCTTCTGGTCAAGGCGCGGCAGGCAAAGCCGCTCCGAAGACCGCCGTTTTCAATCCACAACGTTATCCACAGTCATTGTGGATAAGCCGGAAGTCACTTGCCCGGTACGGTTCCAAAGACCATATCGTGGTATGATTCAACAATGATCCGCGGACCATTTAGGGTTCTGTTGCTGATACTGTCGTTTGCCGCGGCGCAGGCGGCGCTGGCTGCTCACGACAGTTCGCATACGACGTCGGACCCGATCCAATGCCCGTTGTGCGCCGCCCACTTGCAGTCGAGCGGCGGGCCGATCCCCTGCGCCTCGTTTTCGCCCGCCGTCAAACAGCAGGCGGAAAAACCGGCCTCGGCCGTCACGCTTGTCGTTGCTTCCCATCGTTTTCACCCCTACCGCTCCCGAGCCCCTCCCCGCCTTTCCTGCTGATTTCGCCAGCCGTCAGAACAGCGTGTCCGCGGCCCGCCGAAGCGGACGCTGATGCCTGTTCCGCCGGCCGCTCGCCGGCGTCACCGTGACCGGTCCGTGACCCCACGTTTGACGGCCGCAGCATCGTTTCAAATCACTAGGAGGAGCACAATGTCGAAAGGTTACCAGAGCGTCATCTGGTCTTTTGTTTTGGTCGTATTTCAGGCCGCGGCGGAACAAAATCCGCCACCGGAAAACCCCGATCTTGCAGCGTTGCACGCCGAACTCAAAGCGCTGCGTGCCGAATACGAAGCGAGTATCGCCTCGCTTGAAGCGCGCCTGGCCGCCGCCGAGCAGGCCGCCGACGAAGCGCGCAGCGAGGCCGAAATCGCCCAGCAGACGGCGCACAGCGCCGCGGCGGTCGCCGCCGCCGCGCCGCCGCCCGCCGCGGCGCCGGCCGGCGGCGCCAAGGCCTTCAATCCGGATATCAGCATCATCCTGCAGGGCCGCTACGGGGCCTTCAGCCAGGAACCCGAAACCCGCTTTCTCCCCGGGATTCTGACCGGCGGCGAAGCCGCCGAGGGCGGGGGCGTCGGCGCCGAGGGCTTTGCGCTGGACGAAACCGAACTCGCTCTCAGCGCCAATGTCGATGACAAGTTCTACGGCTTCGCCTCGATCGCGCTCAACCAGGAGGAAACCGACACCGAGGTCGAGATCGAGGAGGTGTACCTGCAAACCCTGGCGCTGCCGGCCGGGTTCAATATCAAGGCCGGGCAGTTCTTCTCGGAAATCGGCTACCTCAACAAGATCCACTCCCACGCCTGGGATTTCATCGACCAGCCACTGGCCTACCAGGGCCTGCTCGGCAACCAGTTCATCGACCCCGGCGTCCAGTTGACCTGGCTTGCGCCGATGCCGTTTTATCTGCGCTTCGGCGGTGAAGTCTTCGCCGGCGATCATTTTCCGGCCGGCGGCAACGCCAATGAAGGTGCCGGGGCACAGACCGCCTTCGTCGATTTAGGGGGCGATATCGGCAATGGTCACAGCTGGCAGGCCGGCCTGTCGTGGTTCAATGCAAAGGTCCGGGAACGTTTGTCGGAATTTGACGAAACCAGCGTGACTTTCGACGGCGATACCAACCTGTACATCGCCGACCTGGTCTGGAAATGGGCGCCGGGCGGCAATCCGAAGAACACCAACCTCATCATCCAGGGCGAATATCTGCGGCGCGAGGAAGATGGCCGTTTGACGCTCGGCGATGGCGCGGGGAGCGGCTACCACGGCAAGCAGCGCGGCTGGTATCTCCAGAGCGTATACCAGTTCATGCCGCAGTGGCGGATCGGCATGCGCTACGACCGTCTGGCGATCGACAATACGATTCCCGACCTGCCCGGCGATCTGTTCTTTGCCGACACTGCCCGTAACCCGTGGCGCTATTCGACGATGCTCGATTATTCGAACAGCGAATTCAGCCGCCTGCGCCTGCAGTTCAATCAGGAAAACCTGAACGGCGAAGACGAACAGCAGGTTTTTTTACAGTACATCATGAGCCTAGGCGCCCACGGGGCGCACGGGTTTTAGGAGAGAGCGCATGAAATCGAAAGTCCTGAACACGATACGTTTCATCTATTTGCTCTGCACCTTCGCCGCACCGGTCGCGGCGGCCGAGCTCAAGGTCTTTGCCTGCGAGCCGGAGTGGGCGGCGCTGGTCGCCGAACTGGCCGGAGGGCGCGCCACCGTCACCACCGCGACCACCGCGGCGCAGGACGTGCACACG
This sequence comes from Candidatus Jinrbaksania sp., assembly GCA_039794245.1. Taxonomy (GTDB): domain Bacteria; phylum Pseudomonadota; class Gammaproteobacteria; order Xanthomonadales; family Wenzhouxiangellaceae; genus DAITQM01. The sequence goes on from JBDIVS010000016.1 coordinate 51,353, forward strand.
ATCCAGGCGCGGCCGAGCCTGATCGCCGCGGCCCGGCGCGCCGATCTTGTGGTGTGCGGCGGCGCCTCGCTCGAGGTCGGCTGGCTGCCGCTCCTGTTACGCCAATCGACCAACAACAAGGTGATGCCCGGGCAGCCGGGTTATTTCGAAGCGGCACTCGAGGTGCCGCTCCTGGAAGTGCCGGCGGTGGTCGACCGCGCGGCCGGCGATATCCACCCGTTTGGCAACCCCCACGTGCAGCTCGATCCGCGCAATATCGCGCGGGTCGCCACCGCGCTCAGCCGCCGCCTGAGGCAACTCGATCCGGCCGGCGAGGCCGATTACCGTGCCCGGCTCGACGATTTTCAGGGGCGCTGGAGCCGGGCGCTGGCCGGCTGGGAAGCACGCGCCGCACCGCTCGCCGGGCTGCGCCTGGTCGTCCACCACAACAGTTGGGTATATCTCGCCGCCTGGCTCCATCTCGATATCGTCGGCTACCTAGAACCCAAGCCCGGGCTGCCGCCGACCAGCGGCCACCTCGCCGAACTGCTCGCCAAACTGAAAAACCGGCCGCCGGCAGTGATCGTGCGTTCCGCCTATCAAAGCGAACGCCCGTCGGCGTGGCTGGCGGAACGGACCGGCGCCCCGGCGATCGAACTGCCGCATACCGTCGATGGCGATGAAATCAAGGATCTGTTTAGCATGTTCGACGAAATAGTGCGTCGCCTGGCGGCCGTGGCGGGCACGCCATGAATACCGCGGCGCTCGACTGGTCCATCCTCGGCCCGGCATTCATTGCCGGGCTTCTGGTCCTCGTCACGCATATTCCGCTCGGCCGCGAAGTGCTGCGCCGAGGAATCATTTTCGTCGACCTGGCGATCGCCCAGGTCGCCGGAATCGGAGTGATCCTGGCGCATCTTCTGGCCTGGGAACTCGCCGGCTGGGAAGTCCAACTCGCTGCCGGGGGCGCCGCTGTGCTGGGTGCATTACTGTTGACCTGGAGCGAAAAACGCTACGCAGCTATTCAAGAGGCGCTGATCGGCACGCTGTTCGTGCTCGCCGCAACCGGCGGTATCCTGCTATTGGCCCGCAATCCGCACGGCGGCGAGCAGCTCAGGGATCTTTTGGTCGGGCAGATCCTGTGGGTCAATTACCGCGATCTGTGGCCCGTCGGCGCTCTCTACGCCGCCGTGCTCGCCCTGTGGTACGGCGGCTGCAGGCGGCTCGGACCGGGCGGCTTTTATCTCCTGTTCGCCGTTACGGTCACGGCATCGGTGCAACTGGTCGGTGTCTACCTGGTGTTCGCCAGCCTGATCATCCCGGCCCTGGCCGGCCGCCTGTGGCCGCCCCGCGCCGCCCACCTAGTGGCCTTCGCCACCGGCATCGCCGGCTATGTCGCTGGCCTGATCCTGTCGGCGCTGCTCGACTTGCCGAGCGGCGCCGTCGTCGTCTGGTGCCTGGCTATCGCCGCCGTGGCCGCATCCTTGCTGCAACCGCGAACCGACTGATACACCCATAAATATTTATGATTGCATCAGTAAATCCGGCGACGCTGCATTCGGCCCGCTCCGGGCCTGGCGCAGGATACCGCGCAGTTCCGAGCCGATCCGCTGCCAGTTGAGATCCGGTGCCGTGGCACGCTCCAGCGCGGCCTGTGCCATGCGCTGATACATCTCGGGCCTGTCGTACAGGCCCGCCAGCGCATCGGCGGCATCGGGCACAGAGACTTCGACCATCCCAAGCGGCGAGTGCGACGTGCGCACCGACCGCGTCCCGAGGAGAACAGCAGCATCGCCCCACAGCTCGCGCAGCGCCGGCTGAGCGGGCAGGATCTGCGGCACGCCAGTGGCGGCATGTTCGAAACCGACCAGTCCGAAACCATCACCGGTAGCAGTATTGATCCCGACCGCACAGGCGTTGTAGAGGCGGTTGAGATCGCCGTCATCGATCGGGCCGGGCCGAGGCGGATGCCAGATCATGCGCCCCTCGATCTCCAGCCGCGCCGCCTGCACGCGTAACGGCTCGACCTGGCTCGCGTGCCCCCATGCCTGGTGCAGGCACAGCCTGACATGCAGCGGCCGATCTCGCGCGAAGCGGGCAAACGCCTCCAAAGTCAGGTCGATCCGCTTGCGCGGACCGGGACGAGACGCGTTGAGCACGACAAAGCCGGGCTCCGAGAGGCCGAAATATTCCCGCGCCAGTTCCATACGCCGCCGCGCCGGAGCGGGTGCGCCCGGCTCGATCAGTGGCCTGAACCGGGTGACATCCACGCCATGTCCAAGGCATCCGACCGGTGTAGTGTTACCGGCGGCATTCAGCGCCTGGCGCAGGTTGTCCGCCGCGCTCCGGGTGTAGGTCAACAGGCGGTGATAGCCGGTAAGCCCGCGTACCCATTCGGATTGATCGAGACATCCGTCCAGCGGCAGGTAACCCAGCATCGGTATCCGGCCCAACAGCGGGGTCAGTTCGCGGCTGTAGTGTTCCAGATACCACAGATCGTTCAGCGCGAAGACCAGGTCGGCGCCAAGCGCTTCCCAGCGCAACCGTGCGCCGTAGGCGCCAACCATGTCACCGCCATCCAGGTCGGTCGGCTCCAGCCGGACGCCCTCGCCCCATTCACGCCCTGGCCCGCGGTAGCCCACGCCCATCCAGGTGATGCGATAGTCCCGTGCCAGATGCGGAACAAGCGCTTCAAGCACGCGGGTGAACCCGGTCCCCGGCCGGTACCAGCCGAACAGCAGCAGGTGAGGCCGAGCGCGCGCTGCTCGCTGCCGATCGCCCGGCATCAGCGAAATCTATGAGGCAAGGTCACGCATTGCTCAAATCGACCGGAGTGTAATAGTTCTGGCCATCGATCTCGGTCAGCATGAGCTGGCAGGTCAGGATCGGCCCGACCGGCGGCATGCTGATCTGGCTGACCTCGAAGCCCGGTTGGTTCATGTCGCCGAGTGTGCCGACCAGCGCGTAACCGAAGGTACCCAGGGAGCTGCAGTTGAACTGCTGCGCAACCTGGTTGATGCGCCTGAGCTGACGGCCTGCGCCGTTGAGATCGAGGAATTTGAACAGATCGCCCTGCGGTTGATTGTTCAGGCCCACACCCATCGTCGCCATGACCAGCAGATGATCGGGACTGTTCGTCGCGCCGATATCGGGAACGGTGTGAGCCGAACTCTGCACCTGGTTGAAGACGACCCGGTCGCGGTGTTCCGATCGGCGTCGAACAAAACGTCTTAAGTGAGCGTCTGGCTCAACACCGGTGATGCTAAAAGCAACAGGATAATTGCCCTGCCGAGCGGCGCGAGAAAACGAGAAATCATGATTGTGCCCCCGGATGATTATGTAGTACTCCGCCCCCAAAAATTCAGACTGTGCCGGGTTCGCCCTCCACGCCAACCGGCGAAACCGGAACGCGACCCAGTTGTAAACATCCTACCCCGTTCGCGGTGGAAGTACAAGCCGCCGACCGGCTCACCCATCGCGCCGCCCAGACCCCCGGAGTTATTTCATTCTGCTCACCCGGATCCGGGTGCCGTGTTCGACGCTTTCGAGAAAAAACGAACTGAACGCGCCGCGGCGGATCCGGTAGCCGCCGGCGTCGTCCCAGGTGATGTGTTTGTCGTCGATCTGGCGCCAGATCTGGCCGTTGTCCAGGGTGATGATCCAGCGATCGTAACGGTCCTGGCGGCGATCGGTGATGGTCACCCCGATCTCTGCCGGGCGGTCAGCGGCGCGGCGTCGGGCTTCGAGGCCGAAGCCCTGTTCGACTTCCGGTTCGTTGTCGCCGGAAACCGAACTGGCGCCGGCGAGCGGCACCTCGGCACCGGCTTCGACTGCCAACCGGTCGTAACACGAAAGGCGCGCCCGGCCATCACCGATCGCGGCGCAGGCGAGCAGGCGTTCGCTGTCCACCAAAGCGGCCGGGGCGCTCCCGGCGCCGAGCGCCCAGCACGCCGCGCAACAGATGGCTGCGGCAGTCAGGCCGCGGCGGGCATTCCGATCCCTGACCGCAAGCGGACGGCGGTGCATCAGGTTAGCCAACTGACCATCAACAGCAGGGCGATCACCGCAAGCCAGATGGCGAGCAGGCGCCAGACCAAATCGCGAGCCAGCGCCACCGGGGCCAACGGTCCGCGCCGTTCTTCGGTAAAACCGTCGCGGCTGGCGGCAGCGTCGCGCGCCGCTTCCCAGGCGGCGGCGAGCAGAAAGCCGTTATCCCCTTCCCACAAGCCGTGGCCCTGTTCGCGATGGTAGTGCCGCCAGGCCTTAAATACCGTATCGAAATCGGTCACCAGTGCCAGGCCGAGCGTCATCAACTGTGACACCGGCCATTCCAGAACCGCGGCCAGCGCCGCCGACCACTGCCGTTGCCGGGCGCTGAGCACTACCGATTCTTCCATCATCCAGCGCGCCATCCTGAACAACAGCGCCCCGGCCGGGCCGAAGATCAAAAACCAGAAAATCACCCCGAACCAGCAGCGCAGAGCGCCGCTGAACACGGCCTCGACGAGCACCCGGGAACGGGTTTCGGGGGAAGCCGGTAGCGGCTCGGCGATCAGCTTCGCCGCCGCGGCGGGTAATTTCGCTTCGGTTTCGACGGCGAGAATGCGACTGACTTCACGATCGACATTGAGCGGCCCGAACGAATAAACCAGAATCGCGGCGACATAGACCAGCGCCGCGAGCACGCCGCCGTAAGCGGTCAGCAGCGTCCCGGCGGCGGCGACGACGGCGAGCGGCAGAACGACAAGACCCGCCCAGACCAGCGCCTCGGTGCGCCGGGTCTCGCCGCTCATCTGGCCGATGCCGCGGGCCAGCGCGGCGAGCCACTGCGCACTGCGCAGCGCCGGCGGCAGGTGCAGGGCATAATCGATCAGCAGCGCGAACAAGATGGCCAGCAGCGTCATGACACTTGCTCCTCGGTGCGGACCGCGGCATCATCGCGGCGCCAGGTGGACTTGGCGGCCAGGCGGTCGAGCGGCCCGTCACCGCTGCGGTCGAACCATTCGGCTATCAGGCCGTAAGCAATCGACACCGGTGGCGGAAGCAACGTCCGGCCGGCTTGCACCTCGGCCGCCAACTCGGCGGCGGACAGCCAACGGGCGTCCTCGAGTTCGGCCCCGAGCCGGATCTCGCGCCGCGCGGCCGTGGCGTGAAAACCGGCCATCGCCGAGGCCGGAAACGGCCAGGGCTGCGACGAACGGTATTCGAGCCGTTCGAGGATGACGCCCGCCTCTTCGAACACTTCGCGGCGCACCGCGTCTTCCAGGCTTTCGCCCGGTTCGACAAAACCGGCCAGCGTCGAATAACGCCCGGCCGGCCATCCCGGCTGGCGGCCGAGCAGGCAGGCGTCACCATAAGTCACCAGGACGATGATCGCCGGATCGATCCGCGGAAACGTATGCCGGGCGCATTCCTCGTTGGTGCATACCATCCGGTGGCCGGCCGACGTCAGCTGGTTCGGGGCACCGCAGACGCCACAAAACGTATGGCGGTGCTGCCAGTAGTGCAACGCCTTGGCATAGGCCAGAAGACCGGCCTCGAACGCGCTCAGACCGTGCGCCGCCTGGCGCAGATCGACAAAACGGGCGCCCTTGGCCGCTTCGACCGCTTCACGGTCGGCGTCGTTCAAGGTCACGGCAAAATAGCAGGTCTCATCGGCGACGCCGAGCAGGGTCGGCGGCCGGATCCGGTCGATCGACGGCACGTCGCCGGCACCGAGCAGCGCCGCGCCGCCGGCTGCCTCGATGGCGACCCGGCTGCGCCACAACGGGACAAAGACCGTCGCGCTGGCGGCCAGCCTGGATCGCAGCCAGGCTTCGTCATCGCGCCGCTCGCTCATCCGGTCGAGGCGGCGGGTCGCAAACGATTGGCCGAATCCGGTGGGCGGCATCAGATCGCGAACGACGAACCACAGCCGCAGGTGGCCACGGCGTTCGGGTTGTGGACCACGAACTGCGCCCCGTGCAGCGACTCCTGATAATCCACGGTCGCCCCATCGAGGTATTGCCGGCTGATCGGATCGACGAGCAGTGTTATGCCATCGCGCATGATGCGCTCGTCGTCGTCGTTGACCTGGTCGTCGAACGTAAAGCCGTACTGGAAGCCGGAACACCCGCCGCCGGCCACATACACCCGCAGGTTGAGGGCCGGGTTGCCTTCTTCGAGAACCAATTCCTGGACTTTGCGCGCCGCAGCGCCGGTTAGTTCGATCATGGCCCCTATTTTACGCCCAAACCCCATCTGCCGGCAGCCCGGCCCGGACCGCCAAGGGCCGGTGGGCAGCCGAAAAAAAAAGCGGCCGAAGCCGCTTATTCCCCAGATTGTCTTTGGTATTGTTGCTGTTGTGATTTTTCTTATCGATCCTGTCTGCAAGGCACGCCAGCCAATCCCCCGTCGTTGCTGGGTTAAAGCTTATACTCCCGTTAAACGCCCGCGTCAAGGGTTTTTGAAGGAAAAGTTCATGTTGTGGCTGAAATCCCTGCATCTGATCTTCGTCGTCACCTGGTTTGCCGGACTGTTCTACCTGCCCCGGCTGTTCGTCTACCATGCGATGGACCCCGATCCGGGGATGATCGCCCGCTTCAAGATCATGGAATACCGGCTGCTGATGATCACCCATATCGGCGGCGCGCTGGCCGTCGTTTTCGGCCTGGCGCTGCTCTGGTGGTGGGCGTCGCGCAGCCCGGCCTATCTCACCCAGGGCTGGCTGCTGTTCAAACTGGCCCTGGTCGCCCTGCTGGCCGCCTACCACGGCTATCTGGCCGTCATCGTCCGGCGCTTCGCCCGAGGCGCGAACCGGCGTTCGCACCTGTTTTACCGCTGGGTCAACGAAATCCCGTCGATTTTTTTGATCGTCATCGTGATCCTGGCGGTGGTCAAGCCGTTCTGAGGTGGCGATGGCCATGCAGCCCCTTCCGAACAATGGCACGCCGCCGGGCCGCGGGCGAAAGATCGCTGGCGCTGTCGCGTCGAACCTCGCACTGCTGGGCGCCGCCGCGGCACTGTGGGCCTGGTTCGATTACCGTTACGTCAGCCAATACCGGCCGCCGGCCGAGATGCGGCAGCTCACCGGCTGGCTGTTCAATGCCCTGCCGCCGGCGGCCCTGGTGCTCAATTTCTGGCTGTTCCGCCGGTTGCAGCCACCCGTCCGCCTCGGACTGGCGCTCATTGCCGCGCTCGCCCTCGGCGGCCTCGCCTGGGTTCTGTTTCAGACCCTCGGCGTGCGCTTCCACCTGATGATCGGCGGCGCGCTGCACTGAGTCCGGATCATGAACCCAACAGTTGCACGAAGGTAGCCGGCGCGTTGGCCTCGAGGATCGGCACAAAAGCCCGGGGATGGCGAGCAGCCCGCAGACATTGACCTCGAATTCGCGCCGCAAAGTCGGTATCGCCGCGGCCTCCAACGCCCCGGCATTCTCGAGAACGCCGGCATTGTTGATCACGATGTGGGTATCGCCCGCCTCGCGGGCGGCGCGTTCGATCGTCTCAGGATCGGTCATTTCGATTTCGATCGGCACGATCCGTGTAGCGCCGCCGGCCGGCAGCGCAGCGGCCTTGTCCAGCCGGCGGACGCCGGCATAGACCTTGGCCGCCCGCGTTGCACCGCCGCCTCGACCAGGGCCAGCCCGGTGCCACGGTTGGCACCGGTGATCAAAAGGGTCTTGCCTGCAACAGTCGAGATCTTGCCGGCCGAGATCATCATCGTTTCCCCTATAAGTAAATGATGCAACCTGATCTTGGAACGGCGCCACCTGAACCCAAGCGCGGCCATTGTGACTCTGCTACGATGCCGATTTTAGATGGACACCGAGGGCTACGATGAACGACAAGCCACAACCCGCTTTCGCAGTCAATTTCTCGCGCCTGTTCACCGCCTGGCTGGCCGAAGTCGGCGCCAGCATCGCCTGCACGACGTACCAGGCCGGTAAGGTGTTTCTGTTCGGCCTCGGAGCGCAGGGGGTATCGACGGCGGAACGGACGTTTGCCCGCTGCATGGGGCTGGCGGCGCGGGCCGACCGCTTTTATCTCGCCAGCTTGTACCAGCTCTGGCGCTTCAACAACGTCATCGACTGCGGCGAGGATTATCAGGGTTACGACCGGCTGTACGTACCACACGTCGGCTGGACCACCGGCGATGTCGATATCCACGACATCGGCATCGCCGCCGACGGCCGGCCGGTCTTCGTCAACACGCTGTTCAGTTGCCTGGCCCGGCCGGCCGAACACTGCAATTTCGAGGTCGTCTGGAAACCGCCGTTCATCAGCAAGCTGGCGGCCGAGGACCGCTGCCATCTGAACGGCCTGGCGATGTACGAGGGCGAACCGGCCTGGGTGACGCTGATCAGCCGCGCCGACGTCGCCGAGGGCTGGCGCGATCACCGCAAAAACGGCGGCCTGGTGATGGATGTGCGCAACGACGAAGTCGTCGCCGAGGGCCTGTCGATGCCGCATTCGCCGCGCTGGTACCGGCAGAAACTGTGGCTTTTGAATTCGGGCAGCGGCGAGTTGGGCTACATCGATTTCGCCAGCAGCCGTTTCGAGCCGGTGTGCTTCCTGCCGGGCTACGCCCGCGGCCTGGCTTTTGTCGGCGATTACGCCCTGGCCGGCCTGTCGAAAGCGCGCAATCAATCGTTCAGCGGCCTGGCCCTCGACCGCGGCCTCGAAGCGCGCGGCGCCGAGGCACGCTGCGGCATCGCCGTCGTCGATCTGCGCAGCGGCGACCTGGTCCACAACATCCGCTTCGAGGGGATCATCGAGGAGCTGTACGACGTCGCCGTGCTCCCCGACACCCGCCGGCCGCTGCTCCTCGGCTTCAAGACCGACGAGATCAAGCGGATGATCCGGCCGGGATGACCCCGCTCACCCCGTAAACCCGGTCACGGGGATGTCATGTGACAGCCCGATCTGGTATCTTCAGCAAACGGCAGCCGCGCCGCAGCCGATCGAAGACGCAGCGCCGTTTCACTATCGTTTGGGAGAGTCATCATGCATGCCATTTGTGGTATCCGGCGGGTGTGCACCTGCGCCCTGCCCATGGTCGTAACGCTTTTCGCCGCACCGGTCAACGCCCAGAACACCGATCGCGAGCGGGATGAGACCGCCGCACCCAAGGCCCTCGAACCCGTCACGGTCACGTCGCAGAAACGCGAGGAAAACCTCCAGGAAGTACCCGCCTCGGTCGCCGTGCTGAACAGCGAGACCTTGAACATCCTCGGCTCGGCCGGCGACGACATCCGCTTCCTGTCGTCGCGCCTGCCCAGCCTGCAGATCGAGTCGTCGTTCGGCCGCGCTTTTCCGCGTTTTTACATCCGCGGCCTCGGCAACGTCGATTTCGACCTCAACGCCTCGCAACCGGTGTCGCTGGTCTATGACGGCGTGGTCCAGGAAAACCCGATCCTCAAGGGTTTCCCGATTTTCGACCTGGAGCGCATCGAGAATCTGCGCGGCCCGCAGGGCACGCTGTTCGGCCGCAACACGCCGGCCGGCACCGTCAAGTTCGAATCGCGCCGGCCGTCCGAGATATTTAGCGGCTACGCGCAACTTTCATACGGCTCATTCAACAGCGTCAATTTCGAGGGCGCGGTCGGCGGCGGGATCGCCGACGGCTGGTCGTCCCGGCTGGCGGTACTGTATCAGCACCGCGACGATTTTGTCGATAACACCTTCACCGGCGAGAACGACGCGCTGGAAGGCTACGACGAGGCCGCCGGCCGCGTGCAGTTGCTTTTCGACCGCGGCGGACCGTTCAGCGCCCTGTTCAATATCCACTTCCGGACCCTCGACGGCACCGCCCGGCTGTTCCGCGCCAATATCATCGAACCGGGCACCAACGAGCTCATCGACGGCTTCAAGCGCAAGGAAATCGCCGTCGATGGCGACAACTTCCAGGATCTCGACGCGGTCGGCGGTTCGGTGACGCTGGACTACGACTTCGGCGATTTCCTGCTCACTTCGATCAGTGGCGCCGAAACGGTCGATATCCTGAGCCACGGCGATATCGACGCTGGTTTCGGCGCCTCGTTCGCCCCGCCCTTCGGCCCGGGCTTCATCCCGTTCCCGGCCGAATCGGCCGACGGCCTGCCCGAGCATATCCAGTTCTCGCAGGAGCTGCGCCTGGCCTCGGACCGGCCCGAAGACCGTTTCGGCTGGATATTCGGCCTGTATTATTTCTACGAAGACATCACGGTCGACAGCTTCAATTTCGACACTCTGGCCGGCGGCGTGCAGAACGGCTTCGCGCAGCAGATGCAGACGACCAACGCCTACGCCGCGTTCTTCTCGCTCGATTACGAACTGACCGAGCGGCTCAAGCTGCGCGGCGGATTTCGTGTCTCACGCGACAAGAAGAGCTTCAGCGCCGAGCGCACCGAATCGCCGATCGGCGCCGGAGCGACCGGTTTGTTGACCGCCCGTCCCAGGGACACCGAGTACAGTTGGGATTTCAGCCTTGCCTACCAGGCCAGCGACGAGACCAATCTGTACGCCCGCGCGGCGCGCGGTTTCCGCGCGCCGAGCATCCAGGGCCGGCTTTTGTTCGGCGACGAAATCTCGGTGGCCGATACCGAAACCCTGCTCTCCTTCGAAGCCGGGATCAAATCGCTTTTCGCTGACCGCCGCTTCCGCTTCAATCTCTCGGGCTTCGTCTATTCGGTTGACGATCAGCAACTGACAGCGGTCGGCGGGCAGGCCAATTTCAACCGCCTGGTCAACGCCGACAATACCGAAGGGCGCGGTTTCGAGATGGAACTCGAAACCTTCGTCAACCGCTACCTGACCCTGACTGCCGGCGTCAGCTTCAACGACACCGAGATCGACGACGAAACCCTGGCGATCCAGCCGTGCGGCGGTGGCTGCACGGTGCTCGACCCGGAAGGGCCGGTGCCGGGCACCGTGTTGATCGACGGCAACCGCCTGCCACAGGCGCCGCGCTGGGTAGCCAACGGCACCTTGCGTTACGGCCTGCCGCTCGGTAACGGCGAGGCGTTTTTCTTCACCGACTGGGCGTACCGCACGGCGGTCAATTTCTTTCTCTACGATTCGGTCGAATTCCGCGGCGAATCACTGCTCGAAGGCGGCGTGCGGCTCGGTTACGGCTGGGACGCGAACCGCCAGGAAGCGGCGTTTTTCATCCGCAACGTCACCGACAACCGGACCATCGTCGGCGGCATCGACTTCAACAACCTGACCGGTTTCGTCAACGAACCGCGAACCTGGGGAGTCGAATACACCTACAACTTCTGACGATATCGCGTTATCGCCTATTATGGCGCTCCATGACAGCAGGACAACAACCGGCGAACAGCGGGGGGAGCCGACGCCCGATCGTTTTTTCCAGCCGCCTCGGCATGCTGCTGACGATGATCGGCGTCGCGGTCGGGCTCGGCAATGTCTGGCGCTTTCCGTACATGATGGGCAGTTACGGCGGCAGCGCCTTTCTGATCGTTTATCTCTGTTTCGCGCTGCTGCTTGCGGCACCGGCGTTGAGCGCCGAATGGGCACTCGGCCGGCTGCTCGGCGCCGGCCCGCCGGCGGCGTATGTGCAGGCCTTCGGGCGGCGATTCGGCCTGGCCGCCGGCGGGCTTTTGTTCGTCACCGTGCTGGTCGCCGATTCGTATTACCTGGTGGTCATCGCCCAGATTCTGTTGACCGGCGGCTTTGCGTTCTATCCCGGCTTTACGACCGGCGATGCGGCGGTATTCCGCGCCCTGCTCGCCAGCGGCACGGTGCAATATGCCGTGGCGCTGGCGCTGTTGCTGTTCAGCCTGTGGGTGATCGGCCGCGGTCTGAACCGCGGCATCGAGCATCTGAGCCGGCTGGTGATGCCCGGTTTCGCGCTGGTGATGTTGTATTTGATTTTCAACGCCCTCGCCCTGCCCGGGGCGTTCGCCGCGCTCGGCGCGTTTCTCCGCCCGGATTTCGCCGCGCTCGGCGCCCGCGACATCTTCGCGGCGCTCGGCCAGGCGTTTTTCTCGCTTGGCCTCGGCGGCACGTTCCATGTCGTTTACGGCAGTTACCTTACGGCCGGCCAGCGCCTGCCCGGGTCAGCGCTGGCCACCGCTCTCGGCGACACCGCCGCGGCGCTGCTCGCCGCGCTGTTCATCGTCCCGACAGCGCTCGTCTTCAGCCTCGATCTGGCCGAAGGGCCGGGTCTGATTTTTTCGACTTTGCCCCACCTGTTCGCCCGGCTGCCGGCCGGCGGCTGGCTCGGCGCGGCGTTTTTGTTCGCCCTGGCCGGCGTTGCGCTGTTGTCCAATATCGCGGCGCTGGAAGTCGCCGCCGCGGCGCTGCGCCGGAACCATCCGGAGCGGCAGGGCCGGATCCTGGCGGCCATCTTTGCGATCGAAGCCGTGCTGATCCTGCCGAGCGCCTACGACAACGGCCTGATCGGCCTGCTCGACCTGATCTTCGGTTCGGGCATGCAGGTCCTGGGCAGCCTGCTGGCCCTCGTCGCGCTCGGCTGGGCGCTCGGCAGAGAACGGGCGGCGGCGGCGCTCTTCGGCAAGCTGCCGAACCGCTGGCAACGCGGCTATACTGCGTGGATCCGCTGGATGATTCCGCTCGTCCTGGCGGCCATCATGATTGGCTGGCTGGCCGAACGGACGGGACACTGAACCGCAGGAACTCAACAATGCACTCGGCACAGGAACACGGCATCAAGGCGCTGAACCAGGAATTCAAGCGTTACGAACAAGTGCGCAAGGACCAACGTTACGGGCTCACCGAAAACCCTAACGTCGATCTGTTCGACGACGAATATCGCATCCAGGTCGTCGATATGACCCCGTGGTTCGTCGGCGGCGACGCCGGGCGGGTGCGTTTTTCCGCCGACCTCGGCCGCGCCCTGGAAGAGATCGGTTTCGCGATCATCGTCAACCAGCACGTACCGCTCGCCCTGTACGAGGAAATCGAGCGAGAAATCCTCAAATTCTTTGAAAACATCCCCGAGGCCGAGCGCCTGCCCTACCTCGCCAAGCGCCACGGTTCGGTCAACCAGGGCTATTTCCCGATCAACGAAACGACGATCATCCATCCCGACCAGGTCAAAGGCTGGGTCTTCTGCCGCCGCGCCTTCAACCTCGACGGCAGCGGCGATTTCAACGAACAAGCCTACTGGCCACGCCCCGGCTTCGAGCCGGTGTTCCGCCGGCTGATCCAGGCGCACGAGGCGCTGATCCTGCCGCTGATGCAAAGTATGCTGCGTTACCTCGACTGCGACCCGCACCTCTATGACAAACGACTGACCGGGACGAACTTCGGCTTCCGCTTGAATTACTACCCACCGCTCAACGCCGCCGCGCCCGCCGGCGGCGGCCGGATGCTCGGCCACGAAGACGTCGATCTGTTCACCTTGCTGCCGGCGCCGCGCGAAGAAGGACTCCAGGTGCTGAACCGCGCCACCGGCCGCTGGATTCGCCCGCAGGCACCGCCCGGCAGCCTGATCATCAATACCGGCGATTACATGCAGCGCCTCAGCAACGACCGCCTGCCCTCGACGACGCACCGCGTTGCCCGGCCGCGCGACCCGGACGCCATGCTGCGCCCGCGGGTCAGTTTCCCGATGGCGATCTACCTTTGGGAAAACGAAATGCTCGAAGTCCTGCCCGGCCTCGGCGAACCGCACTACCCCCCGATCCGCGCCGAAACCTTCCACACCCGGATCACCAGCAAATACTACGGCGACGACTACACTGCGGAAAACACCGGACCTTGACCGGGGCGCCGGTGAACTTGGTTCAATTTATATCGATGGACAGGATATGGAGGAGTGAGTGAAAAACGGCGTCCACCTGTCTGCCGTGCCGCTACAGGCATTGAGCAATTCATCCGTCACCCCTTCGCGCTCTTCGTGCCCTTCTTGTCCTTCGTGGTGAATAACAAAATCCTGTCCATCCATGTCGATTCTCATTTTTAGTGATATCCGCGTTTGTCCTTCGTTCATAAATACGGCATCAGCAGGCCGGCCAGGCCGTCGCGCAGGCGGGGCAGAAGGCCGCGGTTTTCGAGTTCGTCAGGTTCGATGCACCGCGCCGCAGCCAGCCGGGTGCGCGCCAGGGCGTGCAGCGCCGCCGCTAACCTTGAGCAGTGGACTTCCAGATTGAGCTCGAAATTGAGCCTCAGACTGCGCGGATCCCAATTTGCCGAGCCGATCAGCGCCCATTGTTGGTCGACGACGAGGTATTTGCTGTGGTCGAAACCGTCGCTGCCGTACCAGATACGGCAGCCGCTGTCGATCAGCGGCGGCAGCCGGTTGTGCATCGCCCAATTGACGAGCGGCCAGTTGTTGTGCTCCGGCAGGACGATATCGACCGTGACGCCGCGCAGCGCAGTGTGCCGTAGGGCCATCATAAGATCGTTGTCGGGCAAAAAATACGGTGTGACGATCAGCACCTGGCGGCTGGCGGCGCCGAGGGCGGCGAGAAAAGCCCAGCGGCATTGATCGAGGTCTTCGTCGGGGCCGTCGGGGATCACCCGGACTTCGGCCGCACCGGCCGCCGCCGGTTCCGACTCCCAGGGCTCGCCCGTCAACGCCTCGCCGCAGGAAAACCACCAATCGTCGGCAAAAACGCGCTGCATCGCGGTCACCGCCGGGCCGCGCACCCGGAAATGCACGTCGCGCGAGCGCGGCCGGCTGCCACTGTGCTGATCGCTGATGTTCATGCCGCCGGTGAACGCCGTGGCGCCATCGACGATCAACAACTTGCGGTGATTGCGTAGATTGATATAAGGCATGCGCCACGGGGCGAGCGAGTGCAGAAAGAGCGCCGTTCGGACCCCGGCGCGGCGGAGCGCCGGCACCGCCGAGCCGCCGGCCGGCCAGATGCTGTAATAACGCCCGGCACCGTCAATCAGCACCCTGACCTCGACGCCGCGCCGGACCGCCGCGCCGAGCGATGCGATGAAAGACCGGCCGCTTAGATCGGCGGTAAAAATAAACGTCGCCAGCGCAATGCTGCGCCGGGCCCGGGCGATCGCCGCCAGCATCTCGCTGTAGGCCGCCTCGCCACCGGCCAGGATCTCGACTTGGTGCCCGGCCTGCAACGGCTGGCCGGTCACCTGGGCGAGCAGCCGGCCCATCCCCTCGATGCCCGTCGTCCCGGGCGTGACAGTATGCGGCGGCCCACCGCGCAGCGCCACCGGTACCGGGGAACGGCGGCGCAACAACACCGCCCGGCGTTTGATCCGGTTGATGCCAAACAATAAATACAAGGCGCCGCCGGCAAACGGCAACGACCAGATCACCAGCAGCCAGAGCGAGGTGCTGGGGGCCTCCCGCGGCCGGAGTAGCACGTGCAGCGACATCACCCCGCTGAACAATACGCCGGCCAGGCCGAGAACCCAAGGCCAGTGCACCCAATGCAGCGGATCAAACGGCAGGCCGCTCACCGGTGCGCTTCAGTAGCGGAAATGAAAAACTCGGCAGAGACGGCGGCCGGAGCGGGCAAGCGGACAGATGGTAGAGACAGTACGGGGGTAGTGTCCCCGGAGCAGCTCCGGGGACAAATGCATGAGGATCGTGAACGGTCGCGCGCCCGGCGGTGCGCCGGGCACCGGGTTCAGTAACGGCCGCCGCCACCCCGCGCCGGACGCTCGGTCCGCGGCCGCGCCTCGTTCACCGTGATGTTCCGGCCGTTGAGCTCGGTGCCGTTGAGCTGCTTGATTGCGCGCTCGGCTTCTTCCCGGTTGGGCATTTCGACAAAACCAAAGCCTTTGGCCCGGCCCGTCATCTTGTCCGTGATGATCGCTACCGAACTGATCGCCCCGTAGGATCCGAAGGCATTGCGCAGATCGTCCTCGGTCAGCGTGTAAGGCAGGTTTCCGACATAAATGTTCATAACAGTTTCTCTAAAAACGCATGGTGCTGAAAGGCGTAAACTGCTCCGGCATGCAACACCCCGTACCGGGTCAGACGGCCGCTACGCGGCCGGTTCGTCGCCCGGCGATGGCGATACGGCGATCGCACGCCGGGTGGCTTGTGAAATGAAAAGGGGGGTTCAGTCAATCTGGGATAAGGGGCGCGGGAAGCGGGATGAAGCCCGGCGCGAAGCGCTGCGGCCTAAGCCCGCGCGCCCCGTGATTCGACGATCGAAAATGCTGAACCGGCTCTATCCACTTCCAGGCAATGCCCGCATTCTACACTGCCTGGGAGCGGCGTGCCAGTACCCCACCCACCCGGGGCGGGGCCGGACTTATTCTGCACCCGGCGCCGGGGCGGAGCCCTGCCGGGAGCGGACGAATCCGCGGATCGTGACATAGAACACCGGGGTCAGCACGAGGCCGATCAGCGTCACGCCGAGCATGCCGCCGAACACCGCGGTGCCCAGCGTGCGGCGCATTTCGGCCCCGGCGCCGCGGGCCAGCACGAGCGGCACGACGCCGAGGATGAAGGCGAACGAGGTCATCAGGATCGGCCGAAGGCGCAGCAGCGCCGCACCCTTCGCCGCCGCCCAGCGGTCTTTGCCCCGCGCTTCGAGCTGGCGCGCGAATTCGACGATCAAAATCGCATTCTTGCTCGCCAGGCCGGCGAGCACGACGAAGCCGATCTGGGTCAGGATATTGTTGTCGTAACCGCGCAGTGCCACCGCCAGCAGCGCAAAGAGCAAAACGAGCGGCACGATGAGCACGATGGCCAGTGGCAACGACCAGCTTTCGTATTGGGCGGTAAGGACCAGCAGCACGAACAGGACGCTCAAAGGCAGGATGTACAAGGCGGCGTTGCCGGCCCGTTTTTCCTGGAAAGCGAGTTCGGTCCACGCATAGCCGAGCCCATGCGGCAGGGTTTCACCGGCGATGCGCTCCATGCCGGCCAGCGCCTGGCCGGTGCTGAAACCACGGACCGTATCGCCCTGCACCTCGACGGCGGGATAAAGATTGAAGCGCACGATGCGGTCGGGACCGGTGCTCGGCACGATCGTGGCGAGTGAACCGAGGGGCACCATCGCGCCGTCCGCGCTGCGCACCCTGAGGCGTTCGATATCCGCCGGCTCCAGGCGGTACGGCGCATCGCCCTGGGCCGTCACCCGCCAGGTGCGGCCGAAAAGGTTGAAATCGTTGACGTAGCTCGAGCCGAGATAGACTTCCAGCGCCTCGAACACCGCCTCGACCGGCACGTTCAGCATTTCGGCGCGCGTCCGGTCGAGATCGACGAAATAGCTCGGCAGCGCCGTACTGAAGGTGGTGAACACCCGCTCGCTCTCGGGCGCCTGGTTGGCCTTGGCGATCACCTCCCAACTGGCATCCTCGAGCAGCTTCAAGCCGCGGCCGGTGCGGTCCTGAATCAGCATCTTGAAGCCGCCGCCGGTGCCCAGGCCGCGGATCGGCGGCGGCATGATGACGAAAATCTGGGCGTCCTGGATCGTCGCCAATTTGGCCTGGATCGTGGCGATCAGGTCACGCGCGCTTTGCCCGGAGCCGCGCTCGGCATAGGGTTTGAGCGGCACGAAGATGGCGCCGGCGTGCGTCGCATTGGAAAACGTTGCGCCGGAAAAACCGGCGAATGCCGCGGTATGCGCCACGCCCGGCGTCTCGAGGATCATGTTTGTCGCCCGCTGGATCACCGCGTCGGTGCGGGCCAGCGCGGCGCCCTTGGGCAGTTCGAGCGCAACGATCAGATAACCCTGGTCCTGTTCGGGGATAAAACCACCGGGCACGCGCGTAAAAACCCAGGCGGTAACGCCGAGCAGCAGCACGAACAACACGAGCCAGCGGCGCGGCCGGCGGATCACGCCGCCAACCACGCCGCCGTAAGCGCCGGAAAAGCGGTCGAAAATGCGGTTGAACAAACGGAAGACCGGGCCGAGCATCTGCTGCCAGAGACCCCGCCCATCGCCGTGGCCGGGGCGCAGCAGCAAGGCACCGAGCGCCGGCGACAGGGTCAGCGAATTGAACACCGAGATCAACGTCGCAGCGGTGATGGTCACCGCGAACTGGCGGAAAAACTGCCCGCCGATGCCGCCGAGAAAAGCGCTCGGAACGAACACCGCGACTAGCACCAGGCCGATCGAAATCAGCGCGCTGCCGACTTCGTCCATCGTCCACCGCGCCGCTGCGCGCGGCGCCAGGCCGGCAGCCAGGTTGCGTTCGATGTTCTCGACAACGACGATCGCATCATCGACGACGATGCCGATGGCCAGCACCAGGCCGAACAGCGACAGGTTGTTCAGCGAAAAACCGAGTGCCGCCATCACCGCAAACGTGCCGATCAGCGACACCGGAATCGTGATGATCGGAATCAGCGCCGCGCGCCAGCTTTGCAGAAACAACACGATGACCAGGACGACGAGAAAGATGGCCTCGCCGATCGTGGTGTAAACGGCGTGCACCGACTGCGCGATGTAATCGGTCGGGTTGTAAATGATGTCGTAAGCCAGGCCGGGCGGGAAATCGGCCGCCAGGCGGCGCATCGCCGCCTTGACGTCTGCGGCGGTCTGCAAGGCGTTGCTGCCCGGCCGCTGGAATACCGCTACGGCAACCGCCGGCCGGCCGTCCATGTAACTGTTGGTGACGTATTCGCGCGCCCCGAGTTCGACGTGCGCGACATCAGCGAGGCGGATCAGGCGGCCGTCGTCGCCGCTTTTGAGGATCACCTGCTCGAACTGCTCGGGCGCGATGAAGCGGCCCTGGGTGTTGACGACGAACTGGAAAGCATTGCCGAACGGCATCGGCGGCTGGCCGAGGATGCCGCTCGCCACCTGGACATTCTGGGCGCGCAGCGCGGCGACAACATCGCCGGCGGTCAACTCCAAAGATTGCAGGCGTTCGGGATCGAGCCAGACGCGCATGCTGTAATCGCGCGCCCCGAAGATCGTGATGCTGCCGACACCGTCGAGGCGCGACAACACATCGCGGATCTGCAACGTTGCATAGTTACTGATATAAAGCTGATCGTAAGTGTCGTCCGGCGAATACAGATGGACGACCATCATCAGGTCGGGCGAGCTTTTCTGCGTGGTCAGGCCGAGCCGGCGCACTTCCTCGGGCAGGCGCGGTTCGGCGACCGCGACCCGGTTCTGGACCAGCACCTGCGCCGTATCGAGATCGGTGCCGAGTTCGAACGTGATGGTCAGCGTCATCACCCCGTCGGTGGTCGACGACGAGCTCATGTAGAGCATGTTCTCGACACCGTTGACTTCCTGCTCGATCGGCGTCGCGACGGTTTCGGCAATCACCTCGGGCGTCGCTCCCGGGTAAACCGCCCGCACCACCACCGTCGGCGGCACGACCTCCGGATACTGCGCCACCGGCAGCCCGACGTAAGCCAGCGCCCCGAGCAGCGTGATGACGATCGCGACGACGGCGGCAAAACGCGGCCGGTCGATAAAGAAATGGCCGAGTTTCATTGTGCGGAATCGGTTTCGCCAGCCGGCGTCTCGGAAGGCACTACCTCGGTGGCGCGGCGTTCGGCCTTCACCGGTTGCCCGGCGCGCACCCGCTGCAAACCGTTGACGATCACCCACTCGTCGCCGTCCAACCCTTCGCGGATCACTCTGAGGCCGTCAACCAGCCGGCCGGGCGTCACATTGCGGCGTTCGGCGACATCCGCCGCGCCGAGAACATAGACAAAACGCTGGTTCTGATCGGTGGCGATCGCCGCATCGGGAACCAGCAACGCCGGGTACGGTCCTTCGCCGAGCAACCGGACGCGGGCGAACAGGCCGGGGATCAGCACGCCGTCGGGATTCGGGAAAATCGCCCTGCCCTGCATCGTGCCGGTCGCCGGGTCGATCCGGTTATCGACGAAATCCATGTGCCCCTCGTGCGGGAAACCCGCTTCGTCGGCCAGTTGCAACAACACCGGATTCGGTGCGTCGCGCGAACTTCGCCGGGCGCCGCTCTGGTCGAGCCGGACATAACGCAGATAAGCGCTTTCCGAACCGGTGAAATAAAGATGGATCGGGTCGAGCGAAACGATCGTCGTCAATAACGTTGCATCGGCCGTACCGCCGTTGATCAGATTGCCCGGCGTCACCCGCGTGCGGCTGATCCGGCCACGGATCGGCGCCCTGACTTCAGTGAACTCGAAGTTCAGCCGGGCCTGCTCCACCGCCGCCTCGGCGGCAGCGAGGTTGGCTTGCGCCTGGCGCGCACCTTGCCGGCGGTTGTCCAGTTCCTCTTCGGAAATCGAGCGGGATTTATACAGCCGTTCGGCCCGCGCCTCGTCGTTGCGGGCCAGCGCCAGCAGCGCCGCGGCCCGCTCGCGGCCGGCCTGTTCTTCGGCCAGCGCCGCCTGAAACGGCCGCGGGTCGATCACATAGAGCAGATCGCCGGCCTCGACCATCGCCCCATCGGTAAACGCCACCCGATCGAGGTAACCGCTGACCCGGGCGCGGACTTCAACTTCCCCGACCGCCGCCAGGCGGCCGGTGTATTCGTCCCAGTCGGTGATCTGCCGCACCTCGGGACGGGCCACGCTGACCGCCGGGGTCTGCATCCACGGCGGCGGCTCCGGCTCGCCTGCCGGCCCGCAGGCGGCCAGCAACAATACCCCACCGCTGAGCGCGGGATACCGGGCGAACGACGCGGCCCGAACCGGCGCCGGCATCATGCCAAAGCCTTGTCAACCTTTTGCAACAGCGCCTGCTTGCTCGCCGCGCCGACCATCTGTTCGCGCACCTCGCCGAGCTTGAACAACAGCATCGTCGGGATCGAACGGATGTTGTAACGCTGGGCCAGCGCCGCCTGTTCATCGACATTGACCTTGACCACCTTGAGGCTGCCTTGGCGCTCCTCGGCGATATCGGCCAGTACCGGGGCGATCATCTTGCACGGCCCGCACCACGGCGCCCAGAAATCGACCAGCACCGGTTTGGTGGACTTCAACACTTCATCTTCGAACGTACCCATCGTGACTTCTTTCATCGCATGACTCCAGCTACAACCATCAATTGACCACGCCGGCCACGTACCCGTCGCCGGCAACTTCTGCCGCAAACGCGGCGGACTCGCTCCGGCCGCCACCCAGCAGCCGTGCGGCGGCCGCCGGCAACTGGCGCAGCACCTCCGGATCGTCGCAGATCCGCGCCTCCTCCAGCAGCCCCTGATACAACGCAAACAACCAGTGCGCCAGGCGCACCGGGTCGCCATTCAGGCCGGGCTCGGCGTGCACCGCGTCGCCCAGCGCGCCTTCGAAATAACCGCGGTAAGCGGCGATGATCTTCCCGATGCGCGCCGCGATCTCCGGGTGGGCGCCGCTGCATTCGGTGCCGAGCCGGTAAAACGGGCAGCCCAGCGTCCGGCCGTAGCGGGCGCGTAGCGCGAGCTGCTCGCGATACACTGCGTCAAAATGCCGGACCAGGCGCTCGACCGGCGGCACCGCGGGGGCAAAATCGCGTGCCAGGAGCGCTTTTTGCTGTTGCCACGCATAATCGAGCGCCGAGCCGGCCAGATCGCACTTGGATTCGAAAAAATGATAGAAGCTGCCTTTCTGCACCCCGGCCTTGCGGCACAGCGCCTCGACCGAGGCCGTGTGGTACCCGTTCTCGCGGAGCAGCGCCGCCGCCGCCGCAAGCAGACGCTCGCGGGTATCGCCGCACCGGCCCATCAGACCGCATTCCAAGGCAACATATTTACATTATAGTTGACCGGTCGGTCAAATTCAAGGTCCGGTTTTTCGACAATAAAACGATGCGTTGACCTGCTGACTGTCACAGCCGCCGCAGTGGGCCGGCAGTGTCAGCCGCGCAGAATCGCCGGCAGCCAGGTGGCAAATTGGGGAAAGACGAGGAGCAGTGTCATCAGCGCGAGTTGCAGAGCAATGAATGGGATGACTCCGCGGTACAGGGCGCGGCTGGAGAATTCGGGTGGAGCGACGCCGCGCAGATAGAACAGCGCGAAGCCGAACGGCGGGGTCAGGAAGGAGGTCTGGAGGTTGACGGCGAGCAGCACGCCGAGCCATAACGGATCGACGCCGAGCATCATCAGCGGCGGGCCGACGATGGGGACGACGACGTAGATGATTTCGATAAAGTCGAGGGCGAAGCCAAGGACGAAGACGGCGGCCATCACGATCAACAGCGCCCCGTACTCGCCGCCCGGCAGGTCGGCGAGCACCGCCCGCACCTCCTGGTCGCCGCCGAAGCCGCGAAAGACCAGCGAAAACAGCGCCGCGCCGATCAGGATCATGAACACCATGCTGCTGATCCGGACACTGCGGCCCGCCGCCTGCCAGAGCAGGTCAAGACTGAAACGGCGGCGCACAACGGCGAGCAACAACGCACCGAAAGCGCCGACCGCCGCCGCTTCGGTCGGCGTTGCAATGCCACCGAGGATGGAACCGAGCACGGCCAGCATCAGCAAGAGCGGCCCGCCGGCGAGGCGCCACAGGTGGCGCCAGAGGTGCCGCCCGAGATGTTCGCCGGCGCCGGGCGGCGGGGGGGTTGCCTGCGGCCCGTCTTTCAATCTCCAGAGCAAAAAGACGATGTACAGCGCAACCAACATCAAACCGGGCAACAACGCCCCGGCGAACAGGTCGCCGACCGACATGGCGCGCGGGCTGAACACGCCGCTCGCCAGTTGCGCTTCCTGGTAGGCGTTACCGAGCACATCGCCGAGCAAAACCAGGGCGATCGACGGCGGGATCAGTTGGCCGAGCGTACCGGCGGCGCAGATCGTACCGCCGGCGACCGCCGCCGGGTAACCGCGCCGCAACATCACCGGCAGCGCCAGCAGACCCATTGTCACGACCGTGGTCCCGACGATGCCCGAACTGGCGGCAAGCAGGGCTCCGACGATCACCACGGCGAGCGCCATACCGCCCGGCACGCCGCGGAACAGCGCCGCGGCGTCGTGCAGCAGATCTTCGGCCAGACGGGCCTTTTCCAGCACTACGCCCATCAGCACGAACAACGGCACGGCGAGCAAAGTCTCGTTGGTCATGATGCCGAACACCCGGCTTGGCAGGGCGTTGAGAAAAGCCGGGTCGAATGCCCCCGTCCACCAGCCGATCAGCGCCGCGAGCAGCGAGACGCCGGCCAGCGTGAAGGCAACCGGATAACCCAGAAGCAGCGCCGCAAACAGCGCTGCGAACAACCACCAGGCAGCGCCGCCGGTCATCAACTGGCGTGCTCGTAACGGCGTTTCAACTCGACGTAGTAGCGGGCCGAATAGGCCAGGCGGCGGCGCTCCTCGCCGTTCAGCCCCCGGACCGGGCGGGCCGGCACGCCGCGCCACAGACTGCCGCCTTGGATGCGCGTCCCCGGGGCGACGACGCTGCCGGCGGCGAGCAGGGTCTCGTCGCCGATCTCGGCGCCGTCCATCACCACCGCCCCCATGCCAATCAGGCACAGGGAGCCGATCGTGCAACCGTGCAGCACGACGCGATGACCGACCGTCACTTCCTCGCCGACCTTGAGCGGGAAGCCACCCGGGGAAAACTCCCCGTCATGCGTCACGTGCAGCACGCTGCCGTCCTGGATATTGCTCGCCCGGCCGATTGTGATGCGGTGGATGTCGCCGCGCACGACGGCGAGCGGCCAGATCGAGACATCGTCGCCCAACGTCACATCACCGATCACCTGGGCGCTCGGATCGACCCACACGCCGCGGCCGAGCACCGGCCGCGCGTCGCCGAAGGCGCGTTGCATCAGCGCCCCAGTACGGGTTGCCGCAGGCCACCGGGCGGCCCGGAAGGCATCCGGGCGGTTAATTTTTGGGATCGGACCATTAATTCGGACCCGATTTTAGTATTTTGTACAGGTAACTGACGGCATCAGGATCATCACGGTGATTGAACCGAAACTCCATTTCGCGCATGAACAGCGGAAAATTGCGCTTGA